>DAMCQE010000117.1:0-1976 GCA_032105665.1 Pseudomonas sp. | reverse complement strand
TCGATATGCCAGCGGGAGAAGCGGCTGCCCTGGGATGCTTGCCCGTTCACCGTCATTCTTCCTGCGGTCTGACGTGCGGCGCCGTAGGCGTACCGTCGCGGATTTCATCGTCGTGATGGGCGATGAACGACTTCAGCGTCTCGCGCATGTACGCCGGGCTGCGGCGGTTGCACATCATCGAGATGCCCTGCATGACCAGATTCATCAGGGCGACCCGCTGCTCGGTGCGCCGCTCGAGCTTCACCGCCACCGGCTTGAGAATGAGATTGGCCAGCAGCACGCCATAAAAGGTGGTCATCAGTGCCACGGCGAGACTGCGGCCGATCTGTTCCATGTCACCGCTGCCGAGCATGAACATCAGGTTGATCAACCCGACCAAGGTGCCGATCATGCCGAATGCCGGGGCGTAGCTGGACATGGCACGAAACAGCTGTGCTTCCGCGTTCTCGCGTGCGCGCAGGCGGGCGATGCGCCATTGCAGCACCTCCAGGATGTCTTCCTCGGGGGTGTTGTCGATCACCAGCTGCACGCCGGTGCGCAGGAACGGGTTGCTGACCTGTTCTACGGCCTTTTCCACCGCCGGCAGGTCGCCGCTGATCCACAGCCGCGAGATCTGCACCAGTTCCTCGAGGTCCTGGCGGGTGTACAGCCGCTCGTTGCGCATGACCGTCCACAGCAGCCCGAACACCCGTGTCACCTCGCGCAGCGGATAGCTGATGAAGGTGGCGGCCAGCGTGCCGACCAGAACGATGCCGAGACTGGGAAAATCGATGAACAGCGCAGGTTCTTTCGCGGCGAACAGCACAACCACGGCCAGCAGGCCGATGCTCGCGACGATGCCGATCAGGGTGGAGGGATTCATCGGGACTCCGCTGAAGGGGCGTTCAGAAAGCGCGCGATGATAGCAGCTGGCCCGCGCGCTCGGCTGACCTGGATCAGAGCCCGGTCAGCCACTCATGCGGGCAAGGAGGATCAGAGGTTTTCCAGTAGCCTGCGCGCGGCTTCCTGACCGCTGAGCCAGGCGCCTTCCACGCGACCGGAGAGGCACCAGTCGCCACAGGCGTATAGGCCCAGCCCGGCATCGGCCAGTGCGGCCCATTCGTGTGCCTGTGCCGGGCGGGCGTAGAGCCAGCGATGCGCCACGGTCAATTCCGGCGCCGGGACCACGCAGTCGATCAGCTCGGCGAAGGCGCCGTGCAGGCATTCGATGACCGCCTCCTTGGGCAGGTCCAGATGCTGGCGGCTCCAGTTGCTGGTGGCATGCAGCACCCAGGTATCGAGCGCGCCGTCCCGGCCTGGCTTGCTGCGGTTGCGTGCCACCCAATCCAGCGCATCGTCCTGGACGAAACAGCCTTCCAGCGCGGTATCCAGCGGATTGGCGAAACCCAGGGCCACCGCCCAGGTCGGCTCCATCGCTACACTCGCGGCCACGGCAGCCAGTTTTGGCGCACCGGACAGCAATGCGGCGGCCTGCGGAGCAGGGGCGGCGATGATCACATGACTGAACGGGCCATGGCTGGCGCCCGTAGCGTCGACCAGCGTCCAGAAGCGTTCGCCGCGGAATACTTCGGTGATGCGGCAGCTGAAGGTCACCGGCAGTTCACCCAGCAAGCCTCGGGTAATCGCGCTCATGGTCGGTGTGCCGACCCAGCGCAGCTGCTCGTCGGCCGAAGGCTTCAACTGGCCTTCGCGGGACTGGAACAGGGTAGGGGCCCATTGCTCTACCCAGCCGCTTTCCTGCCACTGGCGCACGATCTCGCTGAAGCGGCGATCACGCGCCGTGAAGTATTGCGCGCCGAGGTCTAGCGTGCCGGCATCGCTGCGTTTGCTCGCCATGCGGCCGCCGCTGCCGCGGCTCTTGTCGAACAGGTGTACGGCTTGCCCGGCTTCGTGAAGCGCGCGAGCGGCCGACAGTCCCGCTATTCCGGTTCCGATGATGGCGATTGGAGCCTTGCTCATGATTACCTCGTGTGCTG
>DAMCQE010000116.1:0-2513 GCA_032105665.1 Pseudomonas sp. | reverse complement strand
TCCACTGGGACCGCCACGGCCAGGCCGACGACAAGACCAGCTGCTGGCTGCGCGTCAGCTCCAGCTGGGCTGGCGACCGCTATGGCGGCATCGCGATTCCGCGGGTCGGCATGGAAGTGCTGGTGACTTTCCTCGATGGCGATCCCGACCAGCCGCTGGTGACCGGCTGCCTGTACCACAAGGAGCATCAGGTCCCCTACGACCTGCCGGCCAACAAGACCCGCATGGTGTTCAAGACCCTGAGCAGCCCGGGTGGTGGTGGCTACAACGAACTGCGCATCGAAGACCGCAAGGGTGCCGAACAGATCTACCTTCACGCCCAGCGCGACTGGGACGAGAACATCGAGCACGACCAGAAGATCCGCGTCGGCCACGAGCGCCACGACACGGTGGAAGCCAACAGCTACAGCGAATTCCGCGCCGAAGAACACCGCACCACCCACGCCGACCGCAAGACCGAAATCCGCGCCAACGACCACCTCACCGTGGGCAACAGCCAGCACCTGAAGATCGGCACCGGCCAGTTCATCGAGGCGGGCAATGAAATCCACTACTACGCCGGCAGCAAGGTCGTCATCGACGCAGGAATGGAACTCACCGCCTCAGGCGGCGGCAGTTTCCTCAAGCTCGACCCCAACGGGGTGACGCTGAGCGGTGCGACGATCCGGATGAATTCGGGTGGCGCAGCCGGAAAGGGCTCGGGGCTGAAGATTCTGGCGCCGGTGATGCCATGGTTGGCGACCAGCGCCGTTGCCGGCAACCTCACCTTGCCTGCCTTGATCAACATGTCGCGGCAACTCAAACTGGCCGCGGCCGCCAAGCTGCTGTTGGTCAAGCAATGCGGAATGCAAGCCGATGGCTCATGCCAGTTGGAGGTTTGCCCATGCGGCAAGAACGCGAGCACGGTCTGATGCAGGCTGTAGAGGAACCGGACATCGAGCGAGATGACCTCTATCTGCTGCTCGATAGTGCTGCATTACCGGCTCTGCAGATCATCTACCAACACGACGACGAACCCCACCTGGAGCTGCTGTACCGAGGCACGCGCCATGAGTCCATGCGGGAATGCAGCCCCGTCCTGTACAGCCTCGCGGGGCAGCATCTGATGTGGCAGAACCGGGAGCGCTGGCAATCGGCAGGGCTGCTGTTGGAAAGCGCGGCGAGCATCGATGATCTGGCGAATCATTTGCGCAGCCTTCTCAGCGTCAGATTGCCCTCCGGTGACCTGGCGTTCTGCAGGTTCTACGACCCAGCCTTGAGCGAGCGCTTCTTCGACAGCCTCACGCAAGAAGAGCTGGGCGCTTGGCTCGGCCCGATCAGCGGCATCTGGCTGACCACCGAGCAGAGCGAATGGCAAGGTTTCACCACAAACCAGACTTCTCTCAGCAGAACTGCTGACGACGAGGGCTGGTTTGCGCTCCGTCCCGAGCACCTCGCCCATTGGCAACAACAGGAGCGACAGCGCTTCATCCATCGCCTGATAAGCCATTTTTCTGCAGACAACTTTCATGAAAAGTCCGCCCCGGAGCTGGAAGCCGTCGTCGAGCAGCGCGTGCACGAAGCCGAGGCCTTCGGTATCGAGGCCGAACAGCACCTTTTCGCTTACGTTGAATTAGCGCTGCAGTTTCCCGATGCCATCGACAGCCCCGAGGTTCGAGCGGCGCTGACCAACAAGGAAGAACCTGCTGAGCACCGGCTGGCTCGTACCGAAGCCTGCCTGCTTGGCCTGCATGGATAAAGCGATGGAATACACGATACAGAGGGGCGATACCCTGACCCGGATCGCCAGCGATCACGGCACCACCGTCAGCAGCCTGCTACGCCTGAACCCGCAGATTGAAGACCCCAACCAGATCCAGACTGGCCAGGTCTTGCACGTGCCTGCAACGAGCAGCCCGGCACGCCCCGGCTGTACCACAGGGCAGATCATGCAGGATAGCCAGTGCAGCGGAGCTGCATTCGACGCCGCCTTCTACTGGAACGAAAAGGTACAGAGCCGCCAGGCGATCTATGAGGCGATCTACGGACGTGAAATGCACTTCCTCCACCGCTCGTTGTTCCAGCGTAACAACGAGCATCTCAACGAAACGGTCCTGCCTGGCGAGATCGTCATTATCTCCAACATGCCGCGCACCGACGCGGACCGACAACGCCTGGAAATACTCAGGGAACAGGCCCGGCTCGCAAGTGAAGGCATTCAACAGTTGTCACCTGCCGAAGCCATGACGGTCAAGCGGCACCTGGAAGTTCTGGACTACGTCTCGTTGGAAACGGTCGCATCCCACCAGAGCACCGCGCTGGGTGTACTCAGTGCCGCAGCCGGACGCCAGCTGGGAGACGTCAGGAGCACGCTGGAAAAGATCAACGTCGCGTATGTCGACGAGCTCAGCCGTACCGGTAACCCCAACCGATTTTCGCCGGAGTTCTATGCGAAGCGTCAGCAGCTATTCGGCCAGCTGAATCATTCCCTTGGCCGCCTGACCCTTTCAACTGTCAATATCCGTAATTACGAC
>DAMCQE010000115.1:0-2587 GCA_032105665.1 Pseudomonas sp. | reverse complement strand
ATGAATCACCAACGTTCTGTCTCCTGATTTTGGGGCGCGGGATTCTACACGCTCAGGCCACCCTGGCAATGCAGGTGACAGATACTCAGGGAACAGGCCGTCCGGCGATGGCGGCAGGTTGCGGCGCGTTGGTGCCTGTATGGGTCATGCCGACGAGGTTGGGCATGTCCGTACGGATGATCTCGGCGAACAGGCGCAGCTTGGCGGGATAGCTGCGCGCATGTGGGTAGATGAGGTAGACGGGCAGGGGAGCGGCTCGCCACTGCGGCACGAGCTGGACCAGCCGGCCTTCTTCGATGTCCTGTGCAACCACCCAGGCGGAGCTGACGCACGCGCCAAGCCCTGCCAGCGCCGCACTGCGCAGGGCGTAGAGGCTGTCCGTACTCATGCGTGGCTGGATCGCGAAGCGATGCGAGCGCCCGTCCGCCTGGCAGGTCAGCACGACCTCGTCGGTGTAGTAGGTCCGCAGGGCCAGCCAGGGCAGGCGCTGGAGTTGCTCGGTGGTGGTCGGCAGCGGGCCCTCGCCAAGCAGTGCCGGATGGGTCACCACTATGCGCGGGACTTCGCCGAGGCGGATAGCGACCACGGAAGGGTCCTCGATGGCGCCCACCTGTATCGCGCAATCGATTCCCTCGGCCGTGAAGTTGGGCGAGCGATCATGCAGTACCCATTCGACGCTCACGTTCGGGTAGCGCGACAGATATTTGCCGAGCGGGGCAACCAGCTGGTTCTGGCCGAAGGCGTGCGGGACCTGCACCCGAAGCGTGCCGCGCGGGTCGTCACGCGCGCCGAGCAGCTCGGCTTCCATCTCGCCCCAGCTTTCGAGGACCTGCCGGGCGAAACCGTAGCAGCGCTCACCATCACCGGTAAGCTGCATTCGGTGGGTCGAGCGATTGAGCAGCTGCAGGCCGAGTGACCGCTCCAGCGCCTGCAGCCGGCGGCTGACCGTGGGCTGGGTCGTGCCCAGTTGCGTCGCCGCCGCCGAGAGGCTTCCGGCGTCGACGATTCTGATGAAGGTACGTAGCAGATCGATGCGATCGATGCCCGCTGTCGAGTAGTCATTCATACGTTTCACGCATAACGGATCTGTGTCTGAAGGTACTACAGCCACCGTTTATGCGCATGGAGAATGTCGCGACTCTGTTCGGACTGGGATTGCCCTCATGACTTCCACTTCCTCATCCCTGACGCTCAACAACCGCACGGATCTGCTCTCGCCTGGGCTTGTCCTGCTCCTGGCATCGGGTGCCGGCTTCAGCGTGGCCACGCTCTATTACAGTCAGCCGATCCTGGGTGTGCTCGGTTCTGATATCCAGGCCAGCGAAGGTGCGGTCGGCATGGTTCCGATGCTGACGCAGCTTGGCTATGCGCTCGGCATTCTGCTCCTGGCGCCGCTGGGTGATCGCTATGACCGGCGCGGGATCATTCTGGCAAAGGCCTCGATGCTCATGCTGGCTCTGCTACTCGGCAGCATCGCCCCGGGCGTCGGTACCTTGCTCGCCGCGAGCCTGGTGATCGGCCTTGCCGCGACGCTGGCGCAGGACATCGTTCCAGCGGCTGCCACCCTGGCGCCCGAGACGCAGCGCGGGAAGGTCGTGGGTACGGTCATGACCGGGCTGCTGCTGGGCATTCTGCTCTCCCGGGTCATGAGCGGTCTCATTGCCGAGCAATTCGGCTGGCGTGCCGTTTACGCCCTCGCGGCTGGCTCGATTGGCTTGATCGGGGTCGCCGCCTGGCGCGGATTGCCACGGTTCGCACCAACCACGTCACTGGGCTACGGCGCCTTGCTCGGCTCCATGCTCAGACTCTGGGCGCAACATCCGACCCTGCGCCGCGCGGCTGTTTCCCAGGGTCTGTTGTCCGTTGCCTTCAGTGCGTTCTGGTCGACGCTCGCCGTCATGCTGCACGCCAGTTTCGGGCTTGGTAGCGCCGCGGCCGGAGCGTTTGGCCTTGCAGGAGCCGCTGGTGCGCTTGCCGCGCCTTTGGCCGGGCGACTGGCCGACCGCCGCGGACCAGAGCGCGTGACTCTCCTCGGTGCGGCCCTGACCACCGTATCCTTCGCGGCCCTCGGGTTGGTCGGTGTGGTGCCACCGCAAGCCCAGTTGGGTCTGATCGTGGTGGCCGCCATCGGTTTTGACTTCGGCATTCAGGCGACCCTGGTCGCCCACCAGACCATCGTCTACGGCATCGACCCGCCCGCGCGCAGTCGCTTGAATGCTGTGCTGTTCACAGGTGTGTTCGTGGGGATGGCGACGGGCGCGGGACTGGGCAGCCTGGCGCTTGGGCAATGGGGCTGGAATGGCGTGGTCGTGCTGGCGACTCTGGCATCCAGCGGCGCGCTGGCGGCCCGCCTTGTGCGAAGGACTGCGCCTTGATCGCTATCGAGCTCGGCTAGTGCCGCAGATGCGCGTCGACTCTGGCGCATCTGCGGCATCACCTCGAACGGTGCTCGGCTGTGTTGGCAGCGAGCACTGCTGGCCCAGCCAAAAACGAAAAAGGCCCGCATTTCTGCGAGCCTTCAAATCGTGGTGCCGGCACCAGGAGTCGAACAGTAGGCATCTAGGGCCCACAGAATCATCGCGTGCGT
>DAMCQE010000114.1:0-2775 GCA_032105665.1 Pseudomonas sp. | reverse complement strand
CGAGGGTCGATGCCGCCGGTGGGGGGTGCACCGCGCCCAGCGTGGTGCGCGCGCAGCCCGGCTGGGAGGACCGGCTCGGTGAGGTGATCGGCGGGCGCTTCGCGCGCGGTGACTTCAGCCGCCTGCGCCTGCAGGTCTCCCATCCCATGGATAACGGCCTGGTCGGTGGCATTCCGGAGTTCTTCCTCAACCAGGCCGAGCTGCGCGCTGCCGACGGGCAGGTCCTGGCAGCGCTCGAGCTGTATCCCGCCGTCGCCGAGAACCCCAGCCTCAGCCTGGAGGTGAAAGGCGAGCAGGACACCCGCCTGTGGCTGCGCGACAACAACGGCAACGAGTTCGAAGCCGCGCTCTGAGCCCATCTCCGCTTCGGCCTGCGATAACCCAAGCCAAGGAGGCGTCATGCGCCTGTTCATTCTGATTTTCGCGTTCTGTCTGACGTCATCCGTGCACGCCGAGCTTCGCTACGAGTTGCAGCCGCAACCGCTCGCCGAGGGCGTCTGGCTGCTGGAAGGCTCGACGGCCAACTTCGACAAGGCCAATGGCGGCAACATCGTCAACACCGGTTTCATCGTCACCGACTCTGGCGTGGTGGTGATCGACAGCGGGCCGTCCAGACGCTACGGCGAGGCGATGCGCGAAGCCATTGCCCGGGTGACCGATCGGCCAATCATCAAGGTACTGCTGACCCACCATCATCCGGACCATGTGCTGGGCAACCAGGCATTCGCCGACGTGCCAATCGCCGCGCTGGCCGGTACCACCGAACTGCTGCGCGAGCAGGGCAACGCCATGGCGGAAAACATGTACCGCCTGGTTGGCGACTGGATGCGCGGCACCGAAGTGGTGCTGCCGACCGAGAGCGTCACGACCGGTACGCTGGAAGTCGGTGGGCGCACGCTGCGCCTGTTGGCGCTGCGCGGGCATACCGGTGCGGACCTGGCCATCCTCGACGAGCGCACAGGTGTGCTATTCGCCGGTGACATCCTGTTCTACCAGCGTGCGTTGACGACGCCAAACAGTCCGGGGCTGGATGTCTGGCTGGCTGATCTGGATACCCTCCAGGCCTTGCCCTGGAAGCGCCTGGTGGCCGGGCACGGCCCGGTGGCGGACGATGCCGCGCCATTCGCCCAGATGCGCGACTATCTCGGCTGGCTCGATGGCCTGCTGCGTGATTCCGCCGCCAGCGGGGCGGATATGAACGAGGTGATCCAGAGTCCGATACCGGAGCTTTTCGCCGGCATCAGCCTGACGCGCTACGAACTGATCCGCAGCGTCAGCCACCTCTATCCGCGCTACGAGGCCGACGCGCTCGAACGCGTCGACCAGTGAGGAGTTTCACTGCAGCTGTAGCTGATCGCCGCGTTCCTGTTGCCAGTCATCCAGGCTTGGCGCAGCTTCTTCGCCATCCATGCGGTGGATGATGGTGAAGTAATCCTGCTTGAAACGGTCCTGCATGATTTCGCTGCGGTTGCGGACCCGCACGGCGTAGATGCTCTGCACGTTCTGATGGTCGAAGTCGCGCCAGTACTGCTCGTCCTTGAGCAGGCGATAGCGATGGCCTTCCAGGGCCGCGATCACCGCTTCGCTGTCCAGGCTGCCGGCACGCTGTGCCGCGGCCGCCCACTGCCGGACGATCCCATAGGCCGAGGCGGCGGTGCTGCCAGGGTAGGCCTGGTGCTGGGCGATGAAACGGTCGACGAAGGTCTGCCCCTCGACACTGTCCACCAGCTTGGGCACGCGCCAGGTCCAGGCCTCGGTGCCGATCACGTTCTCCATGACCAGCGGTCCGGCCTGCTCGACGATGCTCTGGGTCAGATTGGGCACGATGATCTGCATGCGCTTGCCCAGTTCCAGCGTCTGTGCCAGGCGCATGGTCTGTACCAGGTCCTGACCGAGCAGCACGATCACCAGTACGTCGGCGTCGCTGGCGGCAGCCTTCTGCAGTGCCGCCAGGTAGTCACCGCGGCGTGCGCCACGCTCGGCGATCTTCGAATAGCCGTGACGGGCACGGTCGCGGCTCTTGGTCGCCTCGCGCAGGGCCTGTTCCATGCTGCGGCCCCAGGCGTCGTCGAGGCTGATGTAGTAGTAACGCCGGTTGGGCATGTGCCAGCTGAGGTACTCGCCCAGCACCCGCGCGCTCATCCAGGCGCTGTTGGATTCGCGGAACAGATGGCGATGGCCGTCGCGGCCGGTGATCTCGTTGGCGTAGCCGAGGGTCGGGAAGTACAGCAGTCCTAGCTGGCGTGCCCGCTGCCCGGCGGCGAGGGCTTCCTCGCTGTTGGCGCCACCGAACACCATGACGGTGCCCTGGCTGGCAAAACGATCGATATTCGCCTCGGCCTTTTCCGCGCGTGCAGCCGAATTGAGGCTGACCAGCTGTAGCGGACGACCGAGCACACCGCCGCGCCCGTTGATCTCGTCCACGGCGAGCAGGGCGCCGCGACTCAGTTCAAGGCCTTCGGACTTGTAGTTGCCGGTGCTCGGGTAATTGAGCCCCAGGCGGATCGGCTGGGCGGCATTGGCGCTGGCGAGGGGCAGGAGGAGGAGGGTGAAGAGCAGGATCGGGTGAAACATGGCTCGTATCCTTCTGAGCGAGGGGACGTCCGTTTTAGGGGCTGGGCTGGCCGTGCGGAATAGTCTTTTCCGGCCGTTTGGTTGCGACTTCGGTGCCGTCGATGGCCCCTACCAGCCCCGGGAGGGCACGGTTTTCCTGGCCTGCAGCGGCGTATTGCTACCAAGGGAGGAGGAAAATCGGTACTGCGGGCAATTGTTGGC
>DAMCQE010000113.1:0-3054 GCA_032105665.1 Pseudomonas sp. | reverse complement strand
CGCCAAGGCCGGTGCACAGGTGCTGTCACCGCCTGCCAGGAGAAGTCGGCAATGCCCGACTTGGTGTCCGCGCTGGGGGTGACGGGGGTGAGCAGGCCGCTCTTGGCCCATTCGCCGATGCGGTCGTGGGCCCAGATGAAGATGTCCGGGCCGTTGCCGGTGGCGGCTGCCTGTTGGAACTTGTCGGTGGCACTGTCGGGGTGGGCCACTTCGACGGGGATGCCGGTTTCGGCGGTGAACTTCTCGCCGACTTCGGCCAGGCCTTTATAGCCCTTGTCGCCGTTGATCCAGACGACCAGCTTGCCTTCCTCGATCGCCGCCAGCGCCGGTAGCGGCAGGCTGAAGGTGGCCGCCAGGCCGACGGTGGCGATACACCAGAATTTCTTGTTCATGCTTCGCTTTCCTCGTGGCTTCTTATTAGTTGTTCCACCTGCTGCCGGCCTGAGGCTCTGACAGTCGTTCCATCCTCGGCGCGTCCTGTGCCATGTGCATCCTCCTCCCCGAGGGGGCGGAGGGCGTAGAAGCGGGGCGTAGAAAGGTCGTCGCAGCGGCACAAAATACGCCATGAGCCTGGGGTTTACGCCTATACCCGGCTGCCAACGCGCGGTCAAATGTAGCGAAAAAGCATAATGGAGCCACATTTTGATGCGCGCCCACCGGTTATCCGCCCTGCCGCTACTGTTCGGCCTCGCCCTGCCCTTGTCCGGCCTCGCCGCTCCCGAGCTGAGCGTTCGCCTGAACGACCAGCCGCTGTCACCGAGCTGGAACGCCTTGGCAGCCGATCGCTACGACACACTGCTGGAACTCGAACCCGGTCGGCTGCACCTGGTGATGCCGCAAGCAGGCGTCGAAAACACCGCGCTTGCGCCGTTCCGTCGTCAGCCGCTTGGCAAAGACAGCGCCTACCGCTACGAAGTGCCCGAGGCCGGACGCTATCGCTTGATCGTCGAGACCGGCGCCTCAGCGGCGCTGCGTCTGCTGCCGATCAAGGCCGCCGAGCCGAAGACGGCTGTGCCGGTCTGCCGGGTCTGGGACGGCGGCGCGGTGAACGTGGCGGTTGGCGACGTGTTCCGCGATGGCCAGACCCTGCGCGATGCGCTATCCGGCGCTACGGCGGACGTGCGCGACGGCCAGGTGACATTGCAACCCGCCGCCGGCAGCGATGGCCTCCTGCTGCTCGAAGCCGCCGAGCCGGCCAAACCGGCACTGCGCGACTGGCGCAACGCGATCGTCTACTTCGTGCTCACCGACCGCTTCGCCAATGGCGATCCAGGCAACGACCGCAGCTATGGCCGCGAGCCGGATGGCGCCGAGGAGGTCGGCACCTTCCACGGCGGCGATCTCAAGGGGCTGACCGAGCGGCTCGACCATATCGCCAGCCTCGGCGTCGATGCGCTGTGGATCAGCGCACCCTACGAGCAGATCCACGGCTGGGTCGGCGGCGGCGATGGCGGCGACTTCCGCCACTACGGCTACCACGGCTACTACGCCCTGGATTTCACCCAGCTCGACGCCAACATGGGCAGCGAGGACGACCTGCGCGCGCTGATCCGCGCCGCCCATGCCCGCGGCATCCGCGTGTTGTTCGACGTGGTGCTGAACCATCCTGGCTATTCGACCCTGCAGGACATGCAGCAACAGGGCTTCGGCGCCCTGCGCGACGGCATGGCCGAGTACCTACCCGAGCAATGGAGCACCTGGCAGCCGGAGCCGCACGAGAATCTGCACGCCTACCACAACCTGGTGGACTACGAGCATCCGAGCTGGGCCGCCTGGTGGGGCCGCGACTGGGTGCGGGCGGGCATCGCCGATTACGACACACCGCCCAGTAGCACGGTCGATCCGCTCAAGGGCTCGCTGGCCTTTCTGCCGGATTTCCGTACCGAATCCGAGGCGGTCGTCGCGCTGCCCGAGTTTCTCGCGCGCAAGGCGCAGACCCGTGCCGAGCCGCGCGAGGGCTATCGCGTGCGCGACTACCTGATCGAATGGCTGACACTCTGGGTCCGCGAATTCGGCGTCGACGGCTTCCGTGCCGACACCGTCAAGCATGTCGAGCCATCGACCTGGGCCGAATTGCGCGCCGCTGCCGAGCGCGCCCGCGCCGACTGGGCCCGCGCCAACCCGGACGATCCCATGGCCGACGAGCCGTTCTGGATGGTCGGCGAAGTGTTTGGCCATGGACCGCAGGCCAGCGACTACCTGAACCAGGGCTTCGACGCGCTGATCAACTTCGACTTCCAGGAACAGGCCGTGGCCGCCAGCGATTGCCTCGCGGCCGCCGAACCCAGCTACGCCGACTATGCCCGGCGCCTGGCCGAGACGCCCAGCCACAACCTACTGAGCTACGCCTCGTCCCACGACACGGCGCTGTTCAATCAGCTGGCCAAGGGCGACCTGACCCGCCAGCGCGGCCTCGCCGCCGCCCTGCTGCTGGCGCCCGGCGCGGTGCAGATCTATTACGGCGACGAAAGCGCCCGCGCCTTCGGTGCCAGCGGTTCGGACCCGTATCAGGGCACCCGCAGTTCGATGAACTGGCCCGAGCACGGGCGCCCCGAGATCGCTGGATTGATCGAGCACTGGCAGCGAATCGGTCGGTTCCGTGCGCGCCATCCGGCGATCGGCGCGGGTGAACATCGACTGCTTTCGCCCGGTCAGCCCTATGCCTTCGCCCGCGAGTTGGGAGAGGACAAGGTCATCGTGGTGCAGGCTCGATGAGTGCAGCCTCGCTGACCGCAGCGGCACGGCGTCAGGCCCAGCTGGCCTTTCTTGCCAGCGGCACCGAGTTTCGCCTGGGCCGCGTGGAGGATTGCCCGCTGCCACCGGAACAACTGGCGGCGGTGCGTGGTGACGAGCCCTGGGTGCGCGCATGCCTCGATGACGGTCTGACGGCGCGCGTCTACCGCGTACAGCTGGATAGGCGCGACTGGGCGCTGAAGGTCGCCCGGCGGCCCTGTCGTGTGCAGAACCCGGATGGCCAGACGAGCTTTCTCAACGAGCTACAGCGCCGCCGCGACCTTGCCCGGCTGATGCGCACGCCGGAGCAGGCCGAACGCC
>DAMCQE010000112.1:0-3585 GCA_032105665.1 Pseudomonas sp. | reverse complement strand
GCCTGTGGCTCAAGTTCGATGGCTTTTTCCAGTTCGGCTTTAGCTTGCTTGACCAAACCCAGAGCGCCGAGCCCGCCCTTGGCGCCGGCCCAGGTGCTGAGCACAATGCCGTGCCAGATGTGCAGTTCGGCGGCCTGCGGTTCGCCGCCGACCGCGCTTTCGGCCTCCGCGGCGAGCTTGGCGAAGGCCGCTTCGCGCTGTGCGGCGGGCAGCTGATAGTTGGTCTCCGCCCAGCGCGCCTGGATCTGGCGCAGCGACGATTCGCCGGCCGGACTGAGGGCGAAGGAGGGTTGGCTGGCCAGGGCCAGCATCAGGGCGCAGAGGCCGAGCAGACGCATCATGGGTGTTCTCCGGTTGAGTTGGACTGGGGGGTGGGTGGCTGCGGCTGTTCGGCGCCGGCGAAGCGCTTGATCACCGGCAACTGCTTGCGCAGGGCCTGGTCGACCAGCCGCGGCAGCAGCCCGTTGAGACGCACGAAGAGTTTTTCCGGCCAGCCGAGGTAGAGCTCCTCTCGCTCGGCGGCGATGGCGTGGACGATCTGCCGCGCGACTTCTTGCGGATCGTCCATCTCCACCTGCAGCTCGTTGTTCATCGCCACCACGTCGGCGCTGTTCATGGTCGTACGGGTGGCGCGCGGGGCGATGTAGAGCACCTTGATGTGGCTGTCGGCCAATTCGCGCCGGAGCGCCTCGGAGAAGCCGCGCAGGGCAAACTTGCTTGCGCAGTAGGCGGCGAAACCCGGATAGCCGATGGAGCCGAAGGTTGAACCGAGATTGACCAGCAGCGCCTGCGGTTGCTGGCGCAGCAGCGGCAGCAGCAGGTGGGTCAGCTGCAGCGTGGCGGTGACGTTGACGCCGATCAGGCGGGCGATGGCATCCTCGTCCTGCTGTTCGAGCAGGCTGAACTGGTTGATCCCGGCGGCATTGATCACGCAGTTGAGGCCGCCGAAACGCCGCGCGGCATCGAGCACCGTATGCCGGCTACTGCGCTGGGTGAGGTCGGCGCAGACCAGGCTGACCTGCCCCGGATAGCGACGCGTCAGCGCTTCCAGAGCAAGACTGTCGCGTCCCACCAGTAACAGCCGTGCGCCGTTCGCGCAGAGCCGCTCGACCAGCACCTGGCCGATGCCGCCGCTGGCACCGGTCAGCAGGATTCGCGCGTCACGCAGTTGCATGGTCGTGCTCCGGTGCGCTCAGGCTGCGGAAGATGTCGCCGTAGAGGCGGTAGACGACGCGAGCGGTGTGCACCACGGCGGCCTTGTCGTCCTCGTCGTTGAGGCGGTTCATCAGCTTCTTGAAGAACTCGATGTGCTCCATGTCCAGGCTGCCATGCGAGGTCAGGTAGCTGAACGCCTTGGCCGGCAGCTCGAGCTTGTCCTGCAGCACGCCGGCGGCCTGGGTCGCCAAGGCGATGCTGGTGCCTTCCAGCACGTTGACCATGCCGAAGAAACTCGCCGGATTGTGCCGCGCGATGCGGTCGTAGACATAGGCGACCATCAGTTCGGTGGGCAGTGCCGGCTGGCCGTGGCGCACCGCCTCGGCATCGCCGCCACAGGCGCGGATGTCGTTGAGGATCCATTCCTGATGGCCGATTTCCTCCTCGATGTATTCGGCGATCGCCTCGCGCAGCCACTCCAGCCGCTCCGGCAGGCGTGCGCCGCAAGCCATCAACAGCGGCACGGTGTGCTTGACGTGGTGGTAGGCCTGAGTCAGGAAGGCGATGTACTGCGCGCGGGTCGCGGTGCCGGCGAGCGCAGCGTGGATGATCGGTGCGCGGAGCAGGTACTCGCGCTCGGTATTGGTCTGGTGTTGCAACTGGTCGAAGAAATCCATGATGAACCTCGAAAGTCAGGACGGAAGGGCGTTGATCGCCGATTGGTAATGGTTGAAGAGGGCGTTGCGACGCAGCCGGCCGTTGGCGGTGGCCAGGCCGTTACCGGCGGTGAAGGGCTCGGCGGCGCGCAGCCAGTGGTGCACGCGGGCGTAGTCCGGCAAGCCGACGTTGACCCGTTCGACTGCCGCCTGCAGCTCGGCATCGCTGCAATCGCCGCGTCTGGGCACCAGCACGGCGGCGTTCTGTGCCAGTTCCTCGCCATGCAGCCAGGCCTGGGCGATGGGGGCCTGCTGCACCAGCTCCGCCTCGACCCATTCCGGGTTGACGTTGCGCCCGTAGGCGGTGACGAACTGGTGCTTCTTGCGCCCGTGCAGGATCAGGAAGCCGTCCTCGAAGTGGCCGAGGTCGCCGGTCGGCAGCCACTCGCCGACCTGCGGAGGTTCGCCGAGGTAGCCGAGCATATGCGGGCCGCGCACCAGTACCTCGCCATCGTCGGCCAAGCGCAGCTCGACGTGCGCCAGTGGCCGGCCGACCGTGCCGATGCGCCGTGCATCGGGTGTGTTCAGGCAGACCACCGAGGCGCACTCGGACAGGCCGTAGCCCTCGAACACCGGTAGTCCGAGCCGCTCTGCGCGTTCAAGCAGCTGCGACGCGACGCGGCCGCCACCAACCGCGACGAAGCGCAGCGACGCTGGCAATGGCACGCCCTGTTCGGCGGCGCTGACCAGCGCCAGCAACAGCTGCGGCAGCAGGATCAGGCTGTGCGGCTGGCTCGCCTGCAGCGTGGCCAGCAAACGTGGCAGCTCGAAGCCCGCCGCACCGCTGAAGCCGATTTCCGCCAGCGGGCGCAGTTCGACCCGTGCACCCGCCAGCAGCGGCGCATAGAGCCCGGCGATGTTTTCCAGCAGGGTCGCCAGCGGCAGCACGCAGAGGTGCTGGCGCACATCACAGGGCAGACTGGCCTGCCACAGGCTCTCGGCCACCGCCAGCTGCGCCTCCGCATCCAGGCAGACGCCCTTGGGCTGGCCGGTGGTGCCGGAGGTGTAGGTGAGCTTCAGCGTACCGACCGGCACCGGCGTGACCGTCTGCGGTTCGCGCTGCAGCAGGCCGGAGGCGGTCGGGCGGAAACCGCAGCGCTCGCTGAGCGGGCTGACCGCGCCGATCAGGCAGTCGATGCCGGCGTGGTTCAGCACATGCTCCTGCTGCGCCGGAGAAAAGAAACCCGGCAGCGGCACGCAGACCAGCCCGGTGCGCAGCAGGGCCAGATCCCAAAGCGCCCAGTCCAGGCCGTTGTCCAGCGCCAGGGCGACGCGCTGCACGCCGAGCTGTTGCAGCTGACTGGCACGGGTCGCGACCTCGTGGCGCAGCTCGGCATAGCTCAGCTGGCGCGGCCCCTCGCTCAGGGCGATGCCACTGTGCTGTTCCAGGCTTGCCCAGAAGCGTTCAGCTGCAGGCTGCATGGGGCACCTCTGAGGCATCGAACAACGGCTGGTAGCCGAGTCGGGCGTAGATGCCCAGCTGCAGCAGACGCTGGTGGCCGGGCAGGATCTCGCCGGCCATCAGCTGCGGGCGGCTGGCGTAGTAGCTGCCCCAGTCGGCCAGCTCCTCGCCCATCCGCGCCGGATCGGCCGGGGCCAGCGCCAGTGGCTCCAGGGCCAGGCGCTGGAAGCTGTTGAGCAGGGCCGGCGTGCCGGTGAACACCACCCAGCGAAAGCCCTGGGCGACCAGCAGATCGGTCAGCGCGACGATCAG
>DAMCQE010000111.1:0-3794 GCA_032105665.1 Pseudomonas sp. | reverse complement strand
CACTGGGCGTTTCGCTGGCGGAGATCAACAGCACCCTGTCGATCGCCTGGGGTGGGCGCTACGTCAATGACTTTATCGATCGAGGGCGGGTGAAGAAGGTGTATTTGCAGGGCGTTCCGGACGCGCGCATGAGCCCTGAGGATTTGCAGAAGTGGTATGTGCGTAACGATGCCGGCGAGATGGTGCCGTTCAGCGCCTTTGCCAGCGGCGAATGGACTTACGGATCGCCGAAGCTGTCCCGCTACAACGGCGTCAGCGCGATCGAGATGCTCGGTGAGCCGGCGCCTGGTTACAGTTCCGGTGATGCCATGGCCGAGGTCGAACGCATCGCCGCCCAGCTGCCACCTGGCGTGGGCTATTCCTGGACTGGCCAGTCCTACGAGGAACGGCTGGCGGGGTCGCAGACGCTGGCGCTCTATGCCCTGTCGCTGCTGGTGGTGTTCCTCTGCCTGGCGGCGCTTTACGAGAGCTGGTCGATTCCGTTCTCGGTCATGCTGGTCGTGCCGCTGGGTATCGTCGGGGCGCTGGCCTTCACCTTGCTGCGCGGGCTGTCCAACGAGGTGTTCTTCCAGGTGGGCCTGGTCACCACCATCGGTCTGTCGGCGCGTAATGCGATCCTTATCGTCGAGTTCGCCAAGGCGCTGCACGAGCAGGGGATGAGTCATGTCGACGCGGCATTGCAGGCATGCCGCATGCGTCTGCGGCCGATCATCATGACCTCGCTGGCGTTCATTCTTGGTGTGGTGCCGCTGGCGATTGCGTCTGGCGCCGGTGCGGGCAGCAAGCACGCGATCGGTACCGGTGTGATCGGCGGCATGTTGACCGCCGCGATACTGGCGATCTTCTGGATTCCACTGTTCTACGTAATGATCTGCACGTTCTTCGACCGCTCGAAGTCCGCCAACGAGGGTGTGAAGGAGGATTCGCAGTGATGCACAAGTCTCTGTTGAGCCTGGCGCTGATGGCGGCGCTGGGCGGTTGCTCGCTGATCCCTGACTACGAACGTCCGGACGCACCGGTCGCGGCCGCCTGGCCGCAAGGCGAGGCCTATCCGCAAGACGCGACGCAGGCGTCCGAGCGCGCGCTTGGCTGGCGCGAGTTCTTCCGTGATCCGGCACTGCAGCAGCTGATCGAGGTGGCGCTGGAGAACAACCGTGACCTGCGTGTGGCGGCGCTCAACGTCGATGCCTATCGCGCGCTGTATCGCGTGCAGCGCGCCGATGTGCTGCCGGCGGTGAGTGCCGACGGCGCGGGGACGCGCAGCCGCACCCCTGGCGATCTGAACATGAGTGGTGAGCCGGCCATCAGCAGCCAGTACAGCGCCACGTTCGGTGTGTCCTGGGAGCTGGACCTGTTCGGTCGCCTGCGCAGCCTGCGCGACCAGGCGCTGGAAGAGTTCTTCGCCAGCGAGGCCGCCCAGCGCAGCACCCAGATCAGTCTGATCGCCAGTGTCGCCAATGCCTGGCTGACCTTGCAGGCCGACCAGGCATTGCTGCAGGTCACCCGCGATACCCTGAAGACCTATGAAGAGAGCTTTGGTCTGACCCAACGCAGTTTCGACGTCGGGGTCGCCTCGGCGCTGGAGCTGCGTCAGGCGCGCAGCGCTGTCGACAGTGCGCGGGTGAACATCGAGCAGTACACGCGGCTGGTGGCGCAGGACCGCAATGCGCTGACGCTGTTGCTGGGACAGAGCCTGCCGGCCGGTCTGCAATCGGGCGACGGGCTGGAGCGTCCCCAACTGGCGACGTTGCCGGTCGGGCTGCCCTCCGATCTGCTTCAGCAGCGCCCGGATGTTCTCCAGGCTGAATATCAACTGCGCGCGGTCAATGCCAGCATCGGCGCAGCCCGTGCGGCGTTCTTTCCGCGTATCAGCCTGACCGGCGCAGCGGGTTCGGCGAGCAGCGAGCTGTCCGGCCTGTTCGACGGCGGCTCCGGTTACTGGAGCTTCTCGCCGAGCATCAGTGTGCCGATCTTCAATGCTGGCCAGCTGCGGGCGAATCTGGACTACGCGCAGATCAGCAAGAACATCCAGGTCGCGCAATACGAGAAGGCGATCCAGACCGCCTTCCGCGAAGTGGCCGACGGGCTGGCGGCTCAGGCCACCTACACGCGGCAGGTGCAGGCGCAGCGTGATCTGTTGGAGACCAGCGAGGACTACTACAACCTCGCCGAGCGCCGCTATCGCACGGGCATCGACAGCTACCTGACCGTGCTCGATGCGCAGCGCCAGCTGTTCAGCGTGCAGCAGCAACTGATCACCGATCGCCTGGCGCAGATGACCAGCGAGGTCAATCTGTTCAAGGCGCTGGGTGGCGGCTGGCAGGACGCGGTGCAGGCGCAGCCGCAGGAGGAATGAGGCGATGCGGTGGTCGCTTGCACTACGACCACCGCCGACAACACGCAGATACGAAAACGCCGCCCATCGGGCGGCGTTTTCGTTTTTGTGGCTCAGGCTTCGCGGTTGCGCGTCAGCAGGGCCGGCTTCTCACCTCGTGGCCGGGTTGGCAGCTGCTCGAGCTGGTCCAGACTGGGCAGGCGATCGATCTTCGATTCCTTGTGGATGATCACCGGCTGCTTTTCACGCGGCTTGGCAGCTTCCTGGCGCGCGACGGCTGGCTCTTCGATCCGTCGGCTGTCGTTCTTGCGCCGTGGTTGGCCGTTGCGCGGCTGGCCGCTGCGCGCCGCCTGGCCTTGGCCCGTACCCGTACGTTTGCCCTTGCCGGCGGGAGCACCAGCAGCGCCAGGGCGTGCGGCTCCGGCGGCACGTGGCGCGGCACCAGCCGAAGCCGGAGCCGGAGCACCTGGGCGCCGGCCGCGGTTCTGCTTGTTCTGATACGGGCTGACGTAGTCGACGCGATTGCCGAAGTTGTCCACTTCGTCATCGAGAAACTCGTCCGGAGCACGGTTTGGCGGCAGCTGCGGAGGTCGAGCAGCGGTTTGCGCTTCACTGGCGGCTCCATCGCGAGCAGGCTTGCGCGCCTTGCTCTGGCTGCGGCGGTTGCGTTCCTTCTGCTCGGTGCCTTTCTCTGCCGGCTTTTCGCGCTCAGCGCGAGCCTTGCGTTCGCCACGCTGCGGACGCGGCTGGCGCGGTTCGCGCACCTCCGGCTTCTCCGCCTCGATGGCGCTTGCATCGAAGCCCATCAGATCGCCTTCAGGGATGCGCTGCTTGGTCATGCGCTCGATGCCCTTGAGCAGCTTTTCCTCGTCCGGCGCGACCAGCGAAATGGCTTCACCGCTGCGCCCGGCACGGCCAGTACGGCCGATGCGGTGTACGTAGTCTTCCTCGACGTTGGGCAGCTCGAAGTTGACCACATGGGGCAGCTGGTCGATATCCAGACCGCGGGCGGCGATATCGGTGGCGACCAGGATGCGCACCTGGTTGGCCTTGAAGTCAGCCAGAGCCTTGGTGCGGGCGTTCTGGCTCTTGTTGCCATGAATCGCGGCAGCCGGCAGGCCGTGCTTTTCCAGATACTCGGCCAGACGGTTGGCGCCGTGCTTGGTGCGGGTGAAGACCAACACCTGCTCCCAGGCACCCTGGGTGATCAGGTGCGCGAGCAGAGCGCGCTTGTGGCTGGCAGCCACGCGGAACATGCGCTGCTCGATACGCTCGACGGTAGTGTTCGGCGGCGTGACCTCGATGCGCTCGGGGTTGTGCAGCAGCTTGCCGGCGAGGTCGGTGATGTCCTTGGAGAAGGTCGCCGAGAACAGCAGGTTCTGGCGCTTGGCCGGCAGCTTGGCGAGGACCTTCTTGACGTCATGGATGAAGCCCATGTCGAGCATGCGGTCGGCTTCGT
>DAMCQE010000110.1:0-4124 GCA_032105665.1 Pseudomonas sp. | reverse complement strand
ACGCACGCGATGATTCTGTGGGCCCTAGATGCCTACTGTTCGACTCCTGGTGCCGCACCACGATTTGAAGGCTCGCAGAAATGCGGGCCTTTTTCGTTTTAGGCTGAGCTCGCAATACTCCGGCGACCAATTCAGCCGAGCTGCTTGCGAGGAGATGCCGCAGATGCAAGTAGCGACGCGCATCTCGTGGCATCGACCGAGCTCGGTGGCGGTCAAGGTGCAACCCGTCGTACAAGACGCGCCGCCAGTGCGCCTATGGATGCCAGGGTCGCCAGCACGACCACGCCATTCCAGCCCCATTGTCCAAGCGCCAGGCTGCCCAGTCCCGCGCCGGTCGCCATCCCTACGAAAACACCGGTAAACAGCACAGCATTCAAGCGACTGCGCGCCGGCGGGTCGATGCCGTAGACGATGGTCTGATGAGCGACCAAGGTCGCCTGGATGCCGAAATCGAAGCCGATGGCGGCCACCACGATCACGCCCAACTGGATCTCCGGCGGCACCACTCCGACCAAGCCGAGGGCAGCGAAGGATGCGGCAGTCAGCGCCGCGCCCAGGCGTGTCACGCGCTCCGGTCCGCGGCGATCGGCCAGGCGACCGGCCAAGGGTGCGGCGAGTGCGCCAGCGGCACCTGCCAGGCCAAACGCGCCGGCCGCGGCGCTACCGAGTCCGAAATCGGCATGCAGCATGACAGCAAGCGTCGACCAGAATGCACTGAAGGCAACGGACAACAGGCCCTGGGAAACGGCCGCGCGGCGCAGGGACGAATGTAGCGACCAGAGTTTGAGCATGGAGCCGAGCAAGGCGCCGTAACCCAGCGACGTGGTCGGGGAGAACCGTGGCAACCCGCGCCAGGTGGCGAGCCCGATCAAGCCAATCGAGCCAGCCGCGAGCGCATAAACGGCACGCCAGCCGAGTTGCTCGGCGATCAGGCCGCTCATGACCCGCGAGATCAGAATGCCCAGCAGCAGGCCGGTCATGACCGTGCCCACGACCCTTCCGCGTTGCGATTCGGGCGCCAGGGTCGCGGCCGCTGGAACGATGTCCTGTGCCAGGGTCGCGGCAAGGCCGATCACCAGGCTCGCAGCGAGCAATGTACCGACGCCCGGCGCGATGCTGCCGAGCAGCAGAGCCAGCATGAGCAGCACCGCCTTCGCCAGAATGATCCCGCGCCGGTCATAACGGTCACCCAGCGGCGCCAGGAGCAGAATGCCGAGCGCATAGCCAAGCTGCGTCAGCATCGGAACCATGCCGACAGCGCCTTCGCTGGCCTGGATCTCCGCACCGAGCACACCGAGGATCGGCTGGCTGTAATAGAGCGTCGCGACGCTGAAGCCGGCGCCTGATGCCAGGAGCAGAACAAGCCCAGGCGAGAGCAGACCCGAGCTGTTGGCGAGCGCCGGGGATGAATATGAGGAAGTCATGAGAAGGGTCCTGGTCCGAACAGTGTCTGGTCATTCTCCATGTGCATGATCGACTGCTGTAGTAGGCTCATCTGCAGATCCCTTATGCGAGACACGTATGAACGACTACTCGACGGCTGGCATCGATCGCATCGATCTCTTGCGCACGTTCATCAGAATCGTCGATGCCGGCAGTCTCTCGGCGGCGGCGGCGCAACTGGGCACCATCCAACCCACGGTCAGCCGCCGGCTGCAGGCGCTGGAGCGGTCGCTCGGCCTGCAGCTGCTCAATCGCTCGACCCACCGCATGCAGCTCACCGGTGATGGTGAGCGTTGCTACGGTTTCGCCCGACAGGTCCTCGAAAGCTGGAGCGAGATGGAAGCCGAGCTGCTCGGCGCGCGTGACGACCCGCGCGGCACGCTTCGGGTGCAGGTCCCGCACGCCTTCGGCCAGGACCAGTTGATCGCTCCGCTCGGCAAGTACCTGTCGCGCTACCCGAACGTCAGCGTCGAATGGGTATTGCATGATCGCTCGCCCAACTTCACGGCCGAGGGAATCGATTGCGCCATCCAGGTGGGCGTCATCGAGGACCCGTCCGTCGTTGCCATCCGCCTCGGCGAAGTCCCGCGCATTGTGGTGACCCATCCGTCGCTGGCTGGCGACGGCCCGCTGCCGAGCACCACCGAGCAACTCCAGCGTCTGCCCTGGTTGGCCCTGCGGACCTACTACACCGACGAGGTCGTACTGACCTGCCAGGCGGACGGGCGCTCGCATCGCTTCGCGATCCAGCCACGCATGAGTACGGACAGCCTCTACGCCCTGCGCAGTGCGGCGCTGGCAGGGCTTGGCGCGTGCGTCAGCTCCGCCTGGGTGGTTGCGCAGGACATCGAAGAAGGCCGGCTGATTCAGCTCGTGCCGCAGTGGCGAGCCGCTCCCCTGCCCGTCTACCTCATCTACCCGCACGCGCGCAGCTATCCCGCCAAGCTGCGCCTGTTCGCCGAAATCATCCGTACGGACATGCCCAACCTCGTCGGCATGACCTCACCGGGCATCGACGCGCTGCAACCGGCTGGCGTCGGCGCACGGACGGCTGCCCCCTGAGTTTCTACCACCGGCATTGCCTGGTTGGACCGAGCGTGTAGAATCCCGCGCCCCGAAATTCAGGAGACAGTACGGTGGTGATTCACTATTCCGCGCCCAATGGGAATGTCGCATGCGGGCGCACCGGCTCAAGCCTCAACAGTTCCGGCGATGCCGCTCAGGTTTCCTGCAAGCTGTGCCTGCGCAGCGTGGAAAAGGCTGTGAGCGAGCCTGTACGCAAGACACCGAGCCTCGCCGAACTGAGGGCTGCCGCGAAGGCGGCGAAGACCACGGCGGGTGCACCTGCAGCCGTGGCGAAGACGGCAACGACGGCCCCCACAGCGGCAGCGAAAACTGCAGCGAGTGCGCCCGCAGCGCCGGTAAAGACCGCCCCGACTGCGCCCGCAACGACAGCGAAGCCGGCTTCAGTCCTGTCCGCACGCGCCGAATGGCAGAAGCGCCTGGAGCAGCTGCCGGGGCGCAATCGCCTGCCCCGTGGCGTAGCGCGGCAGGCGTTCATCTAGCCCGCAGAACGGCGCTGCCGGTCAGTCCTGCAGAATGCGCAGGCCTGGCCAGGTTTCAGACCAGCCCTTCGCGGCCAGGCGCTCCAGATAGACCTGTCGCTTGCCGGCACGAAAGGCCGCCGTGGGTCGGACGATCAGATCGAACAGATCGTCCAGCCCCAGCGGGGCCGCCACCTCGATCTCTTCCAGCGCTCCCAGCCTCACCCCGACTGCAGTGGCCGTTTCCGGCCAGTGGGTCATCGCGTCCACTGCCGACCGGTAGGGCTGATCCGCGTTGTGCAGGTGCATGCGGGCCTGGTTCTTCACCGACCAGTTGAGCGAGCCGTCCGATCGCCGCAGTGCTGTCTCTAGCCCGGTATCCAGCGACTTGTCGGGCCGGTCGGGGTCGAACCAGATGACATCGATATCCGCAGGCAGCGGGCTGCTGTCACGTCCATGCAGGTGATCCCACACCGCACTGCGCACGAAACCTGCAGCCACCCAGCAATCCGGCAGGGCGAGCGCCTTCACAAGATCGAGCACCCGCATGCGCAGCGGGTCGGCCGTGATGATGGCGCGCAATCGGGCGTGCGTGTGCATGAGGTGCTCCACGAGGGCTGGCCGCACAGGCTATCAGCCTGCACGCCGCCAGTGCGCGACTCGGCGAACCGCCCCGGCCGACGCCCCTCTAAACCCGCATCACGTCAGAGGAGGCACGCATGGACAACTACCACATCAACGCCACCGATAACGGTTGGGAACTGCGCAAGCAGGGGGCGACCCGCGCTTCGAAGGCCGCTGCGACCAAGGATGAGATGCTGCAGGTGACTGCTACCTTCCTCGAAGGCAAGACAGCCTCGGTGAAGATTCACAAGAAGGACGGCACCATCCAGGAGGAGCGGACCTACCCGCGCAGTGCCGATCCTCTTGAGAGTAAGGGCTGAAGCCGCCCACCCATCCTCTACAGCTTGACGATCGACACTTCGGTGGATTTGACGAAGGCGATCACCTCGCTGCCGACCTGCAGCTCCAGCTCGCGCACCGAGCGGGTGGTGATCACCGAGGTGACGATGCCGGCGGCGCCTCGCTCAGCGGTTAGGTTGCGGCGTCAGGCGCAGGTACGGCTTGACCGCGCGA
>DAMCQE010000109.1:0-4153 GCA_032105665.1 Pseudomonas sp. | reverse complement strand
GCATTGTCGTAGGTGTACCCGCTCATCCGCGCCACCCTTGTCTGAATCGGCTGCCGTAAAGCATCAGCAGCACAAGGAAGGAGAACAGCAGCATGCCGCCGGCCAGCCAGTGGGCCTGGGCGTACTCCATGGCCTCGACGTGATCGTAGATCTGCACCGAGACGACTCGGGTCTTCTCCGGAATATTCCCGCCGATCATCAGCACCACGCCGAACTCGCCCACCGTGTGGGCGAAGCCGAGGACGCTGGCCGTGACGAAACCGGGGCGGGCAAGCGGCAGTACCACACTGAAGAACGTATCCCACGGACCGGCTCGCAGCGTGGCGGCGGCTTCCAGCGGGCGTTCGCCGATGGCCTCGAAGGCGTTCTGCAAGGGCTGCACGACGAAGGGCATGGAGTAGAGCACCGAGCCCACTACCAGCCCGGCAAAGGTGAATGGCAGCAGGCCGAGGCCGAGGCTTTGCGTCAATTGTCCAATGGGGCCGTTGGGCCCGAGGGCGACCAGCAGGTAGAAACCCAGCACGGTGGGTGGCAGCACCAGCGGCAAGGCAACCACGGCGCCGATCGGACCTCGCAGTCGAGAACGGGTACACGCCAGCCACCAGGCCAGCGGTGTGCCCAGCAGCAACAGTAACAGGGTGGTGACGCTGGCCAGCTTGACCGTCAGCCAGATGGCCGCGAAATCGGTACCGTCGAGCATGTCGTTGCCTCACTCCACCGCATAGCCATATTCGCGGATCAGCGCCTTGGCGGTTTCCCCCCTGAGGTATTCCAGCAGCGCCCGCGCGGCCGGGTTGCCCTCGCCATGGCGCAACAGCAGCGCATCCTGAAGGATCGGCATGTGCTGGTCTGCCGGCACCACCCAGCCCGAGCCTTTGCCGATGCGTCCGTCTTCGATCACCTGCGACAGCGCCACGAAACCGAGCTCGGCATTGCCGCTGGCGACGAACTGGTGGGTTTGCGCAATGTTCTCGCCCTGCACGAAGCGTGGCCGCAGTTTTTCGCGCAGGCCCAGCCGGTCCAGCGTGGCCATTGCCGCAGCGCCATAGGGAGCCGTCTTTGGATTGGCCACGGCCAGGTGACGGAAATCGCCGCCGGCCAGGACCTTGCCTTGCGGGTCGACGTACCCCTCGCGGGGCGACCACAGCACCAGGGTGCCGATGGCGTAGGTGAAGCGGCTGCCGGCCATGCCGATGCCGTCGTGCTCCAGCCGCAGCGGGGTGCTGTCATCGGCGGACAGCAGCACGTCGAAGGGGGCGCCGTTGTGGATCTGCGCATAGAACTTGCCGGTGGCGCCGAACGCCAGCACTGCGCGATGGGCGGTGTCGCGGGCGAACGCCGCGGCGATCCTCTGCATCGGCGCAGTGAAATTGGCGGCGACCGCGACCCGCACGTCGTCTGCGCTGGCAATCAGCGGCAGACAGAGCAGCAGGGCGGCGCATAGGCGACGGATGGGGTGCATGAGGTGTCCTTCAGTCAACAGCGATGATGACGTGGGAGGCCTTGATCAGCGCGGTGCACGGCTGACCCACGGCCAGTCCCAGCTCTTCAGCGCTTTCATTGGTGATGACGGCGCCAAGCGTACGCTCGCCCGGCAGCGCCAGCTTCACTTCGCTGTTTACCGCACCGGGCAGCAGAGCGCTGATGGTGCCGGTGAGGCGATTGCGCGCGCTGATTTTCACCTCCGGATCGGGGGACAGCAGCACGAAGCTGGCCTTGATCAGCGCGATTGCGGTCTTGCCCGGCGCCAACTGCAGTTCGTCGATGCTGTCGTTGGTCAGCGTGGCGGTGATGGTCTGGCCGGCGCCTATATCGAGGCTCAGGCTGCCATTGACGGCGCCTTTGCTGACAGCGGTGATGCGGCCGCGGAACTGATTGCGCGCACTGGTCTTCATGGCGATGGCCCTCAGCAGTCGATCGATGTCGTCGAAGCCTTCGATGCCCTCGGCCAGCTGGGCGAGGAAGCGCTCGTACTCGACCTGCATGCGCCGCCAGACGTGAAGCATTTCCCGGCCGAAATCGGTCAGGCGTGTGCCGCCGCCCTGGGCGCCGCCAGCGGAGCAGACCACCAGTGGGCGTTCAGACAGGTTGTTCATGGCATCCACCGCATCCCAGGCGGCTTTGTAGCTGAGCTTGATGGCCTTGGCCGCCCGGCTGATGGAGCCAGTCGCTTCGATCTGCTCCAGCAGGTCGATGCGCTTGCCGCCGAGATAGCCTTTCTCGCCCCGGTTGAACCAGAGCTGGCCGTCGATTCGCAGTGGCTGATGGGCGTCGGACATGTGCGGGTCTTCGAATCCGTGTCGGTGGGGGATTGTGGCGGGCGCTATATCGTCTTGTATATAGCGCTGTCGAGGTAGTGCACGTCGGAAGTTGCCGATTGCCCATCGAGCGGTGGCGGAGTAGCGTGGAAGCTCCCGTATTCAGGAGCTCTGTCATGAAGCTTCGCTCGCTCGTTGCGCTACTCGCGCTCGCCATGCCCGTCGCGCCCGCGCTGGCCAGCGAATGTCCGGCCGTGCTGCAGCACGAGTTGCCCAAGCTGCGCTCCAAGGACAGCGTCGATCTGTGCCAGACCTTCCAGGGCAAGGCGCTGGTTGTGGTCAATACTGCCAGCCACTGCGGTTTCACCCCGCAGTTCAAGAGCCTCGAGGCGCTCTATCAGCGCTACAAGGATGACGGCTTGGAGGTGCTGGGCGTGCCCTCGGACGACTTCTTCCAGGAGTCGGACGATGAAGCCGAGACAGCCGAGGTGTGCTACGTGAACTACGGCGTGACCTTCACCATGACCCAGACCCAGGCAGTGCGCGGGCGTGACGCCACGCCGCTGTTCCGCGAACTCGCGGAGCAGGCCGGACAGGCGCCGCGCTGGAACTTCTACAAGTACGTGGTCGATCGGCAGGGGCGCGTCGTCGCGCATTTTTCCAGCAAGGTAAAGCCGGATGATCCCCGCTTGATCGCGGCGGTGGAAAAGGCGCTGGCGAGGTAGAAACGAAAAAGCCCCGGAGAACCGGGGCTTTTTTGTAGCGCTTGGATCAGAAGCGGTAGCTGAGCGAGGCACCGAAACCGTGGGCGCTGTTCTCATAGTCCGCATAGTAGGTGCCGCGGGTCTGACTGTTCCGACGAACTTTGGTGTCTTCTTCCCAAAGATAGGAGTAAGCCAGGTCTACCGTGATGTCGTCCGTTGGGTTCCAGCCCACGCCAAAGCTCACGGCGGTGCGATCGCCGCTCGGGATGCGAGGCGAGCGATCCACGTTGTTGGTGGGGCTCTGATCGAAAGCCAGGCCAGTACGGAGGGTCCATTCGCGGTTCAGCTTGTAGGCTGCGCCGAGTGCATAGGACCAGGTGTCATGCCATTCCTGGTCTTCCACGATCGGATTGAGCGGGCCGGACGGGAGGCCTTCATTCTCAATGACAATTGCTTCAAAGCGGCTCCAACGGGTGAGCATTGCGCCCGCATAAAGCGTCCACTGGTCATTGAGTTCGTGCGTGACAGAGACGTCGATGGATTCGGGCGTCGTCAGATCCAGCGATGCATCGTACTTGCCGCCAAGCTGAGTCAGGCCGAAACCTTCTTTCAGCTCAGTATTGCCTTCCAGGGTGTACTCGACTTTAGAGCGATAGGTCAGGCCCATCCGAGTATGAGGGGTGAATTCGTAAAGGATACCGGCGTTGAAGCCAACGGCGGTGTCGTCACCTTTAACACTCACACGCCCATCGGGTATTCCGGGTCCGAGGTACGTCGCGCTCTGAAGTTCACCATCGATGCGGTTTAAGGTCGGGCCAAAACCAACCGACAGTTTTTCGTTGAAGCGGTAGCTGATCGTCGGCTGAACCGTTATGACCCGAACTTCGCTGTAGTCGCCGTGATAGCGACCCTGATAGCCGCTTTCATAGTCAGTGATCATGCCGAACGGCACATATAGGCCCACACCCACAGCCCATTTGTCGTCGATCGGTTTGACGTAGTAGCCCATAGGTACTGCGGTGAACGGAACCATATCTCCGTCATTACTGCCGCTAACTGGGGTGCCGATCGCGGTGGTGGCAGATGTGTCCTTGATATCCGTCTTCGCATGGATCGCCGCCATGCCGAAGCTGACCTCTTCACGCTTGAGGCGGGACATGCCGGCCGGGTTGCCGAAGAGGGTGGTGGCGT
>DAMCQE010000108.1:0-4229 GCA_032105665.1 Pseudomonas sp. | reverse complement strand
AGCTCCTTTCCCAAACCCCCGACCCGCGTAAGCTGGTCGGGGGTTTGCTTTTGGGCTGAAGAAATATCTATCGAGACAGCCAAGGCTGCTTCCGGCTCGGCGTGTAGGAGGGATGGCCGAATAGTGCGGGCGGCAGGCCGAGGCCGTGCAGGACTTGTTGTGGAGCGTGTCTGCCTGCGATCTATCAAGCGTCGTGGTCATGCCTTCGGATAGCGCCGATGCTGAAATCAGCCGGTACCGTATTCTGTTGACGAACGGTTGCGCGACAAGCCGCGGGCGGGTTTGCCCTCTGGTGGCTATGAGTAGGCACCCAGCAGATTGGGTGCCAACGACAACGTATCGATAGTCCCGCTCGGTCGTGCACTGCTACTGAGTGTCGTCGTCTTCGTCCGACTGACAGCTCACAGCGGCGTCTGCCGCTCGTTTAGAATGAGTGCTTTGCTCGGATATTTGCTATGCCGGAATCGGCTGCTACGCCAGGGCTTGATGAGGTTCCGCTCGAGCAGTTAGTCGCTTGCCCTGAATGTGATTTGCTGATGCTCAAGCCGAGCCTCAATCTCGGCGAGGTTGCTGAGTGCCCTCGTTGCGGTTGTGAGCTGTTTCGCTTGCGGCATCGAATCGTCGGACCTGGGCTGGCGTTAGTGCTCGCTGCGTTGCTGTTGTACTTCCCGGCCAACTTCCTACCCATCATGAGACTGAATTTGCTCGGCCGGGTTACTGACGATACGGTCTGGAGCGGTGTGCTCAGTCTGTATAACAGCGGCATGCAAGGTATCGCCGTGGTGGTGTTTCTCTGCAGCATGGCTGTGCCGCTACTTAAACTCCTTTGCCAGCTGGCTGTATTGCTCTGCATTGCGGTCGATCGAGCGAAGCCATTGGGTATGCTGCTCTACCGGACGTATCACCATCTACGTGAATGGGGGATGCTGGAGGTTTATCTGCTCGGCATTCTGGTTTCGATCATCAAGCTCAGGGACATGGCTGAACTCAGCCTGGGGATCGGGCTGGCGTGCTTTGCCGGTCTGCTGGTCGTTCAGGTCTGGCTAGAGTTGGTGATGTCGCCGCACCAGGTCTGGGAAGCGTTGTCGGAGCGCCGCGATGCGCGCCGCTGATGCTGGGTTGATGGTTTGCCACGAGTGCCATCAGCTCAATCGGGCGGACGCCGGTCAGCGTGATCAGCGATGCGTCCGCTGCGGTGCACGCGTGCATATGCGCAGACCCAACAGCATCGTTCGAACCTGGGCGCTATTGATCACTGCAGCTCTGCTCTACCTGCCGGCGAACCTGCTGCCGATCATGACGGTACGCATGCTGGGCAGTGGCACGCCGGACACAATCATGTCTGGCGTCGTGACCTTGGCCAAGCACGGCATGTTTCCAATAGCCGCCGTGGTGTTCATCGCCAGCATTCTGGTTCCCACGTTCAAACTTGTTGGAGTCGCGATGTTGCTGTTTTCAGTACAGCGCCACCATCCAATGTCGCCGCGCCAACGGATATTGGTTTTTCGCTTTATCGAGTGGATCGGACGCTGGTCCATGCTCGATATTTTCGTCATCGCCATTCTGGTGGCGATCGTCAATTTCGGCAGCCTCGCCAGCGTCGAAGCGGGCTTCGGCGCGATAGCCTTTGCCAGCGTAGTCATCCTGACCATGTTGGCTGCGATTACATTTGACCCTCGTCTGATCTGGGATAACACGGAATCCGGGAACAAGCATGACTGACCTGCCACAAGCCAATACTCGCCCTGCCTCCAGCTGGTCGGCCATCTGGATTCTGCCTCTGATCGCACTGGCTATCGGAGCGTGGCTCGCCTGGCAGGCCTATAGCGAGCGAGGCATCCACATCGAGGTGGTCTTCGAGAGTGCCGAAGGGATCGAGATCGGCAAGACGTCGGTGCTCTACAAGGGCATGACGATCGGTGTCGTGCGTGATCTGCGTCTAGGCGACGATGAGCGTCGGCAGGTCGTTGTCGCGGACATCGAGATGAACAAGGACGTCGACGGCTATCTACGCAGCGGCACGCGCTTCTGGCTGGTCAAGCCCAGTGTGACGCTAGCCGGGATTACCGGGCTGGAGACTCTGGTGTCGGGCAACTACATCGGTATCAGCCCTGCTGATGGCGAGACATCGCGGCGTTTCGTTGCGCTGGCGGAAGAGCCGCCGATGTCCGATAGCCGCATCGGCCTGCACCTGACGCTCAAAGCCGAGCGCCTTGGCTCGCTGAATCGCGGCAGTCCGGTGTTCTATCGGCAGATCCAGGTCGGACAGGTGAAGAACTACGTGTTGTCCGAGGACGACAGTACCGTCGAGGTGCAGTTGTATATCCAGCCGGAGTACGCCCATCTGGTGCGCAAGCACACGCGATTCTGGAATGCCAGCGGCGTCACCGTGGATGCCGGTCTAACGGGGGTTAAGTTCCGTACGGAGTCTCTGGCTAGCATCGTCGCCGGCGGTATCGCCTTCGCCACGCCATCTCACCGCAAGGACAGCCCTGCGACCGATCCGAGCATCCCGTTCCGGCTCTACGAGGACTTCGATGCGGCCCAGGCGGGTATCAAGACGCTCGTATCTCTGCAGGATTTCGATGGGCTGCAGGCCGGCCGGACGCCTGTCATCTACAAGGGCATGCAGGTCGGTCTGCTGAAGAAGCTGGATATCGATTCCGACCTCAGCGGCGCGCAGGCCGAACTCTCCATCGACCCGCTGTTCGAGGACTATCTGGTAGAGGACACGCAATTCTGGGTGGTCAAGCCATCGGTATCGGTCGCCGGTATTTCCGGGCTCGAGGCCTTGGTGCGCGGCAATTACATCGCTGTTCGCCCCGGCGAGAAGGGCGCAGAAGCCAGGCGCAACTTCGTCGCAAGCGCCAAGGCACCACCACTGGACATACGCTCGCCCGGCCTTCACCTGGTACTGACGGCGGACAACCTCGGTTCGCTGGATGTCGGCAGTCCTGTGCTCTATCGCCAGGTACGGGTTGGCTCCGTGCAGAGTTACCAGTTCTCGCGCGACCAGCAGCGGGTCGTGGTTGGCGTGCACATCGAGCAGCCCTACGCCGACCTGGTGAACAGTTCGAGCCGGTTCTGGAATGCCAGTGGCATTTCCCTTACCGGCGGGCTTTCCGGTATTGAGGTACGCAGCGAATCGCTGCAGAGCCTGCTGGCCGGGGGCATCGCATTCGAGACGCCGGAGCCGCAAGCTCCGGCTACCAGAAAGGTGCCCCGATTCAAGTTGCACAAGGACCGGGACAGCGCAATACGGCGCGGTACCTCGATAGAGATTCGTCTCAATCGCGGCGACGGCCTCGTTGCCGGCACGCCGATCCGCTACAAGGGGCTGGAGGTCGGCGAGGTTGACAGTGTGACGCTTAGCGATGACCTCGGACACGTCGTGCTGCGGGCCCGGATTACCACCGCAGAGTCGCGTATCGCTCGTGCTGGCACGCAGTTCTGGGTCGTACGGCCCGAGCTTGGCCTCATGCGCACCGCCAATCTGGATACGCTGGTCAGTGGTCCCTATCTTGAGGTTGCTCCCGGCAAACCAGGTGCGGCCGCTCAAGCGCGTTTCGTGGGCCAGGAGCGTGAGCCGCAGAAGGCTGGTGAAGGGTTCGCCTTGGTCCTCAGCGCTGCGCGTTTGGGTTCGATCAAGCCAGGCAATGCGGTCACCTACCGTGAGGTGAAGGTCGGCGAGGTGACTGGCTACGAGTTGGGGCAGACTGCCGACCGCGTGCTGATCCGCGTGCTGATCGAGCCACGCTACGCTGCATTGGTGCATACCGGCAGCCGGTTCTGGGAAACCAGTGGGTTCGGTGTCGACTTCAGCCTGTTCAAGGGTGCCAGCGTGCGTACCGACTCGCTGGAATCGCTGATCGAGGGTGGCGTTGCCTTCGCCACCCCTGATGGTGAGCAGATGGGGCGCCGCGCACTACCGGGACAGACGTTCGCCTTGTTCAAGGAGCCGCAGGAGGAATGGTTTGGCTGGGCGCCGAAGATCGAGCTGGGCCGAGCGGAGGCCGGCGAATGACCGGCGCACGGCGGCATGTGGTCGAGAGGCTGCTTAGCTGCAGCGCCGCCGACCACCATTTCTGCGAGATATACATAAGGAAAAGGGCCCGTCGGGGCCCTTTTTCGTTGCGGGGAGATCAGGCCGGCTCTTCGGTCCTTTGGGCTGAAACAGTGTGCTCGCTGGCGACCGGTTCGCGGCGGCTGATGTATTTCCAGTCCGCCTC
>DAMCQE010000107.1:0-4343 GCA_032105665.1 Pseudomonas sp. | reverse complement strand
ATGAGGGTGTAAGGGCGACGGTTCCTGCCCGAATGCCATGACACACGCGGCCCGCGCGCGAAGCGAGCAGGATGGCAGCGGGAGCGGATGGAGGTGAGTGGCAGGACAGTCGAAGCGGCGCGAATTCTACGCCCGCCATCCGCTGATGTCAGGTCGCGAACGTGCGCCACGACGAGTGGCCGCGATGGCGTCGGCGCTGCCGGTGGTCGTCAGGCCCGATCTGGACTCCGCTGCAGCCGCCTTCGCTCGGCAAGCACGCCCCCAGATGCTCGAAGACTTTCGGCAGCCAAATGCCCATGGGGCGCTGCGGCCAGCCGTCCGAACTAGGCTCGGCTTATGTCTACCTCGCCTGCGAAGACTCGTCATATGTCGGCGGCCAGACCATTCATATCAATGGCGGCAAGGTGATCAACGGCTAACCCGCAATAAACCTGCAACCCAAGCCGCGCCGGCCAGGCGCGGCCCTGGTGGTCAAGGCCGAACGGCAGTGACTTCAATCTCGACAAGCCAATCGGGGTTGGCCAAGCCTGCAACCTGAAAAACAGATCGGGTCGGAAGATTCGGCTGGTCTTCGGTGCCGAAGAACTGTGTATAACCCTTCATAAACCCCTCGAAATCCATCTTGCCGGCCTTGGCCGAGTCGCCGACAAGAAATACCTGCATCTTGATCACATCCTTCATCGCAAGATTCAGGCTCTTGAGCGTTGCCTCGATGCTCTGCAGCACACTGACTGTCTGCGCTTCGGTATCACCATCGCTGATCTTCGGCACAGCGCCACTAAGGTTGACCACGGTCACGCTCGCAGGGATTTCCACCGCCAGCGAAATCGGGAAATCCGAATTGGGGATCTTGTGGCGAACTATGCCATCGGCTGCCTGGACATGGCTCACGAACAGAACGGTGGACAGCAGCGTGGCGGCATTTAGCAATTTTCGGGACATCGATTTCTCCTGGTTGATATTCGAGCTCTAGCGCAGGCTGATCTTGCGCACGTCCTCGACGCTGACGGCGTCGGAGAAGTTGTTGTCGAAGTGAGTACGGACATAATTCACCACCTCGGCGATCTGCTGATCACTGAGATAGTCCTTGAAGCTGGGCATACCGCCCTGGCCGTTCACCACCATGTAGATCGGGTAAGCCGCTGACGCGACGCGCGGATTGCCTTTGAGCGCGGGGTACGCACCCGCCCCTATCGCGCCTTGTCCGCCTTCCATGTGACAGCCCTGGCAGATACCGTTGAATAAATCCTCCCCGGTCGTCTCCTCGAAGGTTTCGCCCTTAGAAAAAGGTGGCGGATTGGCCGCCGAAGCGGGAGTCGCCGCGACCGCCACGGCCAGAAGGCTGATCGCTGAAACCAGGCCTAGGTTGAATATCGACATGATGCTTCTCCTCATGGGCTCAGGCAGCGCGCTGCGTGGCGACGGCGTGGGTGTGAAGGCGTTTGATTGCATCGAGCGAGGACTGAATTGCCCCTTCCATCCAGGCCGGAATGTAGGACGCATGCTCACCGGCCAGAACGATGCGGCCATCGATCTGGCACAGATTGCGGTAATGCTTTTCACGGCTGCTTTCGCTCCACATGCCGTAGCATCCCTGCGCCCAAGGCACGCGGTGCCAGCCAACGGCGATGCCGTTATCGAACTCCTCGGGATATTGCTCGTGCAGCAGCGCGCCGTACTCGACTGCTTTTTTCACACGCTGCTCAGGAGACATGGCGGTGAATTCGTAGGCATTGGGGCCCCAGACATAGGCGCCCAGTAGCACTGCCTTGCCGGGTTTTCCGTAGTCAGTGCTGGGGTAGCTGATCTTCTCGATGGGGGTGTTGGTGTAGCTGATGCCACCATAGATGTGCTCATCTTCTTCCCAGAACCGACGTTTGAACTGCAAACCGATCTTTACGGAAGAGTCATAGGGCACGGCGCGGATCGCATCCTGCATGGATTGGCTGACGTTTACGGGGATCTGGCTCAGGATCGACAGGGGCAGCGTGCAGACGCACCAGTCGGCTTTGTCCTGCATCGCTTCGCCGCTGCCGTCGCTGTTCTTGTAGGTCACGGTGACGCCCTGCTCGTTCTGGTCGATGCGAGTGACCTTGGAACCGTAGCGAATCATTTCCCTCGTTTCACGCTCGAAGGCCTTGGCAATCATGTCCATGCCACCGACCGGCTGGAAGATGCTGCTCTGATACTCGTATTCCTGCCCGTCGATCAGTTTTTTCCATAGCCCAGAATCGAGCAGCGCATGCCGGTCGATAGGCTCCGATGGCTCGGCCAACGGCATCAACCCGCCCCCTGCATCGACTGCAAAGCCGCGGCGCAGGCTCGATTCCATGTTTTTTTGGTAATTGCCGTCGTGGTCGAGCGCGCCCCACGCGCGTAGCGACTCGAAAAGCTTTTCGCGATCTTCCACGGTCAGGCTCTGGTCCAACGCGCCCTGATTGACTGCCTTGCCCAACAACTCGGCGACGTGTCCCTGAAAATCGGCCTGCACTTCGCGGTGACGCTTCGGCTTACCGCCAAAGGCCTCAGTGGAATGGACCAGCGCGTTGTAATTGACCTGAATGAAGGGTTCGAGCTTCACCCCGAAACGCTTGCAGTAAGCCAGAACAGCATGATGGTGATAGGGAATCCGCCAGGGACCGGGATTTAGGTAGTTGCCTTCATCGAAGCGGCATTCCTGCGTCGCACCGCCCAACTCTGTGTAACGATCGCCTCCGCGCAGGGACCAACAGCGCCCGCCAGCCTTGGCGTTGTACTCAAGCACCTTGACCTTGTAGCCGGCACGGCGAAGCTCGTAAGCCGCGGTCATTCCAGCGAGCCCTGCGCCCAGAACAAGTACAGACGCGCCCTTTGGGGCGCCACTCAGGGCGAACTGCTCGTCGTGACGGGTTTCAGCGGCAAAGCCAAGCGAGGTCATTGCCTGGTACATGGCAGCCGCACCAGCCGTTTTGCCAATCCACTGCAAAAGTGTACGTCTGCTTACTGCGTAACTTTCCATAATACTAATTCCTTGAATCTGCATAACTAATCACGCCAACTGCTGATCAAACAGAAGAGCGATAGAAGCGGATCCCGCTTCCGGTTTACCTAGGCAATTCGCACTTAGCAATCAGCGCGCCAGAAGCTCTAGGACGGCCTTTTCAAGGAAATAAAACCAAGACCATTTGCAGACAAAGGAAGTAAACAAGGATATTAACGGAACAGTTTTAAATTGTACTGGAACAGTTAATAACTGTTTTCAGGACTACCATTACCCACCACGCAATAAGGTGGTGCATTGCACGAAAAGAAGCACCTGAAAAGCACATTGTTAATCAGCCAATCGCAGCAGGCATTACACCGAAACTCGAGCTTGCCCATCTCTGCCTGAAGCATTGGGAAATGAGCGCGCATGGAACCTTCGCCAAGGTAGTCACGCCAAATAGTCGATACCTATGCGTTGACCCCTATAGGTCCAGACGCCCGCCACCGCAGCCATGCTGCATATGAAAAGGTGTAGTCATGACCCAAATTCTAATTGCCGCTTTCGACCGCTATGCCGAAGCAGAGAAAGTGAAAGCCGAACTCGTGAGCGAGGGGGTGTCCAGTGATGACATCCAGATATCGGCATCCTTCAACGCCGACAATGTCGATAGCAGTCGCGTGGAAGTAGTCGGCGAGGAGCCGGATGAAGACGCAACGGTGGCCGACAAGATCGGCAGCTTCTTTCATAAGGTTTTCGGCGATGGATCCAGCCAGCATGCCGGTCGCTACCCCGAAGCGGCCCGCCGCGGATCGACCATCGTGACCGTCACCCTTGAAGACGACAGTCGCGTATCAACGGTCGAACGAGTCATGGAGCGCAACGGCGCCATCGACATCGACGAGCGCAGCGTTGGCTGGAGCGATGCCGATGCCACGCCGGTGACCGCCAGCACCGAGACGCTGACCACCGGCTATCCGGATGCCGCGTCGATCAGCGTCGACCAGCGCGAACTGGACGGCAGCGCCACGCCCGACCGAGGCCAGGATTCTGGCTCGATCCCGGGCCGCGCGGAGAACGAAAAAGCAGGGCGGCGTGACAATACCGCAGGCCGCGTGCGCATCATTCCGCGCTGAACCGACGCGCCCCTCTCAACAACGCAACATCGCCTGCAACGCCAGCGCGTTTTCGGTCGCAGCGCCGCTGGCGGTGTTGTCGAAAATGCACCAGCAAGGCACACCTGGCTGCGCGCATCGGCGCAATTCATCAGCCAGGCGCTCCAGCCACTCGGTTGCATAGGCTGAATGGTAGATACGTGGCGCACCGTGCAGGCGGTAGTAGCGCAGGCCCGGCCAGCCACCCGGCTCACCGCCACCCGGGA
>DAMCQE010000106.1:0-4843 GCA_032105665.1 Pseudomonas sp. | reverse complement strand
TGCGTGGCCAGCTTCGCGCACAGGGCGTAGATCGACAGCTGCGGGTTGGCGCCGACGCTGGTGGGAAACAGCGACCCGTCGTGAATGGACAGATTGCCCAGCTGATGGTGCCGGCCGAGGCTGTCGGTCACCGCCTGGCGCGGGTCTTCGCCCATGGCGCAGCCGCCCATGACGTGGGCGCTGCCGAGGCGGGTGCGGTACGGCGCCAGGTCGAGGTGCTCGATCAGTTCGCGTGCCGCGTGGGCCGTCTTCACGTACCGGGCATCGGCATGCAGCGGCAGCACCGCGCGGGCGCCGGCGGCGAACTGGATCTCGGCCATGCTGAGAAAGGCGCGGCGGATGCCGTCCCAGGCGTAGGCGGTCATGCGGTAGTCGAGTACAGGGCTGCCATCGTCGCGCAGCTCGACGCTGCCCTCGGCACTGTCCGGATGAAATCCGTCGCGCTGCAGGGCGATCATGGCGTGGGTATGCGGCAGCGCGGCCATGCGCTGCGCGTTCTCCGAGCCGAAATCGCCGAGCAGGGTGGCCGCGAGCGCGGGATGGATGGGCGGCACTTCGAGCTTGTAGCCCGCCGGCCCGGCAGTCCCGTCGCGCCACTGGAAGTGATCCGAATAGATCGATTGCGGTGCGCCGCTGAAGGCGTCGATGCGCTCATCGAATTGTGCCGCGCAGAAGTTGGTCAGGTGCAGGAAGGTGCGCTTGCCGACGCGCTGGTGTGGGTCGGGTACCTCCGAGCGCAGCAGCAATCCCGGCGTGTTGATGCCGCCGCCGGCGAGGATGTAGTGCCGGGCGATGACCCGGATGCGTTGGCCGTTGGGCGCCACACAGCGCTCGTCCATGCCCAGGCAGTCGAGCCCGATCACCTGCTCGCCACGCACCTGCAGGCGCTCGGCCCGTGCGAGATAGAGCAGCTCGCCGCCCTTGTCCAGCAGCGCCGGAATGCTGGTGACCAGCATCGACTGCTTGGCATTGGTCGGGCAGCCCATGCCGCAGTAGCCCAGGTTCCAGCAGCCGCGCACGTTGCGCGGGATCACCGCCCAGTGATAGTCGAGCCGTTCGCAGCCGCGCCTGAGCACCTGATTGTTGGCGTTCGGCGGCACTGCCCAGGGTGCCACGCCCAGGCGCTGCTCCATGCGTTCGAACCAGGGTTGCAGCGCTTCGGCCGAAAGCCCTCTGACGCCGTGCTCGCGGGCCCAGTGCTGCAGGGTCTGCGCTGGGGTGCGGAAACTCGAGGTCCAGTTCACCAGCGTGGTACCGCCCACCGCACGGCCTTGCAGGATCGTGATGGCGCCGTCCTTGCTGGTGCGGCCGATGGCTTCCTGATAGAGCGAGCGGTAGGCCCGGGCTTCCTGCATGTCGAAGTCGCGGCTGGTGCGCAGCGGGCCTTCCTCGATCATCAGCACCTTGAAACCGGCGGCGCTGAGGATTTCCGCGCTGGTGGCGCCGCCCGCGCCGCTGCCGACGATGGCGATATCGGCTTCCAGCGTCAGGTCCTGCTGCAGGCGCGAGCCGTCATGGGTGGTCCAGCCACGGGCGAGGCCTTCGGCGAAGAGATCGGGAACGGGCACGGCGGCCTCCTTGGTCAGACGGCCGGTGGCCCGGGATAGCCGCAGTGCGCCCAGGAAGCGGGGCAGGCGTACCAGGCCATGAGGATCATCTGCAGCAGCGAGGCGTGCCCCTGGCGCAGCAACGCGAGCGAGCTGTTCTGCCAGCGCAGAAGGAACGTGCGCAGCTGGTCGTCCGAGGCCTGGCTCCAGTCGCCCCAGATGCCGGTGAGCGGGCCGCGGGTCAGCGGCTGACCGAGCACGTCGAACAGCTGGCGCACCTGGGCCGCCAGGACGGGCGAGAGGTGGTCCAGGCCCTGATCGAGGCTGCTCAGCATGGCCTGCACGGCCTGCGGCATGTGCTCGGCAGCTACCGCGCCGTCCAGCAGCAGCGGGACCAGCCGGTGCAGCAGCGGCAGGTCGGCCTCACGCAGCACGGCGAAGCCGCTGGCGGGGCCGGCGGCGGTCGCCCCGGCGCAGCGGCCGAGCAGCCCGCCAGCGGCCAGGATGGCGCCGCCGAGCAGCCCGACCTTGAGCAGGGTGCGGCGGTTCATGGCGAGGTCGTGCATGGGTTCGTCGCGCTTCAGCGGATGAACAGAGCGTAGATCAGCTTCTGCCACCACTTGCCGTAGGGCGGATAGATCAGCCGTGCGGCGTTGAAGCGCTGCTTGGCGAATACCGCCCTGGCCTTGCTGAAGGTCAGGAAGCCTTCGTGCCCGTGGTAATGGCCCATGCCGGAAGGGCCGATGCCGCCAAAGGGCAGATCGTCCTGCGCGACATGCAGCAGGGTGTCGTTCAGGCATACGCCGCCGGAATGCGTGCCCTCGAGGACGCGCTGCTGCTCGCCGCGATCGTAGCCGAAGTAGTACAGCGCCAGCGGTCGTGGCCGGGCGTTGACATAGGCCAGCGCCTCGTCCAGCTCGCCGTAGGGCACGATCGGCAGCAGCGGGCCGAAGATCTCCTCCTGCATCACCCGCATCTGCTCGTTGACCTCCAGCAGCAGGCAGTGCGGCATGCGCCGCTGCTGTGGCGCGTCGAACAGCGGCATGACCCGTGCGCCCTTGGCCCGGGCGTCATCCAGGTAGTCCTGCAGCCGCTTCAGCTGTCGGGCATTGATGATTGCGCTGTAGTCGGGGTTGTCGGCCAGGCGCGGATACAGGCGCAGCACGGCCTCACGGTAGGCGCTGACGAAGCCCTCGAGGCGCCCGCGCGGCACCAGCACGTAATCCGGCGCAACGCAGGTCTGCCCGGCATTCATGCACTTGCCGAAGGCGATGCGCTCGGCGGCATCGGCCAGCGGCACCGTGGCCGAGACGATGGCGGGCGACTTGCCGCCCAGCTCGAGGGTGACCGGGGTGAGGTTGTCGGCAGCGGCACGCATCACGTCACGGCCGACAGAGGTCGCGCCGGTGAACAGCAGATGGTCGAAAGGCAGGCGGGCAAAGGCTCGGCCGACCTCCACGTCGCCGAGCACCACCGCCACCTGATCCTCGGGGAACACCTGCGCGAGCAGCATCTTCAGCAGCTGACCGGTGGCCGGTGTCGACTCGCTCATCTTCAGCATCACGCGGTTGCCGGCCGCGAGCGCGCCGATCAGCGGGCCGATGGCCAGATAGAGCGGGTAGTTCCACGGCACGATGATCCCCACCACCCCTAGCGGTTGGTAGACCACCCGCGCGCTGGCCGGCTGGAAAGCCAGGCCGACCCGACGCCGCGACGGTTTCATCCAGCGCCGCAGATGGCGGCAGGCGTAACGGATGCCATGCAGGCTGGGCATGATTTCCGCCAGCAGGGTTTCGTCGGCCGAGCGATGGCCGAAATCCGTGCTGATGGCCTCGATCAGTGCCGGCTGGTGGGTTGCCAGCACATCGCGCAGCGCGTCCAGCCAGCGCACGCGGTCTTCCTCCGAAGGCATGGGCGCAGCGAGAAAGGCCGAGCGTTGACGCTGAAACAGAGCCTCCATGGCGGCAAGCGCCTGCGGGATGTCGGCGGACATGGAGGCTCCTCAAGAAAGATGGCTGGGAGATTTCTAGAGTAATTGCTCTAATCTGTCAACGAGACGTGCTTGCCGGGCCGCTGGCGTGTACCGTTGCCCCTTCGCTCCATCGCCGAGACCCCGCCGCCCATGGCACCCCGAGCCAAGACCCGCGATCGCATCATCGAAGCCAGCTTGGCGCTGTTCAACGCCCAGGGCGAACGCACCGTCACCACCAACCACATCGCCGCGCACCTGGGTATCTCGCCGGGCAACCTCTACTACCACTTCGCCAACAAGCAGGCGATCGTCGCCGAGCTGTTCGGCCGTTATGAGGCGCGGGTCGACCAGTTCCTGCGCCTGCCGCCAGCACGGCCAATGCAGGTCGAGGACAAGGCGCTTTACCTTGAGGCGCTGCTCGGCGCGATGTGGGATTACCGTTTTTTGCATCGGGACCTGGAGGGCTTGCTCGACGCCGATGCCGCGTTGGCGCAACGCTACGCAGGCTTTGCCGCACGTTGCCTGGAGCACGCCCGGGCGATCTACCAGGGGTTCGTCGAGGCGGGCATCCTCGAAATGGATGGCGAGCAGACCGAGGCGCTGGCCCTCAACGCCTGGATCGTGCTCACCTCCTGGATCCGCTTCCTTGCCACGGCCGGCGCCGGCGCGGGTCAGCTCGATCCGGTACAGATGCGGCGGGGCATCTATCAGGTGCTGGCGCTGGAAAGCGGCTTCGTCGCGACCGGCGCCCGCGAGGCGGTGGCTGCCTTGCAACGTCAGTACTTCGTCGCGCTGGATGCGTTGCTGCCGACGACGGACGCCTGACCGGGCCCAGGCTCGCCCAGCCATTGCGGAATGCGCCGCTCCAGGTAGTAGCGAGGGCGGCGTGGCGTGCCTTCGACAAAGCCGACGTGGCCGCCGCGGCGGTGCAACTCCAGGGAGGTGCTCGCGGACAGTTCGGCCGGTTCCGGCACGCTGTGGCGGAACACGAAAGGGTCGTCCTCGGCCTGGATCAGCAGGGTCGGCGTGGTGATCGTCGGCAGGTAGTAGCGGCTGGAGGCGCGGCGATAGTAGTCGTGGGCGTCGCTGTAGCCGTGCAGCGGTGCGGTGAAGCGGCCGTCGAAGTCCCAGAAGGTGCGCATGCCCTGCAGCGGACCCAGGCGCTGCAGGGCGCCCAGATGCTCGGTCAGGCCTTCATGCTGGAAACGCTGCTGCTTGTCCTTCACATAGGCGACCATGGCCTTCATGAAGTGCGCCTGGTAGACGCGTGAGAAACCCAGGCCGATGCGATCGGCGCACTGGTCCAGGCGAAACGGCACCGACA
>DAMCQE010000105.1:0-5028 GCA_032105665.1 Pseudomonas sp. | reverse complement strand
CATCTTCAAGGGAGTTTCGAGCCATGGCTCACCTGTCCAACACCGAATTCCAGCCCCTGAGCATTGCGGTGCTCACGGTGAGCGACACCCGCAACATCGATTCCGATACCTCCGGCCAGGCGCTGATCGACGGCCTGCAGAGCGCCGGCCATACCCTGGCCGGACGGGCCATCGTCAAGGACGATATCTGGCAGATCCGCGCCCGCGTCTGCAGCTGGATCGCCAGCGAAAACGTGCAGGTGGTGCTGATCACCGGGGGTACCGGTTTCACCGCCCGCGACAACACTCCACAGGCGGTACAGCCGCTGCTGGACAAAGATGTCGACGGCTTCGGCGAGCTGTTCCGCTACGTTTCGCTGGGCGAGATCGGCACCTCCACCGTGCAGTCCCGCGCGCTGGCCGGCATGAGCAACGGCACCCTGGTCTGCTGCCTGCCCGGCTCGACCAATGCCTGCCGCACCGCCTGGAACAAGATCCTCGTCGAGCAGCTGGACAGCCGCACCAAGCCCTGCAACTTCGTGCCACACCTCAAGGCTTCCGCCGTCGAATACTGCGGGCCCCGCTCATGAGTGCCTGTGGCTGCGACACCAGTGGCCTGAAGCCGGTCGACGAGGCCATCGCCGAACTGCTGGCGCGCGTGCCGGCGCTGCCGCCGGTGGAACACGTCGCGCTGTCCGATGCCCTTGGCCGGGTGCTGGCGGAATCGCTCGACGCGCCCTTCCCGGTGCCAGCCTGGGACAACAGCGCAATGGACGGCTACGCCTTGCGCGCCGCCGACCTGCCGGCTGAAGGCGGCTGGCTGCCACTCGCCGGGCGCATCGCTGCCGGTGATGCCGCCGACCAGCAACTGCCTGCCGGCCATGCCGTGCGCATCTTCACCGGCGCGCCGCTGCCGCCGGGCGCCGACACCGTGGTGGCGCAGGAGGATTGCCAGATCGAGGCCGATCGCGTGCATTTCCCCGGTGTCGCCCAGGGCGCCCATGTGCGTCGTCAGGGCGAGGAACTACAGGCTGGCGCCCCCGTGCTGCAGGCCGGCAAGCGCCTGCGCCCGCAGGAGATCGGCCTGCTGGCGAGCTTCGGCGTTGCCCGCGTGGCGGTCTATCGGCGCCTGCGCATCGGTTTGCTCTCCAGTGGCAACGAACTGCGCGAACCCGGCGAGCCACTGGCACCGGGGCAGATCTACAACTCCAACCGCTACTGCCTGCTCAGCGTGCTGCGCAGCCTCGGAATGGAGGTGCACGACTACGAAATCCTCGTCGACGAACTGGCCGCCAGCCGTGACGCCCTGGCGCTGGCCGCCTCCGAATGGGACATGCTGATCACCTCCGGTGGCGTCTCGGTTGGCGAGGAGGATCATCTCAAGCAGGCCATTCGCGAACTGGGCGAGCTGCACATGTGGCGTCTGGCCATCCAGCCCGGCAAGCCGCTGGCCTTTGGCGAGGTCAATGGCAAGCCGTGGATCGGCCTGCCCGGCAATCCAGCTGCGGCGCTGATCACCTCGCTGGTGGTGGCGCGGCCGTTCCTGCTCAGTGCCCAGGGTTGCACCGAGGTGCTGCCCAAGCCGCTGCGCCTGACCGCCGGCTTCGCCTGGCGCAAGCCGAACAACCGTCGCCAGTACCTGCGCGCGCGGCTGGAACAGGTCGATGGCGAGATGCGCGTGTGCCTGCATCCGCGTCAGGGCTCGGCGATGCTGACCTCGGCGAGCTGGGCCGAAGGCCTGGCCATAGTGGAGCGCAACCGCACGCTGGAAGAGGGTGAGACGGTGGAGTATCTGCCGTTCAGCGAACTGCTCGGCTGACCCATGAAAACGCCCGGTCGATGATGAGTCGACCGGGCGTTTTCGTGTCTGCGCCTCAGGCCTGGTGGCGCTGCGGCAGCATGCGCAACAGGGTGCCGTCGCGGCGCACGTACTGGTGGAACAGCGCGGCTGCGGCATGCAGGCCGATCAGCCAGTAGCCGGCCACCGCCAGCGTTTCATGCAGCTCCTTGAACTCGCCGGCCAGCTCCTTGTTGGCGCCGATCAGCGCTGGCAGCTCAAGGCCGAAGAAGGGAATCGGCTTGTCCGCCGCGCTCAGGGTCAGCCAGCCGAGCAGCGGCAGGCCAATCATCAGTCCGTACAGCGCCAGGTGCATCAGCTTGGCCAGCGCGCGTTCCCAGCCGGCCCCGGCGACCGCTTTGGGTGCGGGATGCAGCCAGCGCGCAACCAAGCGCAGCCAGACCAGTGCAAACACCGTCAGGCCGAGCATGAAATGCCAGTGCTTGAGCAGTTCGCGCGGTTCACTTCCCTTGGCGAAATTGCCCTTGAGTTCGATGGTCGCGTAGACCGCTGCGATCAACAGCAGCATCAGCCAGTGCAGGGTGATGCTCAGGCGACCGTAGCGTGCCAGAGGGTTCGATGCAGTCATTTCACACACTCCGAGTAGGGGAATGTCGGCAGTCTAGGGCGCCAGCCTTAAGCGAACCTTAGCGAATGCCCGTTGCGCCTGCGGCGGGCGGTCGCGGCAGCTCGCCGCTGGTCGGTCTGGGCTAGTGGTGTGGCTGGCGGGGCAGGTGCACGGCGACCTGCAACCCGCCGAGCGGTGAGTCCGCCAGTTCGATGGTCGCGCCGTGCAGTTCGGCGATGCGCGCGACGATGGCCAGGCCGAGTCCCGCGCCCTGGCCATCGCCCTGGCGGTAGAAGCGCTCGAACAGTTTGTCGCGCTGCGCTGCCGGCACGCCCGGACCGCTGTCATCCACGCGTAGGCTGACGCCGTTTTCCATGGTCTGGAGGCTGACCTGAATCTGCCCGCCATCGGGCGTGTACTGCAGGGCATTACCGACCAGATTCTGCAGCAGCGTGGCGAGCGCGGCGGCATCGCCGGGAAGCCGGTGATCGGCCACGTCGTCAGCTTCCAGCGTCAGTTCCTGATCGCGCGCCAGGGCCAGCGGCGTCAGCTCGGCGAGGCATTCGCGGCACAGCGGCAGCAGGTCCAGCTGCTGTGGATGCCGCGGCTGCGCATTGGGTTCCAGGCGAGCGAGCGTGAGCAGCTGGGTGACCACGCGGGTGGTGCGATCGACGCCGGTCAGCAGCTGCTGCAGCGCTGCTTCACGGTCCTCCGGTTGCTCGGCCTGTTGCGCGTTCTGCGCATGGATGCGCAGTACGGCCAGCGGGGTGCGCAGCTCGTGGGCGGCGTCGGCGATGAAGCGTTTTTCCCGCTCGACCAGTTGATTGACCTGCTGCAGCAGGCGATTCAGCGAGGCGGCCACCGGCTCCAGCTCCTGCGGCAGCGGCGCCAGCAGCAGCGGCGCGAGGTTGTCCGGGGCGCGAGTCTTCAGAAGCTGCGCCATGTGCGCCAGCGGCCGCAGACCCCAGCCCACCGCCAGCCAGATCAGCAGCGCCAGCAGCGGCAGGCCGATGAGGTCGGGCAGCAGGCTGCGCCGGGCGATCTTGCCGACCAGCTCGCCGCGTACGTCGCCGCGCTCGCTGAGCAGAATCCACAGATCGTCCTCGCGGTCGTGCAGCAGGAACAGCCGCCAGGCATGGCCGTCGAGCTGCACGTCGTGATAGCCGCCGCTCAGATGGCTGAAGGGTGAGGCGGAGTCGGCGCCGGCCAGCCGCTGCAAGGCGCCGTGCGGCGCGCCGGCTGACTGCAACAGGCTGCTGCCATCCGTGGCGTAGACCTGAAAGCCCAGCTTGGTTTCGTAGTCGTGCCCCGGCACGCCCTGATCGCGCCGCGCATTCACCGCGGCGTCCAGCGCCTGCTGCAGCGCATTGCGGGCCTGCGGATTCATGTCGCGCATCACCAGCCCCTGCACCAGTCGAGCACTGTGCGCCAGCTGGGCGTCGAACAGTTCCTCGATCTCGTGGCGGGCGTCGCGATAACTGCGCCAGGAGATCAGGCTCAGCGACAGCAGCAGGATGCCGAGCACCAGCACCAGGGTGCGGTTGCGGATAGAGCGCCTCAGCATTTGTCCACCAGATAGCCGACCCCACGCACGGTGCGGATCAGTTCGGGGAAGAATTTCTTGCGCAGGTGATGGATATGCACCTCCAGCGCGTTGCTCTCGACTTCCTCGTCCCAGCCGTAGAGCACCTGCTGCAGTCGATCGCGGGTCAGCACGCGACCGGGCTGGGCGATCAGCTCATGCAGCAGGACGAACTCCTTGCGCGGCAGGTTGATCGGGGTGCCCTGGTAGCTGACCTGCTGATTGACCGGGTCGAGCAGGATGCCGCGGTACTCCAGTACCGGCTCAGGGCGATTGAAGCTGCGCCGGAGCAGAGCGCGCAGGCGGGCCTTGAGTTCGGCGACGTCGAACGGCTTGACCAGGTAGTCGTCGGCGCCGGCGTCCAGCCCGGCGATGCGGTCGCTGGTGGCATCGCGCGCGGTGAGTACCAGCACCGGGATCGGGTTGGCGCTGGCGCGCAGGCGCTTGAGCACTTCCAGACCGTCCATACGCGGCAGGCCCAAGTCGAGGATGGCCAGCTCGAAGCTCTCGTGGCTCAGCGCATGCAGCGCGCTGGCGCCGTCCTGCAGCCAGTCCACCGTGTAGCCCTCGGGCTTGAGTGCGGTACGGATGCCCTCGCCGAGGGCGCGATCGTCTTCCACCAGCAGAATGCGCATGTCGTTCCTGTCGTCCTGAAGGGTTTGCGGCATTGCTGTGCATTCAACGCCGCCGCAGCCGGTTATTCCAGCTTTTCCTTGACCTGCGCGAGCAGCGCGCGGGCTTCGTCGCGGCGACCGGCATCGGCGACTTCACGACCCGCACGGTCGGGCGCGGCAAGGGCCTTTTCCAGCGCCGCGCGCGCTTCCCCGTAGCGTTTCTGACGCTGCAGGAAATCACCGTGGAAGTAGTTCGGGTCGATGCCGTTCGGGTTCAGCGCCAGCGCCTGCTTGAACAGCGCCTCAGCCTTGTCCTCGTCACCGAAGCCGATCGGCCAGCCGGGCACCTGGTAGTAGAGGCTGGCGAGGCTGGTGTAGGCCGAGCCATCCAACGCCTGTGGCTCAAGTTCGATGGCTTTTTCCAGTTCGGCTTTAGCTTGCTTGACCA
>DAMCQE010000104.1:0-5082 GCA_032105665.1 Pseudomonas sp. | reverse complement strand
GCAGGCGCATGTCGAGCAGGATGGCATCGGGCTTGTACTGCACCGCGGTGTCGAAACCATCGTCGGCGTTCTGCGACAGCAGGCAGCTGTACTGCAATTCATGCGCGAGATCGTGAAGGATGCGCGCAAACTGCGGTTCATCTTCGATCACCAGTACGCAGCGTTCCTTGAACGGGAACTTGTCGCGGTCATCGGCCAGGCGCGCCTGCGGCGCAGCGGCAGCGCGATTCAGCAACTCACGCTCGTCCTGAAGCGCCGGCGCTTTGCTCGCAGCGGGTGCCGGCTTTTGACGTGGCTCCGGCTGACGGCTCGGCTCCTGCACCACCGGCTCTGCGACGAACGCTTCGCTATAGTTCTGCGGCACGACCAGGGTAAAGGTACTGCCGGCCCCCGGCGTGCTCTGCACTTCGATCTCTCCGCCGAGCAAATTGGCCAGCTCGCGGGAGATCGACAGCCCCAGGCCAGTGCCGCCGTAACGGCGATTGGTGGTGCCATCGGCCTGGCGGAACGCCTCGAAGATCGCCGCCTGCTGCTCCTGTGCGATGCCGATGCCGGTGTCACGCACGGCGAAGGCCAGCAGGTCGTCGTCACGCGGTTCGACGCGCAGGGTCACCGAGCCTTTCTCGGTGAATTTGAAGGCATTGGCCAGCAGATTCTTGAGGATCTGCTCCAGGCGCTGGCGATCGGTGAACAGGCTGGCCGGCAGGTCATCCGCCAACTCCACGCTGAACTGCAGGGATTTCTCCATGGCCAGCGGCAGGAACAGATTCTTCATGCCGTCGACCAGGCGGGAAAGGATGGTCAGCTCGGGATGCACTTCGAGCTTGCCGGCTTCCACCTTGGAGATGTCGAGGATGTCGTTGATCAGCGTGAGCAGATCGTTACCCGCCGAATAGATGGAACGGGCGAACTGCACCTGATCGTCGCTGAGATTGCCCTCAGGGTTGTCGGCCAGCAGCTTGGCCAGGATCAGCGAGCTGTTCAGCGGCGTGCGCAGCTCGTGGGACATGTTGGCGAGGAATTCGGACTTGTAGCGGCTGGCGCGCTGCAATTCGTCCGCGCGCTGTTCGAGCATCAGCTGCACTTCGTTCAGGCGCTGATTCTTGTCGTCCATCTGATCGCGCTGGCGGGCCAGTTCCTCGGCCTGCTCGGCGAGCTGCTCATTGGTCTGCTCCAGCTCGGCCTGCTGCTCTTCCATGTGCGCCTGGGATTCGCGCAGGGCATTGGACTGTTCTTCCAACTCCTCGTTGGCGGCGCGCAGCTCTTCCTGCTGCACCTGCAGCTCCTCGTTGAGCTGCTGGGTCTCGGCCAGCACCCTCTGCAGCCGCTGGCGGTAACGCGCGGCCTCGATGGCCGAAGCAATGCTGGGAGCGATGCGCCGCAGCAGTTCGCTGTCCTGCTCACGCAAGGGCCGCAGGAAACCCAGCTCGATCACGCCGTTGAGCATGCCGCTGTCTTCCAGCGGTACGATGAGCACCGAGCGCGGCGCCGTGTCGCCGAGCGCGGAGGTCACCTTGAGGTAGTCCGCTGGCAATTCTTCGAGCGCCATCACCCGCCGCTCCAGCGCGGCCTGGCCGACCAGGCCGTTGCCGATGTCCAGCGTGCGCGCACTCTGCAGATGGTCCGGGTCGTAGGCATACTCGGCGACGCGCTGCAGCTTGCCATCCTGCACCACGTAGAGCGCGCCGACCGCCGCATCGATGTAGCGCGAAAGAAAATTCAGCACACCCTGACCCAGGGCTGGCAGGGCCAGTTCGCCGATGATCGACTCGCTGAGCTGGGTCTGCCCGGTGCGGTACCAGGCCTGCTGCTCAAGCGCCTCGGAATGGGACTGCTGGCGCTGCAACGACTGCGAGTAGCTTTCCGACAGCGAGGTCAGGTCGCGGCGGCCGAGATAGACCAGAATACCGCTGAAGATCAGGCTGAACAGCAGGAAGCCGCCGATCAGCGCCGTGGTCATCGATTCGGAGTTGCTGATGCGCTCAGCACGGCGTTGCCGCTCGGCTGCGATGTACTCATTGAGCAGGTCACGGCGCTGATCGGTCAGATCCAAGCCTCGGCGAGTACGCACGTAGTCGACTATCGGCTCTCCAGCCGTGCGCCGAGTGATGCCTTCCTCGGCAAAGGTCAGCCAGAGACGGTGAGCGGCCTCGATCTTCTGGAGGCGCGCCATCTGCAACGGGTCGTCGCGCGAGTATTCTTTGAGCTCGTCCAGCTCTTGCTGCACGCGCTCCAGACCCTGACGGTAGGGGTCGAGAAAAACCTCCTCGCCGGCGATCAGGTAGCCGCGCATACCGGTTTCCAGATCGGCGACCAGCCGCAGTGCCTCGTGGGCATGGGCGACGCCCTTGACCGACTGATCAACCCAATGACTGACACTCAACAGGTAATAGACGATGGCGCTGAAGAAAAAGGCGCTGAGGAACCCGAACCCTAGTGGCACGGCCACGTTGCGGTTCAGTATCCGCCTGAAATTGCTCTGATCGATGAAGGACTCGCTCATCTGGTTTCCTTTCCGAATAACCGACGCGACGGCAACGCGCATGACATCGCTAAAAGGCGATCGCGCTCGGTTACCGGCGTTTTCTTGAGTGTTTCGCGCGTAATAGGTTCCGCAGCGCAGGAAGCGCTACTCTACACGGCCAGAGGAGGGAGTTCAAAAACGGCCCGAACAACGTCGGGCCGGTGGCGATCAACGGCGGGCGATGATCCAGACTGCGTGGATGATGCCTGGGATGTAGCCCAGCAGCGTAAGCAGGATGTTCAGCCAGAAAGCACCAGCAAAACCCACCTGGAGGAACACGCCAAGCGGCGGTAGCAGAATCGCAATAATGATGCGGATGAGGTCCATCATGGTCTCCGTCAGGTCAGGGTGGCCTTGGCTAGGCCTACCTGAATCGACCTGATCGGCGCAGACGGGTTCCGTTCTTAAACCGGCGACGCCCGCTGCCATGGGCAGCGGGCAATGATCCGAAGGCGACCGGATAAGCCGCCGAGGGCATCTGATAGATGCACGGAGGGGGAAGACGCAGCCATACCTGCAGCGATGGCACCGTTGCGTCATGCCGCTTCGCCTTTTGAGCCAAGGGGCGGCGCCAAGCGTATCGCTTAGCCTGCTAACCATCCCAGAAGAGCCCTGACGCCACCATTGGCCATTGGTCGATAGCCGAGCAATTCAGTAAGGAACAGTTACCAGTCTGGGTCGGAACTCGCCGCAGCCTATACGGGTCGTCTTAGCAGACCTTGCGGGCGACCGAATCGCGCCGCTTTCTTCTTCGAGCAGAGGATTTCCCATGTCTGAACCAATCGCGGTGATCTGCGGTGCGACCGCGGGTGTCGGCCGAGCAACCGCCGAGGCCTTTGCGAAAGCCGGCTACCAGGTCGCGCTGATCGCCCGGGGTGAACAGGGCCTGCGCGACACTCAGGAGCAACTCGAAGCACTGGGTGCGACCGTTTTGGCGATTTCCGCCGATGTCGCCGATGCCAAGGCGCTGGATGCCGCAGCCAGCCGCATAGAGACGGAACTGGGGCCGATCGATGTCTGGGTGAACGCGGCGATGGCGACCGTGTTCGGCCCCTTCGCGTCCTTGACCGCAGACGAAATTCGTCGCGTCACCGAAGTGACGTACCTCGGTAGCGTGCACGGCACCCTCGCCGCCCTGCGCTGCATGCGCCCGCGCAATAGCGGCACCATCGTCCAGGTCGGCTCGGCATTGGCCTATCGCGCCATACCGCTGCAGTCGGCCTATTGCGGCGCCAAGTTCGCCATTCGCGGCTTTATCGATTCGCTGCGTTGCGAGCTGATCCACGACAACAGCGCCATTCGCCTGAGCATGGTTCAGCTGCCGGCGCACAACACCCCGCAGTTCGATTGGGCACGCAACAAGGTGGGTTGGCGCGCGCAGCCGGTGCCGCCAATCCATACACCAGAAGTTGCCGCCCGCGCCATCTTGCGCGCAGCCCACGAAGCACCACGGGAGTTGTGGGTCGGCACGGCGAGCCTGAAAGCGATCATCGGCACGCTGTTCATGCCCGGTCTGCTCGATCGCATGCTCGCGCGGCAAGCCTGGGACGGACAGCTGGTGCCCGAGCGCGTGCCGGAAAACCGTTCGGACAACCTGTTCGAGCCGGTCGAGGGTCTACACGCGACCGACGGCCGCTTCGGTGATCAGGCGCAGACACATGCGCCGACCATCAGCGCAGCGAATGTAGGCAAGCTGGCCCTGGGCGCCGGCGCCCTGCTGGTGTTGGGTGCGGGATGGGCATTGGGTCGACGCCGGCACTAGCGCTCAGGCGGCCGTGGCGAACGCTTGCGACGGATGTTGATCCAGGAAAGCACGGCCAGCGCCAGCATCGCCCCGGCCATGTTGTAATTGCCGATCACTGCATAGCCGACGGCTGCCAGTGAGCAGGCACCGAAGCCTATCCAGCGCACGGCCCCCATCATCTTTTCGACGGTTTGGTTACGAGGCGCCGGCATCAGATCGCCCTATCCTGCCGGCGCTTGATCGCGCTGATCGCTTTCTCATCCACGGGTGACTCCTTCTTCTACGGACATGGCCAGCCGGCAAGTGTGAGGCAGCAACCTCGGCCGGAGGTCAGTGCCTGCGCCACGGCGCGGCATTCCCGCGCAGCAACCGACGCAGCTGGGCCTGTCGTCTACGCTCAAGAGACAGGCAGTACCTCCTGCACTGCCCGAGGAGAATGCCATGCCTCGCTCCATGCGCCTATTGCTCCGGTCGCTGGCCTTGCTGCTGTTACTGGTCGGACCGGTATTGGCCGCCGCTCCGGTGACGCTGCTGCGGGTGGATGGCGCCATCGGCCCGGCCAGCGCCGACTATGTTCTGCGCGGCCTCAAGCATGCCGGCGACGAAGGCGCACAGCTGGTGGTGCTGGAACTGGACACCCCTGGCGGCCTGGACCTTTCGATGCGCGCCATCATCAAGGCGATCCTCGCCAGTCCGATTCCGGTTGCTACCTATGTGACTCCCAGCGGCGCCCGCGCAGCCAGCGCCGGCACCTACATGCTCTACGCCAGCCATGTCGCGGCGATGGCGCCGGGCACCAACCTTGGCGCGGCGA
>DAMCQE010000103.1:0-5226 GCA_032105665.1 Pseudomonas sp. | reverse complement strand
TGGACGCCGCGCATGGGTCAGCAACCGCTGCTCTGAAACCGCTCAACCGCGGCATCCGCGAGTACAGCCTGTTCCAGGGTGTGCTGCTGGTGCTCGATCGCCTGCGCCAGCTCAATCCCGGTCTGGATGACGAGGCGCTCTATGAACGCCTGGAATTCCAGGCCAACCCGAGCCTGGGCTTTCCCGGCAGTGATATCGAGCAGGTGCAGTTCTTCCAGGAGCACGGCGAGTGGCGTGCCCGCCTGCGCATCAACCTGGTCAGCCTGTTCGGCGCTGGCTCGCCGCTGCCGGCCTTCTACGGCGAACAAGCGCTTGGCGACAGCGAAGACGGCAACCCGACCCGCGACTTCCTCGACCTGTTCAACAACCGCCTGCAGCGCCTGCTGCTGCCCATCTGGCAGAAGTACCGATACCGCGCCCGCTTCACCAGCGGCGCCCATGACCCCTTCTCGGAGCAGCTGTTCGCCCTGGTCGGGCTCAGCGGCGAGGCCATCCGCAGCGCGCCGGAGCTGAACTGGAAGCGCCTGCTGCCCTATCTCGGCCTGCTCAGCCTGCGCGCGCACTCGGCAGCATTGATCGAATCGGTACTGCGCTACTACTTCAAGCACGCCGAGTTGAACATCGAGCAATGCCTGGAGCGCCGGGTGGAAATCCTCGGCGAGCAACGCAACCGTCTCGGGCTGACCAACAGCCAGCTGGGCGAAAGCCTGGTGCTCGGCGAGCGGGTCCGCGACCGCGGCGGCAAGTTCCGCATCCATATCCGCCAGCTGGACTGGAATCGCTTCCACGAATTTCTGCCCATCGGCAGCGGCTACCAGCCGCTCTGTGCGCTGGTGCGCTTCACCCTGCGCGATCCGCTGGATTACGACCTGCGCCTGGAGCTTCGCCCGGACGAGATCCGTGAGCTGCGCATCGGCGCCGACAACAACTGCCGCCTCGGCTGGACCAGCTGGCTCGGACGCGACCGCGCCGACGGCTTGGTCACCCTGGGCAGCAAGACTCATTAAGGAAGATGAAAATGATCAACGTTGACTTACAGCAACTGGTGCAAGCCCTGGATGCCCCCAGTAAACAGGATCTGGAAGGCGCAGCCGAACGCTGCGTGGTACGTGGCGGCAGCAAGGTTCTCGTCGAGGACCTGCTGCTCGGCCTGCTCGAGCGTCCCGATGGACTGCTCAAGCGAGCCTTGCTGGATGCCGAAGTCGATACCGGCGCACTGGCGCAGGCGCTGCAACCGCGAGGCGAGCGCAGCGAGTCGCGCAACCCGGTGTTTTCCACCGAACTGGTGCAATGGCTACAGGATGCCCTGCTGGTGGCCAGTCTGGAACTCGGCCAGAGCCAGATCGACCAGGCCGCACTGATTCTCGCGCTGCTGCGCAATCCGCTGCGCTATGCAGGCAGTCATTACCAGCCATTGCTGGCCCGGCTGGATGCCGAGCGCCTGCGCGACTTCGCCCTAAGCCAGCAGCCTCAAGGCAGCACTGGCAAACCTGCTGCCGGTGGCGAGTCGAACCTGGCGCGCTTTACCCACAACTTCACCCAACAGGCCCGTGACGGCAAGCTCGATCCGGTGCTCTGCCGCGACTCGGCGATCCGCCAGATGATCGACATCCTCGCCCGGCGGCGAAAGAACAATCCGATCGTGGTCGGCGAAGCTGGGGTCGGCAAGACCGCCATCGTCGAAGGCCTGGCGCTGCGCATCGTCAGCGGGGAAGTGCCTGCGGCGCTGAAGGGCGTCGAGCTGCTCTGCCTGGACCTCGGCCTGCTGCAAGCCGGTGCCAGCGTGAAGGGCGAATTCGAACGCCGCTTGCAGGGCGTGATCGACGAGGTGAAAGGCTCAGCCAAGCCGATCATCCTGTTTATCGACGAGGCGCACACGCTGATTGGCGCCGGCGGCCAGGCCGGTAGCGGCGATGCGGCCAACCTGCTCAAGCCGGCACTGGCACGCGGCGAGCTGCGCACCATCGCTGCAACGACCTGGAGCGAGTACAAGAAATACTTCGAGAAGGACCCGGCACTGGCCCGGCGCTTCCAGCCGGTGCAGCTGCACGAGCCGAGCGTTCCGGAAGCCGTCACCATCCTGCGCGGGCTGGCGCCGGTCTACGAAAAGAGTCACGGCATCTACCTGCGCGATGATGCGGTCACGGCCGCCGCCGAGCTGTCGGCACGCTACCTGGCCGGCCGGCAGCTGCCGGACAAGGCCGTCGACGTGCTGGATACCGCCTGCGCGCGGGTGCGCATCAGCCTCGCCGCTGCGCCCGAGGCGCTGGAACGCCTGCGTGGTGAGGTCGCCGAAGGCGAGCGCCAGCGTGAAGCCATGCGCCGCGATCTGGCCGCCGGCCTGCCGGTCGACGCGGCTGTCCTCCAGCGGCTGGAGCAACGTCTGCTCACGGCGGGAGACGAAATCGAGCAGCTCGAATCCCGCTGGACCAGGCAGCGCCAGCTCGCCGAGCGCCTGCTCGAGCTGCGCAAACGCACCGCCGAAGCCCGCAGCGATGCAAACGAGGACGGCGAGGCCCCATCGCTCGATGAGCTCGAGTCCGAGCTACGCGCCGTACAGGCCGAACTCGCCGTAGCCCAGGCCGAGCAGCGACTGGTCAGCCATGAGGTCTGCCCGCGCCTGGTGGCCGAGGTAATCAGCCACTGGACCGGTGTGCCGCTGACGCAGCTGGCCCGGGAGCACAACGCCCAGGTCGCCAACTTCGCCGCCGATCTGCGCGCCCGGGTGCGCGGTCAGGAACAGGCCGTGGAAGCGCTGGATCGTGCCATGCGCGCGGCAGCGGCCGGGTTGAACAAGCCCGACGCTCCGGTGGGCGTGTTCCTGCTGGTCGGCCCCAGCGGCGTCGGCAAGACCGAGACCGCCCTTGCCCTGGCCGACCTGCTGTATGGCGGCGAGCGCTTCCTCACCGTGATCAACATGTCCGAGTTCCAGGAGAAACACAGCGTTTCCCGCCTGATCGGCGCGCCTCCAGGCTATGTCGGCTACGGCGAAGGCGGCATGCTCACCGAAGCGGTGCGGCAGAAACCCTACTCGGTGATCCTGCTCGACGAGGTGGAGAAAGCCGATCCGGATGTGATGAATGTCTTCTATCAGATCTTCGACAAGGGCGTGGCGAATGACGGCGAAGGTCGCGAGATCAACTTCCGCAACACCCTGATCCTGATGACCAGCAATCTCGCCAGCGAGCGCATCGCCAGTTTCTGCACCGCTGGACAGCGACCGGCGGCCGAGGATCTGGAACTGGCCATCCGTCCGCAGCTGTCGCAGCACTTCAAGCCGGCCCTGCTCGGGCGCATGCGTGTGGTGCCCTACTACCCGATCATCGGCGAAGTGCTCGACGAGCTGGTCGCGCTCAAGCTGGCACGCTTCGGTGAGCGGTTGCTGCGTCGCCAGCTGCAGTTCAGCCACTGCCCGGCGCTGGTCACGCACCTCGCCGAGCGCTGCAGCGACAGCGACAGCGGTGCGCGCCTGATCGACCACCTGATCGAGCAGCACCTGCAACCGCTGGTCGTAGACCGCCTGCTCGCTGCCATGGCCAGTGGCGAGCCGCTGCAGCAGGTGCATGCCACGCTGGATGGCAACGGTGCGCTGGTCTGTGAGTTCGCCTGAGATGTCTGCGATGTTCAATCAGGTGCCACAGCCGCTGCGCTATGCCGAGGCCCTGCTGGGCCGTTTCGCCGGGCTGGCGCGCGCGGCGAATGCCGACAGCCTGCTCGGAGGGCTGGTGGAAACCGCGGCGCAGCTGAGCGATTGCCAGCTCAGCCAGCTCTATCTGCTGGACGCCACCCATACCCGCCTGATGCTCTCGGCCGAGTGGCACAACGGCCTGTTGCAGCCACGCGAAGCCACCAGCCTGCCGAGTGATTACAACGGTGAACAGCTGTTGCAGTACTGCCTGTGCCAGAACCAGACCCTGTGCCTCAGCGAACTGGACAGCAATCTGCACGCTTCGAGCTTCCTGCCGGACAGCCCGGCCCCCTGGCGCAGCCTGCTCTGCCTGCCGCTGCAGGACGAGCAACAGCGCGTCGCCGGCCTGCTGCTGACGGCCAGTACCGAATCGCGCGAGCTGCACGGCTTCAGCGGCTCGCTGGCCCAGCTCGGCGCCTTCGGCCTCGCCCAGCTGCATCTGCTCCAGCGCCTGCGCGCGCCCGGTGGCACCGCGCCAGTTGCCGCGCCAGTCAGTCCCTGCGCCAGCGGTTACGGCCTCATCGGCGACAGCCCGCGCATGCGTGCGGTCTACCAATTGATCGGCAAGGTGCTGCACAGCCCGGTCAACGTGCTGCTCACGGGAGAAACCGGTACCGGCAAGGAACTGGTGGCGCGCGCCATTCACGATTGCGGGTTCCGACGCAGCAAACCCTTCATCGTGCAGAACTGCGCTTCGCTGCCTGAGCAGCTTTTGGAAAGTGAGCTGTTCGGCTACCGCAAGGGCGCCTTCACCGGTGCCGACCGAGACCGCAGCGGCCTGCTCGATGCGGCGAACAGCGGCACGCTGTTCCTCGACGAGATCGGTGACATGCCATTGCTGCTGCAGGCCAAGCTGTTGCGCGTGCTGCAGGAAGGCGAAGTGCGCCCGCTGGGCTCCACCGAAACCCACAAGGTCGACGTGCGCATCGTCGCCGCCACCCACCGTGACCTGCGCAGCCAGGTGGAGAACGGCCTGTTTCGCGAGGATCTGTTCTACCGCCTCTCGCACTTCCCCATCGAACTGCCGCCGCTGCGCGAGCGTGAAGAGGACATCCTGCGCCTGGCCCGGCATTTCGCCGACAAGGCCTGCGCGTTTCTCCAGCGCGATCTGTGTCGCTGGTCCGACGCCGCGCTCGAGCGTCTGGCAGGCTATGCCTTCCCCGGCAACGTGCGGGAGTTGAAGGGTCTGGTGGAGCGCGCCGTGCTGCTCTGCGAGGGCGGTGAACTGCTGCCGGAACACTTCAATCTGCATGTGGAAGCAAGCCTGGACAGCAGCCTGAACCTGCGCGAACGCATGGAGCGGGTCGAACGCAGCCTGCTCATGGATTGCCTGCGCAAGAACGGCGGCAACCAGAGCCAGGCCGCCCGCGAACTCGGCCTGCCGCGGCGTACGCTGCTGTATCGCATGGAACGGCTGAATATCAGCCCGGCCGATCTCTAAGGAAGGAAAGACGCCATGTTCAACCCAGCCAACCAGGCCCATTTCACGCTTTCCCTCGAAGGCGTCGAGCACGACTTCAAGGTGCTCGAATTCCGGG
>DAMCQE010000102.1:0-5371 GCA_032105665.1 Pseudomonas sp. | reverse complement strand
CTCCACGTTCACAGCCGTGGCCTGGCTGAGTTTGCCGATGGTGATAGACATGGCTGGATCCTGGCTCGCGGCAATCGGATATGGCTGAAGGCAACCGTCAGGAAATATCGATCTGGTAACGGAACCCATCGGCAGCAGCACGAGAAATGCGGTATTCGAGCGGGCTTCGGTCGTAGCCCAGGGCGACCCGCTCGATGATCACCATCGGCGCACCCTCCTTGATCGCCAGAAACCTGGCCATGGCGCCATCGGCCTCCCCCACCGTCAGCGTCTCCTTCGCCGAGGCGACACACTGGCCGCACTGGGTTTCGTAGAACGGATACAGCAGCTCGCCAAACCCCTCGATGTCGACTTCCAGCAGCGCAGCAAAGCGGGTGGCAGGCAACCAGATGTCCTCGTGAAAAAGCGTCCGTCCCTCGATGATCCGCAGTCGCTCAAGGTGAATGACCTTTTCGCCATCCTGCAGCCTGAGTGCAGCCGACACCGTATCCGCTGGTTCCTCAACTGTCCTGGCCAGAATCCGGCTGCCCGGGATCTCGCGCCCGCCGCTGGCATCCACCTGGCGAAAGAAACGCGCTAGCGAGGCATCGAAATTCGGGCGGCGCACGAAGGTGCCGCGGCCCTGGCTACGCAGCAGCAATCCCTCGTTCACCAACGTGTCCACAGCCTTGCGCACCGTGCCGATCGCCACGCCATAAACCCTGGTCAGCTCCGCTTCAGTGGGGATGGGCGCGCCGGGCATCCACTCGCCTGCTGCGATCTTCGCCAGCATCTCTTCGCGCAGCCGCTGATAGAGCGGCAGGCGCTCGTCGTATCCGAGTATCGGGGTGTTCATTTCATCGATTCGTTCATTGACCCGGCACAACTGTACCACCGGCCCAGCGATTGACAGAGAGGCTGAGCTAACTATATGGTCATCTATTCATATATATGACTAGATGAAACTATAAAGACCGTACAGTCCATTACGCGTCTCGCTTCTCCATCACTACAACAATCAGGGTTATCACAATGACCGGCCTTCACCCGCCTGCGATCACTGGCGTCGACACCCACGCCCATGTCTTCCGGCAAGACCTGCCGATGGTTTCCAACCGACGCTACAGCCCGCATTACGATGCACTGGTCGAACAGTATCTTGCGCATCTCGATCGCCACGGGCTTTCCCACGGCGTGCTGATCCAGCCGAGCTTTCTCGGTACCGACAATCACTTCATGCTTGACGCGCTGCGCCGTTATCCGCAGCGACTGAGGGGCGTTGCGGTGGTGGACGCAAGCATCAGCGATACGCAGCTAGATGAGCTGGAAGAAGCCGGCGTGGTAGGCATCCGGCTGAATCTCATCGGAAAGGCGCTGACCGAATACGCCAGCGCTGCATGGATGGGGCTATTCGCTCGGCTTGGTGCCCGTGGCTGGCAGGTCGAAATCCAGCGCGGCATCGACGATGTGGCGCTGGTCATTCCCGGCCTGCTGGCTTGCGGAGTGACGGTGGTGATCGATCATTTCGGGCTGCCTACCGGCGGAATCGATGCCGGGAAACCCAATCACCAGGCATTCCTGCAATCGCTGGCCAACCCACAGGTCTGGCTCAAGCTCTCCGCCGCGTATCGGAGCCAATCCGACATCGCGCAAGCGGCAACGGTGCTGGCCAAGGCACGCCATGCAGCCGGTGGCATCGAGCGATTCGTCTGGGGCAGCGACTGGCCCAACACCCAGTTCGAAAGCCAGACCGATTACACCGAGCAGCTTTCCCTCATCGACATCCTGCTGCCGGATACTCGTGAGCGGACTCAGGTATTGCTGACCAACGCGGCAAAGCTGTTCGGCTTTGCGACGTGCAACTAAACGATCCGTCACACAACAGGACATATCCATCATGATGAGCCTGCTCGTCGTCGCGGCTATCGTTGTCGCAGTCGCCCTCGGCTACAAAACCAAGATCAACATCGGTCTGTTCGCCATCGCGTTCGCCTACCTGATCGGCGCGTTCGGAATGGGGCTCAGCCCTTCCGAAATCATCGCCATGTGGCCGCTGAAGATCTTCTTCGTGATCTTCTCCGTCTGCCTTTTCTACAGCTTCGCAACGGTCAACGGAACGCTGGAGAAACTTGCCGAACACCTGATCTACCACTGTCGATCGGTGCCACAGCTGCTCCCCTTTGCAGTGTTCTTCACCGCCACGGTCATCTCCGCGATGGGCGCCGGCTACTACACCGTACTGGCGTTCATGGCGCCGATCACCCTGTTGCTCTGTGAGCGTACCGGCATGAGCCTGATCGCCGGCGGGATGGCTGTGAACTATGGAGCCCTGAGCGGAGCCAACTTCGTATCCAGCCAAAGCGGCATCATCTTCCGCGGCCTTATGGTCAACGCCGGCATCACCGAGAACGAGGCCTTCATCAATACCGCAGGCATCTTCGTCAGCACGCTGGTGATCCCGTTGCTGGTGATTTCGGTGCTGGTCTTTCTGACCGGACACGGTAAAGCCATGAAGGCTTCGGTCTTCGCCGCGACACCACCGACGCCGCTGAACCGTGAGCAGCGGATGACGCTGTGGCTGACGCTGGCAATGATGGCCATCGTCCTCGCGGCACCAATCGCCTACCTGATGTTACCGGACAACCCGACAGCCCGCCTCGTCAACTCGAAGATGGACATCGGCCTGATCGCCAGCCTGTTCTCGGTGATCGCGCTACTCCTCAAGCTCGGCGACGAGCGCAAAGCGATGGCATCGGTACCCTGGGCCACGCTGATCATGATCTGCGGCGTCGGAATGCTGATTTCGGTGGCGATCAAGGCCGGCACCATCGACATCCTGGCGTCGTGGATGGGCAACAGTATTCCGCCGATTCTGGTGCCGCTGGTGTTCGGCATCGTCGCGGCGTTCATGTCACTGTTCTCCAGCACCCTGGGCGTGGTCACGCCTGCACTGTTTCCGATGGTGCCGCCGATCGCCTCGGCACTGGGGCTGGACCCGCTGATCCTGTTCGTAGCCATTGTTGTCGGCTCGCAGGCGACCTCGATCTCGCCATTCTCCTCAGGAGGCAGCCTGATCCTCGGCTCCTGCCCCACCGAGCAAAGCCGCACCGTGCTGTTCCCGCAGCTGCTGTTCCGCGCCGCCCCGCTGGGGTTCGTCGCGGCGCTGATATTCAACGTGCTGCTGACCGTCCTCTACTGACCCACCGCCATGGCCCGACAGCGTGCCATGGCGCCGGCAGCCAATCGTGTTCGAGCGCAACGCTGATCCGCCCGCCGGTCAGCAGCTGCGCTATCAGCCAACCGACGCCAAGGCGCGACGGCGAGGCCCTCGGCTGTGGTCCCGATACCGCAGCCAACTTTCGACAAGGAGAAAGGACTCATGAAGAACTGGTTCGCCGATATCAGCATGACCAGGAAACTGACGATCGGCTTTGGCGCGGTGCTGCTGCTGACGATCGCACTGGCGATCTCCGGCTGGCTCAGCCTGAGCGGCGTCATCCATCGCAGCGAACTGATGGAACGGATCGCCGCGCTGAACGAAGCGCTGGACGAACTCAGGGTGGCCCGCCTCCAATACATGCTGGACAACGGCGACGCGAAGTCAGCCGAGGCGGTAACCGAGGCCCTCGACCACTTTGCGGCGCAGCACCGGGACATCGCGCCAGCCTTTCGTGATCCGGAAAACCGGATGCTGTTACAAAAGCAGGGCGAACAGATACAGCGCTATCGCGTCACGCTGAGCAGAATGCGTGAAGCCTATGCCGCCGGTAATGCCGCCAGGGCGGATATGGGCAAGCATGCCGCTCTCGCCAGCGAGCCGATCGCGGCGATGGGCAAGGCCGTGGCGCAGATGCCGGAGCACGCCGAGAATCGCTACACGGGCATCGAGGCGATTGCGGAGCTGCGCATGAACTGGCAGCTGGTGCGCTACGAGATGCGTGGCTACAACACAACGCCAACGCCGGAAATGGCGGCCAAGGTCGAACAGCAGATCAAGCTGGCCCGACAGTCCGCTGCACGCGTGCAGACAGTGCTTGGCCAGGCGTATTCCGCTCAGGTCGCGGTAACCGAACAGGCGCTGGATGGCTACCTGGCGGCACTCCACGCCGTCGTCGCGCAGACCGAAGCCATCAGCACAGCACGCCAGGACATGGCCAGCCAGGCCGGCGAGATCAGAGGCCTGGCCCGCGCCCTGACCCAGGCGCAGAGCGCAAGCCGCGAGCACGAGGCGGCGCAATCGAAACTCACCCAGGCGCTGGTTACCGCGTTCGCCCTTCTTATCGGTCTACTGGCGGCCTGGCTGATTACCCGCCAGATCACGCATCCCCTCGCCGAAACGCTTGCCGTGGTCAGGAATATCGCCGCTGGCGACCTGACCGACCAGCGGGACATCCGCCGTCAGGATGAGATCGGTGCGCTGCAGCGCGGGGTAATGGGCATGTCGGCGACCTTGCGCGAGCTGATCAGCGGCATCCGCGACAGCGTCACGCAAATGGCCAGCGCCGCCGAGCAGCTGTCGGCAGTCACAGAGCAGACCAGTGTCGGGATGAACGGCCAGCGCGCCGAAACCGACCAGGTTGCAACGGCCATGCAGGAGATGTCCGCTACCGTGCAGGAAGTGGCACGCAACGCCGAGCAGGCATCGCAGGCAGCCAATGCGGCAGACCGCGATGCGCGCGCGGGCGATGCGGTCGTCGGCGAAGCGATCGAACAGATCGAGCGGCTCTCCCGGGAAATGCTTCGCTCGGCCGAAGCGATGGCCAGCCTGGAAGCGGAAAGCAACCGCATCGGCAGCGTAATGGATGTGATCAAGGCGGTCGCCGAACAGACCAACCTGCTGGCGCTCAATGCCGCCATCGAGGCCGCGCGGGCCGGCGAAGCGGGACGCGGCTTCGCGGTCGTCGCCGATGAAGTGCGCAGTCTGGCGCAACGGACGCAGAAATCCACCGAGGAAATCGAGCAGTTGGTCGCCGCACTGCAACACGGCACTCAGCAGGCCGCAGCCGCAATGCAGAGCAGCCACACCCTGACTCAAAGCAGCGTCGAACTCACACGCAGGGCGGGACTGGCACTCAGCGACATCACCAGCAAGGTCTCCGACATCCAGGCAATGAATCAGCAGATCGCAGCGGCCGCCGAGGAACAGGGCGCCGTCGCGGAAGAGATCAGCCGTAACGTCGTGAATGTGCGCGACATCTCCGAGCAGACCGCAACGGCCAGCGATGAAACCGCGGCGTCCAGTATCGAGCTGGCACGCCTGGGTAACGAACTGCAGATGCTGGTCAGTCGCTTTCGCGTCTGACGCCGGACCACGATGCGCACTCACGCCGGAGCGGCGCTTGACCCTGTAGTTGCTACAGGGTTTAGCGTAATGCCATCGACATTCCGAGGC
>DAMCQE010000101.1:0-6124 GCA_032105665.1 Pseudomonas sp. | reverse complement strand
TTGAAGAGTGGTGCCCAGGAGAAGACTCGAACTTCCACGGTGTTGCCACCGCTAGGACCTGAACCTAGTGCGTCTACCAATTCCGCCACCTGGGCACGAGAAACGATGATACTTGGCCGTTTCCGTGTTACAACGTCTGCCAGACATTGTGGGCGCGAACTATACGGCCGAGGTTTGGCCTTGTAAACCCCTGATGGCGAAAAATAATTCGCATGAAAGCTGCCGTCCGGCAGCGATTCGCGCTTCAATAGAAAAAGGGCGTTCTGCCTCTATAAATGAATGAAAGGTGACATCTCTTAATGGCCGATTGGCAATCCCTCGATCCCGAGGCCGCTCGTGAAGCGGAAAAGTACGAAAACCCTATTCCCAGCCGTGAGCTGATTCTTCAGCATCTCGGCGAACGTGGCTCGCCAGCTGCCCGTGAAGAGCTGGTGGAAGAGTTCGGGCTGGAGTCCGACGAAGATATCGAAGCGCTGCGTCGCCGCCTGCGTGCGATGGAGCGAGACGGCCAGTTGATCTACACCCGGCGCGGCACCTATGCCCCGGTGGACAAGCTGGACCTGGTCTGCGGGCGCGTCAGCGGCCATCGTGACGGTTTTGGCTTCCTCATCCCCGATGATGGCAGCGACGACCTGTTCCTCAGCCCGGCGCAGATGCGCCTGGTGTTCGATGGTGACCGCTGTCTGGCGCGTGTCGCGGGCCTCGATCGCCGTGGGCGCCGCGAAGGCGCCATCGTCGAGGTGATCAGCCGCGCTCACGAGAGCATCGTGGGCCGTTATCACATCGAGAGCGATGTCGGTTTCGTCGTTCCGGACAACCCCAAGATTCAGCAGGAAGTGCTGGTCACGCCCGGGCGGGCGCTGGATGCCAAGCCGGGTCAGTTCGTCGAGGTGAAGATCACTCACTGGCCGACGCAGCGCTTCCAGCCGCAGGGCGATATCGTCGAGGTGATCGGCAACTACATGGCGCCGGGCATGGAGATCGACGTCGCGCTGCGCAGCTTCGATATTCCGCACGTATGGCCCGAGGCGGTGCTCAAGGAGGCTGCGCGGCTCAAGCCCGAGGTGGAGGAAAAGGACAAGCACAAGCGCGTCGACCTGCGCCATCTGCCGTTCGTCACCATCGACGGCGAGGATGCTCGCGACTTCGACGATGCGGTCTACTGCGAGAAGCCGGGCGGCTGGAAGCTGCTGACCGGCGGGTTCCGTCTGTATGTGGCCATTGCCGATGTGTCGCACTATGTGAAGGTGGACTCGGCGCTCGACAAGGAAGCTGTGGTTCGCGGCAACTCGGTGTACTTCCCCGAGCGCGTGGTGCCGATGCTGCCCGAGGAGCTGTCCAACGGCCTCTGCTCGCTGAATCCCCATGTCGATCGTCTGGCCATGGTCTGCGAGATCACCCTGAGCAAGTCGGGAAAGATGACCGACTACCAGTTCTACGAAGCGGTGATCCACTCCCATGCACGGCTGACCTACAACAAGGTCAGCGCGATGCTGGAGCAGCCCAAGTCTGCCGAAGGCAAGCGGCTCAGCGCCGAGTATGCCGAAGTGCTACCGCACCTCAAGCAGCTCTATTCGCTTTATAAGGTGCTGCTCAAGGCGCGCCATACCCGCGGTGCGATCGATTTCGAGACTCAGGAAACCCGCATCGTCTTCGGTGCCGATCGCAAGATCGCCGCGATCAAGCCCACCGAGCGCAACGATGCGCACAAGCTGATCGAGGAGTGCATGCTCTGCGCCAACGTCGCCACGGCGGCATTCCTGCAGAAGCATGAGATCCCAGCGCTTTATCGTGTCCACGATGCGCCGCCGCTGGAGCGTCAGGAAAAGCTGCGCGCCTTTCTCGGTGAACTGGGTCTCTCGTTGCACAAGGGCAAGGAAGGTCCGACGCCGAAGGATTACCAGGCGCTGCTGGAGCAGATTCAGGGGCGCCCGGATTTCCATGTGATCCAGACGGTCATGCTGCGCTCGCTGAGTCAGGCCGTATACAGCGCCGAGAACAATGGTCACTTTGGCCTGAACTACGAGGCTTACGCCCACTTCACTTCGCCAATCAGGCGTTACCCCGATCTGCTGGTGCATCGCGCCATTCGCAGTGTCATCCGCTCCCGTCGAGACACGCCTCATGTGCGCCGCGAAGGCGCCACCAGCATGCCCAAGGCGCGAATCTATCCGTACGACGAAGCCGCGCTGGAGCAGCTGGGCGAGCAATGCTCGATGACCGAGCGACGCGCCGACGAAGCTACCCGCGACGTCACTAACTGGCTCAAGTGCGAGTTCATGAAGGATCGTGTCGGCGAGGCCTTCCCTGGTGTGATTACTGCGGTGACTGGTTTCGGCCTGTTCGTCGAGCTGACCGACATCTACGTAGAAGGGCTGGTGCATGTCACTGCCATGCCGGGCGACTACTACCACTTCGATCCGTTGCACCACCGCTTGTCCGGTGAGCGCAGTGGGCGCAGTTTCCGTCTCGGCGACAGCGTCGAGGTGCGCGTCATGCGCGTCGATCTGGATGAGCGCAAGATCGATTTCGAGCTGATCGGTGGTGGTACCAAGTCTGCTCCGGGGCAGCGTGACGGTGCGAGCCGTGGACGCGAGCCGGGCAATGCCGATGTGCGCAAGAGTCGAGAGCTGAAGAAGGCATTGCTCGCCGAGGCGAAGGGCGGCAGGAAGGGCAAGAGCGAGAAGGCGGCGGGCGGGAGCAAGTCGCGATCAGGCTCGACCAAGCCGAAATCTGCAGCCAAGTCAGGTGACAAACCCACCGGCTCGAATGGCGGTGCCAGAAAGCGCAAGGCCAAGTCATGAGTCAGCTGGAAAAGATCTACGGCCTGCACGCTGTCGAAGCATTGCTGCGCCATCATCCCAAGCGCGTCAAGCAGGTATGGCTGGCAGAGGGGCGCGGCGATCCGCGCGCCCAGATGGTGATCGAGCTGGCTGCTCAGGCACGTGTGAGTGTCGGGCAGTGTGAGCGGCGGGAGATGGATGCCTGGGTCGAAGGCGTGCATCAGGGTGTGGTCGCCGAGGTGAGCCCCAGTCAGGTATGGGGTGAGGCCATGCTCGAGGAGTTGCTTGATCGCGCCGATGGCCCGCCGCTGCTATTGGTGCTGGATGGTGTGACGGATCCGCACAACCTCGGTGCCTGTCTGCGCACCGCGGACGCGGCCGGTGCGCTCGCCGTGATCGTGCCGAAAGACAAATCGGCCACTCTCAATGCCACCGTGCGCAAGGTTGCCTGCGGTGCGGCGGAAGTGATTCCGCTGGTCGCCGTGACCAACCTTGCGCGTACGCTGGAGAAGCTGCAGCAGCGTGGATTATGGGTCGTGGGGACGGCGGGCGAAGCCGAGCAATCACTCTACGATCAGGATCTCACCGGGCCCATCGTGCTTATCATGGGTGCCGAGGGTCGCGGTATGCGGCGCCTGACGCGTGAACACTGTGATTATCTGGTACGCCTGCCCATGGCCGGCAGCGTCAGCAGTCTGAACGTTTCTGTGGCGACCGGCGTATGCCTGTTCGAGGCGCTGCGTCAGCGCAAGAGCGCCAAGGTCGCTGGCTGAACGCCTGACCTGCTGATCTGAAACCGATTGACCTTTTTGTGGTCAATCGGTGTCCAGGCCCGTCCGCGGATAGCGGCTTCTCGCCATATTTTGCTTGAGGGCTCCGGGTGCTGCCGGAGCCTTGCTGGGTTAGTTACGCGGCGTCAGGCTCGTACCATGGAGGTTGTATGCAGCAGCGCCCGTCTTTCGAAAGTCTGTTCCGGCTATCCCCGAATGCTTATGTCCTGCTTGATCGTGACCTGGTCATTCTGGATGCGAATGCCGCTTACCTGACGCTTACCGGGCGAAAACTGACGGATATTCAGGGGCAGCGCCTTCATGAAGCCTTCGCTGCCGATCCGCTCAGTCCCGAGATGACCCGAGTGCAAGAGTTGCTCGATTCGTTTGCGCGGGTGCTCAGCCGCAAGGCAGTCGATACGTTGCCGGTGATTCGTTACTCCATCGCGCGACAAACGCCGCTTGGGCCGGTTTACGAGGATCGTTACTGGAGCGCCACGCACACGCCAATCCTGGATGAGCAAGGAGAGGTCGTTGCGATTCTGCAGCACACCTCGGACATTACCGAGCTGCAGGCAATGAAGGATTCGTTGAGTCAGGCGGCAGCCGGTCGGCAGCCCTTGCAGCAGTTGGAGCAAGGCGTAATGTCCCGTGCCAGGCTGCTGCAGTCCGAAGGCGAGCAGCTGCGCCGTCTGTTCGCGCAGGCGCCTGGGTTCGTCTGCTTTCTGCGCGGCCCTGATCATGTATATGAACTGGTCAATGATGCCTATCGGCAGGTCACCGGGCACCGTCAGCTGCTTGGCAAGACGGTTCGCGAGGGATTGCCCGAGATCGAGGGGCAGGCCCTCATCGGTCTGCTCGACGAGGTCTATCGCACCGGTCAGCCGTATGTCGGCAAACGTGTATCGCTGTTCCTGAGACGGCATCCGGACAAGGAGCCACAGGAAGCGATTCTGGATTTCGTTTTGCAGCCGATCGTCGAGAACGACGGCGGGGTCATTGGTATCTTCGTTCAAGGGCAGGATGTGACCGAGCAGCAGCGCAACGAGGCGGAGCTGCAGCGTTATCGCGATCACCTGGAAGAGCTGGTCCGTGAGCGAACCCTGGCGCTGCAGCAAAGTGAGGCCGAGCGACAGGTGGCTGAGCAGGCCCTGCAGCAGGCTCAGCGGTTGGAGGCAGTGGGCAAGCTGACTGGTGGCATCGCGCACGACTTCAACAACATGCTGCAGATCATCGGAGGCAACCTGCAGCTGCTACGGCGTGGTCTCGGTAGCGATCAGACTGCAGCGCGACGGTTGGACTCGGCTGTCAGCGGGGTCGAGAAGGGTGCGCGTCTGGCGTCGCAGCTGCTGGCTTTCGCCAGCCGCCAACCATTGTTGCCGCGCCAGGTGCACTTGCCGGAGCTGCTTGAGCAGATGCGCGAGCTGCTAAATGGGGCGTTGGGGTCGGCGGTACAGCTGGAGCTGGAGGTGCTGGGCGAGCCATGGCCGGTGTTCGCCGATGTCGGCAATCTGCAGAGCGTAGTGTTGAACCTCGCTTCCAACGCGCGCGATGCGATGGCGGGTAGCGGACGTGTGGTGCTGCGTCTGGAGAATCGCCAGCTGGGCGAGGATGCGCCTGGCAACTCGCGTGGCGATTACGTCCTGCTCAGTGTCATCGACGAGGGCGGCGGTATGAGTGACGACGTGCGCGCACGGGCATTCGAACCCTTCTTCACCACTAAGCAGGACTGCAATGCCTCCGGTCTCGGCTTGAGCATGGTTTATGGATTCGTCAAGCAGAGCGGTGGCTTCGTTACGCTGGAGAGCGGCGAGCACGGTGGTACCGCCGTGCATGTGCATTTGCCGCGCTGCGTCGATGACGGGCAGCGGCAGGGCGCGGGAGGTGATCTCTCGGCAGGTCCGGCCAAAGCGGTGGCGGGCGACCCGCAGCCTGACGATGTCGTGGAAAACCCGGCGGCCGATGATGCCAGTCTGAAGATCCTCTTCGTCGAGGATGACCCGACCCTGCGCATGCTTACCGGTGAAGTGATGATGGAGCTAGGGCATCAGGTCGTCGCAAGCGAGACAGCGGAAGAGGCCCTGGAGGCGCTGGGGCAGCAGCCTTTCGACGTGCTGCTGACGGATGTCGGCCTGGCCGGGATGAGCGGAATCGATCTGGCGCGTGAAGCTAGTGCGCGTCACCCGAGGTTATCGCTGGTGATCGCCTCGGGCTATGCGGTCAATGCTTCGGATGTGGGCCTCGATCGGTTGCGTACCATGCTGAAGCCGTACGATATCCACCAGGTTCGCGAGCTGCTCGATGGTATTCGCGCCGAGCGTGCAGCGCTGCGCAACTGAATGTCTAAAGCTGGTTAAATATTCACCAGTTCGCCTTGCGCCGCTGTCAGCCCTTCTCTAGAATGGCGCCCCTTGCCTGGACGGCAGGCGTTTGCGCGCCTACCTGCAAGCAAGACAACAAGTCATTCACTCCTTGCCTGACCGCTTAGTCGGCAGGCTGCAACCCGTAAGGAGCAATTATGCGTCATTACGAAATCATCTTTCTGGTTCACCCGGACCAGAGCGAGCAGGT
>DAMCQE010000100.1:0-6296 GCA_032105665.1 Pseudomonas sp. | reverse complement strand
CGGGTTTCCGCCCGCCACGCGAGGCTGTTTTGGACAAGATTCTGATTCGTGGGGCCCGCACCCACAACCTGAAGAACATCGACCTCACCCTGCCGCGCGACAAGCTGATCGTCATCACCGGCTTGTCCGGTTCTGGCAAATCATCGTTGGCATTCGACACTCTCTACGCAGAAGGCCAGCGCCGTTACGTCGAATCGCTTTCGGCGTATGCGCGCCAGTTCCTCTCGATGATGGAAAAGCCCGACGTCGACACCATTGAGGGGCTCTCCCCGGCGATCTCCATCGAGCAGAAATCGACTTCGCACAACCCGCGCTCCACCGTGGGCACCATCACCGAGATCTACGACTACCTGCGTCTGCTCTATGCGCGGGTCGGCACGCCGCGCTGTCCAGATCACGATGCCCCGTTGGAAGCGCAGACGGTCAGTCAGATGGTCGACCAGGTGCTGGCACTGCCCGAAGGCCGCAAGCTGATGCTGCTGGCCCCGGTCATCCGCGAACGCAAGGGCGAGCACCTGGCCGTGTTCGACGAACTGCGTGCTCAGGGTTTCGTGCGCGCCCGCGTCAACGGGCGGCTGTACGAGCTCGACGAGCTACCCAAGCTGGACAAGCAGAAGAAGCACTCGATCGACGTGGTGGTGGACCGCTTCAAGGTTCGCGGCGACCTGCAGCAGCGCCTGGCCGAATCCTTCGAAACGGCGCTCAAGCTGGCCGATGGCATCGCCCTGGTCGCCTCCATGGAAGAGGACGACGACAGCGAGGAAATGATCTTCTCCGCACGCTTCGCCTGCCCGATCTGCGGCCACTCGATCAGCGAGCTTGAGCCCAAGCTGTTCTCCTTCAACAACCCGGCCGGCGCCTGTCCGACCTGTGACGGCCTGGGCGTGAAGCAGTTCTTCGACGCCAAGCGCCTGATCAATGGCGAACTGACCCTAGCCGAAGGCGCCATACGCGGCTGGGACCGGCGCAACGTTTACTATTTCCAGATGCTCGGCTCACTGGCCTCGCATTATGGCTTCAGCCTCGACGAGCCTTTCGACTCACTGGCCGCCGATCATCAGAAGTCCATCCTGCGCGGCAGCGGCCGTGAGAATGTCGAGTTCCGCTACCTCAACGACCGCGGCGATATCGTCAAGCGTTCGCACCCGTTCGAAGGCATCGTTCCCAACCTGGAACGCCGCTACCGCGAAACCGAATCCAATTCGGTTCGCGAAGAGCTCGCCAAATACCTCAGCACTCAGCCCTGCCCGGATTGTCGCGGCACGCGTCTGCGCCGCGAAGCACGCCACGTGTGGGTTGGCGACAAGACCCTGCCTGCGGTCACGGCCATGCCCATCGGCGACGCCACCGACTACTTCGGCGTCCTCTCGCTCAGCGGACGACGCGGCGAGATCGCCGACAAGATTCTCAAGGAGATCCGCGAACGCCTGCAGTTCCTGGTCAACGTCGGCCTGGACTATCTGACCCTGGATCGCAGCGCCGACACCCTGTCCGGCGGCGAAGCCCAGCGTATTCGCCTGGCCAGTCAGATCGGCGCTGGCCTGGTTGGGGTGATGTACATCCTCGACGAACCTTCGATCGGCCTGCATCAGCGCGACAACGAACGCTTGCTGGGCACCCTTCACCACCTGCGCGACATCGGCAATACGGTGATCGTCGTGGAGCATGACGAGGATGCGATCCGTCTCGCCGACTACGTCGTAGACATCGGTCCTGGTGCCGGTATACATGGCGGCCGCATTGTTGCCGAAGGCACACCGGACGAGGTGATGGCGCACCCGGATTCGCTGACCGGCAAGTACCTCTCTGGTCGGGTGAAGATCAACTATCGGCCTGAGCGCACCCGCCGTGATCCGAAGATGCTGCTCAAGCTCAAGGGCGCGCGTGGCAACAACCTGCGCAACGTCGACCTGGAAATTCCGGTCGGCCTGCTCACCTGCATCACCGGTGTGTCGGGCTCGGGCAAGTCGACCCTGATCAACAACACGCTGTTCCCGATCACGGCGACTGCGCTCAATGGCGCGACCACGCTGGAAGTAGCCCCGTACGACAGCTTCGACGGCCTACAGCATCTGGACAAGGTAGTGGACATCGATCAGAGCCCGATCGGTCGCACCCCGCGCTCCAACCCGGCGACCTATACGGGGCTGTTCACGCCGATTCGCGAGCTGTTTGCCGGCGTGCCGGAAGCGCGCTCACGCGGCTACGGCCCGGGCCGCTTCTCTTTCAACGTCAAGGGCGGACGCTGCGAAGCCTGCCAGGGCGACGGCGTGATCAAGGTGGAAATGCACTTCCTGCCCGACATCTACGTGCCCTGCGACGTGTGCAAGGGCAAGCGCTACAACCGCGAAACGCTGGAGGTGAAGTACAAGGGCAAGAGCATCACCGAAGTGCTCGACATGACTATCGAGGAAGCCCGCGAGTTCTTCGATCCGGTGCCGGCCGTCGCGCGAAAACTGCAGACGCTGATGGATGTTGGGCTGTCCTACATCAAGCTGGGGCAGAGTGCGACGACCCTGTCTGGCGGTGAGGCGCAGCGCGTCAAGCTGTCCCGCGAGCTGTCCAAGCGTGACACCGGCAAGACCCTGTACATCCTCGACGAACCCACCACCGGCCTGCATTTCGCCGATATCCAGCAGCTGCTCGACGTACTGCACCGTCTGCGCGACCACGGCAATACGGTCGTGGTGATCGAGCACAACCTTGACGTCATCAAGACGGCCGACTGGCTGGTGGATCTCGGCCCGGAAGGTGGCTCGAAGGGTGGCCAGATCATCGCCTGCGGTACGCCGGAAGAGGTGGCAGGCATGGCCCAGTCTCATACCGGTCATTTCCTCAAACCGTTACTCGAGCGCGACCGCTCGGCGGGCTGATCATCGCGTCGGCAGCCGTTTCGGCAACAAGCGCAAGCGCAGCGGGATCCACTACGGATCCCGCCGGGCAAGTTGGGCGGGACACTCTCAGCCCGATAAGGAGAAATCCTGATGCGAATTGCGCTTGCTGCCTGCCTGCTTGGCGCCGGCCTGCTACCCGGTCTCGCCGCTGCCGCCCAACCTAACGGCCCTAGGATCACCAATGAGCAGAACGTCTCGCTGGAGGCGTTCATGAGCAACAACCAGCTGTACGATCAGCTCAACGCACTTTCACGACGCTTCCCGGATGCCCTGCGACTAGAACAGGCCGGCAGCAGCAACGAAGGTCGGCCAATCTGGCTGGCCGGGCTGGGTAATTCAGACAAACCAGCCGTGATGATCATCACCCAACAGCACGGCAACGAACCTCACGGCACCGAAGCGGCGGTCAATCTGATAAAACGCCTTGCCTCGGGCGGAGCCTTGTCCCGCCAGGTACTGGATAATCTGCAGGTGCTGATCGTGCCGAGGGTCAACCCGGACGGCACCGAGCGTTTCAGTCGCGGCAACATGGATTTCAGCGCCCCGCAAACCAGCGCTGACTGCCTGCGCGTCGATGGCACCCTGAATCCTGCCAAGTTGGATCAGCACCTCGGCGCCAACGTGACCGCCTTCACCAATGCCGACGGCCAACGCCAATTTAGCTACGACATCAACCGGCTACCACTGGACAGACTGGAGCAAGAGCACGCAGATACGCTGCAATCCAGGCCTGGCCAGTGAGCGGCACTTCAACCCGGGGCAGAACCCGGTGCCCGAAGCGGTTGCGGTACGCGGCATCTATGACCGTTACCGTCCCATCTGGCTGGTAGATGTGCACAATCAGAACCCTGCCGTGGTACTCGAGGATGTGGATCCTGAAGTGAACCGCCCGGGACGCCAGGTGACCGGTTCTATCACCTGGCCAACTCACCCGGATGTCGCCCCGGAAGCGGTAGCACTGTCGAAGCAGCTGGCAATCGTGATGAAGCAGCGCTCCACGCAGCTTGGCTTCATGGAAATCACCAACTACTACTATGAGCACCCCAGCGGCGATGTCCGCGGCGGCGGCGGCGGCGGCGATCCAGGCATTGCCAGAAACGCATACGGTGCTGGGGACCGAGCGACTGGCCGCCGGCGAAACAGGCCCATTGGGCGGCAGCGTGCTCATGGAAATCGGCGGACTGAACAGTCGCGGCCAGAAGGCTGTCGGCATGCTGCGCAACAATGTGCGCGAAATGCTTGAGGCCGTGCTTGTCGCAACTGCCGACGGCAGCCTGACGGCGATCGATCCGGCAGAGGCCGATCGCCTTTTGCCACCCGGACAGGAGAGCGATAAGCCGCTCAACAATCCCCACGGATAGCGCTGAAGAAACAAGAAAGCCCGCAGCACTCGCTGCGGGCTTCTCGATCCTGCGGATACCGCGAATCGCTTATGCCGGCACTTCCGACAGCGGAATATCCAGGGCGGCGGCAATACCTGCTCCATAGGCCGGATCAGCCCTCAGGCAGTGGCTGATGTGGCGAATCTTGATATGACGAGCCACTCCCTGCATCGACCGAGCGGTATTTTCGAACAACCGCTGCTGTTCATCGGCCTTCATCAAGCGGAACAGGTTGCCCGGCTGAGTGAAGTAATCGGCGTCGTCGGCACGGTAGTCGTAACGATCCGCTGCCCCCTCGAGAGCCAGCGGTGGCTCGCTGAAGTCAGGCTGTTCCTGCCACTCGCCATAGGTATTCGGCTCGTAATGCAGACGACCGCCCTGATTGCCATCTACGCGCATGGCACCATCGCGATGGTAGCTGTGGACCGGGCAACGCGGAGCGTTGACCGGAATCTGATGGTGATTCACCCCCAGCCGGTAGCGTTGCGCATCCCCGTAGGAGAAAAGACGGCCCTGCAACATACGGTCTGGAGAGAAGCTGATGCCAGGAACGACATTCGCCGGCGTGAATGCCGCCTGCTCGACATCCTGGAAGTAGTTGTCGGGATTGCGGTTGAGCTCGTAATAGCCGACCTCGATCAGTGGGTAGTCGGCATGCGGCCAGACCTTGGTGAGGTCGAACGGATGGTACGGCACCTTGGCGGCGTCGGCCTCCGGCATTACCTGCACATACATCGTCCAACGTGGATATTCGCCACGCTCGATGGCCTCGAACAGATCGCGCTGCGAACTCTCCCGGTCATTGGCAACGATGGCTGCCGCCTCCGCGTCGGTGAGATTCTTGATGCCCTGCTGGGTCCGAAAGTGAAACTTCACCCAGAAACGCTCATTGTTCGGACTGATGAAGCTGTAGGTGTGCGAACCGAAACCGTGCATATGGCGGTACGACGCCGGAATGCCCCGATCGCCCATGACATAGGTGATCTGGTGCAAGGCTTCAGGCAGCCCGGTCCAGAAGTCCCAGTTGTTGTTCGCGCTGCGCATGTTGGTGCGCGGATCGCGTTTTACTGCGTGGTTGAGGTCCGGAAACTTCAGCGGATCGCGGAAAAAGAACACCGGGGTGTTATTGCCCACCATGTCCCAGTTGCCTTGCTCGGTGTAGAACTTCAGTGCATAACCACGAATGTCGCGCTCGGCATCGGCGGCACCACGCTCGCCTGCGACGGTCGAAAAGCGCGCGAACAGCGGAGTGCGCTTGCCGATCTCGGAAAATAGCTTGGCTTTGGTGTAGCGGGTGATGTCATGGGTGACGACGAATTCTCCGAACGCCCCCGACCCCTTCGCATGCATGCGCCGCTCCGGAATGACCTCCCGGTCGAAATGAGCGAGCTTCTCTAGAAACCATACGTCCTGAAGCAGCATGGGACCACGGCGGCCCGCAGTCATGGAGTTCTGGTTTTCGGATACCGGCGCACCGGCAACGGTTGTGAGCTTCGGCTTGTCAGTCATGGTTGCAGCTCCTTGGTATTCAATAGCTTCCAGGGTCTTGGTAAGTACCTGCTGGTTGAATGCCATCATAGGAAGCAAGCGCAACGGCGACTAATGATGAAGATCAACGCCCCTTATAGAGCCAGTCTCTCAGAGTCCTTTGGGCATAAAAAAACCGAGCCAAAAGGCTCGGTTTTTAATTGCTGCTACCGATCTTACTCGGCGGCTTCCACTTCACCAGTGACCGGACGGTCAACCAGCTCGACGTAAGCCATAGGTGCGTTGTCACCAGCGCGGAAGCCGCACTTGAGGATACGCAGATAGCCGCCCTGACGGGTGGCGTAACGCTTGCCCAGATCGTTGAACAGCTTGCCTACGGCAGCCTTCGAACGAGTACGGTCGAAAGCCAGACGACGGTTAGCGACGCTGTCTTCCTTAGCCAGGGTGATCAGCGGCTCGGCAACGCGACGCAGCTCCTTGGCCTTGGGCAGGGTGGTCTTGATCAGTTCGTGCTCGAACAGCGACACCGCCA
>DAMCQE010000099.1:0-6519 GCA_032105665.1 Pseudomonas sp. | reverse complement strand
TCAGCATCGGGGTATCTCCACTATTGTTTTTGTTGTGACGGCGCATGCGCCGCGCGTGGTGGTTCGAGCCACCTGCGAGCGATCCTAGGCGGTCAAGCTTTCGCCAGCCTTTCAGCGCTGAAAGCCAGCAGCGGCGTGAAAGTTCTGCCGCTACACTGGCGCTCCGTCGCCATCGCAGAGGACAGGCAATGCGAATTCTTCTGGTCGAGGACCACCCCCAGCTGGCCGAAAGCGTGGCGCAGGCAATGCGCGCCGCCGGCTGGACCGTGGACCTGCTGCACGACGGCGTCGCCGCCGACCTGGCGCTGGCCAGCGAGGACTACGCGTTGGCGATCCTCGACGTCGGCCTGCCACGGCTCGACGGCTTTCAGGTGCTGGCGCGCCTGCGCGAGCGCGGCAAGACGCTGCCGGTGCTGATGCTCACCGCGCGCGGCGAGGTCAGTGATCGCGTGCACGGGCTCAACCTCGGCGCCGACGACTACCTGGCCAAGCCGTTCGAACTGTCCGAGCTGGAAGCACGGGTCAAGGCGCTGCTGCGGCGCAGCGTCGGCGGCGGCGAACGCCAGCAGCGTTGCGGCGCGCTGGTCTACGATCTGGATGCGCGGCGCTTCAGCCTGGCCGACGAGCCACTGACGCTGACCTCCCGCGAGCAAGGTGTGCTGGAAGCGCTGATCGCCCGCCCCGGTCGGGTGATGAGCAAGGATCAGCTGGCCGCGCAGGTATTCGGCCTGGACGAGGACGCCAGCGCCGACGCCATCGAGATCTACATCCACCGCCTGCGCAAGAAGCTCGAGGGCCAGCCGGTGCGCATCGTCACCTTCCGCGGCCTCGGCTACCTGCTCGAGGCGCTCGATGGCTGAGGAAGCGCTCGCCGGCAGCCTGCGCGCGCGGCTGCTGCGGCGGCTGGCGATCCTGCTCGCACTGCTGTTGCTGTTCGGCGGCCTGAGCGCCTACTGGAACGGCCGCGCCGCCGCCGATACCGCCTACGACCGCACCCTGCTCGCCTCGGCCCGGGCCATCGCCGATGGCCTGGTCACCCATGAAGGCGTGCTGCGCGCCAACGTGCCCTACGTGGCGCTGGACACCTTCGCCTACGACAGCGCCGGGCGCATCTACTACGGGGTGCTGGACATCCAGGGGCGCCTGGTCAGCGGTTACGAGAACCTGCCGGCGCCCGCTGCCGACATCCCGCGCACCGACGACTACCCGGCGCTGGCGCGCTTCTACGACGGCGAGTTCCAGGGCCAGGGCGTGCGCCTGGTCAGCCTGCTGCAGCCGGTCAGCGAACCGGAGCTCAACGGCATCGCCGAGATCCGCGTGGCCGAAACCCTCGGCGCCCGCGAGCGCATGGCGCGCAGCCTGCTGACCGACACCCTGTGGCGCGTCGGCCTGCTGGCGGTTGCCGCGCTGGTGCTGGTGTGGCTGGCGGTAAGCGCCGCGCTGCGACCGCTGGGGCAGCTCAGCGAAGCGGTGCAGGAGCGCGCACCGGATGACCTGCGGCCGCTGCCACTGATCAGCGTGCAACGCGAGCTGAGGCCGCTGGTGGCGGCGCTCAACGGATTCACCGAGCGCCTGCGCGGGCAGTTCGAACGCCAGGCGCGCTTCATCGCCGATGCCTCCCACGAGTTGCGCACGCCGCTGGCAGCGCTCAAGGCGCGGATCGAGCTGGGCCTGCGCGAAGCAGAACCGGCGGTCTGGCGCAGCACCCTGGAGGACGCCGGACAGAGCACCGACAAGGTCATCCACCTGGCCAATCAGCTGCTTTCCCTGGCGCGCATCGAAAGCGGCGCACAGTCCATCGCCGAGGGCGGCGCACAGCGCCTGGACCTCTCGCAGCTGGCCCGCGAGCTGGGCCTGGCGATGGCGGCACTGGCGCACAAGCGCGGCGTCGCCCTGGCCCTGGAAGCCGAGGCGCCGGTATGGATCGACGGCGAGCCGACGCTGATCAGCGAACTGCTGAGCAACCTGCTGGACAACGCCCTGGCGCATACCCTCGGTGGCGGCAACGTGGTGCTGCGGGTGCTCGACGGCGCCGTGCTGGAGGTGGAGGACGACGGCCCAGGTATTCCGGCCACCGAGCGCGATCGCGTCTTCGCGCGCTTCTACCGCCGCGACACCGGCGGCCATGGTGCCGGCCTCGGGCTGGCCATCGTCGGCGAAATCGTCCGCGCCCATCGCGCCGAGATCAGCCTGGATCAGGGCGCTCTCGGCGGCCTGCTGGTGCGGGTGCGTTTCGTACCGGCCGAGAGCTGAGGGGCGGCCGCGCCTCAGGCAAATACGGTCGCGCCATCCGGCCCGAGGTCGGCGGCCTCGACCACGCAATTGCGGCCGCTGCGCTTGGCCTCATAGAGCGCACGGTCTGCTGCACTGAGCAACTCCAGCGGCGACGCCGCGGCTTGCGGATCGAGCGTAGCCACGCCAAAGCTGATGGTCAGACTGACGCGCTCGCCGTCGCAGTCGAGCTCAAGCCGCTCGACATCCTGCCGCATCCGCTCGGCCAGCAGCACCGCCTGCGGCCCGCCGGTTGCCGGCAGCGTGATGACGAACTCCTCACCACCGTAACGCGCCGCGAGATCACCGGCTCGCTGGCAATGTTGCTGGAGTACCGCCGCGACCTGGCGCAGGCACTCGTCGCCGAACGGATGGCCGTAGCTGTCGTTGACTCGCTTGAAGTGATCGATGTCGCCCAGCAGGACCGTCAACGGCGTGCCGCTGCGGCGTCCGCGACGGACCTCGTCTTCGAGTAGCTGATCGAACTGGCGGCGATTGGCGAGGTGCGTCAACGGATCGGTGGAGCTCAGTCTGAGCAGCTCGGCATTCGCCAGCTCGAGACCGTGACGGACTTCCTCGAGCGCCTTGGTGCGCGCCACTACGCGCGTTTCCAGCTCTTCATTGGCACGCTGTTGGATCAGCAGTGCCTGTTGCTTGGCCTGCAGGTGCTGCTCGCGTTCGTCGGCCAGGCTGCGCGAGGTCTCCAGCGCCAGCTGCTGGGCGGCGATGCGCTGATTGCGCTCCAGGTTGATCCGTTCGGCAAGCGCCATCGATAGCAGCACGAACTCGATGAACATGCCTACCAGCTGGCCATGCAGCGTCAGGCGATTGAGTGGCATGTAGCCCCACAGCGCCAGAAGGTGAATGACGGTGAAACCCAGAAGCGTTATCCAGGCGATGCTGAACAGCCGCGCCGATACGTTGCCACGGGCCCACAACGTGAGCGTCACCGCCAGGCTGATCAGGCAGTAGGGCAGCGCCACGTATTCCATGAACAGCCAGTGTGCATGCTCCGGAATCAGCAGCACCGCCAACAGCACCGTGATCCAGTAGCAGCCCAGCACCCAGGTGATGTGCCAGACCCAGCCGCCGTACTGGCGAACCTGCAGAAAGCGTACGACGAAAAGCAGCGGAGTAAGGAAACACAAAGTTGCCGACAGCGTGTAGAAGCGCGCCGAGAACGGCGGTGCGCCGGGCCACAACACCAGCTGGCCGAAGCCGCTCATGGTGCCAACGTAGAACATTGCGCTGAGCAGATACAACACGTACAGCAGGTAGCTGAGGTCGCGGGTGAAAATCAGCAGGCTCAGGTTGTACAGCACGATGACGATCATGCCGCCGAAGAACAGGCTGAACAGCGTCGTGTCGAGCACCTTGCCTTCGATGAAGTTCGCCTCGTCGACCAGCTCCAGCGGCAGCACCATTAGTTCGCTGGCCTCCAGCTGCAGATAGACCACCGCCTGCTCGCCGGGCTGCAGGCTCAGCGGGAAGACCAGGTTGTGATCGACCACCGGCCGCTGACTGACCGCCAGCGTATCGCCAGCGTATCGCCAGCGACCATGGGCTCACCCCATCGGTCCTGCCGCGGGTAGTAGACGCGCAGCGTAACGCGGTCGAGCACGGGCCACTTGAGCAACAGATACCAGCTGCTGGCATTTGCCTGGAGGTTGTGCACCGGGAATCGTAGCCATGCGCCTGCTGGCTGACGGAGCAGATTGGGTACCTGCAGCGGCTGCCAGCCCCGGTCGTCGCTGCGTGCCTGGTCGAAGCCAGCCTCCAGCCGGCCAAGCGCGTACTCCGGCTGGCCAACCTGCAGCCCGGGAGCGTGCCGGCTTTCGATCATCAGGCTGTCTTCGGCCACAGCCCGGCCCGGCGCAGCACCAAGCAGAAGCATGAAGCACAGGATCAGCAGTGCATTGAACGGCATCGATTTCTCATGGCCGGTAGCGCCGCCGGAATCGAGCCGGAAGCGCTCGGAAGGACGTGGTGGTATCGGCGCGGCCCCGCCGTGCGACCGGAGCCTGAAGCGGGTCATTGTATGTAACTTTTTGTATTTAGGCGCGCAGCGGGCGGTCCCTTTTTTCAGGGCATGCCAGCGAGCCGCGCGGACCTCGCGCAGGACCGTTTCATACCGCTCAAGCGTTGAGGGCCGGAGTCTGCTCGCCAGCATTGACCTCAGCGGCCAGAGCCACTTGGTCGCGACCAGCGTTCTTGGCCTGATAGAGCGCCGCATCCGCCGCCGCCAGCAGATCGGCCGGCACGACGAGCGAGGGGGTCAGCGTGGCGACGCCAAGGCTGATGGTCAGCGCCACCGGCTGTTCGCCATGCTGCAGCTGCAGGTGCGCGATCGTGCAGCGGATCGATTCCGCCAGGGCGACGGCCTGTTCGGCGTCGAGCCCCGGCAGCAGGACGACGAACTCCTCACCGCCATAGCGCGCCGCGACGTCGCCGGCGCGCTGGCAGTGGGCGGCGAGCACTGCCGCGACCTGGCGCAGGCACTCGTCACCGAAGGGGTGGCCGTAGCTGTCGTTGACCCGCTTGAAGTGATCGATATCGGCGAGCAACACCGACAGTGGGCTGTCGGCGCGCCGCGCGCGGCGGATTTCCTCGTCCAGCAGACGATCGAAACGCCGGCGGTTGGCCAGCTGGGTCAGCGAATCGGTGGTGCTCAAGCGCATCAGTTCGGCGTTGGCGGCTTCCAGGCCGTGGCGGACTTCTTCCAGCGCACGGGTGCGTTCGTACACCCGCGCTTCGAGCACCTCGTTGGCGCGCAGTTGCAGATCCAGCGCCTCCTGCTTGGCCTGCAAGCGCAGTGCGCGCTCCTCGGCCAGCGATTCCGAGGCGTGCAATGCCAGTTGCTGCGCGGCGATGCGCCGGTTGCGCTCGACGTTGATGCGCTCGGCCAGCGCCATGGATAGCAGCACGAACTCGGCGAACATGCCGATCAGTTGGCCATTCAGCGTCCAGGCGTTGAGTGGCAAGGTGCCATTGAGCGCCAGCAGGTTGACCACGGTGAAGCCGAGCAAGGTGCTCCAGGCGATGCTGAACAGCCGCGCGGACGGATTGCCGCGCATCCACAGGTTGAGCGTCACGGCCATGGTCACGACGCAATGCAGCAGCGCGACGCTGTCCATGAACAGATAGCGCGCCAGGGTCGGTGCCAGCAGCAGCGTGAGCACCGCCACGCCCCAGTAGCCGGTCAGGCTGATGGACACCGCCCAGACCCAGCCGCCATAGCGGCGTATGCCGAGAAAGCGCAGGGCGAACAGCATCGGCGTGAAGAAGCACAGCGCCGCGGAAAGGCCGTAGAAGCGTGCCGACAGCTCGGGAATTTCCGGCCAGAGGTAGAGCTGGCCGAAGCCGGTAATGGTCAGCACGTAGAACACCGCGCTGAGCAGGTAAAGCACGTAGAGGAAGTAGCTGCCGTCGCGGGTGAAGATCAGCAGGCTGCAGTTGTACAGCACGATCACCAGGATGCCGCCGAAGAACAGGCTGACCAGCGTGACGTCGCGGAGCTTGCCCTCGATCAGCTGCTTTTCGTCGATCAGCTCCAGCGGCAGGGCGAGGGTTTCCCTGGCCTGCAGCTGCAGATAGACCACCGCTCGCTCGCCCGCCGGCAGCTCGAGTGGGTAGACGAAGTGATGGTCGGCCAGCGGTCGGCTGCTCAGTGCCACGGCATCCCCGGCCAGCATGGATTGACCCCAGCGGTCGCTGTCCGGGTAATACAGGCGCACCGCGACGCGGTCGAGCACCGGCCATTTCAGCAGCAGGTACCAGCGCTTCGCGGCGTCGCCCGTGTTATGCAGCCGGAGGCGCAGCCAGGCACCGTCGCGCTGTTTGCCAAGGTTGGGTCTGTTCAGCCGCTGCCAGGGCAGATCCGCTGCGGCGATCTGGGTGAAATCCGCGTCCGGCCTGCCCAGCAGGTATTCCACTGCGCCGACCTGCAGCGTCGCCGCCCCCCTCGTCTGCAGCACCGGCGATGGCTCAGCCGCCATCGCGTTGCCGGTCCAGGGCAGCAACGTCAGGCAGGCGACCATCAGCAGTAAGGCGCGCATCATGTGGAAATGCCTCGTCGGCGCGGCAATGGCCAGCGAAGTGCCAGCCAACCGGCGTCATTTAATAAGCGCCGACGAGCGCATGATGCCACTCTGATATCAGTCTGTCCCGTCCAAGCGACAGACTGCAGCAATCACGCCCGCCGCCGCGCCCAGAACTGTTGCACCAGCTCGAGCATGCCATCGGCCAGCT
>DAMCQE010000098.1:0-7079 GCA_032105665.1 Pseudomonas sp. | reverse complement strand
GCGCCATCGGCATCGAAATCGCCGACGAACAGGATGCGCTGGCGCTTTTCCAGCGCCTCGACCAGCAGCTCCACCGCCGCATCGATGCCCTTGAGCTGCTTATAAGGAATCAACCGCGCCAGCCCCTTGTCCAGCTCCTCAGCGCAGGTCACGCCACGGGCCGCGTAGAGGCGCTGCAGCAGCGGCGGCAGCTCGCCGAGGTTGGGCAGCTGCTCGGGCAGGGGGCGGGGTTCGATACGCATGGAATTCCGGGCTCGGTGAAGGTCGTTTACAGGGAGGTGGCGGCGCGAGCGGCCTGGTCGTACAGCCCGGACATGGCACGCAGCATGCCGGCCAGACGATGGATTTCATCGGGGTCGATGTTGAGGTTCTCGAACGAGGCGATCAGGCATTCGCGGCGGATGTCGGCGTACTCCTGACAGAGCGCGCGCCCCTTGTCAGTGGTGCGATAGAACATTTCCTTGCCCTGCTTGGCGCCTTCCACCAGACCCAGCTTGCCGAGCTTCTTCAAGGCATAGGTGACCGTGTGAGTATCTTCCACGTTGAGCAGCAGGCAGATATCCGCCTGTCGCTTGGCCCGCCCCCGGCTGGTGAGGTTGTGCAGCACCATGACGTCCAGTGCATTCATTTCCACCGTGCCGCAGGCCTGCATGCAGCGCTCCATCCAGCGCATCAGCGCGGCGCTGGCGACGATGATGCCGTACTCCAGTTCAGACAGCTCCTGGGACTGCTCGGCGAGGTGCGCCGAAGCGACGATCGAAGATCGCAACGGGCCGGGGCTTTTGGCGTCAACCATCTTGAGTTCCTGATTGATGAAGCGGCAGCGCCGTTCGTATCGATGAGGCGGGCAAGGATACAGCAATGTCCGTTCAGGCACTTCAGACGCCCGACGGAAGAAATACGTTGATAATTTATCAATATTTTATCAGTGCATAGAACCTCGACACCGCCGCACACACACCAGTCCATTTCGAAAGGAACAGCCATCGTGAGTCGTCTCTTACTCAATTGCGACATAGGGGAAAGCTTCGGCGCCTGGACCATGGGCCTGGATGCCGAGGTGATGCCTTTCATCGACTGCGCCAATGTCGCCTGCGGCTTCCACGCGTCCGATCCGCAGATCATGCGGCGCACGGTCGCGTTGGCACGCAAGCATGATGTGCGCATCGGCGCCCATCCGGCCTATCCGGATCTGGTCGGCTTCGGCCGGCGCTCCATGGCCTGCAGCCCAGCCGAAGTGGAGAACATGCTGCTCTACCAGATCGGCGCGCTCGACGGCATCTGCCGCGCTGAAGGCACGCAGGTCCGCTACGTCAAACCCCACGGTGCGCTGTACAACGACATGATGCGCCAGCCCGACCTGCTGCGCGCAGTGATGAGCGCCATCAAGGCCTACAGCGCCAACCTGCCGCTGATGCTGATGTCCACCCGCGACAACAGCGCAAGCCAGGCGCTGGCAGCGGAAATGGGCATCACCCTGTGGTTCGAGGTGTTCGCCGACCGCGCCTATGACGCCGCCGGCATGCTTGTTTCGCGCAGCCTGCCAGGCGCCGTCCACCACGATGCAGAAACCGTGACCGACCAGGCCCTGCGCCTGGCCAAGGGCGAGGCGCTGATCGCGAGCGATGACAGCGCGCTGATTCTGCAGGCCGATACCCTCTGCGTGCATGGCGACAACGCCGGTTCCATAGCCGCCGTCCAGCGCATCCGCCACGCGCTGCAAGCGCTTCCCGCATGAAGCCGCGGATCGAAGTGGTCGGCGTCGACAGCCTGTTGTTGCGCCTGTTCGATCAGATCGACGAAGGCAACATGCCCTGGATGCTCGCCGCCAGTCAGCGTGTGCGCGAAACCTTCGGCGCGGCACTGGTCGATCTGGTGCCCTCCTACACCACGCTGCTGGTGCATTACGACCTGACCCAACTGGACGACCTGCAGGCTCGCCAGCACCTTCACCAAGCGCCCGCGGGTCTACAGCCCGCCGCCGCCGAAACCGCGCGCCAGCATGAGATCCCGGTGTGGTACGACGCCAGCGTCGGCCCCGAGCTACGAGCGCTAGGCAAGCGCAGCGGACTCGGTGTAGCTGGCGTGATCGAGCAACACAGCGCGCATATCTATCAGGTCTTCGCCCTCGGCTTCGCACCGGGCTTCGCCTTTCTCGGGCTGGTCGATGAGCGTCTGGCCAGCCCGCGCCTGGCCACACCGCGCAAGCAGGTGCCGGCGGGCAGCCTGGGCATCGCCGATCGGCAGACAGCGATCTACCCACTGGTTTCGCCGGGCGGCTGGAATCTGATCGGGCGCAGCCCGGTTCGTCTGTTCGACCGCGAGCTCGACGGCTACAGCCTCTGGCAGCCAGGCGACCGGGTGCGCTTCATGCCCATCGAGCGCGCCGAATTCGTCCGCCTGGGCGGTGACGACAGCCCCTTCGAGGAGACCGCTGCATGAGCCTGCTTATCGAACGCGCTGGCGCACTGGCCAGCCTGCAGGACAGCGGCCGTATGGGCGTACGCCATCTCGGTGTGACCCAGGGCGGGCCGGTGGACTGGGTGTCCCACAGCTGGGCCAACTGGCTGCTTGGCAATCCGGTGCAGGCCGCGACGGTGGAAATCACGCTGGGGAATTTCAGCCTTCGCGCGCATACCGATACCTGCCTGGCGATCTGCGGCGCCGATCTTGGCGCCGCGCTCGATGACGAGGCCATTGCGCCGGGGCGCAGCTTCGAGGTCCGTAAGGGTCAGCTGCTTGCCTTCGCGCATCCAAAGCGAGGCGTTCGCGCCTATCTCGCGGCACCAGGCGGCTTCCAGGCGACACCGGTGTTGGGGAGCTACGCCACGGTCCGGCGCGAGCAACTCGGCGGCTTGGCCGGTGACGGCCAAGCGCTGGCCGAGGGCGACCGCTTGCACTGGCTCGGTGGTGTTTCTGCTGCTCCCCGAGAGCTGCCAGTGCAAACCGTCACCCCACTATCGAGCCCGACCCTGGCGGTCGTGCTCGGCGCGCAGATTGGTGATTTCAGCGGCCAGAGCCTGTTCGATGCCTTCAACAGCGACTGGACAGTCGATCAACGAGCCGACCGCATGGGCGTGCGCTTGCTCGGCCCCGCGCTTCACAGCACGCGCTCATCCATGATTTCCGAAGGCGTGCCGCTGGGGGCGATCCAGGTTCCGGCCGACGGGCAGCCGATCATCCTGCTCAACGACCGCCAGACAATCGGCGGCTATCCACGCCTCGGCGCGCTGACACCTGCGGCGGTGGCCCAGCTGGCGCAGTGCCTGCCCGGTACCCCTCTTAGGCTCAAACCGATTTCACTGGAGGCCGCGCAACGCGCGCACCGCGAACTGCTAGCCCAGTGGCGGTAGTCGCTCATAAGGAGCCGCTGACCAGCAGCCAGTTATTCCTACAAGAACAACATTGCCGGGTATGACCCGGGCGCATTTCTACCTGCCCCAACGCCAAGAAAAAGAAGGTATCCAATGCAAGCCACACAAGCCGAACGCGGCACTCCCGCCCAGCGCAACGTCCTGCGCGGCGCCATTTTCATCATGGCGACTTCGTCCATCGGACCCGCGTTTCTGACCCAAACGTCGCTGTTCACCGAGAAGTATCTGGCGAGTTTCGCCTTCGCGATCCTGATCTCTTTGCTCATCGACATCGGTGCCCAGCTTAATATCTGGCGGTGATCACCGTTGCCAACCTGCGCGGCCAGGACGTCGCCAACCGCGTGATACCCGGTGTCGGCCATCTGATATCCGCCTTCATCGTGCTTGGCGGCATCGCCTTCAACATCGGCAACATCGGTGGCGCCGGCCTGGCGATGAATGTGATCTTCGGCATCCCGTCGATAATCGGCTCGTTGATCGCCGCCGTGCTGATCATCGGCATCTTCCTGCTGCGCAACGCCAAGGGCGTGATGGACTCGGTGATGCAAGTCCTTGGCCTGGTGATGCTGTGCATGATCGGCTACGCCATGCTGCAGTCGAATCCACCGCTGCTCGAAGCGATGAGTCGCAGCTTCAATCCGGACGACCCTTTGATCCTGCTGCTGCCGATCGTGACATTGGTGGGCGGCACGGTCGGCGGCTACATATCGTTTTCCGGTGGCCATCGCCTGGTAGAGGCCGGCATCACTGGTGTAGAGAATGTCAGGCTGGTAACCCGCGCGGCCGTGATCGGTATCGCTACCACCGGCGTCGTGCGCATCTGCCTGTTCCTCGCAGCCCTCGGTGTCGTCAGCCAGGGCCTGACTCTCGACCCGAGCAACCCCGCTGCGTCGGTGTTTTCCCATTCGATGGGCACCATCGGCTACAAGATCTTTGGCGTAGTGCTGCTGGCCGCTTCGGTTTCATCGGTGATCGGCGCCGCTTATACCAGTGTGACCTTCATGTACTCGCTGCATGACAGCATCCGCCGGCATAACCAGCGTGTGGTGATCGCCTTTATGGCCTGCTCGACGCTCATCTACAGCTTGGTCGGCCAGCCCGTGAAGGTTCTGGTGGTGGCGGGCACACTGAATGCCCTGGTGCTACCGCTGGCGCTGGGCTGCATATTGCTCGCCGCGCAAAACGAACATCGTCGGCGACGCCTACCGTCACCCCACCTGGATGCTGGTGTTCGGCATATTGGCCATGCTGGCCACGGCGGTCGGGGTGGTGATGTCGTTCAATGCGCTGCTGGAGTTCTGGCAAGCGTGACTGGCACGGCGGGCGCTCTCAGCGCTCGCCGAGCAACCAACCCAGCTTCACTTCGAACTGGCCACGCTCATCGGTGATGAACAACGTGCCATCACTGATCATAACGCCCCACTGCAGACTACGCGGCAAGTCCTTAACTAACGCGGCAAGTGACTCCGAGTCGATGGTGGCAATGGACAGATTCCTCAATCCCTTCACCGCATCGATCACCTTGCCCTGCCAGACGCGTAGATTGCCATAGGCAACCAGGCTGACGCGTTCGGCTCGTCGCGAACACCAGGTCAATCGCTCTGCATCCGGCTGACCCACTTCGATCCAATGAAGGACGCGGCCATCCAGACTCTTTTCCCAGAGTGCTGGCTCGTCCACATCAGAGAGGCCGCGGCCAAAGGCCAGCTGCTCGCTATACCAGAGCGCATAGGCAATCAATCGCACGCCGAGGCGTTCTTCGGTTTCCGACGGGTGTTTGGCGACCGTAAAGCGCAGATTCTCGTATACCCCGCGGTCCAGGTCCGTGAGATTCAGCTCGACTTTATATGGTGTGGCTTGCAGGGCCATGAACGGCCTCCGTTGCGAAAAGGCGCGCAGTCTACCGCAAAGCGGTCAACACCGATCTTCGCTGCGGCCTTCGACACCGTCGGTACGAACGGAAAAATACGCTCATCAGGAGAAACCCCGACGAACGAACTTTGACAATTATTCTCATTCTGATTAGCATCCCAACCGTCAACGAATTCAACGGGTAGTGCTTCTATGTACGTCTGTCTTTGCCAGGGTGTAACCGACGGCCAGATTCGCGATGCCATCTACGAAGGCTGCTGCAGCTACCGTGAAGTACGGGAAACGACCGGCGTCGCCACCCAGTGCGGCAAGTGCGCCTGCGTCGCCAAGCAGGTCGTGCGCGAGACGCTCAGCAACGTGCAAAGTGCCCAGGCCTCCCTCGCCTACCCTGCCAGTTTTGTTCAGGCTTGACAGACTGAAGCCATGAAGCCGGGCCATGCCCGGCTTTTTTTTGCCTGCAAATCAGCAAGTTGCTCAGAAGGATGCGGAACGCAACTATTCTCGCTAGGGTTTAGCTTTAGCATTCAATGACTTAGGTTTGACAGGTCGCCTGAGCGTGGCCAGACTGCTTGCATTCCCACCGCGTCAGGCAGGCTAACTACATGAAAGGCGACAAGCTGGTCATTCAGCACCTCAACAAGATCCTCGGCAATGAGCTGGTAGCCATCAACCAGTACTTCCTGCACGCGCGCATGTATGAGGACTGGGGTCTCGGCAAGCTCGGCAAGCATGAGTACGAAGAATCCATCGACGAGATGAAGCATGCGGACAAGCTGATCAAGCGCATCCTATTTCTGGAAGGCCTGCCGAATCTGCAGGATCTGGGCAAGTTGCTAATCGGTGAGAACACTCGCGAGATGCTCGAGTGCGACCTCAGGCTGGAGCAAGGTGGCGTGCAGGATCTGAAGGTCGCCATCGCTTACTGCGAAAGCGTCGGCGACTACGGCAGTCGCGAGCTGCTGGAAGACATCCTCGAATCCGAGGAGGAACACATCGATTGGCTGGAGACGCAGTTGAGCCTGATCGACAAGGTGGGCATGGAAAACTACCTGCAGTCGCAGATGGACGACTGATTCAGTAGCAAGCCCATATAAAAACGCCCCGACTAGATCGGGGCGTTTTCGTTTGCAGCGAAGAGAACCGCTTATTCCTGCTCGGCTGCTTCAGCAGGCTGCTCGGCTGCGGGCTGCTCGGCCTCGTCACCCTTGATATCCAGCAGCTCGAGATCGAAGACCAGCACCGAGTTGGCCGGGATCAGCGGGCTCGGGCTCTGCTCGCCGTAGGCCAGTTCGCTCGGGATGTAGAGCTTGTACTTCTCGCCCACATGCATCAGCTGCAGACCTTCGACCCAACCTGGAATCACACCGCCGACCGGCAGATCGATCGGGCTGCCGCGCTTGATCGAGCTATCGAAGACGGTGCCGTCGGTCAAGCTGCCCTCGTAGTGCACGGTCACCACGTCGTTCTCGGTCGGTTGACGGCCTTTGGCCGCCTTGACGACTTCGTACTGCAGGCCGGATTCGGTGGTCTTCACGCCTTCACGCTTGGCGTTGTCTTCGAGGAACTTCTTGCCAGCCTCGACCGCTTTGGCATTCATCTCAACCATGCGCTCTTCGGCACGGGTCTGCAGGAAGGTGAAAGCTTCCATCAGCTGCTCATCGGTGAGCTTCTGCTCCTTCTTGCCGATGGCATCTTCAATACCCTGCGCAACAGCCTGGGAGTCGAGATCATCCATACCCTCCTGCGCAAGGCTCTTGCCCATGTTCAGGCCGATACCATAGGACGCCTTCTGCGCCGGAGTGTCCAGTTTGACACTGGTCTGCGAGTCGCAGC
>DAMCQE010000097.1:0-7197 GCA_032105665.1 Pseudomonas sp. | reverse complement strand
CCTTCAGCCAGGCGGACAACTCCATGTCGCGCCAGCCCGGCGGCACCGGCCTCGGGCTGGTGATTTCCAAGCGCCTGATCGAGCAGATGGGCGGTGAGATCGGCGTTGACAGTATTCCCGATGAAGGCTCGGAATTCTGGATCAGCCTCAGCCTGCCCAAGGCCCGTGATGACATCGAAGACCTGCCCCACCCCGCCCTGCAGGGACGTCGCATTGCACTGCTGGAACAGCATCCGCTGGCCCGTCAGGCATTGCAGCATCAGCTGGAAAGCCTTGGGCTCGAAGTACATACCTTCGACTCGCTCGGCCAGATGCAGGAAGCGATCTCCGCCCAGCGCCAGGGCAGCCAGCTGATTGATCTGGCCGTACTCGGCGTCACCAGTCGTGAAATCGAGCCTGAAGCCCTCGGCGACCGACTAATGGAAATCGAAGCGCTCGGCTGCAAGTGCGTGGTGCTCTGCCCCACTACAGAACAGGCGCATTACCACGACACATTGCCGGAAGTTCATAGCTATACGCAGCTGCAGGGCAAGCCGGCCTGCACCCGCAAACTGCAGCGCGTGCTGCTGGAGCTGGTGCGTCCGAACCAGGCTTACGCCGAGCCTGCTGCAGCCGCGCCAAGTCGTGCGGCACGCGTACTCTGCGTGGATGACAACCCGGCCAACCTGCTGCTGGTGAAAACCCTTCTCGGCGACATGGGCGCCGAGGTCGTCGCGGTAGACAACGGGCTCGCTGCGCTGGAAGCAGCCAAGCAACACACCTTCGATCTGGTGCTGATGGATGTGCAGATGCCCGGCATGGACGGGCGACAGACCACCGAAGCCATACGCCACTGGGAACATGTAGAGGGCAGCACGCCACTGCCGATCATCGCGCTCACCGCTCACGCGCTGGCAAACGAGAAACGCTCGCTGCTGCAGAGCGGCATGGACGACTACCTGACCAAGCCCATCAGCGATCGGCAACTGGCGCAGGTGGTATTGAAGTGGACCGGACTGGCTCTGCGAAGCCAGCCGCAGCACTCCGCCGACCAGACTTCGCAACCCGAGCTCAATCTGAAAGTACTCGACGAAGAAGAAGGTCTGCGTTTGGCTGCTGGCAAGGCAGATCTCGCCGATGACATGCTTGGCATGCTGCTGCAGTCGCTGGAAAGCGACCGCCGTACGATCCGTGAAGCGCGTCAGGCAGGTGATCGTCAGGCGCTGATCGAACGCGTGCACCGCCTGCACGGCGCCACCCGTTACTGCGGCGTGCCTCAATTGCGCAACGCCTGCCAGCAGAGCGAAACGCTGCTCAAACAGAACCATCCGGCTAGCGAAGCCGCATTGGACGAGCTAGACGCAGCCATCGTCCGGCTGGAACAGCAAGCCCACGCCGACAGCTGACCGGCAGTACCGGGCGGTCGGCGAGACGCCCGGCCGCCTGGCCCATTCAGGAATCACCATGACCGATCGACCCGCCTCCGATGCTTTCCAGCATGCCGACCTCGACTGGGACGAGAACGGCCAGCCGCAATCACGCCAGTACGGCGATGTGTACTTCTCCCGCGCTAGCGGCTTGGCCGAAACCGAACATGTGTTCTTGGCGCAGAACGACCTCACGCAGCGCTTCGCCGCTCTACACGGCAACCAGCATCTGGTAATCGGCGAAACCGGCTTTGGCACGGGGCTGAACTTCCTCTGTGCCTGGCACCTGTTCGAACGCACCGCCGATTCGCAGGCGTGCCTGCACTTTGTCAGCGTCGAAAAGCACCCCCTGACCCATGCCGACCTGGAGCGCGCGCTGGCACTGTGGCCGGAACTGCAGGTGCAGGCAGAACAGCTGCTGCAACAGTACGTCGCGCTGCATCCAGGCTATCAACGTTTCGTCTTCGCCGGCGGGCGCGTGGTGCTGACTCTGCTGATCGGCGACGTGCTCGAATGCCTACCGAGCCTGGATGCGCAAGTCGACGCCTGGTTCCTCGATGGATTCGCTCCAGCGAAGAACCCGCAAATGTGGCAACCGGCGCTGTTTGCCGAACTGGCCAGACTATCTGCGCCGGGTGCAACCCTGGGCACCTTCACCAGCGCCGGCTTCGTGCGACGCGGGCTGACAGACGTCGGCTTCGACATGCAGCGCGTGCCGGGCTACGGGCACAAGCGCGAAATATTGCGCGGATGTCTGCGAACGGTCAGCAACACCCTGACAGACAAGCCCTGGTTCGCTCGCCCAGTCTGGGTGCCTGCCGAGCGCCACGCGGTAGTCATCGGCGCCGGGCTTGCTGGCTGCGCAACAGCCGCATCGCTGGCTGCCCGAGGGTGGCGGGTGACGGTACTCGAGCGCCATGCAGAGGCAGCGCAGGAAGGCTCGGGCAATCCGCAAGGCGTGCTCTATCTAAAACTTTCCGCCCACGGCACCGCGCTATCGCGGCTGGTGGTCAGCGGCTTCAGCTACACACGCAGACTGCTTGGCAACCTGCAATCCGGCAAAGACTGGCAGGCCTGCGGCGTGCTGCAAGTGATCTACGACGACAAGGAGCGCGAACGCCAGGCGGAACTGGCAGCAGCGTTCCCTCCCGAATTGGTCCATCCGCTGTCGCGGGAACGTGCTGAAGAGCTCGCTGGAGTCGCGCTGCCGGATGGTGGACTGTTCTATCCGGATGCCGGCTGGGCCAACCCGCCCGCACTATGTCGTTGGCTGCTGCAGCAGCCGGGTATCGAGCTGCGCAAGCATCGTGAAGCCCTTGAGCTAAAGCGTGCCGGCTCCCGCTGGCACGTGCTGAGTGGCGAAACGGTATTAGCCGAGGCGCCGGTAGTGATACTGGCCGGCGCCGCGGACGCAGTGCGCTTCAGCCAGAGCGCCTGGCTACCGCTCAAGCGCATACGCGGGCAGATCTCCTGCCTTTCGGCGACCACCCAGAGCAGCCAGCTGCGCACCGTGCTCTGCGCCAAGGGCTATGTCGCACCGCCGCGAGAGGGTACGCACACGCTAGGTGCCAGCTTCAACTTCCAGCAGACCGACGATGCGCCCAGCGTTGCCGAGCACCAGGCCAACCTGGAAATGCTCGAGCAGATATCGAGCGACCTGTATGGCCGCCTCCAGGCGGACCCGCAGCGAACCGAAACACTTCAGGGTCGCGTAGCATTTCGCTGCACGAGCCCGGATTACCTGCCACTGATCGGGCCACTTGCTGAGCCACAGGCGTTCGCCGAGACCTACGCTGCACTCGGCAAGAATGCCCGCCAGCCTCAGCACGCCAGCTGTCCGTGGCTGACCGGGCTTTACGTGAATACCGCCCATGGCTCACGCGGCATGATCAGTGCGCCACTGTCCGGCGAACTATTGGCCGCTTGGCTGGATAATGAGCCGCTGCCGCTGCCTCGAGACGTGGCCGAAGCCTGCCATCCCAATCGCTTCCTGCTGCGTAAACTGATCCGCGGCAGCTGATTTCCGGAGGCCTGATGAAATCGCTATCTTTGCTCGCACTTGGCTTGCTCACCCTCAACCTTCATGCCGCACCTGCGAGCGATACCGACCAACTGCGCAACGAGGCCGCCAGCCTGATCCCTGCGTTTCAGCAGCAGCTACTCGCCACGGTCAAGCAGGCCATGGCCGAAGGCGGTCCAGGCCAGGCGGTCGAGGCGTGCCAACTGCTCGCTCCCGAGATCGCGCTGCAGCACAGTCAGGCCCCGTGGCAGGTCGGGCGCACCGCGCTCAAGCTGCGCAACCCGGACAACGCGCCGGATGCCTGGGAGCGATCCGTCCTTGAGCAATTCGCTCAACGATCCGCCGCCGGCGAACCGCTCGCACAGCTCAAGCGCGACGAGGTGGTTGATGGCGAGTACCGCTACATGCAGGCCATCGGCACCGCCGCGGCCTGCCTGGGGTGCCACGGCCCGGACATCAGGCCTGAACTACTGAGCCTGCTTGAGCAGCGCTATCCACAGGATCAGGCAAGAGGTTTCCGCGAAGGCGAGCTGCGTGGCGCTTTCAGCCTGCGTCGAGCACTGTCGCCCTGACTGCTCGCAGACTTCACCTGCAGACACGCGATGCCAGCGCACGTCCTCGCTTGTGCTCCAGGGGAACGCCCGCGGTTGCAGACGCACAAACAACATGGGTGTCGGAGCGCTGAAATGGAGCACGCAATGCACAAGATTTCCACCATGACGTCACCGCACATCGGCGCTGCCTGATGGATATTTTGCTCCTCGAAGCGCTGGGCATCGGCCTGATTCTCGGGCTGCTGCTGGGGCTCACCGGGGCAGGCGGCTCACTGGTCGCCCTACCCCTGCTCCTTAGCCTGCACTTGCCATTACGAGACGCCATCGGCGTCAGTCTCGGGGCGGTAGCGATGTCGGCATTGATCGGCGCAATACCTCGTGCGCGCCTGGGACAGGTCGCCTGGCGTCCTGTGCTGTTGCTGGCCATATGCGGCCTGCCGGGCAACGCCGCAGGCCAATGGCTGGGACAGTTCATTCCCGAACGCTGGCTGATCATCGGCTTTTGCCTGTTGGTGCTGTGGTCGGCCTGGCGCATGTGGCGCGGCGCCAACCTGCCAGCCAAGGAAAATGCCGAGGACCGCCACCTGGCACTGTTGGGCATCGGCGTAGGTGTGGGCCTGCTATCGGGACTGATGGGTGTCGGCGGGGGCTTTCTCATCGTTCCGGCGCTACTCTGGTTCACCTCACTGTCGCTGCTCAGTGCCATGGCCACATCAATGGCAGTGATCGCGGTAGTCAGCGGCGGCGGCTTTCTGCTCTATCTCACCGACGCCGAGCCCCCATTCCCTCTTCTCGGCGGCTTGGCGCTAGGAGGCGCATTCGGAGTACTGGCAGGCAATCGCCTGGCGCAGTACCTCAACAGCAGCCTGCTGCAGCGTCTGTTCGCCCTCATGCTGGTCACCGTCAGTCTTTCGCTAGGCATTCAAAAGCTGGTCCTGGGCCACTGATCAGCGGCGGTCCGGGTCATCCCAGAACGGCCTGCTGGCTTCCCATTCGACATCAGCACGACTGCGGCCGATGTCCTTGAGCATCTCGTCACTCAGTCCCGCCAACTGATGCCGTTGCCGCGCCAGCTGGTTCCAGCGCCGCAGCATTCGCCAGGCGCGCAACAACAATTGCGATGCAGAGGCCCTCGCCCCCTTCGTCTGTGGGAATGTTTGCGAAGCGATTTTATGCGTGCTCATCGCGGCACCCTCCTGTTGGAATGGCGCCAGTGTTGCGCTGGGTTTAACATCAATCCAACGAATGTTTCTGATGCCTTGCATCTCGAGGATTGATGAATGGCGAACTACCCAAATATCGATACCGAGCTGTTGCGCAGCTTCGTCGCCATCGCAGATCACGGCGGTTTCACGCGCGCGGCGGCGGCAGTTAATCGCACCCAGTCGGCGGTGAGCATGCAGATGAAGCGTCTCGAAGAGGACGTGTTGCAGCGTCCGCTATTCGAACGCAACGGGAGGCAGGTCAAGCTCACGGCCGAGGGGCAGATACTCTTGGGCTTTGCTCGTCGAATACTGAAGCTGCATGGCGAAGTCATGACCACTCTGCGCCAACCGCACATGGTCGGTGCCGTACGAATCGGCACGCCGGACGACTATGTCATGCGTTTTTTGCCCGGCATCCTCGCACGTTTTGCCCAGGCCTTTCCGCTGGTCCAAGTCGAGGTGCATTGCGAGCCATCGAGCCAGCTGCTGCAGCGACGCGATCTCGACTTGAGCATCGTCACCCGCGAACCAGGCACCGAAATCGGTCAGCTGCTGCGCCAGGAGCATATCGTCTGGGCAGCGGCTCCGGGGTTCAACCTGCAAGAGCACCGCCCCTTGCCGCTGGCCACCTTCAACACCGATTGCTTCTGTCGCGCCTGGGTTTGCAATGCGCTGGACGCACGGGAGATCGAGTATCGAATCGCCTACACGAGCCCGAGTCTCTCGGCGATCATGGCCGTGGTGGGCGCGGGACTGGCCTTGACCGCTCAGTTGCAGAGCCTGATACCCGCGGAATTACAGATACTTGGCGAGGCAGAAGGCCTGCCCCGCCTGCCGCAAAGCAGTATCGTGCTGCTACGCAATCCGCAGCAGCACTCGCCGGTCAGCGAAACGCTTGCCGGCTATATCGTCGACGGCTTTCGCCTATAGCTGGCAGAGTCAGGAATGACCGCTGGCCAGCTCATCGAACACTTCCGGCACCAGGGCTGCTTCACCCTTGTCTGCCAGGCGCTGACGATGCCTGTCGCCCTGGGGGTCATCCAGCATCGCTAGCAAGCGCGAACCACGCTCGGTCAGAACGAAGTTCTCGCCGTTGCCACCCTGCTCTTCTGGGCGAGTGACGATAAATCCACCTTCGAACAACAGGCTTTCATAGTCGGCAGCTTCGGCGCGCAGGCTATCCAGATTCGGCATCGGTTGGCCGTCACTTTCCAACTGCGCAGCATGCTCTTCGGCATAGCGACGCGGCTTGAAGCTGTCGTTGGCGCTGGTCTGGACTTCATGCAGCAGACGCTGGATCAGATCCCAGTTGTAGCTCATGGCCGTTCTCCCGTGACAAGTGTTCGCCCCAGAAACGAGGCGCTTGTACATACCGACCGCCTCTGGTGCCACGGGGTTCGCGCTGAACTAAAGCGGCTCGAAAGCGATCCACAGTTCAGAACGATTAAAAGAGGATCGAGCCATGAAAATACTGACGATTACCCTGACCGCCGCCCTGCTCGCGAGCCCTGCTGTGCATGCGGCTTGCACTCCAGATGAGGTGAACGCCAAGGCCGAGCAACTGGCTGAGCGCGTCAACCAGCTCACTCAGAGCAATCCAGAACGCGCCAAGGAGATCAACGAAGAGATCCAGCAGCTGCAGGCCAAGCGCACCGCCGACCAGTTGGGCGACGAATGCGAGGCCTACGACAAGCGCTTGAAGCAGATCGAGGAAGCCGAACGTGAGGCCGACATTCCGCCGGCCGACGCGCAGCGCTAGGCCCCGACCAGCCGACGGTTACTCCGCCGTCGGCTTCTTGCGCTTGAGCGGCGCCATGCCGTCCTGACTGACTACCGCTGACGGCTGCTCTCGCTTGGCGTTCTTCGGACGCTTGGCGGTGGGCTTGGTCTTCTTCTTGTCATCTTTCTTCTTGTCGTCCTTTTTCTTCTTCGGGCCAGCCGCCTTACCCGAAGCCTTGAGGTTCTTCGGCCCCATGTAGCTGCCCTTCAGGCCCTTGACCACCCGATGCTCG
>DAMCQE010000096.1:0-7450 GCA_032105665.1 Pseudomonas sp. | reverse complement strand
ACCGCCAGTTCCTCAACATGGGCAAGCTGGTGCTCAGCCAGGCCAGCGGCATCCTCCCGGACGGGACCCTGTTCGAGCTGGGCAGCGAGCGTGAGCCTTTGGCTCTGGACATCCCGCCGAATACCGGCAGCACTCCGGTCTATCTCGCGCTGCCGCTGGTCACCGGCAACCACATCGAAACCCGCCGGCCCGAGCAGAAGGACGTGCTGGCGCGCTATACCGCCCACGAACTGGACGTCGCCGACTCCAATGCCGGCGACAGCAGCACGAGCCAGGTCAGCACCGGTCTGCCAGATTTCCGCCTGCTGCTGGGCGAGCAGCAGAGCGACCAGGCCTACGTGAAACTGCAGCTGTGTGAGGTGCTGGACACCACGCCGGACGGGGTCATCAGCCTCGACCCCGAGTTCATCCCCACCTATGTCAACTTCCAGGCCTCCGCCTATCTGCTGTCCTGCCTGAAGGAAGTGATCAGCATGCTCGCCCACCGCGGCGATACCCTTGCCGAGCGAATCAGCGCCACCGGCAAGGTGGGTGGCGCCGAGGTCGGCGACTTCATGATGCTGCAGCTGATCAACCGTCACGAACCGGTGCTGCGCCACTACCTGGGCGTGGAGCAGGTGCATCCGGAGCAGATCTACCGAGATCTGCTTGGCCTGCTCGGAGAGCTGGCGACCTTCTCCAGCGAGAGCAAGCGCCCGCGCTTGGATGGCCGTTACCAGCACAGTGATCAGGGCGCGAGCTTCCGCAAGCTGATGGACGCGATCCGCCAGGTATTGTCGATGGTGCTCGAGCAGCACGCCATCGAGCTGCTGCTGCAGCAGCGTCAGTACGGCATCCAGGTATCGCCGCTGCATGACCACAAGCTGCTAGGCACGGCGTCCTTCGTGCTCGCCGCCAGCGCCCAGTGCGATTCGGAAACCCTGCGCACACGGCTGCCGGCGCACCTGAAGATCGGCCCGGTGGAACGCATCCGTCAGTTGGTCAACCTGCATCTGCCGGGCATCCGCCTCAAGCCGCTGCCGGTGGCGCCGCGGCAGATCCCCTTCCACGCCGGCAAAACCTATTTCGCCCTGGAGCTCAGTGCCGAGGACCAGGCGCAGCTGGAGCGTTCCGGTGGCTTTGCCTTCCATGTGTCCGGTGACTTCGCCGGGCTCGAACTGAAATTCTGGGCGGTCAGGGACTGAGCGACATGATCAAGGAAATGGATTACGGACAGGACGACCGCACGGTCATCGTCAATCGAGCAGGAGAGGCCCCGGCGCAGAGCCCGCTGACCGACTTCGACACCCCGCCGCGCTTCGAGCAGCTGGAGGAACGGATGATCTACGCCGCGCGCCTGCGCCCGGCGGAAACCTTCAACATCAGCCTCAACCCGCTGGTGGCCGCCGCCTCGCCGCTGCTGCTGTCGGAAGTGGTGCGCTTCAAGCACAGCCTGGAAAGCGAAGACCTGCAAGCCCTGCACGGCCAGTTGAGCAGCGCGATCAAGCTGTTCGAGCATCGCGCGCTGCATGACGGCGCCGAAAGCAGCCAGGTGATGGCGGCGCGCTACGTGCTCTGCACCGTGCTCGACGAGGCCGTGGTGACCACGCCCTGGGGCAACGAAAGCGAATGGTCGCAGATGAGCCTGCTGTCCTCCTTCCACAACGAGACCTTCGGCGGCGAGAAGTTCTTCCAGCTGCTCGAGCGGCTGTCGCGCAACCCAGTCAAGCACCTGCCGATGCTCGAGCTGATGTACCTCTGCCTGTCCCTCGGCTTCGAGGGCAAGTACCGCGTGCTTCCGCGCGGCATGCTGGAGCTGGAAGCGGTACGCGACAGCCTCTACCGACAGATTCGCCAGATGCGCGGCGATATACCGCGTGAGCTGTCGCCGCACTGGGAAGGCCTCAAGGACACCCGCCGACGTCTGGTGCGCATCGTGCCCTGGTGGATGGTGGCGCTGTTTACCCTGGTCTGTCTCGGGGTGATTTACGGCGGCTTCGCCTGGGTGCTCGGCGAACAACGCGAGGCCGTGCTGCAACCCTACCGCTCGCTGGACATGGATGCCGGCGGTTCCACCTTTTCAGGGATGAAATGAGATGAAGACGTTCTTTGGCAAGCTCGGCGCCGTGCTGCGCCGGACCTGGGTCTGGAGTCTACTGCTGGTCCTGCTGCTGGCGGTCATGGTGTGGTTCGTCGGGCCGCTGCTGGCAGTCGACGACTACCGGTTCTGGGAATCGTCGACTGCCCGCCTGCTGAGCATCAGCGTACTGTTTCTCGGCTGGGGGCTGGCCATGGTCTTCGCCAGCTGGCGCGCCAGTGCGCGCAAAAAGCGCGACGCCGAGGACCAGGACGTTCAGGAGCAGCTGCGCCGCGACGGCCTGATCGGCGAGGAGCAGCAGGAGCTGCGCCATCGCTTCAGGCAGGCGCTGCGCACCCTGAAGACCTCCAGCCTCTACCGCGGGCGCAGCGAGAAATGGCGCAGCGAGCTGCCCTGGTACCTGTTGATCGGTCCGCAGGGTAGCGGCAAGACTAGCCTGCTGGATTTCTCCGGCCTGGACTTTCCGCTCAATCGCAGCGAACAGCAGCGCCTGACCAAAGACGTCTCCGGCACCCGCTATGCCGACTGGTACTTCGCCGATCATGCCGTGCTGATCGACACCGCCGGCCGCTACCTGACCCAGCCCGATGCAGCGGTCGACGGCAGCGCCTGGGAAACCCTGCTCGGTCTGCTGCGCAGGCGCCGCGCCCGCCCGCTCAACGGCGTACTGGTCAACCTGCCGGTGGACCAGCTGCAGGGCGGCAGTGAACTGGAGCTGGAGAACCTGGCCCGCCAGACCCGCCAGCGCCTGCACGAGATCCATCAGCGTCTGAACGTGGACGTGCCGGTCTACTTGGTGCTGAGCAAGTCCGATCGAATTCTCGGTTTCGACGAATTCTTCGAGCAGCTGTCTCGGGAGGAAAGCGACCAGGTGCTGGGTGCGAGTTTCCGCAAGGAGCAGAACGGCAGCGATGCGCAGGTGGTGCGCCAGGAATTCGAGGAGCTGCTGCGCCGGCTGAACAGCCAGGTGATCCTGCGCATGCACCAGGAACGCGATACACAGCGCCGCGGCCGAATCCTCGACTTCACACATCAGTTGGGGCAGATCGGCGAGCGCCTGAGCCTGTTTATCGAACTCGCGTTTGCCGGCAACCGATACCAGCGTGCCAGCCAGCTGCGTGGTTTCTACCTGACCAGCGCGCCGCAGCTACGCGAAACGCTCGATCCGCTCACCGCCGGCATCGGCCGCCAGCTCGGCCTGGCCAGCAGCGCGCTGCCGACCTTCCGCAGCGGTCGCGCGCGCTTCATCAATCAGTTGCTCAGCCGGGTGATCTTCCCCGAAGCCGAACTGGCGGGCCTCGACCAGCGCGAGGTACGCCGCATCGACTGGGGCCAGCGTGCCCTCTATGCCGGAGCCTTCGGCTGCCTGCTGCTGTTCGGCGGCGCCTGGGCACTTAACTTCTCTGGCAACCATGAACGCCTTGAACAGCTGCGCGACATCGCCCAGCGACTCGGCAGCGAGCGCAAGGTCATCGAGGCGGGAGACGAGGCACTGCACACTCTCAAGGCGCTGGATGCGAGCTATGCCGCGACGCAGGTCTTCCCACCACGTGAGGAGGTGTCGTGGCTACGCCGTGGCGGCCTGTACCAAGGCGAAGCGGTCGATCCGACACTGCACGAGGCCTACCGCCGCGATCTGGAAAAGCTGCTGCTGCCGCGGGTCGCCCGACAGCTGGAGGCGCATGTTCGCGCCAACCTGAATGACCGCGAGCAGTTGCTCGGCAGCCTGCGCGCCTATCTCATGCTGAACCTGGCCGAACGCCGTGATGCGGCGTTTCTCAAGGACTGGCTGGCCGCCGACTGGTCGCTGCGCTATCCCGGCAATGCCGTGGCACAGCAGGGACTCAACACGCACTTTGCGCGGCTGCTGGAAGAATCGTTCGCGCCGTATCAGCTGAACGACAATCTGGTGGCCAAAGCCCGTGCCCAGCTGCGCAGCGAATCGCTGGCGGCAGTGGTGTACCGCATGCTGCGCGACCAGGCGCGCAATCTTCCCGACTATCGGCTGAACACCCAGCTCGGCCCGCAGGCGCCACTATTCGTCGGTGGCGATTACACGATTCCCGGCTTCTATACCCAGCGCGGCTACCAAAAACTGTTCGTCGCTCAGGGCGCCGATCTGGTCAGCGAAATCCTGCGCGACAACTGGGTACTGGGCGAAGGCGACAGCCTCAGCGCCAAGGATCTGGGCCGTCTGCTGGTGGAAATGGAACAGCTGTACTTCCGCGACTACGCCGCGCACTGGAGCGAAGCGATCGCCCAGCTGAACATCCTCCCCGCCGGTAGTGCGGCGCAGGGTGCCGCGCAGCTCGCCGGGCTCACCGCCGCGAACTCGCCGCTGCTGCAACTGTTGCTGGAGGTGCGCGAGAACACCCGGTTCGCCGGTCTGGTCGAAGCGACTGCCGGGGCCGGCGAGCTGGCCGAAGCAACGCAAGGCGCCGGCGGCAAGCTCGGCAAGGCAGCCAAGCTGGCAACCGCCGCCGCCGAGAAAGCCCAGACCGCACTGCTGAAGAACATGCCGGACACCGCGCGCAGAACCCTGGAGCGACGCTTCGCGCCGCTGCACCAGCTGCTCGACGAGAACGGCGCACCCGGCCCCGAGTTGAGCGCCAGTCTGCAAGCCCTCGACGCCCTGCAGCTGCAGCTCGCTTCCCTGGCCCACGCCAGCGCACCGGAACAGGCCGCCTTCGAGATGGCCAAGGCACGTATGGGCGGCCAACGCGATGCCATCAACCAGCTGCGCAGCAGCGCTGCACGGCTGCCGCAGCCGCTGGGCAAGTGGCTGGGGCTGCTGGCCGAAGACAGCTGGTCGCTGGTACTCACCGATGCCTACCATTACCTCAATCAGCGCTATCGCAACGAGCTTTACGCCAGTTACCGCGGTTCGCTGCGCGAGCGTTATCCGTTCAGCGCCCACAGCGCCAGCGATGTCGCCCTCGCCGACTTCCGCGAGTTCTTCAAGGCTCAGGGCCTGGCGGACAGTTTTTTTGAGCGCTACCTCAAGCCCTTCGTAAGCGGCAGCGCTGGCGAGTACCAGTTGCGCCGGGTTGACGGTCGCGGCTTGCCGCTGTCCGAGCAGTTCCTGGCACAGATGAGTCGGGCCCAGACCATTCGCCGCAGCTTCTTTGCCGAGAACCCCAACGAGCCGCTGATTCTGTTCAAGCTCGAGCCCTATTCGCTGGATTCGAGCCTCGGTCGCGCCGACTTCCGCTTCGGCAACCAGCAGATGGAATACCGCCACGGGCCGATCGTGCAGACCGCGTTCCGCTGGCCGGCCGAAGCCGACGACGGACGCACCAGCCTGGTGGTGGAAGAACTCGGCGGCCGTCGCGTGGGTATCGAGAAGAACACCGGGCCCTGGTCGCTGTTCCGCCTGATCGACCTGATGCAGGTCGACTACCACAGCGGCCGCGACGTGTTGATGCTCAAGGCCGATCTCGGCGGCCTGCGCGCCAACTACCTGCTGCATGCGCAGCGCTCGCCGAATCCGTTCGATCTCGCGCTGCTGCGCGGCTTCAAGCTGCCGGCGACGCTGTGATGAACGCAACCGCGTGCAGCTGGCGCAGCGCCGCGCGCACCGACACCGGCAAGGTGCGTGCGCGCAACGAAGATGCCTTTCTCGAGCTGCCACAGGCCGGGCTCTGGGCCGTGGCCGACGGCATGGGCGGACACCAGAACGGCGCCCTGGCCAGTCGCCTGATCATCGAGCAGCTGGCCGAGCTTTCCAGCGGCGGCGATCTGGCCGAGCGGCTGCGGGCGTTGCGGCGCTGTCTGCATGAGCTCAATCGCCGGCTCAGCCAGGAACTGACGGTCACCGCCGAACGCCCCGATCCGGTGATCGGCAGCACCGTGGTCGCCCTGCTTATGGAAAGTGATCGCGCCGCGTGCATCTGGGCTGGCGACAGCCGCTGCTACCTGTGGCGTAGCGGCCGTCTCTATCAGCTGTCACGCGACCACTCGTTGCTGCAGCAACTGATTGACGAGCAGCAGCTCAGCCCCGAGCTTGCCGCCAAACACCCGGCCGCCCATGCATTGACCCGCGCCATAGGCGCCAGCGAGAAGCTGGAGCTGGATATCCTCGAATTCGCCGTATTCCCGGGCGACACGCTGCTGCTGTGCAGCGATGGGCTCTACCAGAGCATGTCCGCCGACGCGCTCGGCGCCGCGCTCAGCCTGCCGTCCACGCAGCTGGCGCTGGAACGGCTGTTTCGCCAGGCACTCAAGGGCCCGGCGCGAGACAATCTCAGCGCCGTGGTGATACGCCGATGAACGCCCAGCCCGCCTGCGATCTCACTTATTTTGCACTGGCGACCGCGGCCACGCCGGTGTCGGAGGCACCGAAAACGCCTGTCGGCGAGCTGCCGGAAGTCCTCGGCGGCCGCTACCGGATCGAGCGCCTGCTCGGCGTCGGCGGCATGGGTGCGGTCTATCGCGCCCGTGACCTGCTGCGCGAACAGTTCGGCGATCCGGAGCCCTACGTGGCGCTGAAGACGCTCAGCGAGGATTTTGCCGAGTACCCCGACGCCAGCGCCCTGCTCTACAGCGAATACGCGCTGACCACGCGCCTTAGCCACCGGCATGTGGTGCGCCTGTACAACTTCGACATCGACCCAGCCAGCCAGCGTGCCTTCATCACCCTGGAGCTGCTCAAGGGGCCAACCCTCGACCAGTTACTGTGCGAGCGCCCGCAGGGCATGGCCTGGAACGAACTGCAGGGCATCGCGTTACCGCTGCTGGAGGCGCTGACCTATTCACACAGCCTGGGCGTGCTGCATGGCGACCTGAAACCGAGCAACGTGATGCTCGCCGATGACGGCCTGCGCCTGTTCGACTATGGGCTCGGACAACCGCTGGAAGGGCTGCTGCCCGGTTTGCCGCGCCTGTGCCGCACGCGCTTCGCCGCCTGGACGCCGCGTTATGCCGCACTCGAGCTGCTCGACGGTGGCGAGCTGACCGCCGCGACGGATGTTTACGCCCTGGCCTGCGTGCTCTATGAACTGGCCAGCGGCAGCCACCCTTATCGCCGGCTCAGCGCCCGTCAGGCCAAAGCCATGGAGCTGGACAGCTCCCTGCAGCGCCCGCCGCAGCTGCCCCCGCATTGCTGGCCGGCGCTGCGTCTGGCGCTGGCATTCGACGAAGCGCAGCGCAGCATCGATGCAGCGGGCCTGTTGCAAGCCTTCAGCCGCCCCGCGCCGAACCGTTGGCGGCGCTGGTTCGGCCACTCCCATGGATGACATCAGGACAAGGAGAGCCCAATGTTCAACGCGGCCAATAAAACCCACTTCACGCTTTCCCTCGAAGGCGTCGAGCACGACTTAAAGGTGCTCGAATTCCGGGGCCGCGAGGCCATCAGCCAGCCCTATCGCTTCGACC
>DAMCQE010000095.1:0-8014 GCA_032105665.1 Pseudomonas sp. | reverse complement strand
AGCTGGAAGTGTTTCTGGCCTTCATGCGCAGCGGCAATCTGGGCAAGGCCGCGGTGGAGCTGAACACCAGCAACGTCAGCGTGCACCGCGCCATCCACTCCCTGGAAAGCGCGCTGCGCTGCCCGCTGTTCAAGCACGAGGGGCGCAACCTGATCCCGCTGGAAAGCGCCTACGTGCTGGAAGAGCGCGCCCAGCAGCTGGTCAAGGACGTGCTCGAGACGGTACGCCAGACCCGCGAAGCCGCCGGCTTCTCGGCCGAGCGCTTCAAGCTCGGCGCGCTGTATTCGCTGACGGTGAAGACCGTGCCGCAGCTGATCATGGGTCTGAAACTGCGCCGCAGCGAACTCAACATCGACCTGATCCTCGGCTCCAACGTCGACCTGCTCTACAAGCTGAAGAACATGGAGCTCGACGCCATCCTGGTGTCGCTCAACGAAAGCGTGGCCGACTCGGACTGCGCGCAGGTGCAGCTGTTTTCCGACGACATCTTCCTCGCCGCGCCGGCCGACTCGCCCTTCGCCAATCAGAGCGAGGTGGACCTCAGCGACCTGCGCGACGCCACTTTCATCACCCTGTCGCAGGGCTTCGCCACCCACCAGGACGGCAACCGGGTGTTCCAGCTGGCGGGCTTCGAGCCGAAAGTGGCGATGCAGGTGAACGACATATTCACCCTGCTCAGCATGGTCAATTCCGGGGTCGGTTACGCATTGCTGCCAGGGCGCGTGGGGATGGTCTACGAATCGCGGGTGCGGCTGATCCCACTACAGGCGCGTTATCACCTGCAGCAGCATATCGGCGTGGTGTTCCTCAAGGCCAAGGAGCGCGACCCCAACCTGCTGGCGCTGCTCGCCGAATGCCGGATGTACAGCTTGAAACATCCGAGCTGAAGCGGCGTCCGCATGCGGCCGAGCGGGACGGGAAGATGATTAGATAGGCGCCGCAGCGGTGGAAGAGGCTTCGCCGTCTTCCACTCTACGACCTCTGTGGGGCAAAACGTAGGGTGGATAACGCGAAGCTTATCCACGCAGTCTTTCGCAACGCCGCAGGATTACGATGACGCCCGAGCCCCACATGGCCAATCAACGCAAGGCCGGAACGCACAAGCCTACACCCGACTTGAAGCCAGCCACACCGTGGGTGCAGAGCCGGCGCGCAACGGTGGAAGAGGCTTCGCCGTCTTCCACCCTGCGACCGCCGCATTAGGCGACGGCTGTCTGCCCGGATGCGACCGGAGCCGGCCGGCCCAGGCTTTGCGCCACCACGTCACCGACCATGTCCGCGGTGATCGCGCTCAACGTCCAGCCAAGGTGCCCGTGGCCGGTGTTGTAGAACACGCAGGGCGAACTGCCACGGCCGACCTTGGGCATCATGTTCGGCATCATCGGCCGCAGGCCGGCCCAGGGCACTACGCTGCGGGTGTTGACGCCGGGGAAGCACTGGTTGACCCAGTCCACCAGCGGGCGGATGCGATCGGCACGGATGTCGCGGTTGTAGCCGTTGAACTCGGCGGTGCCGGCGACGCGGAAGCGATCATCACCGAGGCGACTGCTGACCAGCTTGGTTTCGTCGTCGAGCAGGCTGACGATGGGAGCCGAGGCGCGGCTGACTTCGTCGGCCAGGTTGACGGTGATCGAGTAGCCCTTGACCGGATAGATGTTCACCCGGTCGCCGAGCTGCGCGGCGAGATCGCGGCTGGCGGTGCCGGCGCAGATCACCAGGCCGTCGAACTCCAGCCGCTCGCCACCGGCAACGCCGCCCAGCGTCACGGTCGCGCGCTTGCCGTCAGTGGCCACCGCCTGCACGTCCTCGCCATACAAACAACGCACCCCGAGCCGCTCGATCGCCGTGGCCAGGCCATGGGTGAACTTGTGGATGTCGCCGGTGGAATCGCACTCGGTGAAGTAGCCACCGTAGTAGGTGCCGGCCAGGGTCGGCTCGATGGCGCGCATTTCCTCCGGCGTCACGCTGCGCCGCGGCAGGCCGCCTTCAGCGAGCAGGCGTGAGACCAGCCCGGCATGCTCGAAACCGGCCTTGTCGCGGTAGATGTGCAGGATGCCCTTCTTTTTCAGGTCGAAGTCGATGCCTTCGACTTCTGCCCAGGCGAACAGGTGCTCGCGCGCGGCGATGGCCAGGCGTGCGGTTTCGATGGTGTTCTGCCGGTAATTGGGAATCGAGCCGATGAACTCGGCGAACCAGGAGAGCTTGTGCCAGCTGGGCTTGGGATTGACCAACAGCGGCGCGTCGCTCTTGAGCATCCACTTGAGACCCTTGACGATGGTCGACCAGTGGTTCCAGACCTCGGCATTGGAGGCCGATAGCTGGCCGCCGTTGGCGAACGAGGTTTCCATCGCCGCGTAGCGGTGCTTTTCCAGCAGGGTGACCGAGAAGCCGCGCTTGGCCAGGGCATAGGCGGTGGTGACGCCCGTGATGCCGCCACCGATGACTGCGATTGTTTTCATTGTTGCGCTCCAGAACGTCGAGGGGTCATAGCCCGTGCGCCCAACGCGCGGCGGGCGCCCCCTCTGTTCTGGACCTGAGAGATTCACGAGCGCATGACGGCTCGCTTGCTCCTTCGGTGCGCCCGGCGACGAAAACCGGGCGGCTCTTCAGAGTTTCAGCGGTGGTAGCGGTCCTTTTGCCTGAGAGTTTCCGGGGCGGTTGCTCCTTCGGCGCTGCCCTGACGGCAGTCTCTCCCGCTAGCACATCGATGCGCGCCACTGGCCAGCTGTGGCAAATGGTCGCGCATCGCAGGTGACACCCTGCCAGAAAAAAGCGCCGCTGTAACCCCCCGAATGCCGGCCGCCAGTCCGCTCGCGACGAGAATGCCGAGCGGTTGCGCCACGCCCTCAGACCCGGAAGCGCGCCGCAAGGGCCTGCAGCTCGCCGCCCAGACGGGCCAGCTGCACGGTCGAGGCCGCGGTCTGCTGGGCAGCGGCGGCCGACTGGTCAGCCACATCGCGCACGCTGAGCACGCTGCGGTTGATGTCCTCGGCCACCGAACTCTGCTCCTCCGACGCGGTAGCGATCTGCAGGTTCATCGCCTGGATGGTGGAGATGGTGCGGGTGATGGCCTGCAGCTCCTCGCCGACATCCCGCGCCAGGCTGACCGTCTCGTCGGCCAGCCCGCGGCTGCTGTCCATCAGCGACGAGGCATGCAGCGCACCCTTCTGCAGGTTGCCGATCAGCTCCTCGATCTGCGCCGTGGACTGCTGGGTACGCTGCGCCAGGCTGCGCACCTCGTCGGCGACCACGGCGAAACCGCGCCCGGCATCACCAGCACGGGCCGCCTCGATGGCCGCGTTCAGTGCCAGCAGGTTGGTCTGTTCGGCGATGCCATTGATCACCGTGAGCACCGTGCTGATCCCAGCGGTCTCGCGGTTCAGCTGGGCCATGGCTTCGGCAGACAGACCCACCTGGGAGGACAGCCGGTCGATCTGCGCCAACGCCCGTTGCACCACGATGTCGCCCTGAGCCGCCTGGCGGTCGGCGTGCTGGGCGGCACTGGAGGCCTCGTCGGCGTTGCGCGCCACCTCCTGCACGGTCGCTGCCATCTCGTGCATGGCAGTGGCGACCTGATCGGTTTCCAGGCGCTGGCTCTGGATACCGGCGCTGGTCTGCTCGGTGACCGTGGACAGCTCTTGCGCCGCACTGGCCAGCTGGCCGGTGATGGCGCTGATCCGGCCGATCAGGTCGCGCAGGCTGCCGCGGGTGCGCTCCAGCGCATCGAGCAGCTGACCGAACTCGTCGCTGCGCGGCTGCCGCGGCTGCTCGGTCATATCGCCTGCGCCGATGCGCTCGGCAATGCGTACCGCCTGCGCCAGCGGTTGCGTCAGCTGACGCACGATCAGCCAGCTGATGACCAGCCCCAGGGCTATCGCCAGCAGCGTGATGGCAAGCAGCAGGGCCTTCTTCTCGCCGGCTTCGGCGCTGCGTCGTTCGGTCTGCGACTGCACGATTTCATTGGTGTTGCGGTAGATGCTGTCGAAGATTTCCTGCATCTCCTGACGCGCCTGCACCTGAGCGGCGACGATGGGCGGCAGCTGGCCGAACTGGCGGATGTAGGTCGCCACCGAGTCACGCAACGGCTGCAGGTCCACGCCGGGTGTGCCGGCCAGCTGGGCATCGAGCCTGTCGACCGCCGCCTGCAGCGTGCTGAACTGTTGCTGCAATTGCTGCAGCGACTGCTCGGTCTCGGTCATCAGGTAGCCGCGCACCATGAAGCGCACCATGCGGTTGTGCTTGGAAACTTCACCGGCCTGCAGGCCGATGGCTGCGCTACGCGGATCCTCATGCATGACCGGTGCGTCCGGCGTGCCGGCCCAGCGCGCCTCCAGCTCCGCAATCAGTGCATCGGACGTGTTGCCGGCCTCAACCCAACTACTGCGCGTCTTCACCTTGCGCTCCCAGAGCCCGGCCAGTTCGAGGAAGCGCTGGCGGTAGTGCTGGGCCTCACTGGCGATGGCGTCCAGGCGCTGCAGGTCCTGCGGATCGCTGAATTCAGCCTTCTGCTCCTGCACCAGCTCGACGACCCGGGCCACCGACTGCTCGACCGCTTCCACATGACGGGGATCGCCGCGGGTCTCGAAGCTGACCTGGGCGTAACGGATGCGATTGGCCTCGTCGAGCAATTTGGCTGCGCTCTGCGCCTTGTCGCTGCGAGAGATCAATGCATCCATGCCATAGATACCGATCAGTGCGACGGCGATGGTCAGTGCCAGAACGGCGGCGAAGCCAAGGGCCAGTTTGTGGCTGACCTTGAGAGAGTTCATCTTTCGGCATTCCTTGATGAACGCAAACGCGCCCTGAAGGGCGCGCTGCGTATGGCGGGGAACTACAGCGGGGGTCGGCTCAGCCCAACAATCCGCGCATGACGAAGAACAGCAGCGATGGCCCGAGCAGGCAGCCCAGCGCGGTGTAGAACGCCGCAGTCAGGCAGCCGTAAGGCACCAGGCGGGCATCGGTGGCCGCCAGGCCGCCGGCCACACCGCTGGAGGTACCGATCAGGCCGCCGAAGATCACCGCGGCACGGGGGTTGTTCAGGCCGATCATCGGCGCCACGAACGGCGTCGCGATCATCACCAGAATCGCCTTGACCAGGCCTGCGGCGATCGACAGCGCCATGACTTCGGAGCTGGCGCCAATCGCCGCGCCGGTGACCGGGCCGACGATGTAGGTCACCGCGCCCGTGCCGATGGTGGTCAGGCTGACCGCGTCGGTGTAGCCGAACGCCATGGCCACCGCGACGCCGGCGATAAAGGAGGAGAACACGCCGACGAACAGCGCCAGCACACCCACCAGACCGGCGCGCTTGAGCTCCTCGACGCTGACGCCGAAGCCGGTGGCGACGATGGCGAAGTCGCGCAGCATCGCGCCGCCGAGCAGGCCGATGCCGGAGAACAGGGCGATATCCACCAAACCTTTCTGCCCGCCGGTCACCACGCCGCCGATATACGACAAGAGCAGGCCGATGAGGATGGCCACCGCCGAGCCGTGCAGGCGACCCTTGGTGAGCTTGTCCGACAGCCAGTAGGAGATCCACATGGTTGCGCCGATGATGGCGAAGCCGCTGATCAGGCCGTAGCCGGTAATCACTTTCATGAGGGATTCGTACATGACTTCAACCCTCGGTGGTCAGCGGCTGGGCAGCATCGGCTTCAGCCTTTTTTCGGCCGATCCGGTCGAGCACCGGCACCAGCGCGAAGGCCACAGCGACCGCCGCGACACCGGCGAGGATGGCCATCGGGCCGCCGCTGAGGGCGCCGTAGACGTTCTGTTGCGCGGCCATGGCGACCACGATGGGGATGTACACGGCGCTCCAGAATTTCACCCCCTGTTCGGTTTCCATGTTGAACAGGCCGCGCTTCTTCAGGTAGCTGCCGAGCAGGATCAGCAGGACCATGGCGATACCCACGCCACCGACGTTGGCTGGCACGCCGAGCAGTTTGCCGAGCAGCTCGCCGGCGAAAATGCCGGTGAGGGTACACAAGGCCAGGAAGGCCACACCAAAGATGATCATTGTTCTTGTCCTTTTTGGTTGCGCCGCCTGCAGAGGGCTTGGCGCGTGTTATCGAGGTCGTTGTTTTTATCCATCGATCAGCCGCGAGTAAGGCTTGCTCGCGCTGAATGTGCACGCGGTCTATCGGCTCTGGCTGCCCTCCTGACGCAGCAAGGCGTCCAGTGTGTCGAGCCGGGCGCCGTCGAATGCGGCCAGCGTACCCTGTTCGAAAACCCGTCGTGCCAGGCCGGTCAGTACCGAGCCCGGGGGCAGTTCGATATGCAAGCGCACGCCGCGTTCGTAGGCGGTGCGCAGGGTGCCGTGCCAGTCGACGACGCGGCACATGTTGAAGGCCAGGTCGTCGCGCAGACGCTCGATATCGAATATCGGGCGTGCGGACGAGCTGCTCAGATAGCGAACTTGCGGAGCGCGCAGGCTGACGTCGGCGAAGGCTTCGGCCAGCTGACGCGCCGGCTGCTCGAGCAACGCGCAGTGCGAGGGCACGCTCATCGCCAGACGCCGCGCACAGGAGGCGCCGAGGGACTTGGCGCGGGCGGCGATCGCGGCCATGGCGGCGTCGCTGCCGGCGATGACGAGCTGGTTGTCGGCGTTGATATTGGCCAGATAGGCGGGCTCCGCGGCCTCCGTCAGCAGGCCCTCGACCGTGCCCAGCGACAGGCCGAGGATGGCGGTCATGCCGTAGCCGTGCGGGTACGCCCGCTGCATCAGCTCGCCACGCAGCGCAACCAGTCGCACCGCATCGCGATAGTCCAGCGCCCCGGCGACCACCGCCGCGGCATAGGCGCCGATGGACAGCCCGGCCACGTAATCCGGCCGCTGGCCATCGCGCATCAGCAGCCGCGCTCCGGCGACCCCGGCGATCAGCAGGCAGAGCTGCACCGCTCGGGTCGATTGCAACGCCTCGGCCGAATCGAGCAGCAGCGCATCCTCGCCGAGCACCGCACTGGCCTGCGCCAGGCACTCGAGGACTTCAGGCTCCTGTGGCAGACGCTGGAGCATGCCGGGCTTCTGCGCGCCCTGGCCAGGAAAGGCGAACAGGCTGCTCATGCCACACGCTCCGTGGCCCAGGGATCGCTCACCAGACGCGGTCCTTCGGCAGCCTTGACCAGCACCCGCGCGGCGCCACCGGCCCATTCCCTGAGCGCCACACCGCCCAGCGGGGTCTCCAGCTGCAGGTCGACGCGGCAGGCGCGGCGTTCCAGCAGCTGCAGCAACGGGCGCGCCTCGCTGCGTGGCAGCGGATGCACGGTTCTGAGCAGCAGATCGAGATCGCTGTCTGGATGCGCCGTCGGGAGTCCGGTGGCGAGCTGAAAGCCCGCCGAGCCGGTGACGCCCCATACATACCCCAGCGCATCGAGCAACGGGCGTAGCTCGGCCAGCACGCGGAACACCGGCAGATCCTCACTGGCCTGACGAGCGAGCAGATCTTCCGGCGCCAGCCGATGACCAATCGCCTCAACCGGCATCAGCGCGGCCAGGCGTTGATCACGCGTCGCCCCCCGCAACCCGACCGCAACCAGGCCGGCGGCCACACGCGCACGCCGCACCACCACCGGTTGGCCAGCGGCGAGCACAGTGATCGCCCAGGCCGGCGCATCGGCCGGTAACTGCTCGGGACGCATACCCCAGAGCAGGTCGTGGGGGCGAGGTGTGTCGTGCATCTACAGCCTCCTCGTGATTGTTGTTGTCGAGTCGCTGACAGGTTCGGCGGATACGGCCGCTCAGGTGTTCGCTACCACTGCGCGCGCAGCAGCTCGCGCACGCGCGACGACGCCTCGCGATTCGGCGCGCCGAGGCGGCCGCGCAGGTCGGTGCTGCTGCCGATGTCGTCGACGGCCTTCAGCAGGCAATCGCGCACTCGCTGCAGGTCGGCCGCCGCGGGCTGCTCGATGTTCTCCACCGAGAGGGTTTCCCAGAGCAGGCCGAGGGTCGCGTAGTTGTCTATGTCGTAGGCCATCGGCGGCACCGATTCGGCCAGGGCTTCCAGCTCCTCGACGC
>DAMCQE010000094.1:0-8058 GCA_032105665.1 Pseudomonas sp. | reverse complement strand
TGCCGAGCCTGGCGAACCTGCTCGACGGCCAGTGCGGCGAACAGGCCGGAGGTCAGCAGGCTCAGGGTCAGTGCCAGGCCGATGGAGCTGTCTAGCGCCGCGCGGCTTTCGCCGAACAGCTGGGGGTTGAACATCTGCGTGACCGCGAACGCCAGGATCAGAATGGCGAACACGGTCAGCTCGGCGAGGATGAAGAACCACATCGCCAGATCACCCGGTAGGCGCCGGGCGGGGCTGGCGAGCACGTCAGCCGAAGTGGACATCGACCACATCCATCAGCGCGGCGACGGTTTGCGGGTCATCCGACAGCGGTTCGGCGAGGCAGGCCAGGCAGGCCTGCCGCGGCGTCATGCCGGAGCGGATCATGCGCGCGGTGAAGATCAGCAGGCGGGTCGACGCGACTTCCTCCAGATCGTGCTGCTCCAGCCGGCGCAGCGCCTGGCCAAGCTTGACCACCTGAGCGGCGAGCACAGCATCCACCTGTGCCTCGTTGGCGACGATGCGCTCTTCCTCGGCGGCTGGCGGATAGTCGAAGCGCATCGCCACGAAGCGCTGGCGGGTGCTGGGCTTCATGCCCTTGAGCAGGTTCTGGTAACCGGGGTTGTAGGACACCACCAGCATGAAGCCCGGCGGCGCCTTGAGCGCCTCGCCGGTGCGCTCGATGAACAGTTCGCGGCGGTCGTCCGCCAGTGGGTGCAGCACCACGGCGGTGTCCTGGCGCGCTTCCACCACCTCGTCCAGGTAGCAGATGCCACCTTCGCGCACCGCGCGGGTCAGCGGGCCGTCCTGCCACCAGGTGCCCTGGGCGCCGATCAGGTGACGACCGACCAGGTCGGCGGCGGAGAGGTCGTCATGGCAGGCCACGGTGTACAGCGGCAGATTCAGCCGGTGCGCCATGTGCTGCACGAAGCGCGTCTTGCCACAGCCGGTCGGGCCCTTGATCAGCACCGGCATGCCGTGCTGCCAGGCCTGCTCGAACAACTGCTCCTCGTTGCCCAGCGGTTGATAGAAAGGCGCGTCCGGCGTGCCAGCGGCGATTCGGATTTCAGGCGCGTTCACAGGCAGTACCTCACGACAGCGGTTGGTTATTTCCATCGCCACGCTACCGGCCCCGTGCGACCCCCTCAAGCCGTGCGCCGGCAAAGCTTGATTGCGGTCAAGTCCGCGTCGAGATCTGCGACGAACAGGCGGCGAAACGAGGCGCTTTGTCGCAGCTGTAGCGGCGATCTCCGCGACAAGGCGTCACGTCTGGGGCATCTCGGGGGGCCTCTTGATTACCGTCAAGCGCCTTCGCTTCCGCGCTCTCATAGCATCCGAATCGCAAAAAGAAGAAGTCCCCGGGAACTGCCACACCGCCGTAACTAGCAGGAGTCGCGCCTGAGCGCTCCCATAGGAGAGAAGGATGAGCAATGTCGGTAAACCTATTCTGGCTGGCGTGATCGCCGGCCTTTCGCTGCTAGGTCTGGCAGTCGCCCAGGCTGCCGCCCCAGAGATGACCGCCGAAGAGAAAGAGGCGGCCAAGCAGATCTATTTCGAACGCTGCGCCGGTTGCCATGGCGTTCTGCGCAAGGGCGCAACGGGCAAGAACCTCGAACCGCACTGGACCAAGACCGATGCGGACGGCAAGAAGACCGAGGGCGGCACCCTCAATCTGGGCACCAAGCGCCTGGAGAACATCATTGCCTATGGCACCGAGGGCGGGATGGTCAACTACGACGACATCCTCACCAAGGAAGAGATCAACATGATGGCGCGCTACATCCAGAACACCCCGGATGTGCCGCCGGAGTTCTCCCTGCAGGACATGAAGGACAGCTGGAAACTCATCGTTCCGGTTGATCAGCGTCCGAAGAAGCAGATGAACAAGATCAACCTGAAGAACGTCTTCGCCATCACCCTGCGCGATGCCGGCAAGCTGGCGCTGGTGGACGGCGACACCCACACCATCTGGAAGGTGCTGGATACCGGCTACGCCGTGCACATCTCGCGCCTGTCCGCCTCCGGTCGCTATGTCTACACCGTGGGCCGCGACGGCCTGACCACCATCATCGACATGTGGTACGAGGAGCCGACCACCGTCGCCACCGTGCGCCTGGGTTCCGATGCCCGCTCCGTGGACACCTCCAAGTTCAAGGGCTACGAGGACAAGTACCTGATCGGTGGCACCTACTGGCCGCCGCAGTACTCGATCATGGACGGCGAGACCCTGGAGCCGATCAAGGTCGTCTCCACCCGTGGCCAGACGGTCGACGGCGAATACCACCCCGAACCGCGTGTGGCGTCCATCGTCGCCTCGCACATCAAGCCGGAGTGGGTGGTCAACGTGAAGGAGACCGGACAGATCATCCTGGTCGACTACACCGACCTGAAGAACCTCAAGACCACCACCATCGAGTCGGCCAAGTTCCTCCACGACGGCGGCTGGGACTACTCCAAGCGCTACTTCATGGTCGCCGCCAACGCCTCCAACAAGGTCGCGGCAGTCGATACCAAGACCGGCAAGCTGGCCGCGCTGGTCGACACCGCGAAGATCCCGCACCCGGGTCGCGGCGCCAACTTCATCCACCCGCAGTTCGGCCCGGTCTGGACCACCGGCCACCTGGGTGACGACGTGGTCTCGCTGATCTCCACCGCATCGGACGATCCGAAGTACGCCAAGTACAAGGAGCACAACTGGAAGGTGGTGCAGGAGCTGAAGATGCCGGGCGCCGGCAACCTGTTCGTCAAGACCCATCCGAAGTCGAAGAACCTCTGGGCCGACGCGCCGATGAACCCCGAGCGGGAAGTCGCCGAATCCGTCTACGTCTACGACCTGGCCGATCTCAGCAAGGAGCCCAAGCGGCTGGACGTCGCCAAGGACTCCGGCCTGCCGGAAAGCAAGGCGATCCGTCGTGCCACCCACCCCGAGTACAACGAGGCGGGTGACGAGGTGTGGATCTCCCTCTGGGGCGGCAAGACCGACCAGTCCGCGATCGTGATCTACGACGACAAGACGCTGAAGCTGAAGAAGGTGATCACCGATCCGGCGATCGTCACGCCGACCGGCAAGTTCAACGTCTTCAACACCATGCACGACGTGTACTAATCCGCCCGAGGATTGCCTGTTAACACCCACCACGCCCGGCGTGGTGGGTCTGGCAAGGGAACCGATTCCATGACCGATCAAGACGGCAACAAGCAACAAAAGGGCGGCGGCATCCTGGCACTGCTGCGGCGGCCGAGCACGCGCTATTCGCTCGGCGGCATTCTGGTAGTGGGCATCGTTGCCGGCATCATCTTCTGGGGCGGGTTCAACACCGCGCTGGAAGCCACCAACACCGAAACCTTCTGCATTTCCTGTCACGAGATGGGCAACAACGTCTACCCCGAATACAAGGAAACCATCCACTACAGCAACCGCACCGGCGTGCGTGCCACCTGCCCGGACTGCCACGTCCCGCGCGACTGGACGCACAAGATGGTGCGCAAGGTCGAGGCCTCCAAGGAACTGTGGGGCAAGATCGTCGGCACCATCGACACCCAGGAGAAGTTCGAAGCCAAGCGGCTGACGCTGGCCCGACGTGAATGGGCGCGGATGCGGGCATCCGATTCCCGTGAATGCCGCAACTGCCACAGCCTCGAGAGCATGAGCTCCGACAAGCAGAAGCAGCGCGCGCGCAAGCAGCACGAGATGGCGCGCGAAGACAACCTGACCTGCATCGCCTGCCACAAGGGCATCGCGCATCACCTGCCCGAAGGCATGACCGAAGAAGACGAAGACTGACCCAGGTTCTGGCGGGCCAGCCAACCATCGATGATGAGGAACCGACTATGAAAAAGACTCTGATGGCCAGTGCGGTGGGGGCGGTGATCGCTTTCGGCGCACAGAGCGCCATGGCCGCCGCGCCTGCCGACTGGAGCTCGGTGGCCGCGACCGACGTCACCCTGTTCTACCCCGGTGTGTCGCCGGTGGAGTGGATCACCAAGGGCACCGAGCACGGCGGGGCGCGCGCCCTGAAAAAAGGTGAAACCTGCGCCGGCTGCCACTCCGAGGAAGCCGGCGACATGGGCGCCAAGATGGCCAGCGGACAGAAGCTCGAGCCCACCCCGATCGCCGGCAAGGCGCCCTTCATCAATGCCAAGGTCCAGGCCGCCAATGACGGCGAGAACCTCTACCTGCGCTTCACCTGGAAGCAGCCGGCCGCCTCCGGCGCGGCACCGATGGATGCCGCCAACCCGGTGAAGATCGCCTACATGCTCGAAGGCGGCTCCAAGGTGGAGCTGGCCGAGCAGGGCGGCTGCTGGGGCAGTTGCCACGGCGATGCGCGGACCATGCCCGGCGCCGCCGAGACCAAGACCAAGTACGTCAAGGGCGGCTCGCTGGCCGACGGCGTGTTCTACGACCTGAACCAGTGGCGCAGTGGCGAGAACAAGGCCTTCGACGGCTACGTCGCCGGCGAGCGGGTGATGGAGGGCGGGCAGGCGCTGGTCGGTGCTCAGGGCCAGCTCGACGGCGACACCTGGTCGGTGGTCTTCACCCGCAAGTTCGCCGGCGGCGAGGGTGACGTCACACTGGCACCCGGCAACCTCTACAACTTCGGCTTCGCCATCCACGACGACAGCGCCACCGGTCGTTTCCACCATGTCTCGCTGGGCTACACGCTGGGCATCGACGCCCAGGGCGACATCACCGCCGCCAAGCAGTAAGCCGTCAGGGCAACAGGGGCCGGCACCGCGCCGGCCCCTTTTTCATGCGCCTTTGGCAATGCCGACACGGCCGGCGGCAGCCCGGCGGAACGAGTTGATTGCAGTCAAGGAAGGCGGGAGGCAGCTCCTTCATTCTGAACTCGCCCGCACCGGTCGCGACGCAGCCGTTTGAGGTCCGGAACCCACAAACAATGACCAAGGACAAAAGGTTGCCTAGCACAAGCGGTAAATTTACCGTGCACTTGCTCAGTGCGTCTTTGGCTGAGCACCCTTTGGGTGGGCGGCAACGTTCACCCCTTTAGCCTTGAGGAATAGTTCTAATGAAGAAAATCCTTATCCCGATGCTCGCCCTGGGTGGCGCGCTGGCCCTGCAGCCGGCTCTGGCCCAGGACGGTGAAGCGCTGTTCAAGAGCAAACCCTGCGCGGCCTGCCACAGCATCGATGCCAAGCTGGTCGGTCCGGCGTTCAAGGAAGTCGCCGCCAAGTATGACGGTCAGGACGGCGCCGCCGACCTGCTGGCCGGCCACATCAAGAACGGCAGCCAGGGCGTCTGGGGTCCGATCCCGATGCCGCCAAACCCGGTCACCGAAGAAGAGGCCAAGATCCTGGCCGAGTGGGTTCTGAGCCACAAGTAAGCTCTCCCGGAGGACGCCATGACAGTTGCCCGACACGCCGTTTCACGTCTGGGGCTGGCCCTGGCGTCCTTTCTCCTGATTCCTCTCGCCCTGGCCGCAGCGCCCTCTGCCGAGCGCCAGGCGAAGCTCGACCATCTCTTGCTTCAGGACTGTGGCTCCTGCCATGGCCTGCGCATGACCGGCGGACTCGGCCCGGCGCTGACGCGCGATGCGCTGGCCGGCAAACCCCGCGACAGTCTCATTGCCACCGTGACCCACGGCCGCCCCGGCACCGCCATGCCCGGCTGGAACGCCCTGCTCGACGAGCAGGACATCGCCTGGCTGGTCGACCGGCTCCTCGAAGGATATCCCAAGCCATGATGCGCCCCTTTCTGCTGCTGGCTGCGGCCGGCCTGCTCGCCGCCTGTGCCCAGCAACCCCTGCGCGGCACCGGCGACCTGGGCGTGGTGGTGGAACGCGCCACCGGCAGTCTGCAGATCATCGAAAGCAGCACCCAGAGCCAGCTGGCGCGCGTGGAAGGGCTGGGCGACCTGTCCCACGCCTCGGTGGTGTTTTCCCGCGATCAGCGCTATGCCTACGTCTTCGGCCGCGATGGAGGCCTGAGCAAGGTCGACCTGCTGCGCCAGCGCATCGAGCGTCGGGTGATCCAGGGCGGCAACAGCATTGGTGGCGCCATCAGCCAGGACGGCAGCCTTATCGCCGTCGGCAATTACGAGCCGGGTGGGGTCAAGGTATTCGATGCCCAGACCCTGGAGCTGGTCGCCGACATTCCCGCCACGCCGCTGGCCGATGGCAGCCGCAACTCGCGGGTGGTCGGCGTCATCGACGTACCCGGGCGGCGCTTCATCTACAGCCTGTTCGATACCGATGAAACCTGGCTGCTGGATTTCAGCCAGGGCAATCGGCCACGGATCACCCGTTTCGAAGGCATCGGCCGCCAGCCCTACGACGCGCTGCTGACCCCGGAAGGCCGCTACTACATCGCTGGCCTATTCGGCGAGGACGGCATGGCCAAGATCGATCTCTGGCATCCCGAGCGTGGCGTGGAGCGCATCCTCGACGGCTACGGGCGCGGTCAGCAGAAGCTGCCGGTATACAAGATGCCGCACCTGGAGGGCTGGACCGTGGCCGGCAACCAGACCTTCGTGCCTGCGGTCGGCCAGCACCGGGTGCTGGTGATGGATTCGCAGAAGTGGCAGCAGACCGCGGCCATCGACGTCGCCGGCCAGCCGATCTTCGTCATGGCTCGGCCGGACGCACGGCAGATCTGGGTCAACTTCGCTCATCCGGACAACGGCAGGGTGCAGGTCATCGACAGCGAGACCCACAAGATCGTCGCCACCCTGGAGCCCGGCCCGGCGGTGCTGCACATGGAGTTCACCGCCCGTGGCGACCAGCTCTGGCTGTCGGTGCGCGATGGCGAGGAGGTCCAGGTCTGGGACCCCTACACCCTGAAGCTGCTCAAGCGACTGCCGGCGCACAGCCCGAGCGGTATCTTCTTCAGCAGCCGTGCCCACGAGACGGGGCTGTGACATGCAGATCGACACGCTCAGCCGCCGCCTGATCGACCGCTACCAGCACGGCATGCCGCTGTGCGCCGAACCCTACCGCGCCATGGCCGAAGAGCTCGGCTGCAGCGAAGGCGAGGTGCTCGCCTGCCTGGAGCGCTTGCAGGCGGCGGGCGGGCTGTCGCGTATCGGCCCGGTGTTCGAGCACAGCCGCGCCGGGGCCAGCACGCTGGTAGCGCTGGCCGTGCCCGAGGCGCGCCTGGAGCAGGTCGCGGCACGCATCAACGCCTTTCCCGAGGTCAATCACAACTACCTGCGCGAGCATCGCTACAACCTCTGGTTCGTCCTGACCGGGCCGGACCGCGCGCATATCGACCGCTTGCTCGCCGAGATCGAGGCGGACACCGGCCTCGTTCCGCTCGATCTGCCGATGCAGCAGGCCTTCCGTATCGACCTGGGCTTCCCGCTGGGAGACATCCGATGAACGCTTGTCTCGACGAACCACGGGCATTGCAGCTGCGGCGCCTGCTGGAAACCGGGTTGCCGCTGGCGGCCCGACCGTACCGTCAGCTGGCCGAGCAGATCGGCTGCAGCGAGCAGCAGGTACTCGAGCAGGTGGAACAGTGGCAACAGGTCGGACTGTTCCGCCGCGTCGGCCTGGTGCTCAAGCACCGCGCCCTGGGTTTCCGTGCCAACGCCATGCTGGTGATGGACATCCCCGATGAGCAGGTGGACGAAGTCGGCCGTCGCCTCGGCCAGGCCGCCGGCGTCAATCTCTGTTACCAGCGACCGCGGCGCCTGCCCCAGTGGCCCTACAACCTGTTCTGCATGGTGCATGGGCGCGAGCGCGAACAGGTCTGCCAGCTGATCGAGCAGCTGCTGGCCGAGCACGGCCTGAGCGGCGTGCCACACCAGCTGCTGTTCAGCACCCGCGCCTTCAAGCAGTGCGGTGGGCGTTTCGCCCCGCCGCCGCGGGAGGTTGCCCATGGATGAGTTCGATCGCCTGCTGGTCAACCGCCTGCAGCACGGTCTGCCGCTGGTGCGGCATCCCTGGGCGGCGTTGGCCGAAGAGCTGGGCAGCTCGGCTGAAACGCTGCGTCAGCGGGTCCGGGCGCTGCTCGACGATGGCACGCTGACCCGTTTCGGGCCGATGTTCGATGTCGACCGCCTCGGTGGCGCCTTCACCCTGGCCGCGCTGGCGGTGCCGGAGGCGCGTTTCGACGAGGTCG
>DAMCQE010000093.1:0-8186 GCA_032105665.1 Pseudomonas sp. | reverse complement strand
ACTTCTTCCTGAAAATCAAGGCCGCCTTCCCCGGGAAAGCGCGATGAACCAAAAAAAAGCGCCCCTTCGGGCGCCCAATGCTCTTTACTAGGCCGTAAAGAGCCAGCAGTGCGGGGTCGTTACACCCCGCGCAAACCGTAGCGCATATGGTTCAGCGCATGCGGAACTGGCTCACAAAAAGGCGCCCTGTATTGCCAGGGCGCCTTCTCGTCACTCGGTCTTGCTTCGGCTCCACATCAGTACGTGGGAGCCTTCGGATTCCTCCAGGAGTCGCGCGTATACGGTGGCGGGGAAAGCCGGATCATCGAGCGTGACCGACAGGTAGGGGCGATCGTTCTGGCTGAGCTTCTTCCAGGCAGCCCCGATCTCGACCCCGCCCGAGGAGAGGATTCGATAATCGGGCGCATTGGCTGTGCTCTTGTCGTTGGGCACGAAAGCGATCTTCGCTTTGAGCGTCAGGGTATGCAGCGTGCCGGTGAAGCCGTCGTTGAGGGTGGTGAAGGTGCCGATGTTGGCCATGGTGTTTCTCCTTTCGGATTGAGGGCCGCGCCTATCGCGTCCTCGTTGTGATCCGGTCGGTGGGAGAGGACGGGCCGCACTGCCTGCAGCCGTAACGCAGAGGAGGACCGCAAGGACCGAACAATTTGCCTCGCGAGGAAGCCGGGCACCGGCGGGGAAATTGTTAGGGTCGACGGTTGTGGCCACAAAGCCCGAGCCCTCCAGGATTCACTACGCGCAGAGGACGCATGGGCGGCGCTCAGGTATAGGGAAGCGCCAGGTCGAACCGATCATCCCGCGCAAGCCGGCGATTCGATTACGCGCACTGCCCGCCGCCAAGTCGCCTGCACACTACCAGCCGGGCAGTTGTCCGATCGGCGACCTCGACCGACTTGGGGCGAATCGACAGCAGCCTGGGCGATCCTGCCCAATATGGTGTGCCTCGATGGACTACCCGGCGACCTGGGGGAGCACAGTCCCGCGAGCTTGGTCGTACGTACCGCATCAGCTGTGAAAGTCGACAGAGGCAGTAGCAAAGCACTGCGCTTCGAAAGACGTGCTGACGGCAAACCGTTGTGACGTGACGACAAGATGTAACGAGTTTTTCGCTGCCGTTCATCCGGTTTATCAATTTTTTAAGACCCCCATAAAGGCAGCGGCCGGAAGTAATTCTGTAAAAAACGCAGTTTTGGGGGCGCAGGTATTAGACTCGGCGCTGATCAATCGGGATTTTTTATTGATCATGGTCAATTCCAGCGTACCGCAGAGTTAATCCTTCGTTTAATCAAGAAAAGTTGATTTCTAAATTAAATTTTATTGAGCTTATTATTTGTCGGAAGGATTCTGGAAAAGCGAAGCGCCCTGTCTAGACTGCCTCTCAAAGGGTAAGAGGAGCACGCAGATGCGCTCGTTGCTGACAATAGCTTCATTGGCTGTTTCGCTGTTTTTCGTTCCTCAAACGTGGGCGCAGAAAGCATCTTCGGATGTTTCATATCGACCGGATGTGACGATCACGCTCAGGACGGATATCGCCGACGGCAAGCTTGTATATGTAAGCGAGTCAGGCGCGACGCGTGGCCAGGTCAATCCGGATATCAAAGTTCCGGAGGGCGCGGTAGTTCAAATTAACCTCGTCAACGGCGACGGGGCGGTACACGATATTGTCGTTCCGGAGTTCGATACCAGTTCCAGTGAAGTTTCCGGCAAAGGCGCAGCGACGGCCGTCGTGTTTCGGGCGACGCGCAACGGGAATTTCGAGTACTACTGCAGCCTGCCGGGGCACAAGGCTGCCGGCATGGTCGGGCGGTTAATCGTCGGTGATGGCCCCGACCCAGTCGCCCAGCAGGGCAATGACCTGACCATGGACCCCTCGAAAGTGGGTGAGCCGGTCGGCAAGCGGGAACCGAAGAACCTGACGATCGATCTGCGCACCACCGAGGAGGAGGGTCGGCTGAGCGACGGCAGCAGTTACCGTTTCTGGACATTCAACGGCACAGTGCCCGGGCCGATGATGCGTATCCGCGAAGGCGATACCGTCACGCTGAACCTGACGAACGAGCCCGACAGCAACCACATCCATTCCATCGATCTGCATGCGGTGACCGGCCCCGGCGGCGGCGCAGCCGTGACCCAGGCGGCCCCCGGGCAGACGCGCTCGTTCACGTTCAAGGCGCTCCAACCAGGGCTGTACGTCTATCACTGCGCAACGCCAATGGTCGCTCAGCACATCACCAATGGGATGTATGGGCTGATCCTGGTCGAGCCCGAGGGTGGGCTCGCGCCTGTCGACCACGAGTTCTATGTGATGCAGGGCGAGCTCTATACCGCAAGTCCGCGGGGCGAGCGCGGGCTGCATGAGTTCTCGCTGGACATGCTGCTGCGCGAGACGCCGCAATTCATGATGTTCAATGGCGCGCTCGACGCGCTGACCAAAACCCATCAGATGACGGTCAAGGCCGGCGATAGCGTGCGCATCTTCTTTGGCGTCGGTGGGCCGAACCTTATCTCCAGCTTCCACGTCATCGGGGAGATTTTCGACCGGGTGTACGACCAGGGGTCGCTCACCAGTGCGCCTTTGACCGACGTGCAGACAACGCTGGTGCCTGCAGGCGGGGCCACAATGGTTGAGTTCGTTGCCGATTACCCAGGCAAGTACACGCTAGTCGATCACGCGCTTTCTCGGGCCGAAAAGGGGCTGGCAGGCGTACTGACCGTGACCGGCGAGGGCGACTCGTCGATCTTCTCCAGCCCGGAGCCGATCGACCCGCATTCCGGACATTGAGTCCCACCGATAACTGTCCTGAGGAGGCGCCATGCAGGCTCGCAAGCTCTATCGACCGTTGAAGCTCCTGAGTGCCGTCGTGCTGCTACTGATGTTTGGGGCCATGCTCTACGCGTTCTCGATGACGTTCATCCACTGGACCGGCATAAACGTCTGAGGGGGCGCCATGAACAATCGTCAAGCGAGGCTTTTTGCCATAGCAGCAACTGGGGTGGCCGCGCTCGTGTTTCTCGGGCTCACCCTCGACAGCCACCGCCAGTTTCCGGAGCTGACCAACGCCCAGAACATCACGCCGCAGGTCAAACACGGCATGGATGTATGGCACAAGTACAACTGCATCAACTGCCACACGCTGTTCGGGGAGGGGGCCTACTACGCTCCGGATCTTACGAAGATCACCCAGCATCGGGGCGAGCCTTACCTCAAGGCCTACATGCGGGACCCCTCGAAGTTCTACGACGAGAAGATCCATCGCCGGTTGATGCCCAGGCAGGACCTGTCCGAGGAGGAGATCAGCGATCTGATCGCCTTTCTCGACTGGGTGAGCAAGGTCGACAATCAGGGGTGGCCACCTCGTCCGATACTCGTGACCGGCAGTTTCGTACCCGGCGCCGACACCCTGGCGCAAGGCAGCGCTGGTCGTGACGATGCACCGCCCGGAGCGCGACCAGTGGCGGCCGATGACGACGAGCGCGCACTCGGCGAGAAGGTGTTCCGCACGGCCGTACCGGCCTGCAACGCCTGCCACTCCACTGCGCCCGGGGCGGACATGGCAGGGCCGACACTTGCCGGGATCGCCACACGTGCGGCACGGATCGTCGAGTCGCCTGACTACCAGGGGCAGGCGAAAGACGCCCGCGGCTATATCCATGAATCGATCGTGTCGCCCAGCGCGCACATCGTGCCTGGCGCGATGTACTCGGCGGACGGGACGTCCTTCATGCCCACCGGTTACGACAAGAGCCTGACGCCGGAACAGATTGACCAGCTAACGGCATTTCTCGAAACGCTCAAGTGACCTGCACGGCCAGGCCCTGCCTGGCCCGACTCACGACCGCTCAAGGGGAAACTACGATGCGCTATCAGTCTCAATCGGTCGCCTATTGGTATTTCGCCGTTGCGATGGTGCTGTTCGGGCTGCAGCTGGTTTTCGGTCTGCTCTCAGCGACCAAGTACATCGGGCCCGATCCGCTGCTATATATCCTGCCGTTCGACGTCACCAAGGTCATACACACCAACCTGCTTATCGTGTGGGTGCTGACGGGCTTCATGGGCGCCACTTACTGGATGATTCCGGAAGAGTCACGTGCCGAGCTGCACAGCACCAGGCTGGCCTACCTGCAACTGATCCTCTGGACGCTGATGGGCGTCACCGCGATCATCGGCTACCTGTTCCGCTACGGCACCGGCAACAAGCTGCTGGAACAGCCGCTGCCGCACAAGATCGTGATCGTCATCTGCATGCTTATCTTCCTCTATAACGTAGGGATGACGATTCGCAAGGCTCGGCGCTTCACCACCACCGAGGCCGTGCTGATGATTGGCTTCGTCAGCGCAGCGCTGCTGTACTTACCGGCGCTGCTGCATTACGAGAACTACACGGTGTCGATCTTCTACCGCTGGTGGACCATCCACCTGTGGGTCGAGGGTGTGTGGATGATGATCATGGGTGGTTTCCTGGCCTATCTGCTGATCCGCCTGTCCGGTGCCGATCGCGAGGTCATGGAGAAATGGCTTTACGTCATCGTCGGGCTGGTCTTCATCGCAGGTATTCTCGGCACCGCGCACCATTACTACTGGGTTGGCGTGCCCAGCTACTGGCTACCCATCGGCGGGCTGTTCAGTGCGCTTGAGCCCCTGGCGCTGGTAGGCATGGCCGCCTATGCCTACGGCGCGATTCGCCGTTCGGGACTTGCCCACCCCAACACCCTGGCCTTGCACTGGACAATCGGCAGTGCGGTGTTCTCGCTGTTCGGCGCGGGCTTGCTTGGCTTGGCGCACACCTGGCCGAGCGTCAACAAGTGGACTCACGGCACGCTGATCACCGCGATGCATGGTCACGCAGCGTTCTACGGCGCCTACGCGATGATCGTCCTGGCGATGATCACCTACGCGCTGCCTGCGCTGACGTCGGGACGGCGCGAGCAGGGCAGCAGTTTGGGCTACTGGGCATTCTGGCTGCAGATCAGCGGCATGTTCGGCATGACGCTGTCGTTCGCCACCGCGGGGATTGCGCAGGTCTACCTGGAGCGGATCATGGGAATGGGCTATCTGGATGCACAGCTTAAGATCCAGATCCACTTCGTCATGCTGATCGCAACCGCCTCGCTGTTCACCGTGGGCGTGGCCCTATTCATCTTTGACTTCTTCCGGCATGCGCCGCGCATGGTGGCGAGCGAACCGGCCGTCAGCGGAACGGAGGTTCATTCAACGTGAGCCTTCCTGAAAATGCTGCGCAGCTGCAAGCCAGTCCGGCACCGTTCTACCTGCCCAGCGGCAACGAGGTCACACTGTTCGAGCACTGCCATGCCCGTGGCTTAGCGGTGATGCTCAAGGGGCCGACGGGTTGCGGCAAGACCCGCTTGGTCGAGCACATGGCCTGGCGCCTGCAGCGCCCTCTGATCACCATCGCCTGCCATGACGACCTGTCGGCCAGCGACCTGATCGGCCGCTTTCTAATCCGTCACGATGGCACGGCTTGGCAGGACGGCCCGTTGACCCGGGCGGTACGCGAAGGCGCCATCTGCTACCTGGACGAGATCGTCGAGGCAAGGCAGGACACCGTGGTGGTGCTGCATGCGCTAACCGACCACAGGCGAGTGCTGCCGATCGACAAGACTGGCGAGCTGCTCAGCGCGCCGTCCGGCTTCCAGCTGGTGATTTCCTACAACCCGGGCTATCAGCGGATGCTCAAGGACCTCAAGCCCAGTACGCGGCAGCGGTTCGTGGCGATGGACCTGGATTTCCCGGAAGCGGACATAGAAGCGCAGATCGTGCAGTACGAGAGTGGTGTGGATGCGGCAACGGCGCGTTCGCTGGTAGCCCTTGCTGGCCGCCTGCGCGCCTTGCGCGACCGTGGCCTGGTAGAGGTGCCCAGCACCCGCCTGCTGGTAGCGGCAGGCGCCCTGTGCGCACAGGGAATCGATGTTCGCCAGGCGTGCCGGGCGGCCATCGTTGCGCCGCTCTCGGATGACGAGTCACTGGTCGGTGCGATGCGCGACCTGGTCGACGGCTCCTTCGTATAGCCATGGCCGAGGCCGAAGAGGTCATCACCGACGCCGCGCGGCATGCCACCGTGTTTGCCCAGCGGTTGTGGCGCCGTCATCGGCCACCGGCTTGCTCGCCACCTGTATTGTCAATCGCACAGGTGAGCGAGCGGCTCGACCTTTTGGTATCAGCCTTTCTCGGACATAGTGTTCGGCTTCGGGTGGCGCAGACGCCGGCACGCCTAACCTGGCTCGCACGCTGGTATGGTCGTGGTCAGCCCATGCAGCGCGACGCGATGCCGGCAACCGATGGCGCGAGCATCTGGCTGCCACAGAGCCTCGGCATTGCCGATCATGACCGTGCGTTCACGCTGTACAAGGCGATGGCGCTGCTGCAGGCGGCGCGCATTCATCGCGGCAGTGCGTCGGTGGGCTGGCGCGACCTGACACCGCTGGCCGGCGCGCTCTACCGGCTCATCGAGGCGCACGCCTGCGAGCGTCACGTGTTGGCCGAGCTACCCGGATTTGCCGGCGCGATCACGGCGTTGCGTGCCGAATGCCTGGTGCGGCGTCCTCCCTCGGCATCCATCGCCGCACCGCTGCGGTCGCTGGATGCCCGCGCCCGACGGTTGCTGGCCGGGCAAGCACCTGGCTTCGCCTGCACGACAGAGCCCGGTGAGTCGCTGAGCTTGGCCAAGGAGCTTCTGGAGTACTGGCAGTTGCCCGAACCGGGCAGCGCCATCCGCGAGCCGCTATATGTTGATTGGTGGCTGGGCGGGCTGCTCGAGCCGCTACCCGTTGTGCCGGCACCGGGCCCGACCGCGCAGCAGTCAAGGGATCAACCTGCCCGTAGCACCCGCCTGCAGCGCCGGCCCGAGGTGCGCAAGGCGGGTGACGATGAGCAGCGCGAGGACGAGCGGGGTCCACTCATGGTGCAGCTCGACGAGCCACACCCGCATGCCGAGGATCCCATGGGCCTGCAGCGGCCGATCGATCGGGACGAGGACGACGATGCACAGCTGTATGGCGAACTGGTCAGCGAGCTGAAGCAGGCGCGCCTGGTCAACTCACCGGGCCGGCCGGCTGAGGTCCTGCTGTCCGACGATCCGCCCGATAGTCCGTACAGAGAGGGGCCGGGCGCTGCAACGTCCGGCAGTGGCGCCTGCTGTTACCCCGAGTGGGACTATCGCGCCGGCTGCTATGTCATTCAGGGCGCGCGCGTTCGTGAGGGGCAGGCGGGGCAGGGGAGTCGCAGCTGGGTCGAGCACACTTTGGAAACCCACCAGGCGCTGATCCAGGGTATCAAGCGGCGCTTCGAGCTACTGCGGGCCCGGCGTCTGTGGCTGCGTAAACAGCCCGATGGCGATGAGCTCGATCTAGATGCCTACGTCGAGGCGGCCGCCGACCAGCGTGCCGGCCATGGCTTGGGTGACCGCCTCTATCGACTGCAGCGGGCAGCACAGCGAGACCAGGCGATTCTCTTGCTGATCGATATCAGCGGGTCGACCGATAGCTGGATCGCGGCTGGCCGGCGGGTAATCGATGTTGAGCGCGAAGCACTGCTGCTGGTTTGCATTGCCCTGCAGAGCCTCGCGGTTCCGTACGCCGTGCAGGCATTTTCCGGACAGGGTCGCGAGGGCGTGGTCGTGCGTCGGGTCAAGGACTTCGATGAGGCATTCGACGAAGCGGTGGCCTTGCGCATTGCAGCACTTGAACCCGAGCACTTCACGCGCTGTGGTGCTGCCATCCGGCACGCCACCGCCAGCCTGATGACGCAGCAGGCGGGGCATCGGTTGTTGCTCATGCTGTCCGATGGCAAGCCCAGTGACGACGATGCCTATGGCGGGCGCTACGGCGTCGAGGACAGCCGGCAGGCGGTGATCGAGGCCTCACTGCAAGGCGTGTCGCCGTTCTGCCTGACGATCGACCGCCAGGCCGGTGCTTACCTACCTCGCATCTTCGGCGCGAGCCGCTACGCACTGCTGCCGCGTACGGAACTGCTTCCAACGGTGCTGCTGGACTGGATGCGGCGGCTGCTGCAGCGCTAGGGCAGCTGCGCCTGTATCACGCTGTCGATTCTTGCGTGATTCTGGGGCAGGTTTCGTCGAAACCGCCGAGGCATAGCTTGCTTGTCGATCAGACCACAGCCTTGACCATGTCCTCGACGACCTTCTTGGCGTCGCCGAAGACCATCATGGTCT
>DAMCQE010000092.1:0-8287 GCA_032105665.1 Pseudomonas sp. | reverse complement strand
ACTACCAGTTCTCCGGTGGTCTGCACGGCGTCGGCATCTCGGTGGTCAACGCCCTGTCGACGCGGGTCGAAGTCACCGTCAAGCGCGACGGCAACGAATATCGCATGAGCTTCGCCGACGGCTTCAAGGCCACTGATTTGGAAATCATCGGCAGCGTCGGCAAGCGCAACACCGGAACCAGCGTGCGCTTCTGGGCCGATCCGAAGTACTTCGATTCCGCCAAATTCTCCATCAGCCGCCTCAAGCATGTGCTCAAGGCCAAGGCCGTGCTCTGCCCGGGGTTGAGCGTCAGCTTCGAGGACAAGGCCAGCGGGGAGAAGGTCGAGTGGCATTACGAGGACGGCCTGCGTTCGTATCTGGTCGACTCGGTCAGCGATTACCTGCGCCTGCCCGACGAACCCTTCGTCGGTGCCCTGGCGGGCAACACCGAGGCGGTGGACTGGGCGCTGCTGTGGCTGCCGGAAGGTGGCGAGAGTGTCCAGGAGAGCTACGTCAACCTGATTCCAACGGCCCAGGGCGGCACCCATGTCAACGGCCTGCGCCAGGGCCTGCTGGATGCCATGCGCGAGTTCTGCGAATTCCGCAACCTGCTGCCGCGCGGGCTGAAGCTGGCACCGGAAGACATCTGGGAGCGCATCGCCTTCGTCCTCTCGATGAAGATGCAGGAGCCGCAGTTCTCCGGGCAGACCAAGGAGCGCCTGTCGTCCCGCGAGGCCGCGGCATTCGTCTCCGGTGTGGTCAAGGATGCCTTCAGCCTCTGGCTCAATGCCCACCCGGAGCTGGGCATGCAACTGGCAGAGCTGGCAATCAGCAATGCCGGGCGTCGACTGAAGGCCGGCAAGAAGGTCGAGCGCAAGAAGATCACTCAAGGGCCGGCGCTGCCGGGCAAGCTGGCCGACTGCGCCGGGCAGGACCCGATGCGCGCCGAGCTGTTCCTGGTCGAAGGCGACTCGGCCGGCGGCTCCGCCAAGCAGGCGCGGGACAAGGAGTTTCAGGCGATCATGCCGCTGCGTGGCAAGATCCTGAACACCTGGGAGGTCGACGGCGGCGAGGTGCTCGCCAGCCAGGAAGTACATGACATCGCCGTAGCCATCGGCGTCGATCCGGGCGCCACCGACCTGGCCCAGCTGCGCTACGGCAAGATCTGCATCCTCGCCGACGCCGACTCCGACGGCCTGCATATCGCCACCCTGCTGTGCGCCCTGTTCGTCCAGCATTTCCGCCCGCTGGTGGAGGCCGGTCATGTCTACGTGGCCATGCCGCCGCTGTACCGTATCGACCTGGGCAAGGACATCTTCTATGCGCTGGATGAGGCCGAGCGTGACGGCATCCTCGAGCGGCTGGTGGCCGAGAAGCGCCGCGGCAAGCCGCAGGTGACGCGCTTTAAGGGTCTCGGCGAAATGAACCCGCCACAGCTGCGCGAGACCACCATGGACCCCAACACCCGCCGACTGGTGCAGCTGACCCTGGATGATTTCGAGGGCACCCGCGAAGTCATGGATATGCTGCTGGCCAAGAAGCGCGCCGGCGACCGCAAGAGCTGGCTCGAGTCCAAGGGCAATCTGGCCGAGGTGCTGGTTTGATCCGCCGTTGGCTGGCGTTGCTGAGTCTGGCTTCGGCACCGCTCTGGGCCAGCGAGCCGGCGCCCGAACTGAAATTGCTCGGCGAGCACCCGGTGGCCGGAATAACCGGTGGCAACCTGTCCGGAATGGCCTGGTGCGGCGATGCCTTGTGGGCCGTTTCCGATCGCGAGGACGACGTTCTCTATCGTCTGGATACCAGCGTCTCGCCCTGGCAGGCGCAGCCCGAGCGTTTCGAGACGGCCTCGCCACCGGACAGCGGCTTGCCCTGGGGCATGCGCATGCGCGCCTGGGTCAGTGGCCAGGTGCGGGGTGGTCAGCTGGATTTCGAAGGTCTGAGTTGTGACAGCCTGGGCAACCGCTACGTGGTCAGTGAGGCCCATGCCGGCGTGCTGCGGGTCAGCCCAGCGGGTACGGCAGAATGGCTGCGCCTGCCCGATACGCTGGTACGACAGGCGCGGGCCAGCGGCATGCTCTGGCACTTCAACGCGCTGTTCGAAGGGATCGCCGTCGATCCGAAGGCCGAGCGCATGTGGATTGCGGCCGAACGCGAGCGCCGCGGTCTTCTGGTGCTGCATCGTCAGCAGAGCAGCTGGCAGTGCACGGGCGGTTGCGTGCTGATGGCCGACGGGGGCGATCAGCTGCCGCCCGCTGCGTTGGGCGATGCGCCGCTGCCAAAGAGCTTCTCGGCGGTGGCGTTCTTCGCCGACAAGCTTTTCGTGCTGGAGCCCTCGGCCTATCGCGTCTGTCGTCGCAACCCGGCCACTGGTGTGGTCGAGCGCTGCTGGTCATTTGCCGAGGAGGCCTTGACCGAGGATCGCCGCTACGCTGAGCCCTTTGGCAACGCCGAGGCGCTGTGGATCGATGCCGAAGGCGCGTGGATCGGGGTCGACAACAACGGCAAGGCCCGTGGCGATGGCGAAAAGCGCCCGATCGTCTGGCGTTTTGCCGCGCCTGATGGCGGCTGGGGTGCGAAGCCGTGAGCCAGACCGCCGGGCGGCGTGCCGGGCGCGTGATGCTGGTGCTCGCCTGGGGCGTCGGACTGTTCCTGGCCACCCGCTTTTTCGCCGCTTGGGAGGAGGATCGGCTCAACCCCAATCGGCAGCCAGTTTCCCAGCTGCAGGGCGAGCAGATCGAAGTGCAGCTGGCCGGCAATGTCCAAGGCCATTTCGTCGCCAGCGGGCGGATCAATGGTGAGGCCGTCACCTTTCTGCTGGATACCGGTGCTACCGATGTCGCGGTGCCGGCCCAGCTGGCCGAACGGCTGGGACTGGAGCGCGGCGCGCCGGTGATGCTGCACACCGCCAACGGCCAGACCACCGGTTATCGCACTGTGCTGTCGAGCCTCGATCTGGGTGACATCCGCCTGCACGACGTGCGCGCTATCGTCGCCCCCGGCTTTCGCAGCGAACAGGTTCTGCTCGGTATGAGCGCACTGAAGCAGCTTGAATTCACCCAGCGCGCTGGCACCCTGGTGCTGCGCCAGCAACTACCTCAGGGGCAAGACCGATGAGGGCGCTCATACAGTCCACGGTGCCTGTCCTGGCTTCGTTGAATCTCGATGAAAGCCGCGGCTTCTACACGACCTATCTGGGTTTCCAGGTCGTGCTGCAGGCCACTGACTACCTGATCGTGGAGCGCGACGGTGCGCAGCTGCATTTCTGGCTTTGCACTGAGCGCCACGTTGCCGAGAACACCTCCTGCTACATACGTACCGGCGATTGCCAGGCGCTGTACCGGGAGTTCTGTCAGCGTGGCCTGGTCCTGGACGCGCCCGTTATGCAGCCCTGGGGCATGCAAGAACTTTATGTCATCGACGCCCACGGCAACTTGCTCAAGTTCGGCGAGCAACCAGCCGTGAGTCATCCATCCTTTGCTGAAGAAAATTGCTGATGAGCGAATCCCTCGACCTGAGCCTGGACGGCGTGGAGCGTCGCTCCCTCGCCGATTTCACCGAGCAGGCGTACCTCAACTACTCCATGTACGTGATCATGGATCGCGCACTGCCGCATATTGGCGACGGTTTGAAGCCGGTGCAGCGGCGCATCATCTATGCCATGAGCGAACTCGGCCTGGGCGCCGACGCCAAGCACAAGAAGTCCGCACGTACCGTCGGTGACGTGCTCGGCAAGTTTCATCCGCATGGCGACAGTGCCTGCTACGAAGCCATGGTGCTGATGGCGCAGCCGTTCAGCTATCGCTACACGCTGGTCGACGGTCAGGGCAACTGGGGTGCGCCGGACGATCCCAAGTCGTTCGCCGCCATGCGTTATACCGAGGCGCGGTTGTCGCGCTATTCCGAGGTGCTGCTCAGCGAGTTGGGTCAGGGCACGGTTGACTGGGTGCCGAACTTCGATGGCACCCTCGACGAGCCGGCAACGCTACCGGCGCGCCTGCCCAACCTTTTGCTCAACGGCACCACCGGCATCGCCGTGGGCATGGCCACCGATGTGCCGCCGCACAACCTGCGTGAAGTGGCGAGCGCCTGCATACGTCTGCTCGACGAGCCGAGCGCCAGTGTCGAGCAGCTCTGCGAGCATGTGCTGGGGCCGGATTTCCCGACCGAGGCGGAGATCATCACGCCGCGTGCGGACCTGCTGAAGATCTATGAGACAGGTCGAGGTTCCGTTCGCATGCGGGCCGTCTACCGTGTCGAAGACGGCGACGTCGTGGTCACCGCCCTGCCGCACCAGGTGTCCGGCTCCAAGGTGCTCGAGCAGATCGCCGGGCAGATGCAGGCCAAGAAGCTGCCGATGGTCGCCGACCTGCGCGATGAGTCGGATCATGAGAACCCCTGTCGCATCGTCATCATCCCGCGCTCCAACCGGGTCGATGTCGAAGCGCTGATGCAGCACTTGTTCGCCACCACCGATCTGGAGTCCAGCTACCGGGTCAACACCAACGTGATCGGGCTCGATGGTCGCCCACAGGTGAAGAACCTGCGCACCCTGCTCAGCGAGTGGCTGACCTATCGCATCGGTACGGTACGCCGCCGCCTGCAGTTCCGCCTGGACAAGGTCGAGAGGCGTCTGCACCTGTTGGAAGGCTTGCTGGTGGCCTTCCTCAATCTGGATGAAGTGATCCACATCATCCGTACCGAAGATCAGCCCAAACCGGTGCTGATGGCGCGCTTCGAGCTCTCCGAGCTGCAGGCCGACTACATTCTCGACACCCGCCTGCGTCAGCTGGCGCGGCTGGAAGAGATGAAGATCCGCGGCGAGCAGGACGAGCTGGCCAAGGAGCGCGAGAAGCTGCTGGCGCTGCTGGGTAGTGAAACCAAGCTGAAGAAACTGGTGCGCAAGGAGCTGATCGAGGACGCGGAAACCTACGGCGACGATCGCCGCTCGCCGATCGTCGAGCGTGCCGAGGCGCGGGCGCTGTCGGAAAACGAGCTGCTGCCGTCCGAGCCGGTGACCGTGGTGATCTCCGATAAAGGCTGGGCGCGCTGCGCCAAGGGCCATGATGTCGATGCCAGCGGGCTGTCCTACAAGGCCGGAGATGGCTTCAAGGCAGCTGCGGCCGGGCGCTCGAATCAATATGCAGTGTTCATCGACTCCACTGGGCGCAGCTATTCGCTGGCGGCGCACTCGCTGCCTTCGGCGCGAGGCCAGGGCGAGCCGCTCACCGGCCGGCTGACGCCACCGCCGGGCGCGAGTTTCGAATGCGTGATGCTGCCCGATGATGAGGCGCTCTACGTGATCGCCTCGGACGCCGGCTACGGTTTCGTGGTCAAGGGCGAAGACCTGCAGGCCAAGAACAAGGCGGGCAAGGCGCTGCTCTCGCTGCCGAAAGGCGCCAAGGTCGTCGCGCCGCGGCCGCTGGCCAGTCGCGAGGAGGATTGGCTGGCTGCAGTGACGACCGAGGGCCGTCTACTGGTGTTCCCGGTGCGGGATCTGCCGCAGCTGGGCAAGGGCAAGGGCAACAAGATCATCGGCATCCCCGGCGAGCGGGTCGCGAGCCGCGAGGAGTATCTGGTCGATCTCGCCGTGTTGCCGACCGGTGCGACACTGGTGTTGCAGGCGGGTAAGCGCACGCTGTCGCTCAAGGCCGAGGATCTGGAGCATTACAAAGGCGAGCGTGGCAGGCGCGGCAACAAGCTGCCACGAGGCTTCCAGCGCGTCGAAGGCTTGCTGGTCGAAGCATGACCAAACGTATTGGCGCTGGAATCGAAGGCCGCTTTCACGGAAGATAGCGGCCTTTCCAGCCTGCGGCATGTTGCCCGGTGCTTTCTTTCGCGTCGGCGGAGTCGATTGTCCGGCGAGACATATGCACGAGGCATTGGCGATCTGATGGTCGCGAGCGGCCTGAACTTTGGTGTTATGACGGTAATGAAGAATTTGCTGCGTGTTCCGACTGTTTTGTTGCTGGCCAGCATGGGGCTGACAGGCTGCATCGGCCTGCAGCCTGCGCCAATGTACCGACTGGACAGCGGTACGACTGAAGTGCCTGAGCGAACCGATGGCGCCGCCGTGCTGCTGGCACCGGTGACGCTTGCCGATTATCTGCAGCGTGACGCCTTGCTTCAGCGTCTGGCTGACGGCAGCCTGGCCGTCGACGGTCAGCGCGCCCACTGGGCGGGCAGCCTGAAGGCCGACGTCGAGCAGGTGTTGCTGCGCCAGCTGGCCTGGCGTCTGGATACGCAGAGCCTGGTGCTTGGCCCGGCCGACGAAGGCTTTACTCCGGAAGTGCAGATCGAGCTGTCCATCACGCGCCTTGATTCCGGCCCCGAATTCCCGGCGGTACTCGAGGCGCATTGGCGTCTGCGCGACAAGGCGGGCAAGCACCTGGGCAGTCGACTGGTGCGCCTGCAGGAGGAGCACCAGGGCAGCGCGAGCGACCAGGTGCGGGCGCAGAGCGTTCTACTGCAGCGCCTGAGCGAGATGGTCGCCGATGCGGTCGAACCTACCCTGGTAGCCAAGACCGCACCCAAGGTTGCCCCAGCCAAACCACAGGTAAGCAAGTCTGCCGAGGCGCCGGCACCGCGCATCCCGGCCGCCGAACCCATTCGTACGGATATGGAAGTGTTCCGCTTCTGACCCTGTCGAGGCTGCTGTTGCAGCCAGCGCATTGAAAAGCCCGGCCAGTGATCTGGTCGGGCTTTTTCGTTTTCTCGGGCTGGTTGCGACTGCGGGCTCGACCAAGGCCAACGGTCGTTTGATGGCGACCGTATGGCTTGCGTCAGTGGGTGCGGCTGCGTAGTTCGTGCATGCGCGTCAGCTGGCGTTCCAGCAACGAGGGGTATGGGTCCAGCAGGCGCTCGACGCAGCAGGCGCCTTCCGGGCTGGCAATCGGGCGGATACGCGCCCGCTGCTGAATCAGCCGGTCCTCGCTGATGCTGCCCTCTACCAGCAGCAGGTTGCGGCTGTGCAGCGACATATCCAGCGCGGCTTGCGCCGGCTGGCTGAGCAGCAGGTCGCCCTGGCTCAGGTCGAACAGGCCATCGCCCTGGGTCAGGGCGAGCTGCAGTTGCAGCGTGATGCCGCTGTCGGCGACGTCGATCTGCAAGGCATGGCCCAGCGCACGCATCAGTTCGCCGCAGCAGATCGCGTGGGTGAGGTAGTTCTGCTCGTCGTCCTGGCTATGAAACAACATCAGGCTGCTGCCATCGTTGAGCGTGTGCAGCTCGGCCTGGTAAAGCGTCGCGGCTTGTTGCAGGCAGTCTCGATAGCGTTGCAGCAGTTCGGTCAGGCGCGGCCGCGGCAAGCGGCGCAATTGTTCCTGCCCGCCGAGCTGGATGGCCAGCACGGCGCTGCGGGTAGGTTGGGGCAGGGTAGGAGGCTGTACGCTCGGGGTACCCAGTGACGGGAGCTCGAACGGGACGTCGTCGTCCAGCTGCTGCACGTGGTCATCAGCGTTCGCGGAAAAGCCGCGTGGGCGCTGTGGCTCGTCGTCCAGCTCGATATCGAAGCGCTCCGGTTGCGCTGCAGGGGATTGTGAGTCAATGCTGTGGTCGTCACTCTGGTCGAAATAGTCGTCGTCCAGCGCATCGCTCAGGTCAAGCTCCACCTCGGGCTTCTCCGGCACCAGGCGTGACTGCAGCTGCCGCGCAAGGTCGCCAATTTCGTCCTGCCGTCCGGCACCCGGGGCGGGGTCGTCCGGGTCGCGCAGCCACAGGCGCAGCTGCATCAAGGGCGTCGCCAATTGCCGGCCCAGGCGCAGGCTCAGCATCAGCGTCAACGCCAGCAGGATCAGGCTGAGCAGTCCCATGCTCTGCAGGCTGATGGTCATCGGCTGCTGAAACTGCTGCATGTCCAGGCTCACGCGCAGATGCCCGGCAATCACTTCCTGAAAGCTGATTGGTGTTGAATAAAGCCCGTTATCGTCCCCGAGCAGGCCCTGCTGAGGCCGGGTTCCGGACTCGGCGAGCACGCGATTGTCCACGCTGTAGATCGCTGCGTGAGCGACCAGCGGATTCTTCACCAGATTGCTCAGCAGCACGTTGAGGCTGAGGATGTCGTTGGCCACCAGCAGATCGGTGGCCGAGGCGGCCGTCTGGGTGACCAGGCTCTGGCCGAGGGCATCGGCCTGCTGCTCCATGGCATGCTTGAACTGCATGCCGATCACCCACGCGTAGATGATCAGCGCCAGCGCCACCAGCAGCAGCGTATGGCTGGCAATACGCAACACCAGCGGCACGCGATGCTGGCGTACTGCGCGATAGAGCATGAGGAAGAAGTTGTCTGGCTTTACGGATGCGGGCCGGTTCA
>DAMCQE010000091.1:0-8311 GCA_032105665.1 Pseudomonas sp. | reverse complement strand
CCATCACCCAGAACAGCGCCGCCGGATCGGGTTTCTGCTGCGGCAAGGTATCGCCGCCGACCAGCCAATCGAAGTAACCGGCCAACCCCTTTTCCTCCAGCAGTGGTTCGATGAACTGCGCCGGCTTGTTGGTGATGATCGCCAATTTCACCTCGCGCTCGCGCAGCCAGTCCAGGCATTCACGAACGCCCGGATAGACAGCCGTCAGCTCGTGGCCGCCGGAATATGCCTGCATGAACAGCGCCAGCGCCTCGTCGGCCAACTCGTCGGCCACACCGTCATGGTTCAGCCCACCGGCCAATGCGCGACGCACCAGCACGCGCGAGCCGTTGCCAACCCAGTCGCGCACCCGGGCAATGCCGGCAGGCTCGCGGCCGAGCAGCATCAACACCTTGTCCACCGCCGCGGCCAGGTCCGGCACCGAATCCATCAAGGTGCCGTCCAGGTCGAACATCACCAGCCGTGGCAATTTGCCGTCGAACAGTTGCTCCAGGCGGGTCATGGACGCGCCAGCGCCAGCTCGGCGCGCATCTGGTCGATCACGGCTTTGTAATCCGGCTGGTTGAAGATGGCCGAGCCGGCAACGAAGGTATCGGCGCCCGCCGCAGCGATTTCGCGGATGTTCTTCGGATTCACACCGCCGTCGATCTCCAGGCGAATCTCGCGGCCGCTGGCATCGATCAGCGCACGCGCTTCGCGCAGCTTGTCGAGGGTGTTGGGAATGAACTTCTGTCCACCGAAGCCCGGGTTGACGCTCATCAGCAGGACCATGTCGACCTTGTCCATGACGTACTTGAGCACGTCCAGCGGCGTGGCCGGGTTGAACACCAGACCGGCCTTGGCGCCGCCGTCCTTGATCAGCTGCAGCGAGCGGTCGATGTGCTCGGAGGCTTCAGGGTGGAAGGTGATGTAACTGGCGCCCGCTTCGAGGAAGTCGCCGATCATGCGGTCCACCGGCTTGACCATCAGATGCACGTCGATGGGCGCGGTGACGCCATGCTTGCGCAGCGCAGAGCAGACCATGGGGCCGATGGTCAGGTTGGGTACGTAATGGTTGTCCATCACATCGAAATGGACGATGTCGGCGCCGGCGGCCAGCACGTTGTCCACTTCCTCACCCAGACGGGCGAAGTTGGCGGAAAGGATCGACGGGGCGATGGCGAAGGGTTGCATGGCGCACCTCTGAGTGCTTGGTCACGGTGGCGCGCATTGTAGCGGCTGCGCCGGCGTCTGGCAGCGCCACCTGGCGGTGGCGCGCCAAAGTGACTCAGATGCCCAGACAGAGGTACTTGATCTCCAGATACTCATCCAGGCCGTACTTGGAACCTTCGCGGCCGAGCCCGGAGGCCTTCATGCCGCCGAATGGCGCCACTTCGTTGGAGATCAGCCCGGTGTTGATACCGACCATGCCGTACTCCAGCGCTTCGGCTACACGGAAGGTGCGGCCCAGGTCACGGGTATAGAAGTAGCCCGCCAGGCCGAACTCGGTGTCGTTGGCCTGGCGCACCACCTCGGCTTCATCGCTGAAGCGGAACAACGGCGCCAGCGGGCCGAAGGTCTCTTCGCGGGCCACGCGCATATCCGCGGTAACACCGGTGATGACCGTCGGCTCGAAGAAATGCCCGCCCAGCTCGTGCGCCTTGCCGCCCTGCAGCACCTTGGCGCCCTTCTCCAGCGCATCGGCCAGATGCGCCTGCACCTTGGCCACGGCATTGCCGTCGATCAGCGGGCCGATGACGACGCCGGCTTCATCACCAGGGCCGACCCGCAGTTTGGCCACGGCAGCGGCCAGTTTCTCGGCAAAGGCGTCGTAGACGGCATCGTGCACATACAGGCGATTGGCGCAGACGCAGGTCTGCCCGGCGTTGCGGTACTTGGCGACCAGTGCGCCTTCGACTGCGGCATCCAGGTCGGCATCCTCGAAGACGATGAACGGCGCATTGCCGCCCAGCTCGAGTGAAAGCTTCTTCAGGGTCGGCGCACATTGCTGCATCAGTTTGATGCCCACCCCCGTGGAGCCGGTAAACGACAGCTTGCGCACGATCGGGTTGGCGCACAGCTCAAAGCCCACCTCACGGGAGCGCTCGGTATCGGCCGGCAGCACGCTGAACAGCCCGGCGGGTATCCCCGCGCGCTCGGCCAGTACCGCCAGCGCCAGCGCGCTGAACGGTGTCTGTGGCGCGGGTTTGAGCACCATGGCGCAGCCGGCGGCCAGCGCCGGGCCGGCCTTGCGGGTGATCATCGCCGCCGGGAAGTTCCACGGTGTGATCGCCGCGGCCACGCCAATGGGTTCCTTGGTCACGATCAGGCGTTTGTCCGGCTGATGACCGGGAATGGTATCGCCGTAGACACGCTTGGCCTCTTCGGCGAACCACTCGATGAAGGAGGCGGCGTAAAGCACTTCGCCACGGGCCTCGGTCAGCGGCTTGCCCTGTTCGGCGGTCATGATCCGCGCCAGGTCCTCCTGGTTGGCCAGCATCAGCTCATACCATTTGCGCAGGCGCGCCGCGCGCTCCTTGGCAGTGAGCGCACGCCAGGTCGGCTGGGCAGCCTGCGCCGCCTCGATGGCCTGGCGGGTCTGCTCGGCCCCGATGTTCGGGACCGTCCCCAGAGACGCGCCATTGGCCGGATTGAGAATTTCAGTGACGGCGCCATCGCTGGCTTCGCACCACTGGCCGTCGATATAGGCCTGGTGGCGCAGCAGATCGGGATCGTTCAATTGCATGATTTTCTCCTGCAGCCGAGGGAAGAGATCGCCCCTCGGCTGGATAAGGGACTCGAAAGGCCTCACTCGCCGGGCGGCAGGTCCTTGGTGAAGGTCTGGTCGTTCTCACCGCGGAACATCTGTGCCCCGTAGATCAGCGCGCACAGGCCGACGCCGATGGCGAAAGCCCAGCCAGCGCCCTTGATCGCCAATACCGCGCCAATGACCCCGGCGATGCCCAGATCGCGTTGACTACGTGCCTCCATGATGCCCAGGCGCACGCTGACGTAGCCCTGGATCAGCAGAGTCAACGCCAGTGCCACGCCGAGAATCGGCTGCAACAGGGTCACCACCGGCAACAACAGCAAACCGGTGTTGGTGCCCCAGCGGAACGAGCCGACGCCGCCGTAGATGGACTTCATCGCCTGGGCGCCGCCCTTGAAGCGCTCGGTGATCACCACCTGCATGGCGGACCACTGCGGGCCGCACATGGCCACGTCCGGGCCGAAGATGCTCATGAAGGCGTTGCGCCCGCCAAAGATCAGGTGCGAACGGTTGGGGTTGAAGTCGACCTTCTCGTCACTACGGATATGGTCGGCCTCGCCGAGGATCGCCTTGGCGCCCAGCACGTCACCGAACACCACCAGGTAGGCGGCCAGCACGGTCGGAATGGCGGTAACGAACATCATCAGCGGCGGCATGCCGAGGCCGAACACGGTGTACTCGTTCCACAGGGTGACGAAGTCCGGCTTGCTGATGCCCCACTCGATGCTCGGCCAGGGCGCCTCGCCGAAGATCGGCGCGACGAAGACCGCCAACAGGATGATCGGGAAAATGCCCAGCTTGGCGAAGTTCCACCAGAAGCGGTTGCGCTTCTTCAACTGCTGGAAGTGCAGGGAGAACACCAGATAGAAGGCGATACCGACGGCAATGGAAATGGTCCAGGGGAAGCTGTCGAAGCGACCGCCCTCCTTGAACACAGTCACCACCGCACTCAGGCCGGCCCCCATGATGATGCCGGCCTTGAGTGCAGAGGGCACCAATGACACCACCTTGCGCGCCATGCCGGTCATGCCCAGGCCGATGGAAAATATCCCCAGCATCAACTGGAAGGCGATCAGCGCATGCACCCGCTCCGGGCCCTCCGGGAACTGGCTGCAGTAGGCCATGAGCAAGGGAATCGCCGGGGTGATCCAGCCCGGGACAACGGGGTCGCCCAGCAAATGGTGGGTCAGGTACAGCAACCCGTTGAGCATGACCACCGCCAGCGCCACCTCGAAAGGCATGCCGAGGAATTCGGTCATCAGCGGAATCGCCGCCAGATCCACCGCACACATGAGCAGGCCCTGCATGTAGTCGGAGAGTTCGAAGCGGTAATGAATGAAAGGCAGACGCACCTTGAATGGCCCCACCGGCCAGTAGGGGGCTTCCACACCAAGGTCTTGTTGATGCAGTTCGGACATTTGAGTCACCCAGCTTTATTAGAGTTGTAAGCAGCGAGCCCCGACATTGCCGGGGCTGTTCATCGGTTGCTGCGCAGATCAGTAGGCAGCGCGGTAGATCTGCTCGATATCGCCCGCCGTCAGGCGACGCGGATTGTTGCGCATCAGGCGATCGATCTTGCTCGCTTCCTCGGCCATGGCCGGGATGGCGTCTTGCGGCACACCGAAGCTGCGCATGCCCTTGGGAATGTCGACGCTGGCACACAGCTCGGCCATGGCCTCGACGGCCAGGTCGGCGGCGACCTTGTCGCTCAGACCGTGAGTCTGCACGCCCAGGGCGGCAGCGATCTCGGCCATGCGCTCGACACAGGCCAGCTTGTTCCAGGCCATCACGTAGGGCAGCAGCAAGGCATTGCTGACGCCGTGAGCGATGTTGAAGCGCCCGCCCAAGGGATAGGCCAGCGCATGCACGGCGCCGACACCGGCATTGCCAAAAGCCATGCCGGCCATCAGGCTGGCGGTGGCCATGTCTTCGCGCGCCGCCAGGTCAGCCGGGTTGGCGTAGGCCTTTGGCAGTGCCTTGGCGATCAGCTTGATCGCGCCAATGGCCAGGGCATCGGTGATCGGCGAGGCATTGACCGACAGGTAGGACTCCACCGCGTGAACCAGGGCGTCGACGCCACTGGCTGCGGTCACGCCGCGCGGGCAGGTCAGGGTCATCACCGGGCTGACCAGGGCGACGTCGGGCAGCAGGTAGTCGCTGACGATGCCCTTTTTCAGCTGCGCTTTCTTGTCCGACAGGATCGATACGTTGGTCACTTCCGAACCGGTGCCGGCAGTGGTCGGAATGGCGATCAGCGGCGGCCCCTTGCGCTTGATCTGATCGACGCCGAACAGCTCTTCCAATGCACCGTCATGACCGACGTAACCGGCCACGGCCTTGGCGATATCGATGGCGCTGCCGCCACCGACGCCGATCAGACCATCGTGGCCGCCGTCGCGATAGACCTTGGCGCAGGCTTCGACGATGGCGATTTCCGGCTCCGGCTCGACACCGTCATAGATGCCATAGCGGCGCTCGCCGAGCTGCTTGAGGACATGCTCGACCGTACCGGACTTGATCAGGATGGCGTCGGTGACGATCAGCGGGTTGGTGATATTCAGACGGGGCAGTTCGACCGCCAGTTGCTCCACGGCACCCTGGCCGGTCAGCAGTTTGTTGGCGATCTTGAATGCAGCAATGCTCATCAGCAGGCCCTTTTATGCGTTGTTTTGCTGGACGGGGTCGACCTGTATTAGCGATTCCTGTGCCAGCTCTGCCAAAGCACCGTTCTAGAGCCTTCCCGCGCCATTTCTCCGTCTCACACGAGCAAACACTGATTAGATAATCAATCAAACAGCAGCCTCTTGATCCATTTTCTAATCATCCTGCTCCCAACGTTTCATCTTCTGCACCAGGGTCGCCTGGCTGACGCCCAATACCTTGGCCGCCTCGCGCGTCGTCTTGTACTGCAACAGCGCCTTGCGAATCTGTCGGCGCTCGAGGTTCTCCACCTGCTTGCGTAACGGCAACAGGCTGTCGTCAGCGGCATCGAGACTGCTCACCCGCATCTCCTCGGGCAGATCGAGCAACTCCACCTCCTCGCCCGTGCAGGTAACCGCCAGACGCTCGACCAGATTGATCAGCTCACGGATATTGCCTGGCCAGTCGTAGTCGATCAGCGCGTCCAGCGCCTCCAGGCCCCACTCCAGGCTGCGTCCGTAGCGCTGGTTGAACTCGGCCAGATAGAAATCGAGCAACGGCTGGATTTCCTCGGGTCGCTCACGCAGTGCGGGGATATGGATGGGAACGACGTTGAGGCGATAGTAGAGATCGGCGCGAAAGCGCCCCTCCTCGACCATCTTGCGCAGGTCATGGTGAGTGGCGGTGACGATGCGCACATCCACCTCCTTGAGCTCCAGCGCGCCGACCGGAATGAAGCGACTCTCCTCGATCACCTTGAGCAGCTTGACCTGCAGCGCCAGCGGCAGATCACCGATCTCGTCGAGGAACACCGTGCCCTGATGCGCCAGCTCCAGCAGACCGCGCTTGCCCTTGCTGCCGGCGCCGGTGAAGGCGCCCGGCACGTAGCCGAACAGCTCGGCCTCGATCAGGTTTTCCGGCAACGCACCGCAGTTCAACGCCAGGAAAGGTTGCGCAGTGCGGGCACTGGCCTTGTGAATGTACTGTGCGACCAGGGTCTTGCCCACCCCGGTCTCGCCCTGCAGCAAGACCTTCACATCGCTGGCGGCAACCTGGCGGGCCTGGGCGAATACCCGCCCCGAGGCGGGGTGATCGGCCACCGGCGAGGCGTCGAGCAGGTCCTCGCGCTGGCCGGCATGCAGGCGCGCGGCGCTGTTGCGCAGTTGCTTGAGCTGCTGCAACTCGTCGCGCTCGTGCTTCATGCGCAGCAGCTCGGTCATGTCGCGCACGGTGCTGACCACGTAGCGCACGCGGCCATCCGCGGCGAAGATCGGCGTACCGCTGACCAGCAGGCGCTTGCCCTGGCTGACGCTCTGCATCATCGACAGCGCCCTGCCCTCCTTGAGCACGCGCAGCGACACCGACTGCGAGATCACGCCCTGCTCCACCAGGGCCTGCATGTGCTGGCCAACCACATCCTCGCTGCGCAGCCCCGTGAGCCGCTCATAAGCGCGGTTGACCTTGAGGGTGATGCCATCGGCATCGGTGATGTAGACGCCGTCGTGCAGCGCGTCGAGCAATTCGCGAAAACTGGGGTCGTCGAAATCCATTGGCTTTCCGATGCACGCAGAAGAGCGGCTTAGTTTACTCGCCGCGCCGGGTTACCGGTTTGCGGTCTTAAAAACTGCCGCGATCGAAGCTGCGCTGCGGCGCGCCTGACACCCATTGCGGGAATCGGCACGCCGCGGGCGAAGGATCAGACCAACTCGTCGAAACACTCGCCGATGATCGCCAGACCGCGTTCGAGCACCTCGTCCTCCACCGTCAGCGGCACCAGCACCCGCAGCACGTTGTAGTAGGTGCCGCAGGAGAGCAGGATCAGGCCCTTGTCGCGGGCACGGGCGACGATCTGCGCGGTGAGTTCGGCAGCCGGTCGCGTCCGCTCATCGGTCTCGAACAGTTCGATGGCGACCATCGCGCCCAATCCGCGCACCTCGGCGATCTGTGGGTGGCGCGCCTGAATCGCCTGGAGTCCGGCGACGAGCTTCTGCGCCACCGCCTGACAGCGCTCCAGTAGCCGTTCTTCCTCGAAGATCTCCAGCACCGCCAGCGCGGCTGCACAGGACAGCGGATTGCCGGCGTAGGTGCCGCCCAGCCCGCCGGGCGCAATGGCATCCATGATCTCGGCCTTGCCGCACACGCCGGCAATCGGGAAACCACCGCCAACAGACTTGGCGAAGGTGGTCAGGTCGGCGACCACACCCATCTGTTCCATGGCGAAGAAGGTGCCGGTACGCCCGGCGCCGGTCTGCACTTCGTCGGCGATCAGCAGGATGCCGTGCTCGTCGCACAGTGCGCGCAGGCGAGCCATGAAATCCTTCGGCGCGACATTGAAGCCGCCCTCGCCCTGCACCGGCTCGATGATGATTGCGGCGATGTCGCGTGGCTCGGCGTCGTTCTTGAAGATGCGCTCGATGCTGGCGATCGAGTCATCGACGCTGACGCCATGAATGGCGCAGGGGTACAGCGCACGGAAGATACCGCCGGGCATCAGTCCCATGCCGGCTGAGTACGGCGCCACCTTGCCGGTCAGCCCGAGGGTCATCATGGTGCGGCCATGGTAGGCGCCGGTGAAGGCGATCACGCCGGCACGGCCAGTGGCGGCGCGGGCAATCTTCACCGCGTTTTCCACTGCCTCGGAGCCGGTGGTGACCAGCAAGGTCTTCTTGGCGAAATCACCCGGCACTCGCGCGTTGATCTTCTCGCACAGCTCGACATAGGGCTCGTAGGCCAGCACCTGGAAGCAGGTATGAGTCAGCTTGTGCAGCTGGTCCTCGACCGCCTTGATGATTTTCGGGTGCAGGTGACCGGTATTCAGCACGGCGATGCCACCGGCGAAGTCGATGAATTCGCGGCCTTCGACGTCGACCACGCTGCTGTTCTTCGCGTGGTCGGCAAAGATCGGGTGGATCTGGCCGACGC
>DAMCQE010000090.1:0-8388 GCA_032105665.1 Pseudomonas sp. | reverse complement strand
CGGCGCCGATGGCGGCCTCGGCCAGCGCCAGATCGGCCGCGCCCAGTCGCGCCCAGACCAGCGCCAGCACCAGGCCGAAGGCGATGAACAGCAACACGCCGGCATACAGCTGGCGCACATGCAGCGCGCCACCGGCCAGACCGAGTAGCAACAGGCCGAGGACCGCATCCAGCAGCCAGTCAGTCATCGCCGTCCTCCTCGTCGGACTGACGGGCCAGCAGCTGACAGGCGGTGGCGCCGGAGGCCAGCACCAGCAGCCAGATCAGCAGCATCTGCGCGACTTCCAGCACGCCGCCGGCGCGCAGCGACAGGCCGGCGACTACCAGGCCGAGGCCGAGGGTGTCGGCCTTGGTCAGCGCATGCAGGCGACTCAGGGTATCGGGAAAGCGCAGCAGGCCGATGCTGCCGGAAGCGAAGAACAGCAGCCCACCGGCCAGCAGCAGCCAGCTGAAGAGGTCGAGCAGTTCACTCATGGCGGCTACGTCGCAGCAGCTGTACCAGAGCGGCGCTGATCATCGCCGCCAACAGCGCCAGCACCAGCGCCGCATCGCGCAGTGCCGGCGCGCCCTGCCACTGTGCCAGCACCAGCAGCAGCGCCGTGCCGGTGGTGCCGAACAGCTGCACGGCAAGCAGCCGGTCGACCCGCCGCGGGCCGAGCAGTACGCGCCACAGGCCGATGATCAGGGTCAGCAGCAGAAGTGCGCAGAACACTGCCATCAAGGCCGCCCATCCACGCCAAGCAGCCGCTCCAGGCGCCGTTCCAGTTCGGCCACGGTGGCTTGCCAGGGCAGGCGCTCATCCAGCACGTGCACACGCATCTCGTCGGCATCGACTCGCGACGCCAGGGTCCCGGGCAACAGCCCGACCATCGCCGAGAGCAACAGGCGCACCCGCGGCGACTGGCTGGTGAGCGGATAGGGATGCCACGCCGGCTGCAGCGGACAGCGTGGCTGCAGCGCACGCCGCGCCACATCCCAGCCACCGAGCAGCATGTGCTTGAGAAAGAAGCCGAGAAACGCCGGCAGCGACGCCAGGCGCAAGGTCATCGGGCGCAGGCCGAGCCAGAGGCTCAGCGCCACGGCCAGGGTGATCGTCGGCACACCCAGCACCCAGCCCTGCCCGGCAGCGAACAGCGCCCAGAGTGCGGTATAGAGCAGTGACCAGAAGAGTGCGTCGGTGGCTCCGCGACGCCATGCGGCCTGTGTCATCACAACCTCCTTGGCATTCCGATCTTTGTTACAAGTCGAGGCCAAGAGTTCGCCGCTGTCCACCAAACACCGCGAAGAGCCTTGTATCAGCAGATTGCCGTTCGGCCTGGCCAGCGGCGCTGCACCGCCTGTTTCTCCCAGCTGCGGCCCGCGGCAGGCTCAGCACAGGTGTCTCAGGAACCAGTCGCCGGCCAGCCGCGCCACCTCTTCCAACGTGCCGTGCTCCTCGAACAGATGCGTCGCGCCAGGCACCATCACCAGCTGATGCACGCACTGCAGGCGTGCAGCCGCCGCTCGGTTCAGCTCCAGCACTTCGAGGTCGCCGCTGCCGACGAGGAACAGCGAGGCCGCCTTGACCCGCGCCAGCGACAGATCCGCCAGGTCGACCCGGCCACCACGGGAGACCACCGCGGCGATGTCCGCCGGCCGCGAGGCGGCGGTGGTCAGCGCCGCAGCGGCGCCGGTGCTGCTGCCGAACAGACCGATGCGCAGCTCGTGCAAGCGCGCATCGCTGCTCAGCTGGTCGACCACGCCACTGAGGCGCTGACTGAGCAGCGGGATGTCGAAGCGCAGCTGCCGGGTGATCTCGTCAATGGGCTGCTCGTGCTTGGTGAGCAGATCGAAGAGCAGGGTCGCCAGCCCCATTTCGTTGAAGCAATGCGCCACGCTGCGGTTGCGCGGGCTATGCCTGCTGCTGCCGCTGCCGTGGACGAACACCACCAGGCCGGTGGCCGCAGGCGGCAGGCACAGTTCGCCGTGCAGGCGTGCCTTGCCGAGCGTGAAGCGCATGGGTGTCACCGCAAGTTCGGTCATGCCGCCTGCCCTCCCTGGGTCCACGCGCGCTGCAGCAGCTCCACCACCTGACGGTCGGGGGTCTGCTCGAAATGCTCGTACCAGCGGCCGATGGCATACAGGTCATGGGGTACATGCAGGCAGACGACGCGATCCGCCAGTTTTTCCAGCTGCGCGATGCTCTGCGCAGCCGCCACCGGCACCGCAACGGTGATGCGCGCTGCACCCAGCTGACGCACGGCCTGCACCGCGGCGCGCATGGTGGCACCGGTCGCCAGGCCGTCGTCGACCAGAATCACGCCACGTCCGGCGATCAGCGGCGGCTGTCGCTCACCACGATAGGCCTGCTCGCGCCGCTGCAGCTCGTGGGTTTCCTGGGCGATGGTGCCGTCGATCTCGGCTCTGGATGCGTGGGTGTACTGCACGATGTCGTCGTTCATCACCCGCACGCCGCCACCGGCAATGGCGCCCATGGCCAGCTCGCGATTGCCCGGCGTGCCAAGCTTGCGCACGACCAGAATGTCCAGTTCGAGACCCAGCCGCTGTGCCACCTCGAATGCCACCGGCACACCGCCGCGCGGTAGCGCCAGGACCAGGGCGTCGCGCCAGTCGGCATCCTGCACCAGGCGCTCGGCCAGCGCCTCACCTGCCTGGACTCGATCGTAGAAGGGGATCTTGAAGGTCATGGCAGGCTCCTCGGTTTGGCACGGGCTGTATTGGAGTCTGGCTCAAGAATCGAGTGCCGGTACGCCATCTGCGACGAACAACCCGTCTGGCTGACCGGCTTCGAGGGCCACCGATCGGAACGGACGCGGACAAGGTTACAAATTCATTGCCGCCGACTCTATGACGCCATTAAAGTGCCATCATCGGTTGCCGATAACTTGGGTAGACCCGTCGAATGCGCTGCCACTGCCACGGCGGCCAAATGCCTGGGATGGATGATCAATGACCGAGAAGAACAACAAACCGGCGCCATGGCGTATGCGCAGCACCCTGCTGATGACGGTCAGCCTGCTGTTTCCCTCAACTCCCGTGCACGCGGCCGAACACCTGACGCTGCTAACCTGGGAGGAATACCTCAGCGAAGCGGTGATCGAACGCTGGCAAGCCGAAACCGGGGTCGAGATCAGGCAGATCTACTTCGATAGCGGCGACAAGCGCGACGAAGTCCTCGCCAAGCCCGAGCATCAGATCGATATCGCCCTGACGGAGCTGATCAGCGCCTCGCGCTTTGGCGCCCGCGGCCTGCTGGACCCGATCGACGACAAGCAGCTGCCGACGCTGCGTCATGTCCCGCAACGCTGGCGCAACAGCTGCGGGCGCTACGGCGTGCCCTACCTGTGGGGCACGCTCGGCATCGCCTATCGCAGCGACCGCCTGGAAAGCGCGCCACGATCCTGGAAGGACCTGCTGCAACCGGCTCGCGCCGACGAGCCACACATCATCATGATGGAGGACCACGAGGACATCCTCGCCAGTCCGCTGATCCTGCAGAACCATTCGATCAACACCTCGAACAACGACGAACTCAAGGCCGCCTTCGATCTGCTCATGGCCCAGTCCAGCGCCGTGCTGACCTACGAGTACGTGATCACTTCACTGCGCAGCCAGCGCTACCTCGACCAGGCCGACATGGCCCTGGCCTACAGCGGCGACCAGCAGGTGCTCAACGAAGTCGAAGGGGTCGACGGCGAGCCCTGGCGCTACGTAGTGCCCGAAGAGGGCACGCTGCTCTGGGTCGATTGCCTGTCGATACCGACCGGCACCGCGAAGAAGGCGCTGGCGCGGCGCTTCCTCGACTTCCTCCAGCAGCCGGAAATCGCCGCCCTGAATGCCGCCGATCTGGGCGTCGCCACACCGAACGCTGCGGCGCGGGCACTGCTGCCGGCGGATATCCGCGCGGATTCGACCATCTACCCGGCGGAAGCGGTACTGGAGAGAAGCCAGGTCTACGAGACGCGACCGCTGGAGGGCACGCAGACGCGGCGGCGCATCATCAGTGCACTGATCAACGCCCATGACGCTAGGTAAACGCACGCTGCTGGTGATCTTTCCGGTCATTCTGATCATCCAGCTGGTTGCCTCGACCACCGCCTACCTGACCCAGCGCGCCTCGCTGCTGGGGCTGGAGCAGGCGCGCCTGGAGCAGCAGCTCTCGGCGCTGACCTCCGCCTACCTGGACTATGAGGCGTTCAATCGCAGCGTGCTCTACTCGATCATGGATAGCGAGGCGCTGCTGCTGTTCCTGCGCGAGTCGGACACCGACTTTCGCAACGACACCCTCGGGCTGCGCATCCAGCAGAGCATCCGCTCGCTATCCAATACCGAGCTGACCTTCGTTTCCCTCGCCGTCGTGCAGCCCGATGGCAGGCCGGCCTACTACTTCGAAAGCAGCCTGTCGCCATTCGCCTCGATGAATGCGAGCCAGCAGCGTATCGTCAGCGAAGCCAGACGGTCTTCGGCATCCGGCAACACCCTCTACGTCGAGCAGGCCAATGACGACCCGCTGCTGATGAACACCGACTTCATCCTGCCGGCCTCCAGCAGCCGGCCACTGCCAAGCCAGCGCGCCGAGGCCTTCGCCATTCAGCTGGCGGTGCGCCCGGAGCGCTTCCTCAAGCTCAAGCGCAGCCTGGAAAGCGAATACGGCGCGCCTGTCGAAATCGCCGACGAGCCGTTGCTGGCGGTCGCGGGGTTGTCCGCCAGGGTTTCGCTATCGCGCTCGCTGCATGCAAGGCTGACGCCGGCACCGCACTATACCGCCGAGCGCCTGCAGACCCTGGGGCTCGCCTTCATCGCCGGCGGTGCGCTGATCTGTCTGATCTCCATCGGCCTGCTGCTGTGGCTGATCCGCCGTTCCATTACCGGCCCCATCAGTCAGCTGGACGACCAGCTCACCGACCTGCTGCTATGCAAGCGCGACGCGCTCGACGAGCCGACCGATGGCGGCGAGATCGGCCGGCTGACGGTGAACATGAAGACCCTGCACGACCGCAACACCGAAGCGCTGCAACGCATCCGCGAAATATCCTGGGAGGACAGCCTGACCCAGGTCAGCAACCGGGCGCACTTCGGCGTGCTGGCCAATACCATGTACGAGCAGTGCATGCGCACGCACAAGCGGCTGGCACTGCTGTTTCTCGATCTGGACAACTTCAAGCAGGTCAACGACCAGCACGGCCACGAGGCCGGCGACGCTCTACTGCGAATCTTCGCCCAGCGTGCCCGCGGCGTGCTCGAACGTCATCGCACCGACTACCCGCAGACGGAAACGGCCCTGGCGCGCCTGTCCGGCGACGAGTTCGCCATCCTGCTGCTGAGCGAAACCGGCGACGGCGGCCTGCAGCAACTGTGCGACGCGCTGCTCGGCCTCTGCCGCGGCGGGTTTCGTCTGGAGGATCGCCTATATCCGGTCAGCGTCAGCATCGGCACCGCCTGCTACCCGGAAGATGCGGACTCGATCACCCAGTTGCTCACCCGTGCCGACACCGCCATGTACCAGGCCAAGGCCGAGGGCAAGAACACCGCGGTGGCCTTCAGCGGCGAGCTGGAGCGACGCAACGAGCGAATCCGCCTGATCGAAGACCAGCTGCGCGAGCTCGACGGCGACGACCAGCTGCGGCTGGTCTACATGCCGGCGCTCGATCGCGAAGGCGCAGTGGTCAGCTGCGAAGTGCTGCTGCGCTGGCATTCACCGATCCTCGGGACGGTTTCGCCCGGCGAATTCATTCCCATCGCCGAGCGTGCCGGGCTGTTCCCGAAGATCGACAGCTGGGTCATTGATCATGCCCTGGCGGAGTACCCGAAACTGGTGCAGCTGTTCGGCGAAGGGGTGCTGCTGGCGATCAACGTGTCCTCCGCGCAGCTCAACGACGACCGCATCTGCCGCTACCTCGTAGAGCGCGCCGCCCATCACGGCGTAGAGCCGGGCCGAATCGAGATCGAGCTGACCGAGACCTACGCCGCCGAGCTGTGCAAGAACACCATGGAAGTGGTCCAGGCGATTCGCCGCGCAGGCTTTCGCGTCGCCATCGACGATTTCGGCGTCGGCTATACCTCGATCCAGCAGCTGCTCGAGTACCCCGCCGACACCATCAAGCTGGACATGGCGATTATCACCCGGCTGACCCGCCCGGAGATGCAGCAGAGCCTGAGCGCCCTCATCGCCTTCTGCCACGCCCAGGGCAAGCGCGTGAATGCCGAGGGCGTCGACAACATGGAAAAACAGTCGGCACTGCTGCAGGCCGGCTGCGACCTGTTCCAGGGTTACCTGATCTCGCCGCCGCGCTCGCTGGCGGCACTGGATGACTGGATGGCGGTGCGCAACCGCGCCCAGGGCACGCTGCGCCTGGAACAGCTGACGCAGCGCGTCGAAGCGCAACCCTTTTGAGCGCGCCGCGTGTGGGCTTGCGCGACCGATCATCGCAACCGGCAATCGTCGCGTGCCAGCAGGCGGAAGAGCCCTGCAGCCTGATCTACGCTGCAAAGGCACCCTACCGATCATTGAGGCCTTCGCCATGGACAAGACGCGCGACAAACTTCTGCAACCCGAACACCACGACCCCTACCTCAAGGCCTGGCATCAGCGCAGCGACACCCTCTGCCCACAATGCGGCGCTGCCTACCAGGCCGGACGCTGGACCTGGCACGGCCTGATCGATGCGAGCAACGCCGAGGAAGCGATCTGCCCGGCCTGCCAGCGCATCGCCGAAGACGTACCGGCCGGCACCATCAACCTGCGCGGCGCCTTCGTCAAAGCGCACGTCGACGAGCTCAGCGGGCTGATCCGCAACACCGAGGAAAAGGAGAAGGCCGAGCACCCGATCGAGCGCCTGATGGCCATCAGCGACGAGCCCGACGGGTTGCGCGTGACCACCACCGGTCTGCACCTGGCGCAGCGCATTGGCCACGCGCTGGAGGCCGCCTACGACGGCGAGCTGAAGATCCACTACGACGGTGAAGAGTATTACGTCGACGTGCTCTGGCAGCGCGACTGAGCCAGCGGACCGCGGTTCAGATGGTCTTCTCGCCGGCTGCCCCGGCAGGATTGGCGCGCGTCGACATGGCGAGGATTTCCGGCACCACGTCGCGCGCGAACACATCGTGCAGCCGGCGCAGCTCGGCGAACGGGTCGGGATGATGGTCGACGCGGATATCCCAGAGCGGGTACTCCTCGTTATCGACCACATACACCGTTGCCGATGACTCGCCATGGCGATCGCCGCCCTGGGCATCGCCGGCGGCGATCGCCTCCATCAAACGCTCCACCAGCGGCAGGTGTGCGCTGCGCTCATAGGCTTCGCAGGCGGCCTCCAGCACCTCGCGGCTCTTGAGCCGGTTGCCCTGCACGCAGAACTGTTCGCCGGCGATCGAGCCGGCCCAGGGCAGGCACTTTTCCCCGGTCCAGCAGGCCGTGCGGCCCTTGCTGTCGATCACCGCGCACTGGCGCTGGCTCATACAGGGATCGGTGCACCGCAGCCGCTCCAGCACCTCGGCCGCCGGGCTGAACTGGCGCAGGAAACGCAGGCCGTCGATACCCAGGTACGGATTGATCTGTGCCTGGGTCGCCACCGCCCCGACATGGGCCGCCGCGTGGGTCAACAACTTGCCCACCGCGGGCATCGCCGTGGCCGCGGCCACGCCGAACTGACCGGTGCGCGGGCAGCGGGCGATGATGGAAAAGGTCATGGGCGTGCTCTCTGGATTCGTCAGGGCTTAGGCCCGGGCCGAGCGGCAAACGTTCAGAGCGGGCGGCTCACTCGGGCAATTCGACACTGACCTTGATCGCCGAGTACCAGGCCGTGACCGCGGCGACATCCTCGTCAGTCAGTCCGGACGCGATGACGCTCATCTGTGGATGCTTGCGTTCACCGGAGCGAAACGCTTGCAGCTGCCGCGCCAGGTACAGCTCGCCGTTGCCGGCCAGGTTCGGTGCATCGGCGACCTTGGCGATGCCATCGATACCGTGACACGCCGCGCACATCTTCGCCTTGGCCTTGGCGGCGGTCAGATCCGCCGCCAGGGCCGGAAGGCAGGCGCTGCCCAGCAGCAGTGCCAGCGCCAGGGACAGCCGCCGCTTGAAAACCATCGACATGCAGGAATCCTCGAATGGCGCCAGCCCGCCATGAACGGCAGGCCGGCGCGGCGGCTCACTTGCCCTGGTAGGAGATGCGATAGATGGCGCCAGCGGTGTCGTCGCTGACCAGCAACGAGCCGTCCTTGAGCTGAGCGACATCGACGATGCGGCCGTAGTACTCGCCGGTTTCCTCATCCAGCCAGCCTTCGGCGAAGGGCACCGTATCGCCGGACGGACCGCTGCCATCGGCCTCGAACGGCGTGAACATCACCCGCGCACCGGCCGGCACGGTGCGGTTCCAGCTGCCGC
>DAMCQE010000089.1:0-9429 GCA_032105665.1 Pseudomonas sp. | reverse complement strand
TGCAGCACCCGGCCAAGGCCTACGCCAAGGCGCTGGGCAACGAGCCGCCGAGCATCCCCGACCCGGTGGCGAAGCACTCGCCAGTAGGCATGATCCGGCTGGTGATGATCCCCGACAGCGCCGCCGGCTCGACCGCCAAGGGCTACGTACCGGGCTACAGCATCGGCCAGGAAATGGGCAACGAACTGCCCGCCGCGACGGCACCAACGGTGCTGCCGGAGACCGCGACCTACTACCGCCAGGCGATCGATGCGGCGCTGGCGCAGAAGGACCTCGAACGCGCGCTGCGTCTGGCCGACGAAGCGACGCGAGTGGGTGACAGCGGCGCAAAGGGGTATCTGCTGGAGCGCATCCAGATCAAGTGACCGCACACGGGGCGGCTCGGACGCCCCGACACAACGCAGGATGCAGCGATGACAACTATAAGATCTGCCTTGATCCTCCTGACCATACTTCTCAACACTCCCGCATTGGCGCTGGAGCGCGATGCCCTGACAATCTGGATCAACCAGGACAAGGGCTACAACGCCTTGGGCGAAATCGGCCAGAACTTCAGCAAAGCCAGCGGCATTCCAGTCACCGTCGCCACCCCCGAGGATCTCGCCGTCCAGTTCGACCGGCTGGCGACGACCAGCAAGGGGCCGGACATCGTCATCTTTGCCCATGATCGTTTTGGTTCTTGGATCAACAATGGCCTGCTCGCGCCGGTCACCCCCAGTCCGGAAGCCCTGGCGCGTGCACCAGCCTTCGCCTGGGAAGCGATGACCGTCGGCAATCATTACTACGGTTATCCGCTGGCGACCGAGGTGGTCGGCCTGATCTATAACCGCGACCTTGTGCCCGAGCCACCTAGCAGCCTGGCGGAGGTCGAGGCGCTGGACCGGAGACTACGTGCCGAGGGCAAGCGCGCCATCGAATGGGACTACCGCAACCTCTACTTCTCCTGGCCGATCATCGCCGGCAGCGGCGGCTACAGCCTGAAGAAAACGAACGGCATCTACGACCTTTCTGACATCGGCCTGAACACCCCCGGCGCCATCGAGGGCATGGAGTCGATCAAGCGCTTGCTCGACAACCAGACCCTGGACTCCGGCGCTACTTACCAGAGCATGATGGAGGGCTTCAAGGCGGGACGTACGGCGATGATCATCAACGGCCCCTGGGCCTGGAACGAAGTACGTCAGGCCGATATCCGCTTCGGCATCGCCGACATTCCCACCGCCGACCCAGCACGCAAAGGCAAGCCGTTTGTTGGCGTACTCGCTGCTGCGATCAACAGCAACAGCCCGAACAAGGCCGCGGCCCATCGCTTCATTGAGGACTACCTGACCAGCCCTGATGGCCTGGCGCGGATCCACGCGGAAAAGCCTCTGGGCGCAGTGGCCAACCTGGCGCTGATGGAGCGTCTGCGTCACGACCCGCTGATAGCGCACACGTATGCCTCGGCACAGGCGGGCGAAATCATGCCGGACATCCCAGAGATGAAGCGCTTCTGGGCGCTGGTCACGCCGCGGATGGAGCCGATGCTCAACGGTCAAAAACCCATTGCGGAAACCCTTACCCATATTGCTGAACGACTGGCAAAGGGAGCTCAGATGCAGTCATGGCGCCGCCGCCACTACCCCTTGAGCCCTGATGTGGCCGAGCAGAAATAACGCATGGCCAATGTTGGAGGATGGTTTGCGCACGGGGCGAGGCTCGATTAGCCGCCCCAAGTTCGCTCAACCCCATCAGCCCTCGCTGCAGTGGGGCTGCAGACCGGCCGAGCGGCGATACGCTTCGCGAAGGCGATGATCATCCGCTACGGCGCCAGCGTTCCGATACGACGCACATCGTGCATCTCTCTTTGCGATCACGACTGGGTCAGCTGCTTGTACAGCTGCGGCAGGCGGAACGGCAGCTGTTGCGGCTCTTTGATCAGGGTGTAGCCGTTGGCGCCGAACATGTACGGCAGATAATCACCGGCCTCGCGGTCGATGGTGATGCAGAACGGCAGCAGACCCTGCTTGCGCGCTTCCATGACGGCCTGGCGGGTATCTTCGACGCCGTAACGGCCTTCATAGAGGTCCAGATCGTTCGGCTTGCCGTCGGTGACCAGCAGCAACAGCTTGCGCCGCTGCTTGCAGTTGCCGAGCAGCTCGGTGGCCTGGCGGATGGCCGCACCCATGCGGGTGTAATAGCCGGGCTTGAGCGCCTGGATACGGCCGCGGGTTTCATCGCCATAGGGCTGGCGGAAGCTCTTCAGCTCCTGCATGCGCACCTGCTGGCGACGCAGCGAGGAGAAGCCGTACAGCGCGAACGGGTCGCCAACCGCCGACAGTGCTTCGCCGAACAGCAGCAGGCTGTCGATGACCACATCGATCACCCGGTGCTCGTTGTCCAGATGCGCGTCGGTGGACATGGACAGGTCGGCCAGCAGCAGGCAGGCCAGGTCGCGGCGATTCTGCCGTTGCTCCATGAACAGGCCACGTTCAGCACACTGGCCGTTCTGCCGCTCGACGTGGAAATCGAGCCAGGCCTGCATGTCCAGCTCCGAGCCCTGGGGTTGCTGGCGCAGCCACTGGCGATCGTTGCGCAGGTGCTCGAACTGCCGACGCAGGCGTCGCGCCAGCGGCGACAGGTGCAGCGGCAACGGCTTGGCCTCGGCGCCGCGCGGCAGCATCAGCTGCAGGTTGACGAAATCCTTCTGCAGGCACTGCTTGCGATAGTCCCACTCGGGCAGCTTGATGCCTTCGCCCAGCGGCACATCGTCGAAATCCGCGGCCGGCAGGTCCAGATCCAGCTTGAGCCCGCCGCCCTGGCGCATGCGCTGACGGGACAGCGCCAGCTCGTCGAGATCCTCGGCGACGCGGGCTGCGTCGAGGTCCTCGGTGTCGTCGCCGCAGCGATCCAGTTCGATGTGCTCGGACCAGCTGAACAGGTTCTCCAGCCGGAACAGCAACAGGCCACCCTTGCTGGAGCTCTCGTCCACTCGCCGTGCGCGCTTGCGCTGACGCGATTCGCCGCCGGGCGGGGCTTCCAGATTGCCCTCGCCCTCTTCGGCGCGCTGGGCGGCCTGCGGTTCACCAAGATTGTCGGCCGGATACAGCCACAGCGGCAGCGGCCAGGGCGCGCGCTCGCTGCGTGGAAACTGGCTGACGCTGCCCGGCTCGCGCAGGGCCTGGCACAGCGCCGCTTCCAGCGCGGCCTCGGCCTTGGGCAGCTGGCTCGGGTCCGGGCGCAGCTGCAGATGGGCTTCGACCAGACGCTGATAGCGCGGGCGCATGGCCGGAAAATGTTCAAGGATTGCCTGCGTCCAGCGCTGGTTGTCGCGCGCCCAGTGGCGCATCGGCCCGGCCTGCGCGGCGAGCAGCGCCAGCCAGCGATATAGATCCTGGTTCAGCGAGACTTCCGGATAGACCGCCAGGCTCTGCGGCAGCCGCAGGTTGCTGGCGTCGCACCAGGCCACCGGCAGTTGCTTGCAGGTCCCGGCGACCTGTTGCAGCAGGTTGCGCCTGAGCAGCAGATCACGCGCGCTGGCGGCTTCTACGCCGACCCCGCTGGCGCCACCCATGGCGCGGAACAGCAGCGACAGCGGCCGCTGCATGCTCTCGAGATCGACCCGTGCTTCCGGAAAATCCGGGTTGGCGCGACGGGTGATGAAGCGGTGCCAGACACTACCGACCCACTCTTCCACTTCGATGGTAAAGGCCATGGCGGTTACTCCGTGCAGGCACTGAAAAAGCAAAACGGCCCGCTGTTACCAGTCGGGCCGTCGATCCTCATTGCGACTCGTCTCAGGCCGCGGCGGCAGCTGCTGCTACGACCGGTACCCGACCGCGCTGGCGGAAGCTGTACAGGTAGCAGACCAGGCCGATCAGGAAGAACACCCCGGCGATCAGGCGCAGCCAGAAGAAGATGGCCAGCTGGTCAGCGGTGTTCATGAACGACATGGCAGCGCCATCGGCAGGGATCCGCTGCAGCCACACCTGCACCACGCCGGCTGCGGTGAGGAACAGGGTGATCGCGACCATGGAGATGGTCATCAGCCAGAAGCCCCAGACTTCTATGCGCTGAGCACGTGCATCCGGTGCTTCGCCCAGGCCACGCAGACGCGGCATGGCGTAGCTGATCATGGTCATCACGATCATCGCGTAGGCACCGTAGAAGGCCAGGTGGCCGTGTGCAGCAGTCAGCTGCGAACCGTGGGTGTAGTAGTTCACCGGAGCCAGGGTGTGCAGGAAGCCCCACACGCCGGCACCGAGGAAGGCAGTCACGGTGGTGCCGATGGCCCACAGCGAAGCGGCCTTGTTCGGATGCTCGCGGCGACGACGGTTAACCATGTTCAGCGAGAACAGCACCATGGCGAAGAACGGCAGCGGTTCCAGGGCGGAGAAGATCGAGCCCAGCCACAGCCACACGGTCGGCGCGCCGATCCAGAAGAAGTGGTGACCCGTACCGATGATGCCGGTGATCAGAGCCATGGCGATGATCACGTACAGCCACTTCTCGACCACTTCGCGGTCCACGCCGGTGATCTTGATCAGGACGAAGGCCAGCATCGAACCCATGATCAGTTCCCACACGCCTTCCACCCACAGGTGCACGACGAACCACCAGTAGTACTTGTCGCGCGCCAGGTTCTCCGGGTTGTAGAAGGAGAACAGGAAGAACACCGCGAGGCCGATCAGACCGGTCATCATCACCGTGCTGACCACGGTCTTGCGACCCTTGAGCATGGTCATGCCGATGTTGTAGAGGAAGCCCAGCGCCACGATCACGATGCCGATCTTGGTGATCGTCGGCTGCTCCAGGAACTCGCGCCCCATGGTCGGCAGCAGCTCGTTCTTGGTCATTTCCGCCAGGCCCGCATAGGGCACGAACAGGTAACCGAGAATGGTCAGCACGCCGGCGGCGGCGAACACCCAGAACAGGATGATGGCCAGTTTCGGGCTGTGCAATTCACGGTCCGCTTCCTCGGGGATGAGGTAGTAGGCCGCGCCCATGAAGCCGAACAGCAACCAGACGATCAGCAGGTTGGTGTGCACCATCCGCGCCACGTTGAACGGCAGCAGCGGGAACAGGAAGTCGCCCACCACGTACTGCAGCCCCATGATCAGACCGAACAGGATCTGACCGACGAACAGGATCAGTGCAAACACGAAGTAGGGTTTGGCGACCGCCTGCGATTGGAATTTGAGATGCGGGTTAATGATGCCCATCTCGTGGCCCTCCTTTGAATTCGGAAACAAAGACGTTCATCACTCAACCTTCCTTGTTTGGCGGCCAGTTGTTGGTGTCGATCTTCGAAGTCCACTTGAGGAACTCCGCCATATCGTCAACTTGCTGCTCGGTCAGATTGAATTGCGGCATCGCCCGGCGTCCGGGGGCGCCGAGTGGCTGAGCCTTCATCCAGGCGTGCAGGAAGGGCTTGAAGGCCTCCTCACCCCCCCGGCGGACGAACACGTTGCCCAGCTCCGGCGCGAAGTAGGCGCCTTCACCCAGCAGGCTGTGGCAGCCGATGCAGTTGTTGTTTTCCCAGACCGCCTTGCCGCGAACCACCGCCTCGGTCATCTCCGATGCATTGGTTCGTTCGGGGAAAGTCTGCTCTGTGTGGTAAGTGAGGCCGAGGAATACCAGGAAGAAGAACACGCTTCCTCCGAAGTAAATATTCCTGGCCATCCCTTTGGTGAAGGTCTCGGACATGGTCGCCTCCTCATGGCTTGGCGTGGCCAGTTTAAGAAGGGGGCTATCGAAACCTGCTTGATGGCAATCAAGAAAAACCCGAACGCAACAGTCAGGCTTTCCAGGGGGATCGAAGGGAGGTCGCAAGCCCTTGCGGGGCAAGGGTTCCAGCGCTTTTCAGGCGCGCCCGCCGGGCATCGGGCCGCTGTGCAACGGGCCTGTGCACCCGCTGGCCGGCGCTGCCGACGAGGGCGAACGGCAGCGCCGACGGAGGCTCAGGCGCGGCGCTGAGCGGCCAGGCGCAGGCCGGTCTTCTTCAGAATGCGACTGGACACCAGCATCTCGTTCGCGCGACAGGCACTGCCGAGCAGCGCGCGGATCTGGTTGCGGTAGGCCTCGATGTCGCTGGCATCGCGCCCGTGCACCATGGCGAACAGGTTGTAAGGCCAACCCTCGCGGCGTGGCCGTCGATAGCAGTGGCTGACGAAGGGCTGAGCACCGATCAGCGCGCCCAGACGGTCGATCTCGGCATCGTCGACATCCCACACGGTCATGCCGTTGTGCCGGTAACCCAGGCGGTAGTGGTTGGGCACCGCGGCGATCCGCCGAATCGCCCCTTCGGCCTGCAGCCGCTGCAGCAGCGCCAGGGTGTCGTCCACCTCGAGCCCCAGCTCGTCGGCGAGCCAGGCCCAGGGATCGGCCACCAGCGGCAGCCCGGCCTCGGTCAGCTCGATCAGGCGGCGGGTCAGGCCATCATCAGACGGGGAAGTGCAAACCGACATGGAAGGTTTCCTCTTTCGGCAGATTCAGCACCGCCAGGCCGGTCTCGGCCTCGATGCGCGCGATGCTCTCGGCGATGCCCTGCGGGGTCTCGCAACCGAGCACGAACCACATGTTCCAGCGGTGTTCGCGGCGGTAGTTGTGTGCCACCTCGGGCATCGCCTCCAGCTGCGCGGCAACCTCGTCGAAGCGCGCCTCCGGCACCGACAGCGCGGCCAGGGTGAAGGCGCCGCCAAGCCGGTCGATGTCGAACATCGGCCCGAAGCGGGTCAGCGTGCCATCGTCGAGCAATGCCTGGACCCGCTCGCGCAGAGCCTCAGACGTGCTGCCCAGCTCCTCCGCCAGCGCTTCCCAGGGGTGGCGCACCAGCGGCAGACCATGTTGCAGACGATTGATCAACAGCCTGTCGAATTCATCCATTGGCGACCTCGAGCAGCGGCGGAGCAAAACGGCCACCGCACTGTTTGAAAGCCCGCGTGCTGAACAGCAGCTGATGCGGTACATCGCTCAGGCCGTTGTCCGCCAGCAGACGCTCGATCAGCTGGCAGACCTGCTCGCGCTCGCGGCCATGGACCATGCAGAACAGGTTGTAGGGCCATTGCGGCAGTCGCCGCGGGCGCTGGTAACAGAGATTGACCCCGGCGGCCTGGCCAAGGCGCCGCCCGACTTCGTCGACCTGCGCGTCGGGGATGTCCATCACCAGCATGGCGTTGGCGCGAAAACCCAGCGCGCGGTGCTTGAGCACCAGGCCGAAGCGGCGGAACAGGCCTTCTTCCTGCCAGCGTTGAATCTGTTCGAGGACCTGCGCCTCGACGCTGCCGATCTGCTCGGCAAGCCGCTGATAAGGCCGCGCGGCAAGCGGCAGGCCACCCTCGAGCAGGCGGCGCAACTGCAGCGCCTGCAGATCATTGAGACAACCGGTCATGATGGATCTCCCAGCGGGAAGCCGAGGTCGATGCGAAAGGCCTGCTGCATCGGCAGGTCGAGCGGGGTCAGCCCGGTGTCGGCCTCGATTTCGGCCAGCAGCCGGTCGATGTGTGGCCGATCCGGCCCGGTCAGCACGAACCAGAGGTTGTAGCGATGCTCGCGCAGGTAGTTGTGGTTGACCTCGGGAAATGCATTGATGCGCGCCGCGACCTGCTCCAGCCGCGCCTCGGGCACGGCCAGCGCTACCAGGGTGCTGGCACCGGCACGGCTGTGCTCGAACACCGGGCCGATGCGCGACAGGCCACCGCCCTCCTGCAGCTGCTCGAGACAGGCGAGCACCTCGTCCTCGCTGCAGCCCAGCTCATCGGCCATGGCGCGGTAAGGCTCGGCGCACAGCGGCATGCCGTGCTGGTAGCGGTCGATCAGGCGGCGACTGAGGGCGTCGATCTGCATGTCACAACCCCGTCTCGTGGGCGCGGCTGCTGAAGAAGATGCCGCTCGGACTCTGCGCCGGCAGTCGCTTGAGCAGCTTCAGGGTGTAGGGGTCCCAGACCTGGATTTCCTCGCCATCGCGCACCGACAGCCAGAGCTGGTCGCCGCGGGCGGTGAACTCCATGTGCAGTACGGCCGGGCCCGGTTCCAGATCGGCGATGATCTCGTGGGTCTCGCTGTCGATGACCTGCACCTTGCCGTTGTCGGGGTGAGCGAAGTTGACCCAGATCTGCCGCGCGTCCGGCCGCGCCATGACGAAGATCGGCTGACCGGCGACGTCGATGGCGTCGGTCTGCTGCCACTTCTCGGAATCCATCACCAGCACACGATGCTGGCCGACGGCGGGGACGAAGGTCTGGTTGCCGGCGACGGTCCAGCCTTCCAGGTGCGGCATCTTGTACACCGGCAGTTTCTGCTGGCCGCGGCCGTAACCATCGAGAATGCGCTCGACACCACGCTCGGGATGCCAGAGGTCGATCTTGGCCATGCCGTCCTCGCCGAACAGGCCGGCGATGTAATAGCGCCCTTCAGGAGTCAGCAGCGCATCGTAGGGTTGGCGGCCGATACCCTCGAAACGGGTGATCTGCGGCTCGTTGCCCTGGCTGAAATCCAGCAGCCAGGTTTCATCGGTATCGAACAGGCTGTAGATGAAGCGCCGGCCGGGCACGTCGATCACGCCGACCACCCGCGAATTGCGGCTGCCGTCGGCCAGCGGCGTCGCCGGTATGTCGGCGACCAGCTCCAGGGTCTTGGCATCGAATACCTTCACCCCGCCCGGCTCGTAGTTGCCGACCGCGATCAGCGTGCCGTCCTGGCTGATGGCGCCACCGATGCTGTTGCCACCCTGGATGACGCGACGATCGATGCGCTGGCGCAGCAGGTCGACCTTGGTCAGCCCGCCGTCGCGGCCGAATACGTAGGCGTAGCGCTGATCGCGGGAAAACACCACCGAGGCATGGGACAGGTCGCCCAGCCCCTCGATGCGGGCGAGCTGGCTCTGGTTGCTGCTCTCGATGATCTGCAGGCTGCCGGTGGCGCGCTCCACCACCACCCCGAGGTCACCGGTGCCGCGCAGCGGTTGCTGTGCACAGGCCGCGAGCAGACCGGCCGCAGCGAGCAGCAGAAAAGGACGAATCATGGCTTGGGATATCCTTCGAGCAGGCGGTCAACCAGGTAGGCGATGTCCTGCTCGTCGAGCAGGGCATTCCAGCCGGGCATGGCCGTACCGGGGCGGCCGTGGGTAACGGTGGCGATCAGACTGTCACGGGGTTTGCCGGCTAGCGCCTCGCGGGTGAGCGCGGGGCCAAGACCGCCGGTCATGCGCAGGCCATGGCAGGAGCCACAGTCCTGAAGCAGCAGATGGTCGAGCTTCGCATGGCGTTCGGCAGTGGGGGCCGCGGCCAGGGCGGTGGGAATCAGGAGGAAGGACGCCAGGGCGAGCCCCAAACGCGATACTACTTGGCGGGACTGAATCATGACGTCCTCCTGGGGTGTTACTTCTGGCTAAGAACCCACTCGGCGAGGATCTTGGCTTCTTCTTCGGTTACCGGGTTTGGCGGCATCGGG
>DAMCQE010000088.1:0-9480 GCA_032105665.1 Pseudomonas sp. | reverse complement strand
CGACCGCATCGGCGGCTTCGCCCGCATGTCCACCGCGCTGTCGGTGATGATCGCGATCTACAGCCTGTTCATCGCCGCATTCATCCAGCCGCGCGTGCTACGCCTGATGCTCTACATCGCAGCGCTGATCGGCATCGTGCTGACCACCAACAAATCCACCGCGGCGGCCTACGTGCTGACCCTGCTGATGCTGATCGTCACGGCCTACCGCTTCGCCAGCGCCACTGCGTTTCTCGTCGCAGTGCTGGTCGGCCTGATGCTGCCGATGGCCAGCCTGGTGCTCAGCCTGGACCCCAACGCCGCCAACAACGGCTCGCTGCTGGCCTCGTTCGCCGACCGCCTGATCAACAGCTGGCCGAACTTCATCGAGGTCATCACCCGTGAGGGATGGGGCTGGTGGGGCGCGGGATTCGGCGCGGTGGGCAGCACTGGCAAGGTCTATCCCGTACCCGGGCTGGAGTTGCTGAGCATTGCCGACAATACCGCGCTGTACCTGTGGGGAATGCTCGGCGTGTTCGGTGTGCTGCTCTACCTGCTGACCTTTCCGCTGATGCTGCGCCTGCATGAGCGGGGCTCGCGACTGCGCAGCGCGTTGCTGCCGATCGTTTTCTGCATCTGCCTGGTGGCCTGGGCCACGGATGTACTGGAGGTGTCCATCGCCACGCTATTCCTGGGCCTGGCGATCTCCCACGTGCTGACCCCGGCCCGCGCCCCGAGCAACAACCTGGCGGCGCAACGGCTGCCCGAGTTGCAGCACCTGACCTGAGACCTACCTTCACGGATGATCCACATGACGAAGCGCTCTACCCCGCTCAACATCCTGCTGCTGGGCGGCTTGCTTGGCCTTGCTCCGTTTACACCGGCCCAGACCACCGAGGAGCCTTTCGTGGTCGGCGTCTGTGCCCATGAACTGCACAAGGGCGACCCCAGCGGCCGCGCCTACGCGATGATGCGCGATGCCGGCATCACCTCCGTGCGCACCGACGCCCACTGGGCCTATGTCGAACGTCGGCCCGGGCAATTGAAGATCGAGCCATCCTGGCACCGTTACCTGAAGACAACCGCCGCTCAAGGGCTAAGCACCCAGTTCATCCTCGGCTACGGCAACTCGCACTACGGCGGTGGTGAAAAGCCCCGCAGCGAGCCGGTAAGGGCGGCATTCAATCGCTATGTCGAGTTCATCACCGAAGAGCTGAAAGGCAAGGTCGCCTATTACGAGATCTGGAACGAATGGGACGTCGAGGACCCGCGCGACCCGGAATTCACCCAGGATTACGCGCGGCTGATCGCCGATGCGTCCGGGATCATCCGGCAGCGCGCGCCCGGCGCCAAGGTGCTCGCCGGCGCCGTGACCAGCCAGGGCATCGACTCCGGTTTCGCCCTGCGCCTGCTGGAGAACGGCCTGATGCAATCGGTGGACGGCCTGTCCTTGCATCCCTACGTGCACTGCCGCGGCTGGCGGCGCAACACCCCAGAGGCCTGGATCGAATGGATGAGCGAGGTCGACAAGGACCTAACCCGCGCCGCCGGACGCCCGGTACCGCTCTACCTGACGGAGATGGCCTGGCCCGCCCATCAGGGCGCATGCGGCATCGATGAAAGCCTGCAGGCAGCCTACCTCGCCCGCGCCTTCTTCCTGGCCAAGACGCTGCCGAGCATCAAGGGCATGTGGTGGTACGACTTCCGCAACGATGGCACCGACAAGACCGAACGCGAACACAACTTCGGCCTGGTACGGCAGGACTTCACCCTCAAGCCGGCTTATTCGGTGCTCGCCTCCATCAGCCACATCGTCAGCCAGTACAGCTTCCTCAGCCGCGAAGAGAAAACCCCGGGTGACGTGGTGATGCTGCGATTCGCCCGCGGAGACGATGAACTGATGGTGGCCTGGAGCACCGGCAAACCGCGGACCGTGGAGCTGCAGAACACCGAAGGCCAGGCGGGCCAGGTGGCGCTGATCGATACCGCCCAGCCCCAGCACGGCCGTGTGGTCACCAGTACCGAGTGGAAGTGTCCGGGCAAAGGCCAAGCCTGCAGCACCGAGGTGGAGCTCGATGGATTCCCGAAAATCATCAGCCTGCGCGCGGTGCAGAACGACGGTTGACCCCTGTCGCGACATGCACTGACCGCACCACCGGCCACCCAGGCGAAACGCAACCGGACCAGCACGCGCTGGCCAACCCGCATTGACCGCCACGCACCATGCATCGCTTCGCCAGTCGCCAAAGCCGCCACCTGCCGGCGTTCGCCGCTGGCCAGCATCCGGCGGCGCACGCCATCCCCGCAAGGAGAGCCCTACATGATCGCCATCAACGCCCGTTTCCTGACTCAGGAAACCCGCGGTGTGCAACGTTTTGCCGAACAGGTCTGCCTGGAGCTTGCCGCCATGCGCAAGGACCTGACATTCATTGCGCCGGACGACATCCGCATGCACGCCAGCGCCGAGCGCCTGCAGGTGCGGCGCATCGGCCGCAACCACGGGCATCTGTGGGAACAGCTGGACCTGCCTCTGTGGCTGGCGCGCCATGGCTATCCGCCGCTGGTATCACTGTGCAACACGGCACCGCTGATCTACCGCAACCAGATCGCCACCCATCACGACATCACCTACGTGCGCCATCCGGAGAGCTATTCGCGCGCCTTCCGCAGCGTCTACAAGGGGCTCACGCCGCTGCTGCTCAAGCGCATCAAGGCGCTGATTACCGTCAGCGACTTCTCACGCAAGGAAATCGCCCGCTACTACGGCTACCCGAGCGAGAAGATCTGCGTCGTCCCCAACGCGGTGGCGGCCAAATTCCATCCGCCGAGTGGCGCGGATCGCAGCGGCAATGCCAGGCCATACGTGCTGGCGGTGTCCTCCCCGAACGCGCACAAGAACTTCGCGCGGATGGTCGCGGCCTTCCTCAGCCTGGAAGGCTTCGATGACGTGGAACTGCACATCGTCGGCGACTCGCACTCGGTGTTCTCCGGCTCCACCTCCAGCATTGATGGCAATCCACGCGTACGCATTCTCGGCCGGCTGAACGACGATCAGCTGGTGCGCGAATACCAGGGCGCCACCGCCTTCGTGTTCCCTTCGCTCTACGAAGGCTTCGGCATTCCGCCGCTGGAGGCCCAGGCCTGCGGGTGTCCGGTGATCGCCGCCCGGGCCGCGTCGATACCCGAAGTGCTCGGCGAGAGCGTGCTCTATTTCGAGCCCCTGAACATCGAGGACATTGCCCGCTGCATGCGCCACGTGCTGCAGGACGCGCGCCTGCGCGACGACCTGCGCACCCTCGGCCTGGCCAACGTCGAGCGCTACTCCTGGAAGCGCTCGGCGCAGACCGTGTCGCAGCTGATCGACAAGGCACTGATGGGCAAACCCAGCCCGCCGTCCTTTATCGCCTGGTCATCGGACCGCCCCTGATGCCCGACGAATGCAGTCCCGACACTCAACTCCATCAATCAAGCGAGGCAGACCATGGAACGGTTGGCGCATATCGACGCGCTACGCGGCAGCGCAGCCCTACTCCTGATTTTCCAGACCCTGCTGCTGCCACTGTCAGACGGCTGGGCACTGCAGCACGCCTTGGACCCCGGGCTGCTGGCGATGCTCTGGTTCCTGCTGTGCTGCGGTTTCATCGTGCCGGCCAGCCTGCATACCAGCGTCGACGGCGGGCGAGGCTTCGTCGTCCGCCGCCTGCTGCGCCTGCTGCCGGTCTACCTGCTGGCGGTGCTGCTGACCGCCATTCTGTTGCCGACGGCACCGGCCTGGCTGCCGGGTGTGGCCGCGCCGGGCAGCGCCATGGCGTTCGAGGTCATCGGCGCTTACGGAGCGCTGCCGCCAATCCTGCTGTTCTACGGGTTCTGCCTGCTGCTGCAGGTGCTCGGCCTGTTGCACAGCGTCAGTCTGCGGACCAGCTGCGCGCTCGTGCTGCTGGCGGTGGCGCTGCTGCTCGCCCTGGCGCGGCAGCTGCTGGGCACAGAGCTACCGGTCACGCTGCCGCTGGCGCTATCACTGATGTTTTTCGCGTCACTCAGGTACGAGGCCAAGCATGAAAGCAGCAGCTACGCCCGCAGACGAGCCCGCGAATATGCGCGCTACACGCTGCGAATCTACCTGCTGGTGCTGCCGATCATCTTCCTGGCCGGCTGGTCTGCGGACGCAACCGCCTGGCCCCGGGACCTGCTCACCTATGCCCTGGCCATCGTGACCTTCCTGCTGGTCACCAGCCGGCTACCGCTACGGGCACCGCCGCTCGTCTGGCTTGGAAGCCTCAGTTACTCGCTCTATCTGTTGCTGCCAGCGATGCAGCGCCTGAGCGAGCTGCTGACCCAGGCGCTCGGCCTGAGCGGCCCGACCGCCAGCCTGGCTGGCGTTGTGTTCGGCCTGCTGCTGGCCCTCGGCAGCGCCCAGCTCTGCCGACAGTTGCTGGATCTACCGCTGGCTCACGCCGGCAGGCGCCTGACCAGACAACACGACCTGATGCCACTGGCACGCCTGCACAGCCGCTGAGGCTCACCGCCTCGCTGCTCACTCTTTCTCGATCAAGGATGTCATGCCATGAAAGTTGCCATCGTTCACGACTGGCTGGTGACGTATGCCGGCGCCGAGCGCGTGCTCGCCGGGCTGTGCGCCGTCTGGCCGGACGCCGATCTGTTCGCCGTCATCGATTTTCTCTCCGACGCCGACCGTGCCCACCTCGGCGGCAAGCGCGCCACCACCACCTTCATCCAGCAACTGCCGAAGGCGCGCACCCATTACCAGAAGTACCTGCCGCTGATGCCGCTGGCCATCGAGCAGCTCGACATGTCCTCGTATGACCTGATCATTTCCAGCAGCCACGCAGTGGCCAAGGGCGTGCTGACCGGGCCCAACCAGCTGCACATCAGCTACGTGCATTCGCCCATCCGCTACGCCTGGGACCTGCAGCACCAGTACCTGCACGAAGCCAGCCTGGAGCGCGGCATCAAGGCCAAGCTGGCGCGCATGCTGCTGCACTACATGCGCATGTGGGACCAGCGCACCGCCAGCGGCGTCGACGAGTTCATCGCCAATTCGCACTTCATCGGCCGGCGCATCAACAAGAGCTACCGGCGCCAGTCCACGGTGATCTACCCGCCGGTCGACACCCGCCAGTTCACCCTGCACGAGGCCAAGGAAGACTTCTATCTCACCGCTTCGCGGATGGTGCCCTACAAGAAGATGCCGATGATCATCGAGGCGTTCGCGGCCATGCCGGACAAGCGCCTGATCGTCATCGGCACCGGCCCGGAAATGGACAAGGCCCGTGAAGCGGCCGGGCCCAACGTCACCCTGCTCGGCTACCAGAGTTTCGAGGTGCTGCTGCAACACATGCAGCGCGCCAAGGCGTTCGTCTTCGCCGCCGAAGAAGATTTCGGCATCGCGCCGATCGAGGCGCAGGCCTGTGGCACGCCGGTAGTCGCCTACGGGCGCGGCGGCGTACTGGAAACCGTACGCGGGCTCGAACATGCCGAACCCACGGGCGTGTTCTACCCGGAGCAGACCACCGCCTCGCTCATCGCCGCCATCGGCGAGTTCGAGGCCCAGTGCTCGCGCATCACCCCGGAAAACTGCCGACGCAATGCCGAGCGCTTCTCCAGCGAACGCTTCCAGCAGGAAATCCGCGCTTTCGTCGACGCGCGTCTGCGCGAAGCCAGCGCCTTCGACCTTCAGCAGAGCTCCGCGCCCTTGCCGGCCCCCAGCACGCCGCTCTACCCGGCAGCCGTGGTGCCGATCAAGCACGCCTGAGCGTAGTCCCCATCAACCCCATTCACTTACGAGGTTTCAAGGATGAACACAGTAAAAAAGTGGATGAGAGTGACCCGAGCGCTCGGGTTCGCTCTCGTTGTAGTGGTCGAGCCAGCCAGCGCTGCGGTGAACGCCGACACGCTGATCACCGAACCGACCAACCCGTCCGGCCAGTTGCCGGCCTGCACCAGCGCCGGCAGTGCGAGCGTCATCGCCTACAGCGACTCGTCAATCGACGCCACGCCACGCTGTGGCTCCAATGGCGGCGGGCAGCAGGAAAGCCCATCCGGTCATCAACCGTATCGATTCGCGGAACCGGCGTCCGGTTCATTCTGGAGTCCGCCGGCAGACAGCAGGCGCTATTCATTCTGATCCGGGCCGTTACCGCACCGGGTTATGCAGGAGCACAGGCATGAGCACAGAAGAAACATCCAGAACGTCGCTGATTCTGGCCGATGGCTATTCCTACACCGAACTCATTCCCGCACCCGGCGCGCCTGACGGACCGTCGGGCAATGGATTCATCCGCATCTTCCACGCCTTCTTCAGCCCCAACGAAGAAGGCACGACAGCCGACGTGCAGCAGGCCGACTGCCTGCCGTTGGCCACGCCTGAACAGAGCTGAGGAGATATTCCGTGCAGAACACCGCGCGCGTCGAACCCTGCAAGCAGAGTGCACAGGCAGCCGCCACCAGCGCCGGCGAGATGCCGGTGCGACGGCAAACCACCATCGTCACGGTGACCTACGGCGACCGCCTGGTTTACCTGCGCCGACTGATCGAGCAGGCCTTCGCCTTCGAACAGATCACCCGGGTACTGGTGGTCAGCAATGCCTCGACCGCACCACTCGAACAACTGACCAGCCGCTGGCCCGGTCAGGTGCGCATCATTCCGCTGGCGCAAAACACCGGCTCGGCCAACGGCTATGCCGTGGGGCTGGAAGCGGCGCTGGCCGAAGGCGCGCAGTACATCTGGATGATGGATGACGACAACGCCCCCACCGCGCCCGCGGTGCGGCTGCTGCATGAAGAACTGGCGCGAATGGCGGACGAGGTGGGGCTGCATCGTGCCGCCGTGCTGGGCTTTCGCCCCAGTCAGCAGGAAGACATCGCCCGCGGCGTACCGAGCCGTTTCGCCATCCAGCCGCGCTCCAGCTACTTCGGCTTTCACGTCGCGCAGCTGCCGTACAAGGTCTGGCGCCGCCTGCCCTGGGGCCGGCCAAAGGGCACACCGCCGCGGGCCGTCGACCTGCCCTTCGCCCCCTATGGCGGCATGCTCGCCCATCGCAGCCTGTACCAGGCGATCGGGGTGCCGTTGCGCGAACTGGTGCTCTACGCCGACGACACCGAGTACACCCGTCGCATCACCGCCAAAGGCGGCCGCCTGCGCCTGGTGACCGATGCGCTGATCGACGAGCTGGAGCTGTCGTGGAACATCAAGGCGCACACCCGCAACATCTACGAAGCCTTCCTGCTCGGTGATTCCGATTTCCGCGCCTACTACACCGCCCGCAACCAGGCCTGGTTCGACACCTACGTCTGGGCCGCCTCACCCTGGCTCTATCGGTTGAACCGGAGCATCTTCCTCGGCCTGCTGCGGCATGTGGCCCGGCGGCAACAGGTTCCGGAACGGCTGCAACTGATCGAGCAGGCCATCCGTGACGGCGAGAACCGTTCGCTGGGGATGCATCAGACCTTTCCGTTGCGCTGAACCCATTCCAAGGAGGAGCCGATGCACGCGCCAACCACTGCGCCAAGAGACAACAACTTCGATTTCCTGCGCTTCTTTGCCGCCTCGATGGTCGTGTTCGGCCATAGCTACGGCCTATCCGGTCAGGCGGACCGGGAACCTCTGCGCCTGTTCAGCGGCAGCTACGACTCGGCGGATATCGCCGTACACGTGTTCTTCGTGATGAGCGGTTTCCTCATTGCGGCGTCCTGGCTGAACAGCCGCAGCGTGCTGGATTTTGCCGCCAAGCGAGCCCTGCGCATCATGCCGGCACTGATCGTCTCGGTGCTGTTCGTGGTCCTGCTGATCGGTCCGCTGGCCACCGAGCTGCCGCTTGGCGATTACTTCACCGCCCCCGGCACGCTCGCCTACCTGGCCAATGCCGCGCTGATCACCGAGTTCCGCCTGCCCGGCGTATTCGAGGCCAACCCGTTTCCCCACAGCGTCAACGGTTCGCTCTGGACACTGCCTTACGAAGTGCTGATGTACGCCACAGTGCTGACGCTCGGAGTCGTCAAGGTATTCGGCCGCAGCAGCGCGCTAATCGGCCTGATTCTGATGGTGGGTGTGCATTTCCACCTGATGCCGATCTACGAGATGCAGAGCGACCTGCTGCACAAGGCCACTCGCCTGGGAATGTTCTTCTATACCGGCGTGCTGCTCTATCTGTACCGGCAGCTCGTTCGCTGGAACTGGAAAATCGCAGCTCTGCTGGTTGCGGCCAACCTGGTGAGTGCTCGCACCGATCACTGGGAGCTGGTGCACGTGCTGACCCTGCCCTACCTGACGCTCTACCTCGCCCAACTGCGCATTCCGAGGCTGGCCGGCTTCGGCAAGGCCGGCGACTTCTCCTACGGCCTGTACATCTTCAGCTTCCCGGTCCAGCAGCTACTGATGCACTGGACCGACGGCCAGCTGCCACTGATTCCCTTCATGCTCCTTGGCTTCGCTGCCAGCCTGGCGCTCGCGGTGCTGTCCTGGCACCTCGTCGAATCGCCAGCGCTTCGGCTCAAGCGCTACCTGCCGCGCCAGAGCCCCTCAACGGCGCCGGTAGTTGCGACATCCAATCGCTGATCGCTAGAAATCCTCTACGGGACTGGCGAGCGCGTCCTTGAGCTTTCTTGCCTCCAGTTTAGGAAACGAAAAACGGACGGCAAGTATCGAGTCAGCGCCGTCATCCATTATCACCAGCTCAGCGAAACGCGTATTGTCCTTGGCGGCAGCTACGGCTGTCGTGACATTAGGATGCTTCTTGGCGCGATCCAGGCCTTCGATGAAGGTGTAGGTTAGGTTTCCTGCGTTAGCCGCCACGCTTTCGTAACTGGACAACTTTGCTGCGAAATCCTGCCGGCTGCTACGGCGGTCCAGATCAAGAAGATCAAGCTGCGAACTGGCATCAGCCAGTGAGACAAGCGCAAAGGTCTTAGCCAGCGCAGCGACCGCCTGTACATAGGCCTGCTGCTCAAAACCTGACAACAGACTGACCATATAAAGCTTGTCGCCGGAGAACAGTAAAGCGGTGGTAAAAGCGTGCCCCACGAATTTGACGTCATCTATGCACAGTGCGGTAGCGCCAATTTCTACAGAACAATCGTAATAGCCAGCCTGATTGCTGTATTTGCTGAACGGCGCGCCATACACATGCTCCTTGAACAGCGCATCATCGGCCAAAGCGCTCGTGCACAGCGCCATGGCAGCGGTCATCGCCAGGCCTTTCGATAGCAACGTTTTCATGAAGTCCATTTCCCCGGTTGAATAAAGGTGGCGATGATAGCCTTTTGATACCTCGCGTAACACGATTCGCAGTACGACCGCCGCTGGCGACCAATGGTTCGAGGTTTAGCCCAGCCAGACCGCCACGCTCTCGGCCAAGGCAATGGAACGGTGAACCGCTGAACGGTCGAGCGCTGCCGCTTTCAGCCTGGATAAAAAATGCTCAGCTCTATATACTCGCGCGCCTTTTTCATGCGCGGTTTTCGAGGTTCAAAGTCGATGAGCAA
>DAMCQE010000087.1:0-9627 GCA_032105665.1 Pseudomonas sp. | reverse complement strand
AAACAACAACAAGAGGAAATACCATGCGACTGCACCACAAATCCCTCTGCCACATTCTCTGCGGCGGCGCCGTAGTGATCGCCACCAATCCCGCCAGCGCCGCCTTCATCGAAGACAGCAAGGCAAGCATCGACCTGCGCAACTTCTATATGAACCGCGACTTCCGGCAGTCTGGCGCTGCTCAGTCCAAGGCCGAGGAGTGGGCTCAGGGCTTCATGCTGAAAATGGAATCCGGCTATACCGAAGGGCCGGTCGGCTTCGGCCTGGATGCCATCGGCCTGCTCGGCGTCAAGCTCGACTCCGGCTCCGGCCGTGGCGGCACCGGCCTCCTGCCACGCTCGGCTTCCGGCGAGCCGGCGGACGACTACGGCACGGCAGGCCTGACGGCGAAGGCCAAGCTGTCCGCCACCACGCTGCACGTGGGCACGCTGCAACCGGTTATCCCGGTGCTGATGCGCAACGACAGCCGCCTGTTGCCGAACATCTATCGCGGCGCCTGGCTGCAGAGCAAGGACGTCGAAGGCCTCACGCTGGATCTCGGCATGCTGGATCGCACGAGCTACCGCGACTCTTCCAATTACGAAGAGATGACGGTGTTCAATGGCGGGCTGCGCAACATTACCTTTGGCAGCAATACGACGAGCGACGAGTTCCGCTTCGCCGGCGGGCGCTACGACTGGTCGCCACAATTGGCCACCAGCTACTACTACGGTGGCCTGGACGGCATCTACGACCAGCACAACCTCAGCCTGGTCCATGTGCTGCCGATCGGCGAGTCGCAGAGCTTCAAGACCGACCTGCGCTATGTGCGCTCCACCGACGATGGCGGCAGCAACGTCGACAACGATGCCTTCGGCGCGCTGTTCACCTACAAGCATGGCGGTCACGCCTTCACCGGCGGTTACCAGCACATGAGCGGCGATACCGGTTTCGCCTACGTCGCCGGTGGCGATAACGCGTTGATCAACCTGCTGCAGATCAACGATTTCGGTAACCAGGACGAACGCTCCTGGCAGGTCCGTTATGACTACGACTTCGCCGCCATGGGCATTCCGGGACTTAGCCTGATGACCCGCTACGTCTCCGGTGACAACGTCGACCGCGGCGCCGGCGCCAGCGGAGGCAAGACCTGGGAGCGCAACACCGACATCGCTTACGTCATCCAGAGCGGCCCGCTGAAGAATCTTGGCCTCAAACTGCGCAACGCCACCACGCGAAGCAACTTCCAGAGCGACCTGGACGAGAACCGCTTTATCGTCAGCTACAGCCTGCCACTCTGGTAAGCACCACGCCGCAGCACCTCTCCTCGTTGGACTTCGCCGGGCCCCGCGCCCGGCTTTTTTCCGGGCATGAAAAAGGCGACCCTCGGGCCGCCTGTTTTCACGCTTCAGCCTCGCCTGCCGGCTCAGCTGTGCTTCGTATTACGCCGCAGAATCTCGTTCACCCGCTCGGCGGTATACACCCGCTTCGCCTCGTCGCTCGGCTTGTGCCGAACATCGAGCATCACACCCGCACTGATCGCCAACACACAAACGACCACCGAGACCGCCGTCAGAAAGGTATTCATCGCACGCCCTTACTACACAAAAAGAAAACCTGCAGGCGGGGTCGCCCCGCCAAATGGCGCGATTCTGCGCCGCCCGCACGGCATGGTCAACGGCCCGCCAAGCACCGGAATCCCTACCGTTGCGGCCTGTGCGCCGGGCAAACGCCCGACCTCAAGGCACCGCTATCTGCAGCCCGCCCAAGGCGAACCGCGCAAACACCGCCCAACCCACGGCGCTGATCAGACCCAACGCCAGATAACCCACCACGATCCCCAATGCGATCTGCTTCCACAGCCCGGCATGGGGATCACGGTTGTAAACAACCGGCTCCACGGAATGAACATCCCGCTCGGCACGAATCTCATCGAAACGCTCACGCATGGTTTACCTCGGTAAACGGAACAGCAAACAGAAGGAACAAAAAAGGCGGCTAGCTTTGGCCAGGCGCCTTTGGTTGTCTAGCGGAAGGCGACTAAGCGAGGGCGAGGCATCAGGTTCCCTGGGACACATGTCTGTGACCACGCGCTATGCGCACCTGTCGCCGGATCATCTGGAATCGGCACTGCGGCTCTCGCCGCTCGCACAACAGAAGCTAACCGCTCTAGATCAGAACAAGTGAAACTTAACGAACAGAAACGGGATGATGATCAAGAGCAAAGCCGTATTGTGCTGCCGCCTCGTCAGCCACACGAAAGCAACGAGTGACAACACGGTCGCCGGTAGCAAAAGGAGTTGATAGACATAGAAGGAGACGGCAAAACATTCGGTCTGGCTGTCTTCAGGTCCGAGAAATAACAGGCATTCCGTACTTAGCAAAGCAAGGGCAGTCCACCCAAGCGCGCCTAGAACCATTGCAGTTCTGAACAGCCATAAGGCGATTTTCTTCATAGCATTCTTTTGCTAAAGCGAGCCGTGGACTGCGTGTAGTGACCGGAACAAACAAAAAAGGGGCTAGCTTTCGCTAACCCCTTGTTTTGTCTGGTGGCTACACCGGGACTTGAACCTGGGACATCAGCATTATGAATGCTGCGCTCTAACCAACTGAGCTATGTAGCCAAGTGGCGCGCATTATTCTCTGGTCGGTTTGGGCTGTCAACCCTGGCTCCGCAGATTTTTTATCCTTTTCAAACGGTTAGTTACGAACGGTCAATGGCGCCTAGGATGCGCCATGTGGGGCGCCGCTAGCGAAATGACGGCCGCGTGGCCAGCAGCAGGCCGGCGAAGATCAGGGTGCCGCCGATCCAGTGGAAGGGTTGCAGGGCCTCGCCGAGTAGCAGCCAGCCGAGCAGTGCGGTGAAGACGGGCATCAGGTAGCTGGCCATGGCGGCCTTGGCGGCGCCGACGACTTTTACGCCGTGGTTCCAGGCGAGGTAGGCGATCAGCGAAGCAAACACGGCGGTGTAGCCGATGGCGCCGAGGTTGGCCGGTGTGGCGGCGAAGCCCCCTACCCGACTCAGTTCGTACAGGTAGAACGGCAGGATCAGCGGCACCCCAAGCAGCATCAGCACGCCGAGCAGCACCAGCGGGGGCACAGTGAGGAAACTCGACCAGCGCCGCAGCAGCAGCGTGTACAGCGCCCAGACCAGCACGGCGAGCAGCATGATGAGGTCGCCAGCCTTGAACGACAGGCTGGCAAAGGTCTGCCAGCTGCCACGGCTGATCAGGTAGAGCAGCCCCGCCGCCGCCACGGCCATGCCGAACCAGGCGCGCCGCAATGGCCATTCACCGAGCAGGAAGCCCGCACCGATAAAGGTCGCCAGTGGCAGGCAGGTGTTCACCAGCGTCAGGTTGATCGCTTCGGTGCTTTGCGCAGCGGTGTAGAGCAGCGAGTTGTAGCTGGCGATGCCGAGCGCGGCGATCACCGGCAAGCGCCAGCCGGCAGCACGCAGGGCCGCTCGATGGGTCCAGATGCCTTTCGCCACGAAGGGCAGCAGCAGCGTGGTGGCCAGCACCCAGCGCCAAAAGGACAGACTCAGCGGCGGGATCTGGTCATAGAAGGCACGTGCCACTAGCGCGTTGCCGCTCCAGCAGAGCACAGCGATGAGCAGACCGGCGAATGCCGGGGCGTGGCGGCTGTTCATCAGGCGTTACGCGGCGGACGCAGGCGGTATTGCGACGGCAGCTGATCGAGCCCGCTGACGGTGACGTTGAGGTTTTTCCACAGGCCATCCTTGATGCCGTAGATGCAGCCGTGCACGGCCAGCGGCTGACCGCGGTGCCAGGCGTTCTGAACGATGGTGGTGTGGCTGACGTTGGCAACCTGCTGGATAACGTTGAGCTCGCACAGGCGGTCGACCTGCTCCTCTTCGCTGGCCAGCTTGGACAGGTGCACGCGATGCTCGTAGTAGAGGTCGCGGATGCTGCGCAGCCAGCCGTCGATCAAGCCTAGCTGGTCGTCACGCATGGAGGCGCGCACGCCACCGCAGCCGTAGTGGCCGGTGACGAGGATGTGTTTGACCTTGAGCACGTCGACCGCGTACTGGATGACCGACAGGCAGTTGAGGTCGGTGTGCAGCACGACATTGGCGACGTTGCGATGAACAAAGAGATCGCCCGGCAACAGGCCGACGATCTCGTTGGCGGGCACGCGGGCATCGGAGCAGCCGATCCACAGGTATTCCGGCGCCTGCTGCTTGGACAGTTTCTCGAAGAAGGTGGGGTCTTCTTCCTTGATGGCCTCGGCCCAGCGGGCGTTGTTCTCGAACAGCGGTTCCAGCTCGCTCATCTACGTTGTCCCTATGGTTCGGCCCCGCACCTTACGAGCCGGCCTAGCCTTTGACAAGCAAGGCCGGCTCGCACGGGCGATCAGTCCGGCTCGACGAGTTCTTCCGTCTCGATGACCGTGGTGCTGGGCTGGGAGACGAACGAGCGCAGGTCACGCATGAAGTTGTCGCGCCAGGCATCCAGATCGGCGGCACGAATGGCGCGCATCAGGTGCTCGTAGCGGTCCTTGCGTTCGGCCAGCGGCATGCTCAGCGCGCGGTCGAGCGCTTCCGCCATGCCGACGCAGTCGTACGGATTGACGATCAGCGCGGAGGTCAGCTCGCGTGCGGCGCCGGCGAAGCGCGACAGCACCAGCACGCCGGGATCTTCCGGGTCCTGCGCGGCTACGTACTCCTTGGCGACCAGGTTCATGCCGTCGCGCAGCGGCGTGACGAAGCCGACGTCGGCGGTGCGGAACAGGCCCATGAGCACGCGGCGGTCGTAGCTCTTGTTGAGGTAGTGCAGCGGCGTCCAGTCGAGATCGGAGAGGCGTCCGTTGAGGTGCCCGGCCTGGCTTTCGAGTTGTTCGCGGATGTGCTGATAGGTGCGCACGTCGGAACGCGAGGTCGGCGCGATCTGCAGGAATTCGACGTTGTTGCGGTGTTTGGGATAGCGGTCGAGAAACTCTTCGTAGGCGCGGAAGCGCTCCACCAGGCCCTTGGAGTAGTCCAGGCGGTCGACCGAGATGATGGTCTGGCGCGTCGCGTCGCTGGCGCGGCGCATGGGATGGGCTCGGCCCTTGTAGCCTTCGGCGAGTTTCTGGATTTCGTCCGGCACCACACCGATCGGGTACACCCCGGCGCGGAAGTTCTGCCCGTAGGCGGTCAGGCTGCCGTCCGGCTCGATCACACCGCGCACTTCGCGGGTGATGTAGTCCTGAAAGGCCAGGCGGTCGGTGTCGGTCTGGAAGCCGATCAGGTCGTAGTAGCAGAGGGTCTTCAGCAGCTCGTTGTGCGGCGGGATCGCGGTGAGGATTTCCGGTGCGGGAAACGGGATGTGCAGGAAGAAGCCGATGCGGTTGCGGATGCCCAGCTGGCGGCAGGCTTCGGCGAACGGGATCAGGTGGTAGTCGTGAATCCAGATGATGTCGTCGGGCTTGAGCAGCGGCTTGAGCTTCTCGGCCAGCATACCGTTGACCCGCCGGTAGCCGTCGTACTCTTCGCGGCTGTAGCGCGCCAAGTCGATGCGATAGTGAAAAATCGGCCAGAGCGTGTTGTTGGAGAAGCCGCGGTAGTACTGATCGTAGTCACGCTTGTTCAGCGGCAGCGTGACGTAGGTGATGTTGCCCACTTCCTCGGTATTGATGGCTGGCGTTGCATTGATCTCGCCGCTCCAGCCGAACCAGATGCCACCGGCCTGGCGCAGCGCATCGTAGACACCGACGGCCAGCCCTCCGGCGGCTACCTTGCCCGGTTTGATTGGCGCCACGCGGTTGGAAACCACTACTAAACGGCTCATGGCAGTAAATCTCGCTCTAGTCGGGTTTTATTCTGGGTTCGGCCGGTACACCGAGTTCGTTCAGCAGCGCTTCGATCCAGCTGCCGACGGCAGCCACCGACGCCACCCGTTCGCGGGCCTCGCTGGGGCCGTCGCCGACCTTGATGGATCGACCGCCGAGCGCATTGACGGCGGCAAAGCCGGCTTCGTCGGTGAGATCGTCGCCAAGGAACACGGGAGTGCAGCCGGAGAACGGCGCTTCCTGCATGAAGGCGCGGATCACCTCGCCCTTGCTCGCGCCGCGGGGCTTGAGTTCGAACACGCACTTTCCGGGCTGCAGGGTCAGTACCTCGGCGTAACGCTGGGCGAAGTCTTCGGCGAGTGTGCGGGCAACCTCCTCCAGCTCCGGCGCCTGACGAAAATGCAGGGCAAAGGCGACGCTCTTGTTCTCCAGGTGCAGGCCGGGATGCTCGCTGCAGGCCTGCTGCAACTCACGCTGGATACGCTCCAGCGCCTGATTGTCGAGTGCCAGGTTGCGCAGCTCACCCGTGGCATCACGGCGCTCGGCTCCGTGCACGCCGGCGGCGGGAAGTTGCAGGGGCGCCAGCAGCGCATCGAGCTGCGCGAGCGGTCGGCCGGAGATCACGGCGACGGGAATGCCGCTGGCATGCAGGCGTTCCAGGGCCGCGAGGGTGGACGGTGGAATGAAGACGAGTTCCGGTCGGGGCTGAATCTCAGCCAGCGTTCCGTCGACGTCGAAGAAGAAGGCGTAGCGCCGAGGCTCTGGCGCGGGTTGGTCGTTTTGATCATTCATGCAGAGTAGGACTCCGGATCACGCGCGGTGGTTCGTCCCCTTTTTCTCAAGACGCTCAGGCATCTACGGCCGCAGGAAAGGATGGACCCGAATGGCGTTATCGGCCAGCCGACAGCCCTGAATCTTCCCAGGGCGGCCGGGTCACAACCTGCATGACCGACGTTCTGACAGGAGACGATCATGAGCGATCAAAAACCCTACACCCCAACGGAAATCGACAACACCGAAGACCGCATGGGCTCCATCGAACAGCTCGATTTCGATCAGCGCCGTGACGAGCGCAAGGGCCGCATCGGTGACGAAGTGCCCGGTGAGCAGGTGGCCGACGAGTTCTCCGCCGAACGCGCCGCCGAAGCAGGCATGACGGCCGGTGAAGTCCCAGATGGCGAGACCACAATGGACGACATGGCGCCGGAAACACTGATCCCCGAGGACGGCGCACGCTCTCCGAGCGAACGCGGCCATGGCGAGCCGGCCGATCAGGACCTGAGCGTGGTTTCCGAGCATGAGATCGGCGCCGATGTGGATCTCGACGAGGCCGAACTCGGCCGCTACGACCCGCTCGACGGCAAACCCTGGGATGGCCCCGCCGAAGGCGACGAAGACACCGGCCTCAGCGGCGGCGATGCGGTATTGCGCGAGGACGACAGCGTGCTGTCGGACGAAGAACTGGAAGGCGAAGCCCCACTGGATTCCGGACGGGACAAGCGGCCGGGGGAATAAAGCGGAGCCATTTGCCGCACTCGGTAGGCGGAAGCGACATGGCCCCGGAGCTCATAAGGCCTCGGCTTACTTCGTAGATGTAGGGTGGATGTCGCCTTTTACATCCACCTTGACCAGAGCACGGTGGTTCGCTGAAGCGCGATCCACCCTACGAGGCCGGCAACAGTCCGCGATCGGGAACCGCGAGACGTAGGCTCCGGCGAGCTCCGGCCGCCGGAGCCTCTGCCCGAGGTATCAGTCCAGTAGACGTAGGGTGGATGTCGCTTTTTACATCCACCGTGACGCGAGCACGGTGGCTCGGTGAAGCGTGATCCGCCCTTCGAGAGCGGCAACGGTCGGAGATCGGCAACCTCGAGACGTAGACGCCGGCGAGCTCCGGCTCAGAGCTGGAGCTCCGCCCGCAGCAGTTAATCCAGCAGCGTACAGGCCATCACCAGCGCATCTTCACGGCCGTCTGCCGCCGGGTAGTAGGCCCGGCGCCGGCCAACTTCGTTGAAGCCATAACGCTCGTAAAGCCGATAGGCCGTGGTGTTGCTCGCACGTACTTCGAGGAAGCATTCGCGGCCGCCGCGTTCGCGGGCACGCTCCATCAGATGCTCGAGCAGGCGCAGGCCGAGGCCGCGGCCCTGGCTCTGCGGCTTGACGGTGATATTGAGCAGGTGCGCCTCGTCGAGGATCAGGTTGATCACACCGTGGCCGACCTGCTGCTCGCCCTCGAACATCACCCAGCACTCGTAGGCACTCAGCGCGTCGTTGAAGATGCCGCGCGTCCAGGGGTGACTGAAGGCGGCGTACTCGATCTTCAACACGGCTTCGATGTCCGCCGCGGTCATCGGGCGGAAGCTGACAGCATCACTCATCACACGTACTCATGAACCTATGTGCCAGCGCGGCATGCTGCGGCGCAAGGTTTTCCACAGCTCGGCCTTGGCAGCCGGCTGCTCCATCAGCTGTTCCAGGCCGGGCATCGCCAGTGCGCGACCGAGCCCTTCGACAGCCAGTTCGCGATAGCAAGCGTCGACATCCACTTCACCGGCGAAACGCAGCGCCGGACGACCGATCAGCCAAATGCAATCGCAGCCCATGTTTTCCAGCTCGGCGGCCATCACGCCCTGCACGTAATCTCGTGCGGCTTCTCCACCCTGGTCGAGGCTGCCCTTGTTCAGCAGCGGCCAGCGAATCGGCTCGCCATCGCCGACCTGCTGCGGCTTGTCCGGCAGGCGTGCGGCGCGCAGCAGGTCCTTGAGCAGGATGTAGGCCGGGTCGCGGCTCTGGAAGGATTCGCCGGTGGGCAATTCCACCACCAGCAACACGTTGCCGGCGCGCATCAGCTGCAGCGAGAAACGTGGCGGTGGCTCGATGGGTTTGGCCGGTTCGGCCGCCTGTTCTACCGCCGCAGCAGCAACCGGTTCCGGCTGCTTGGGTTCCGGCATGGCGATACGTGGGCACGGCGCTTGCGGCTGCTCGACTGCCGGCGCTGCGGCCGACCGCTCCGCAACTGGAGCGGCCACGGACACCTCTGCTACAGGTGCAGCGGCAATCTCTGGCTCCGCTTCGGCCGCGACCGGCAACAGCAACTCCGGCCGCGACGGTGCGGCGAACGGCAGCTCAGTACGCGGCAGCCAGCTGGCTACCTGCATGGCGTCGAGGTAGGCGCGACGCCGGGCTTCGTTGATCAAACGCCTTCCACCTGCGGATGTGCCTTGGCGCCGACCTGCATCAGGTTCAGCGCGTTGAGGTAAGCCTTGGCCGAGGCGACGACGATATCGGTATCGGCGCCGTTGCCATTGACGATGCGTCCGCCCTTCTCCAGCCGCACGGTGACCTCGCCCTGGGAGTCAGTGCCCTGGGTGATGGCGTTGACCGAATACAGCTGCAGCGTGGCGCCAGAATCGGCAATCGCCTCGATGGCCTTGAAGGTTGCATCGACCGGGCCGGAACCCTGGGCTTGGGCACTACGCTCGGCGCCGTCGACGCTGAGCACCAGCTTAGCCTCGGGGATGGTGCCGGTCTTGCTCGCGACTTCCAGGGTGGCCAGCTTGAAGTGCTCAGGCGCTTCGTCGGCCAGGGTGTCGGAGACCAGTGCCTGCAGGTCTTCGTCGAAGATTTCGTGCTTCTTGTCCGCCAGCTCCTTGAAGCGGGCGAACGCGGCATTCAGCTCGTCGCCTTCCAGAAGGATGCCCAGCTCATCCAGACGCGAACGGAATGCGGCGCGGCCGGAATGCTTGCCCATCACCATCTTGTTAGCGTTCCAGCCAACCGACTGGGCGGACATGATTTCGTAGGTTTCGCGGTGCTTGAGCACGCCGTCCTGGTGGATGCCCGACTCGTGGGCGAAGGCGT
>DAMCQE010000086.1:0-9691 GCA_032105665.1 Pseudomonas sp. | reverse complement strand
CCACCGAGAGCCGACGCAGCCGGGTTGAGGTGAACCAGCGCGAAGGCGAGCTAAGCCGCGAACAAGAGCAGATTTCCCGGCAAAGAGAAGCGTTGGGTAACGAGGCATTTCCTGCAAAATACCGGATGTATACCAAGGACCTACAACTGCTGCGCAGCATGCTGCAACAGGACTTCGGTGACATGGTGTTCATTCGCCGCACGGCCGCTAACCAGAAGAACTACTACTTCTTCGGTTTGACTGACCTCCCAGCGGCACCGCAAAACGCGCGTCGGATCTTTGGTGAACTGCTGGATATGGAGGGTCAGTTACTGGCCAGCAGCAATGGTCGTACGGCCAATCGGGCCGGCATCGACCAGCAGGCACAAGAGCTGTTGTTACTGGCCATCCCCAAGAACCACCGCACCGCCCGTCTGATCAGTGAGCTGAACCGGCAGATTGCCGAAGAACTGCGTATCCAAAACGACCTCCATCAGGCGCGAGAGCGCCGGGAGGCCGCCCGTGGCCGCCTGAGCGAAGCCAACAATGCCCTGAAACAGGCGCAAGAGCGGCTTGCCCAACAAGAACGCGGCTGGCGCCGAAGCGCACGCGGCGTGCTCGGCTCCACGGCCTTTCCGGCTGGCGTGTTGATTCTGGAGGTTTTTAATGTGCAAGCGGAGTTCGAGGCCAGGAAGGCGACGGCTAGAAATAAGAGCGGATTGAGGGCGTTTGGGGGAATATTTAGTTCTGGTGTCGATCTTGTTCTAGCAATGGAGTTTCTAGCCGATAAAACCGCGCACAACCATCCGCTGGTACAACGTATTCAAAATAAGTATGTCGAGAAGGTGCTCTTCAAACCAGGCCCGCGTCTGCAAAGATTCTTCGGCGAACGACTGGCGAACGTGACCGGAAGACTGGCGTTCCAGACCTTCGCTGGCACGCTCTTCGTCGGCATCAGCATTTACGATGCCCTGCATGAAGCGAGTCTGGGTGATGATGCCGCCTGGGGCTACGGGCTGATGGCCGTGGGTGGCCTGGTGGGGGTGATTGGCGGTTTCTTTACCGCCAGCGGCGTCACCTTCCTGGGCCTTGGCCCGGTTGGCTGGGCCACCTTGCTGCTGATTCTGGCGGGGGCGGCGCTGGTGTGGTGGCTGGACGACAGCCCCATCGAGGAATGGCTGATCAACGGTCCCTTCGGCAGCAACCGCAGCGCCAAAGTGCCCCACCTCTGGAACGACCCGCAGGAAGCCTTCTACCGCCTGGTCAGCCTGTTTGCCGGTATTCGTATCCGCATCGGCACCAACCTGGAACAGGCTCGCCACAGTGGCGCCATGGGCCTGCTCGACCCCGCCGAATACCATGCGATGCGCCGCGCCAATACCCAGGTGCGTATCGAAAGCAACCTGCCCGGGCTCGCCACCACCCTGGGCAGCGCCACTATCAGTGCGGTCAGCCAACTGCGTAGCAGCAGCCATAGTCTTAGCCCGCGGGATATGACGCAGTTCAGCAGCCATAGCCTCAGCCCCATTCAGCCTCTGGCCCAGCGCCTGTACCCCGATGCCCTGGAACTGTTCTACGAGGTGCCGGTTTCGCAGGGCATGCCACGTACGCCCCCGCATCGATGGCAAACTTACGCCCTGGCCGTGCGCGCGCAGGTAATCCTGCAAGGTGAGGAAGGGGCCTGGGTGTTCCCGGCGCCGCCGCCAACCGATGCCCTGCGTTATGACCCTGAACGGCATGGTGAACCCGACTTCAGTGAAACCAATCAGTCCTTCTGGGCCGATGAACAGACCCATCCGGACAGCCAGCCGTAAGGATGCTCCCATGACTGCCCACTACAACTCCAGTGCCTACCAGCCAGCGCGCATTCCCGACCAGCCAGCAGCGACCAAACGCAGTTGGGTGTTCCGCTTTGGCAACTCGCGACTGCCCTGGGGCCATACCGAGGATATCGTGCCCCATAGCATGCTGAGCCATACATCACCTGCTGGCCTGCGGGATGTCGAACGCTATGAGCAAGCACTCGCAACGGGGGAGGAGAAGCAGGAAGCATACGAACTGCTGGATTACCACCAGGTCATCGATCACGAACGCTATCGACATGCGTCACTCTCCAAACGCAGCCTTTTCTGGTTTTATCTTTGGGGGGGGGGGCGTTTTGTTTTTTGGGTGACGTTGATTTTTTGTCCTATAGGCTGGCTAGCCCTGGCCGACGTAGATCCAGAAGGATTTACAAAAGGATTAGCAAATATTGTTCTCGAAACAGCACCTTGGTTTTTGGGAGTTCCCCTCGCCTGCTGGGCCTTAGGCTCCCTGGTCGTTCACAAGTTTACCAATTGGGTCGTTCGCCCTTCCAAAGGCCCGCTGTGGGAGTTCAACCGCCGCACAGGCATGGTCACGATCTTCGATTACGACAATATGGGCGAGTACAAACGCAGCGGCACCATCGGTGAGTTCACCTATCCCTTTCATGAGTTCGATGCCTGTATCAGCAGCGGTCCCGACCGCCAGGGGCTTATCTGGTATCAACTGCATCTGGTGCATCGCTATCACGACCTGTCTATCAATCTTTTCCCCATCGTGCCCAAGGATTCCAGCATGTCGCCGCACTTCGCTGCCTGGGACTTTCTGCAGAACTACATGGACATCGGCCGCCCGCTGCCGGATATCCCACTGTTCGAGAAACACCGCGCGAACGACCCGACCACGGCGGCACATGACCGCCGCACAGGCCGCCCAGAGCGCTACTGGCGTGATATGGACGATAAGACCTGGGAAGCGCAACTGACGCAGAACCTGGGCCGCGTCAACGCCTATGACATCACTGGCCGCCTCAACATCATGGCTCGCCATGTGCGTTATGCCGATTGATTGCACCCCATGACTGCCCACTACAGCCCCAGCGCCTACCAGCCGGCGCGCATTTCCGACCAGCCGGCAGCGGTCAAGCGCAGTTGGTTGTTCCGTTTTGGCAGCTCGCGCCTGCCTTGGGGCCATACCGAAGATATCGTGCCCCATAGCATGCTGAGCCATACATCCCCCGCCGGCCTGCGAGATGTTGAACGCTACGAGCACGCGTTGGAAACAGGGGAGGAGCAACGAGAAGCCTACGAACTGCTGGATTACCACCAGATCATCAATCACGAACGCTATCGACATGCGTCACTCTCCAAACGCAGCCTGTTCTGGTTTTATTTGTGGGGAGGGGGGCGCTTTGTTTTTTGGGCTCTCTTGGTGCTCTTACCTTTTCCTTTGCTGATGGAAGCCTATGAATCTAAATCCGGATTCATCTCAGCGTTCTTTCATGCCGCGATCGATAGCGCACCAGTTTTTTTAGCGCCTCCCCTCGCCTGCTGGGCCATAGGCACCCTAGTCGTTAACAAGCTTACCAACTGGGTCGTTCGACCATCCAAAGGCCCGTTGTGGGAGTTCAACCGCCGCACAGGCATGGTCACCATCTTCGATTACGACAATATGGGCGAATACCAGCGCAGCGGCACCATCGGTGAGTTCACTAATCCCTTCTGTGAGTTCGATGCCTATATCAGCAGCGGCCCAGACCGCCAGGGGCTGATCTGGCATCAGTTGCATCTGGTGCATCGCTATCACGACCTGGCCATCGACCTCAGCCCCATCGTGCCCAAGGACTCCAGCATGGCGCCGCATTTCGCCGCCTGGGATTTTCTGCAGAACTATATGGACACCAGCCGCCCCCTACCGGATATCCCGCTGTTCGAGAAACACCGTGCGAACGACCCGACCACGGCGGCACATGACCGCCGCACGGGCCGCCCCGAGCGCTACTGGCGTGATATGGACGATGAGACCTGGGAGGCGCAACTGAAGCAGAACCTGGGCCGCGTCAACGCCTATGACATCACCGGCCGCCTCAACCTCATGGACCGTCATGTGCGGTATATCGATTGACGGCGGATGGACGGGGGGCTCACGTTCCCGCCGTATTCTTTCCCGGTAGGCATATCGGAACCAGGATCTAAGGCAACTCCAACCCACCCCCAGCCTTGTGTAACCCACGCAGATGCTCGCCGATCTGGGCCAGGTTCACTTCGATCGCTTCGAGCTCCTCCCGCCGCTCGTCCCCCAGCAGCACCCGGACTTCCTGGTCCAGTTCTTCGCTCAGCTGATTCAGGCGCAGTTGGCGTTGTTCGCTCTCGCGTTCGAGGCGGGTCCATTCGCTGGGCTGTGGCAGGCCGTAGCCTTGGCCGTCGAGCAGTTCGGCGGGGCGGCTGAGGTAGCCGCTGCTGGCCAGGATTTCCTGCAGGGCGCCGTCGGCCTTGTTCAGGCTGGCGTCGCGCCCGCGGCCGCCGAGGTAGCGGTTCTTCAGCTCGTCCTGGGCGAGGAGCAGCTGGCGGCGCAGGGCGGCCTGTTCGACCAGCAGCAGGGCGGCGGAGGCGCGTAGATCGGCGCGGTCGATCCATGGCTGGCGTTCAGCGGCACTGAGTTCCAGCCACTGTTCGACGCTGTCCTGCGGTAGACCGAGGCGGTCCTTGAGGATGGTGAACATGGCCTGGTAGCGATCGCGGTAGGAGTCGAAGCGATAGCCCAGGCGCAGCGCCTCGCGGGGGTCGTCGAGCACGCTGGCGTCGGCCAGGTCGCGGTGGATCAGCACCTCCAGCAGCCCGTTGGGCATGATGCTGTCCAGGGCTACGAGTTCGTCGCGTGTGGTTCCGCTGCGCAGCAGCTTGAGGGTTTCCACCGCGCAGTTGTTGGACAGGAAGTAGTAGTCGCCGTCGTAGCTCCAGTGCAGTTCGGCGCTGCGCTCGACCAGCTGGCGAATCTCTTCGGGGTGCAGTTTCAAGGGCACCGAGGCCAGCCCGCGCAGCTCCACCTTGGTGTATTCGTCGATCACCTGGCCCAGCGGCAGAATGAACAGCCGCGAGGGGTAGACGCCGGTGAGGCCGTCCCAGCTGGAGAGCTGCACGTCATCGACGAAGGCGCGGAAGGACAACACCAGATGGTGGTCCAGATCCAGTCGACAAGCGGGGCCGGGCTCGCGGCCGGGCGCGCAGATAACCAGGCGCAGCATGCTATGGCCCCAGCGGCTGACCCAGGCGTCGTTGGCTTCGGCGAACAGGTAGTCGACCTCGTAGACACGTGCAGGGTCAAGGCTCAACAGGGGCGTGCGGCCGAACTCGCGACCGGCGTTGAGGAAGGGGTAGCCCGGCGTGCAGTCGGCAGGCTCCGGTGCCCAGCCGAAGTGCTCGCTGAAATAGCGGTGCAGGGATGGGCGGCGGCAGGCGTAGCTGGGGTCGAGCAGGAAGTACTCGAGGTTCACCGCGACGAACTCCAGCGGGCTGGTCAGCTCGTACGGGTCGGGACTGCGCGCCAGCTGCGCGTTGTCCTGTTCGCGCAGGCCGCGCTTGCCGACCCGTTGCGGCCAGCCGGCCAGGTCGAGCAGGCGCGGATCATCGCTGAGGGTGAAGCGGCGGTCGGTCTGCCCGCGGCAGTCGTCCGGCAGGCCGATCTGCCCGAGATTGCTGGCGCGCTGACGGCAATGGCCCTGCAGCAGGTGTTGATCCGGCGACCACAGGCGCGCGCGATCGTACAGATGCGCCACTTCATGAATGACGGTGGCGAGCAGCTCGCGGCGCACCGTGCCGTGGGGACGATTGGTCTTTTCCTCGGCAGCGCTGCCGTCGGTGAGCGCCGGCAGCAAGCGGCGGTTGAGTTCCAGGCGCTTGCCGCCGGCGCGGCCATAGGCCTGTTCCGGCAGGTTGTCGCGCCATTGCACGCGCACCTCGCGATCAAGGCTCTGCACCAGGCGCGGGGGCAGTGCGGCCATGGCTTCGTCCAGCAGCGCCTGGCTGGCGGCGCGTTGCTCGGCGTCCAGCGTGCGTGAGTCGAGAACCAGGCGCAGCTCGGCATGAGCCGCGATGCTGGCCAGGCTCAGGCCGCTCGCCAGCAGCCAGGCGCCGAGGCGGGTCACAGCGCGAGGATGGCTTCGGCCAGTTGCAGATCGCTGGCGTTGCGCGCCGCGGGGAACTCGCTGCGCAGGGTGCCGATCGCCGCTTCCAGATGGGCACCGCGGATCTCGCCGGCGCTGGCGACGAAGCTGGCGGCGTCTTCGCGGGCCTCGACGACGACCTTCATGTCACTGATGCGGCTGGTCACGTCGGAGGTGAAGTTGATGCTGCGGTCCAGGGCACGCACGACGATGTTGCTGGTGGCCACGAGGGTCTGCGCCTGGGCTGTGCCCGCGGCGACGGCCAGCGCCAGCGGGGCGGCGAGCAATAGCTTGTTCATCGATGAATCTCTCACGGGTCGGGGCACCGGCAGGCGGTGCGGTTATTGGACGAGGATCGCTTCGGCCAGTTCCAGATCGCTGGCGGCAAGCTCCGGGTGTTCTTGGCGCAGCCGCGCTATGGCCGCCTGCAGGCGAGCCGCGGTGAGCTGGCCTTCGCTGGCGACGAAGCCGGCGGCGTCTTCGCGGGCCTCGGCGATCAGCTTGTTGTCGAAGGGAGCACTGGTCAGCTGGCTGCTGACGTAGCTGGTCTGCACGACACCTGCGGTGGTGACATCGAAAGCCTGGGCGGCGCCAGCTGTGAGGCCGAGAAATAAGAGAACGATTGAATACGAACGCATGCGGAACCTGTTGCCGGGAAAAACGGCGCCAAGGCTAGCGAAACGCCGGCTGTAGAGCCAGCGCCCGGTTGCTTCCGCAGGTTGCAGCAGCGCTCATGCGCTGCTGCACGCATCAGAGCGCCAGAATCGCCTGAGCCAGTTGCAGATCGCTGGCGCCCAGCTCTGGCTGCTGGCTACGAATGTGGCGCAGCGCCGCTTCGAGGTGGGCGCCGCACAGATCGCCCTGGCTGGCAACGAAACGCGCCGCATCGTCGCGAGCATCGAGCACCAGTTTGTCGTCGCGCAGCGACGAGGTCAGGTCCGAGGTTGCGTCCACGGTATTGATCAGGCCGCCGACCACCATGTCGGTGGTAGCGGTGAAGCTGGCAGCGGACGCGCCGCCGCTCAGCAGCAAGCCGGCAGCGAAGAAGGGGAGCAGGATTCGGGACATGGCAGATCTCCAGTGGTGAGGCTCTAGACCGCGCCATGGGTGCGACGTTCCCGTTGCTGCGGCTTTGTAGCACGCAGCATAGGCTCGAATCGGTGGGCGCGGAATGCCTCAGCGCCAGAACGGCTTGTCCAGCTCTGCCGAGCGGTCGCTATGGCTGATCCCGACATCCGCCAGCTGGCGGTCGTCAAGCTGCGCCAGTTGCTGGCGGGTACGGTAGTTGCGTTGCCAGCGCTGCAATACTTGCAGCAGCTGTAGCCAGTTGCGGCGGGCGCGGGTGGCGACATACGGACGAGACAGCGTGCGATCCATGCTGCGCTCCTTCCCGGTGTGACCGGGTACGGGTTATGGGAGAACAGGATCGCGCGCGTCAGCCAAGTGCAACAGCCACAGGGATTCTCGATTGTGCCGGTGCAGTTCCAGAAATGGATGCAACTGTATTGGTCGCGAACGCGCCAACTGTTTTCGCTGCGCTGCTTATCGGTCCGGTGTGCGTGCCAGAGCGCCTGGTGTGGTGCCGAACTGTTGACCGAACGCGGCGATAAACGCCGAGGTGGATTCGTAGCCGCAGGCCAGCGCGACATCGGTAACCGGCTGGCCCTGCTTCAGCAGAGGGAGCGCGCTGAGCAGGCGCAGACGCTGGCGCCAGGCGCGGAAGCTGAGGCCGGTGTCACGCTGGAACTGGCGGGTCAGGGTTTTCTCCGAGACCTGGAGGCGCTCGCTCCATTGCTTCAGGCTGAGTGAAAGATCGGGCTGCTCATAGAGCGCTTCGCACAGCTGACGAAGCCGGGCATCCCCGGGCCAGGGCAGGGAATAGCCGATTGCCGGCGCCGCCCGCAGCTGGTCCAGCAGCACCGCTGCCAGGCGGCCTTCGGCACCTTGCTCGTCGTACTCCGCCGGCAGCGCGCCAAAGGCGCGGATCAGCTCGCGCAGCAGTGGGCTGACCGCAAGCACCTGGCAATGCTCGGGCGCCCAGGCCACGGCGCGCTGGTCGATGTACAGGCTGCGCATCTCGGTATGCGGCGAGCTGATCACCTCGTGCAGCAGGCCCGGCGGAACAAGGATGGCGCGCTGCGGCGGAGCGAGAAAGCGCCCGCGCTCGGTATGCACGCGCAGCACGCCGCTGATGGCGTAGGACAGCTGTGCCCAGGGATGGCTGTGGAGTGGCGTGGTGGTGCGTTCAGCCAGGGATTCACTGCGGGCGAAGAGCGGGCGCGGCAGTGCATCCATGGCTGGGATGCTGCGTTGCACGAGGCTGCTTTGTCCTTTTCTCGACATTTGTCTGACTTATGGCGTTAGTCGGATATGCAGCGCGACAGTAGACTCGCTGGCAACCTGCCGCAAGCCACACAATCAGGAGCGCCCATGGCCAGACCTCGCCTGTTACCGGACAACTTCACTCTGGCCCTGCTCGGTGCGGTGGCCATCGCCACGCTGCTGCCAGCGCGGGGGCAGGGCGTGGCGGTATTCGAGTGGATCACCAACCTGGCCATCGGCCTGCTGTTCTTCATGCACGGCACCAAGCTCTCGGGCAGTGCGATCCTCGCTGGAATGGGCCATTGGCGCCTGCATCTCCTGGTGTTCAGCTGCACCTTCGTGCTGTTCCCGCTGCTCGGGCTGGCGCTGCGCCCGCTGCTGACGCCGATGATCGGCGCCGAGCTGTACCTGGGCATGCTCTACCTCTGTGCCTTGCCGGCCACGGTGCAGTCGGCCATCGCCTTCACCTCGCTGGCGCGCGGCAACATCCCTGCGGCGGTATGCAGCGCGGCGGCTTCCAGCCTGATCGGCATCTTCCTCACGCCGCTGCTGGTACTGCTGCTGATGGGCGCGCAGGGCGAAGGCGGCTCGACGCTGGATGCTATCGGCAAGATCGTCGTGCAGCTGCTGCTGCCGTTCATCGCCGGACAGATCGCGCGGCGCTGGATTGGCGACTGGGTGGCGCGCAACAAGGGCTGGCTGAAGAACGTCGACCAGAGCTCTATCCTGCTGGTGGTCTACACCGCGTTCAGCCATGCGGTGGTCGAGGGCATCTGGCAGCAGGTGCCTCTGCCGCAGCTGCTGGGTCTGGTGCTGGCCTGCTGTCTGCTGCTGGCGCTGGCCCTGCTGATCACCTGGCTGGTGGCGCGCTGGCTGGGCTTCGACCTGGAGGACCGCATCACCATTCTCTTCGCCGGCTCGAAGAAGAGCCTGGCCACCGGCATCCCCATGGCGCAAGTGCTGTTCGCCGGCGGTGCGCTGGGCACGCTGATCCTGCCATTGATGCTGTTTCACCAGATTCAGCTGATGGTCTGCGCGGTACTGGCGCAGCGCTATGCGTCACGACCAGAAACAGCAGCGGTCGCAAAAGCAGGCTGACTCGAAGCCAATCAGTGGCGGATTCGTGACTGCAGCGCAAAGATCATTTGCCCGCTACGGTCTGGGAGCGGTGCGCAGGGGTGGCTAAGCTGCGCGCCATTCTGTTGCTGAGGCATTCCCATGAAGAAGATTCTGCTACTCAACGGCGGCAAGGCCTTCGCCCACTCGGCCGGCCAGTACAACGCCACGCTGCATCAGGCAGCCATCGAGACCCTGACTGCGGCCGGCTTCGAGGTCCGCACCACCGAGATCGACACCGGCTACGACGTGCAGCAGGAAGTCGAGAAGATTCGCTGGGCGGATAGACACTGAAGCCGAACACCTCGC
>DAMCQE010000085.1:0-9731 GCA_032105665.1 Pseudomonas sp. | reverse complement strand
CAGGGTTGGGGAATACCGCTCGCAGCGTCACCGAGCCAGTGCCGGGATCCACCGTGACTTCGCTGAATTCGAGTTTGCCTTCGTGACCGTAATCGCTGCCATCCTCCAGTTTGAGGGTGACCTTGGCCGCGTTATCGCCAGACTTCTGCAGACGACCCTCGGCCAGGTCGCGCCGCAGCGCTAGCAGGTCTCGGGCCGGCTGGGTCACGTCGACATAGATCGGGTCAAGCTGCTGAATGGTCGCCAGTTCCTGCGCCTGACCGTTGCTGACCAGCGCACCCTCGGTCACCGCGGAACGGCCGATCCGGCCGGAAATCGGCGCCAGCACCTTGGTGTAGCGCACGTCGATCCGCGCGCGCTCCAGCTCCGCTTCGGCCTGCAGGCTGGTGGCCCGCGCCTCGTCATAGGCCTGCTTACTGACGGCCTGATCCTTGACCAGCTCGGCGTAGCGGTCGGCCAGCGACTTGCTGGACGCCACGCTCGCCTGGGCGCTCTTCAACGTGGCTTCGTATACCGATGGATCAATCTGATACAGCTGCTGCCCGGCCTTTACGTCACTGCCTTCGGTAAACAGGCGTTTCTGGATGATGCCGTTGACCTGCGGTCGCACCTCGGCGATGCGGTAGGCGCGGGTACGCCCGGGCAGCTCGGTGGTTACCGCGAACGGCTCTGCCTGCAGGGTCACGATACCCACCTTGGGCTTCTGCTGGGCCGGTGGGGCGGCTTCTTCCTGACAGCCGGCCAGGAAAACAGCCATGGCGAGAATGGACATCAGGGCAGCATTGGCTGACTTGATTGGCATGGTTAGACCTCTTGAAAACCTGGCAGGCGGGAGTGGGCAACAGCACACCGCAGACGCGGAGAGCGTAAAGGCCCGAAATATACTTACATCCATGACTGTCTGTAAACCTGAAAAGACTCGTCGGACCTGCTGCAAATATTGCAAAAGGTGTGTTCATAGGCCCGTTCGCCACAGCTTTGTCCGCTGCGCAATCCGCGCCGATACATAATCCAGGCAAACGCAGAACGTCGGCAAGATGCCGGCGTTCGGGTTCCACGGGGAGCGTTTACTTGCGCACACCTTCGACCGAGATGATCAGATCGACCGTTTGCGACGCCGGCCCGAGGTCCATCTTGATGTCGAAGTCCTTCAGCGTCAGCGTGGTACTGCCTTCGAAACCGGCACGGTAGCCACCCCAGGGATCATCACCTTCGCCGATGAACTTGGCAGAGATCACCACCGGCTTGGTCACGCCGTTGAGCGTCAGGTTGCCGGTGATGTCAGCAGTGCCGTCGCCGGTGGACTTCACCGAAGTCGACTCGAAGGTCGCTGCCGGGTGCTTGTCGACGTTGAGGAAGTCATCGCTGCGCAGGTGCTTGTCGCGCTCGGCGTGGTTGGTATCGACGCTGGCGGTCTTCAACGTGACGTTGACCTTGCTCGCTTCCGGCTTGTCCGCATCGAAGCTGAAGCTGCCATCGAAATCCTTGAACGTGCCCCACAGCCAGCTGTAGCCGAGGTGGCTGATCTTGAAATTGACGAAGGCGTGCTGGCCCTGCTTGTCGATGGCGTAGTCGGCAGCGAATGCCTGGCCACCGACCAGTGCGGAACCGAGGACCAGTGCGGCGAGGGTTTTCTTGAGCATCGATGGATTCTCCTATCGGGGGTGATTAACCGGCACTACGACCGAGCATGCGCTTGAGTGTCGCGTCGCGGTCGATGAAATGGTGTTTGAGCGCAGCCAGGGCGTGTACCACGGCGAAGATCACCAGCGCCCAGGAAGCGTATTCGTGAACAACCCCGGCGCTGTCGGCCTGATCGGGGATGGAAGTGATCAGCGCCGGCACCTCGAACAGGCCGAACACGCTGATCGGCCGGCCATCGGCGGTGGAGATCAGGTAACCCGAGATCATCACCAGGAACAGGCCGAGGTAGAGCAGGCTGTGACCAAGCCTGGCCGCGATCCGGGTCAGCCGCCCCTGACTCGCCAGCGGCGCCGGCGCAGGGCTGACGAAACGCCAGAGCACCCGCAGCAGCATGATCAGAAACAGCGCGATGCCAATGCTCTTGTGCAGGTCCGGCGCGGTGCGATACCAGCTGCTGTAGTAGTTCAGCCCAACCATCCAGAAGCCCAGGCCGAACAGACCGAATACGGCGATGGCCACCAACCAGTGCAAGGCAATGCTGGTCAGCCCATAGTTCGTTGAGGAGTTACGCCAGTGCATTGAATCTTCCTTCAAATTCAGGCCTGGAAGCCTAGCCGGTTACCTATCGGAATAGAGCGCATTTTTCGCTTTGAAACATCGAGTAAATCGATGACTGATCGCATCAAGTCATGCCCCAGCGCTTCTGCTAGGCTTCGCGACTCATTGCGGAGGAGTAACGATGAGCCTGAACGACAGCTGGATGCAACGCGACCTTGCCGTACTGTGGCATCCCTGCACCCAGATGAAAGATCACGAGCAGCTGCCGCTGATTCCGATCCGCCGCGGCGAAGGCGTCTGGCTGGAGGATTTCGACGGCAAGCGATACCTGGATGCGGTCAGTTCCTGGTGGGTCAACGTCTTCGGCCATGCCAATCCGCGCATCAATCAGCGCATCAAGGATCAGGTCGACCAACTCGAGCACGTGATGCTGGCCGGCTTCAGTCATCAGCCGGTGGTGGAGCTGTCGGAGCGCCTGGTCGCCCTGACACCGGCCGGACTGGACCGCGTCTTCTATACCGATAACGGTTCGACCGGTATCGAAGTGGCGCTGAAGATGAGCTTTCACTACTGGCGCAACAGCGGACGTGGCCAGAAGCAGCGCTTCGTCACCCTGACCAACAGCTATCACGGGGAAACCGTTGCCGCCATGTCGGTGGGCGACGTCGCCCTCTTCACCGACACCTACAAGCCGCTGCTGCTGGACACCTTCAAGGTGCCGAGCCCGGACTGCTACCTGCGACCCGAGGGTGTGAGCTGGGAAGAGCATTCGCGGCAGATGTTCGCGCACATGGAACAGACCCTTGCCGAGCACCACCAGGACATCGCCGCGGTCATCGTCGAACCGCTGATTCAGGGCGCCGGCGGCATGCGCATGTATCACCCGATATATCTGAAGCTGCTGCGCGAGGCCTGCGACCGCTACGAAGTGCACCTCATCCACGACGAGATCGCGGTCGGTTTCGGCCGTACCGGCAGCATGTTCGCCTGCGAGCAGGCTGGCATCACGCCAGACTTCCTCTGCCTGTCCAAAGCCTTGACCGGCGGCTATCTGCCGATGGCCGCAGTGCTCACCACCGACCGGATGTACCGGGCGTTCTACGACGACTATTCGACGCTGCGCGCCTTCCTCCATTCGCACACCTACACCGGCAACCCGCTGGCCTGCGCCGCGGCACTGGCGACGCTGGATATCTTCGCCGAAGACAACGTGATCGAAGCGAACAAGGCGCTGGCCGCGCGCATGGCCAGCGCCACCTCGCATCTGGTCGAGCATCCGCACGTCGCCGAGGTCCGCCAGACCGGCATGGCACTTGCCATCGAGATGGTTCAGGACAAGGCCAGCCGCACGGCCTATCCCTGGCAGGAGCGTCGCGGCCTGAAGGTCTATCAGCACGCGATGGAGCGCGGAGCGCTGTTGCGCCCGCTCGGCAGTGTGGTGTATTTCCTGCCGCCCTATTGCATCACCGAGGAACAGATCGACTTTCTCGCGGCAGTCGCCACCGAGGGAATCGACATCGCCACCCGAGATGCCTCCGGGGTATCGGTCCCGGTCGGTCCATACCCAGGCTTCAGAGACCCGGGTTGATGTGGAGCATCGGCAGCCTGCGAGCCAGGCTGCCGATGCTTTAGACTTGCCGCTTCCAACTCGCCGCCTGCAGCTGCCTCCATGCGCCTATCCCGTTTTTTCATCGACGCCCCCCTTTCCCTTGGCCGACACCCACTGCCTGACGCATCGGCCCACTACATCAGCCGGGTGCTGCGGCTTTCGGCCGGCAGCGCGGTTCAGCTGTTCGATGGCAGCGGCAGTGAATTTCGCGGCGAACTGCTGGAAGTCGGCAAGAAGTCCGTCGCCGTCGAACTGCACGAACGCCTGACGGGGATGCCAGAGTCACCTCTACAGATCCACCTCGGGCAGGGTCTTTCCCGCGGTGAACGGATGGATTGGGCCATTCAGAAGGCCACCGAGCTAGGCGTAACGCAGATCACGCCCATCGTCAGCGAGCGTTGCGAAGTGCGCCTCAACGATGAGCGTGCCGACAAACGTCTGGCCCATTGGCGGCAGATCGCGATCAGCGCCTGCGAGCAATGCGGCCGGTCGGTGCTGCCGGTCATCCACCCGCCGATCAGCCTGCGTGACTGGTTGCCTGTCGAGGCAGACCTGAAGCTCGTGCTGCATCCAGTGGCCGCGCCGCTGACGAGCCATGCCAGACCGCAGACACTGGCTTTCCTGATCGGTCCGGAAGGAGGCTTGAGTGAGAGCGAAGTCGAACAGGCGGCCAATCAAGGGTTTCAGCCTGCTCGACTCGGCCCGCGAGTGCTGCGCACCGAGACCGCTCCGGTGGTGGCGCTGAGCGTGGCACAGCAGCTCTGGGGCGATTTCTGACGACGTACCGGGTGGCGGCCTCGATCAGATCAGGCCAGCATCGGCGAGCTTCTGCTCCAGACCGATCAGATCAGGGATTCGCGGCTGCACGTCGCCAAGGTTGACCGCATCCAGTTCGAGCGGGGCAAGCGTGACATCCGCGCGCGCGAGGCTGGCGTCGACCTTGATCGAATGCGGGATGCCCTGCACCAGCAGCGCGATGAACTTGACGTGGTCGCGCCCACCAACCGCGTTGAGCACCGCAACCCGCGCCGAACTGCCAACCGGTTGTGCCTGGCCGCTGGACGCGGCCTCGAACGACAGCAGTGGTAGGCTCAGGTCACGCCACTGCACCTGCCCGAGAAACCAGGCGGGCATGCCCTGCACCGCTTGCGGAGCGCGATAGGGAATCAGCTCGGCGACGGCCACGTTGGGCACCAGCAATACGCGATCGGCGAGCGGCATCAGCAGCCCGGTGAGGCTTTCCGCCTCCGGAGAAACGACCATTTGACTCATGAGTTATCCCGTTGAAAAGACGTGGCGGGCGTACCGACCTGGCTGACCAGATGATTGACCAAGGCTTGCGCCAGCTCGCGAGGGTCACCGCTGTAGGAGCTGTAGCCACCTTCGCGAAGATTGTCCGGCATACTTGAGCAGGCACAGGAGTCGGCGCGCTGCGTCCAGACCCTGCCACCCTGACGCAGCACATATGCGGCCGCCGCACTGCCGTCGCTGCCCATGCCACTGAAGGCAATGACACCGCAACGCTGGCCGAACTGCTGGGCCAGATTCAGCATCATCTGGTCGATCGACGGGCTATACGGTTCAGGCCAGCAACGACCGTTCAGGCGGGTGCTGCCATCGGACTCGAACCCGAGTTCCTCTCCGATCGGCGCGATGATCACTTCTCCGCAGCGCACCGGCTGGCCAGGTCGCACCTGTTGAACCTGCCACTGACTATGTCGGCCCACGGCCTGGGACAACGCTGACTCGAAGCTGGCTTCGATATGCTGGGCATAGATGAAACCGACTGGCAGGCCGCCAGGCAACGCGTCCAGGAAGGCCTTCACGGCTTCCGGCCCACCGAGCGAAGCCGCCAGCAGCCATACCTGGGTCGCCGCTTCACCGGCATGCAGCGCGCTATCAGCCAGCAGCGGCGGTAGCGTCAGGCGCTCGGGGCGTTGTCCTTCACCCTGCAGTACGTCCAGACGCGGCCCCACTGCCCGTGATGGGTCACCGATCAGGCGCTTCAGCTTGCTGAACAGGCTGCGCTCCCAACGTGGGTAGAACTCCGAATGCCGCTCCGGCGCATGCCCCTCACCGAACAGCACCCGCGTGGTGTCGCGCTCAAGCAACGCATCCACAAGAGGCGAATCTTCGGTCTGCGCCAGATCAACCAGCCAGAGATCGGCCTCGGTGCTATCCAGGTCTGCCGGCTCGAGGCGCGCCGGGTCATTGTTCAATACCACCTCATAGCCACTGCCGGTCAAAGCCTGCTGCAGCACGTGACGCTGCAGAGAGGTGTCGGCGAGTACCGCAATGCGGGCGCAGAGAACGTCAGACATCGGCGTGGACCAAGCGCTGAATGGCCTCGAGCAACACCGATTCCTGATAGGGCTTGCCAAGGTATTCGTTGACGCCGATGGTCAGCGCGCGATCACGGTGCTTCTCGCCGGTACGCGAGGTGATCATGATGATCGGCAGATCCTTCAAACGCTCGTCGTGGCGAACCAGCGTGGCCACCTCGAAGCCGTCCATGCGCGGCATCTCGATATCCAGCAGCATGATGTCCGGCTTGCGCTCCTGCAGCTGAGTGATGGCATCCACCCCGTCCTTGGCGGTCAGAACGTTCATGCCATTGCGCTCCAGCAGACGACTGGTGACCTTGCGCACGGTGACCGAATCGTCAACCACCATGACCAGCGTCGGCCGTTCGGTTTCGACCTCGACCGGCTCCTGCACCTGATCGATAAGGCGCGGCTGTTGCAGCTGAATGAGCTGGTGCGCATGGAGCACACGGATGGTCGCCAGCAGGTCCAGAATCACCACGACCCGGCCATCGCCGAGGATGGTCGCGCCGGAAATGCCATGTACGCCGGCGAACTGCAGCCCGAGGCTCTTCACCACGATTTCACGAGAACCGGCGAGGCTGTCGACCTGTACCGCAACGCTGTGCTCTTTCGAGCGCACCAGGATCACCGGCAGCGGCAGGCTCTGCCCCACCAGCTTGGGCTTCTGGCCGTTGTTCAAGAGATCGCCGAGGTAACGCAGCTCGTAAGCCTGACCGGCATATTCGAAGCGCGGCGCATCCGGCTGGTAATAAGCTTCCAGCTCGTATGGCGAGACACGCACGATACCTTCGATGGTATTCAGCGGAATCGCATACAGATCCTCGCCGGAGTAAACCATCAGCGCGCGGTTCACCGACACCGTGAACGGCAGGCGAATCAGGAAGCGCGTGCCCTGACCGAGCGTCGACTCGATGCTCATCGACCCGCCGAGCTGCTTCACTTCCGAGTGCACCACGTCCATGCCCACGCCGCGTCCGGAGATCTGCGTGACGCGCTCCGCGGTGGAGAACCCGGCTTCGAGGATGAACTGCAGGATTTCATGCTCGGACAGGTCGCTATCGGAGGACATCAGCCCGCGCTCGATCGCCTTGCGCCGCACCGCGTCCAGATTGATGCCACCGCCGTCGTCGGCCAGCGTCAGCACGATATCGCCGCCCTCACGGGCCAGATCCAGGCGTATCACGCCCTGCTCGGGCTTGCCGGCAGCACGACGACGCTCGACCGGCTCGATACCGTGATCGACGGCGTTGCGCAGCATGTGCTCCAGCGGCGCAACGATTCGCTCAAGCACGCTGCGGTCCATCTCACCGGTGGCGTTGCCGACCATGAACTCGACCTGTTTGCCGAGCTCGCCAGCGACCTGCCGCACGATTCTGCGCAGGCGCGGCACCAGGCGCTCGAAAGGAACCATGCGGGTACGCATGAGGCCTTCCTGTAGCTCGGTATTGACCCGAGCCTGCTGCAGCAGCAGCGTTTCAGCGTCGCGATTACGCGCAGCCAGGGTTTCCTTCAGATCGAGCAAGTCGGACGCTGACTCGAACAGTGCGCGCGAAAGCTGTTGCAGCTGCGAATGGCGGTCCATTTCCAGCGGGTCGAAATCGTCATAGCCGGCGCGCTCGGCTTCAGCCTGGTAACGGCTGAGAATCTGCGCCTGGGTTTCGGTATCCAATCGGCGCAGCTGGTCGCGCACCCGCTCGATGGTCGCTTCCATCTCGCCAAGGGTGAAGCCGACGTCGCTGACCTGCTGCTCGACTCGACCGCGGAAGATCGATGTTTCGCCCGCCAGGTTGACCAGACCCTCCAGCAGTTCTGCGGGAACCTTGACCAGCTCCTGCGGTGCCCGCCGCGCAGCGGCTTCCTGGGCGGCCAGCTGTGCGCGTCGAATGAATGGCAGCACCTTCGCCGGGCTGGTACTCGGCTTCGGCAAGGTACTGGCCGCGACGATCGGTTGTTCCAGAGCCACCGGCTCGCGCGGCAACTCTGGCTCGAGCTCCGGCGACTCAGGTTGCGAAGCGTCGCTTCCGTCGCTCGCCAGGCCCGCCCGAAGCAGCTCGACATCCTTCAGCAGCGCGTCGTAGCCGTGCTGCACATCGAGAAACAGGCTATCCGGCCACGGGGCGCCCTGCTGCTGCGCCTCGCTCAACCGCTGCTCCAGATCGTGGGCCATGTTGCCCAGTGCGGTCTGCCCAGCCAGCCGCGCACCGCCTTTCAGCGTGTGCAGCACACGGAGCATGTCAGCCAACGGAGCGGCATCCTCACGGCCGGCATCCCAGCGACCGAGCGCTGATTCCATTTCCTCCAGCAGGTCGTCAGCTTCCTCGACAAAGATGTCGAGAATTTCGGCTTCGGCAGACTGCTGCGCATCTTCCTGAGCGGCCTTCAGCGACACGCTGCTGGGAATGCTCAGTTGCTCATCGGGGTTGTTGCGAAAGTGGCGAATCGTCTCGATCAGCGCATCACCCGATGGCACCGGTTGGTGGGCCCGCACCGCCTCGAGCATTTCCGCCAGGCGGTCCTGGCAGGCCTGCAGAAGGCCGAACAATTCCGGGCTGGCCCGGTAGCTACCGGCGCACAGGCCTTCGTAAAGAAACTCGAGCTCGTGGGAGAGATCACCGATTTCACGGATATCAGCCATCCGGGCCCCGCCCTTGAGGGTATGCAGATCGCGCTGCAATGCCTCGAGCTCGAAGCTGTTGTCGACATCCGCCATCCAGCGTTGCAAACCACCCGCAGCGCTCTCGATGAGGTCGAAACCCTCCTCGAGGAAGATCTCCACTAATTCGGGATCGCGCTCGACTGTGTCGTGCTCCTCGGCGGCCGGCACAGTTTCGAACGCTTCCGGCACCTCATCCAGCTCGGGAAGGCTGAGGTCGATCTCATCCAACTCTTCGCTGACCGGGATGTCCGAAGCGCGGCTATCGTCCGCTGCAGTTTCGTTGTCGCCTTCATCCGCCTCGGCAGAAGTCTCATCGACATCGAGCAGCGGCAAATCAAACGCATCGGCGCTAAGCGGCTCATCCAGCGATTGAGCAGGATCGTTCTCCGGTCGGATCAGGTCAGGACCCGCATCCGCCTCGAGTAGGGACGCATCAGTCGAATCAACGCCGTCGAATGCCGGCAGAGCCCCCTGACGGAAGGCTTTCATCGACTCGATGAGTGCATCAGCACTGCTCATCGGCATCTCGCCCTGCAGCTGCTCGAGCTGCAGCGCCAGATGATCGTGGCTACGCTGCAACAGCGCTGCAAGCGGGGCGGAATGGACGTAGCGACCGTCGGAGAGCCCCTCGTAAAGCGACTCCAGCTCATGGGCCAGGTCGCCGATCGGACGGATTGCTGCCATCCGGGCGCCGCCCTTGAGGGTGTGAAGGTCGCGCAGCAGAGCCGAGAGCGCCATCTGGTTCGCCGGATCAGCGAGCCAGCGATCAAGCGCATGGCCGGCACTTTCCATCAGGTCGACGGCTTCGTCGAGAAAGATCTCAACCATTTCGTGATCGAGATCGTCCTGCGCCTCGTCTTGCGGGGCTTCTTCTTCGGGCCAGGCTTCGGCTTCGGCTTCGGCTTCGGCTTCGGCTTCGGCTTCGGCTTCGGCTTCG
>DAMCQE010000084.1:0-9838 GCA_032105665.1 Pseudomonas sp. | reverse complement strand
GGCGCCAGCCCGCGCAACGCCCAGAACGCGGCGATGAAGGCGGGCATCGACAGCAGCACAATATTCGCCAGGCACTCGCGCCAGGTGTTGCCGAGCAGCAGCGGCATGCGTGCGTCGGCCGGGGCGGTAATCAGAATCACAAGTGCGACGACCCAGACGATCACTACCGGCGCCGCCAGCAGCGCCCAGCTACGACCCACCTGCGTGCCGGGGCGGGCCATGCGCGCGGTCAGCAACAGGGCACCGAAGAGCAGGGTCGCCGGCAGTGCCAGCTTGGCCCAGAACAGTGGTGTCCCGGCGATGGTCGCCAGGTCGGCGCGAATGCCGTACGCGGTCACGATCAGCAACAGCGCGCCGGCCAGGCCGCACAGCAGCGCCGTGGCGAAGCGCTTGGCGACGACGTGCCGGTCCACCGGTGCAACCTCGCTGGCGAGTAGGGCGATCAGGTCATCGGTTTTCATGCGCCACCTCGAATCTTCGCCGCCAGGGCCTTGAGCCCGCGATGGATGCCGACCTTGATCGCCGAGCTGGAAAGCCCGGTCAGACGCGCAGTTTCTTCCACCGAGCGGCCCTCCAGTTTGACGTGAACGATGGGTAGTCGCTGGCGTGGCGGCAGCTGCTGGAGCAGCTTGCCCAGGTCGCGGCGGGCCTCGGCCTGCGCGTTGTCCTGTACGGCGAGCAGCTCGTCGGCCTCGTCCAGCCAGTCCGTCTGCGCGGCCTGACGGCCACGGGTGCGGTAGTGGTCGGCCAGCTTGTAGCGACAGATCGCCTGCACCCAGACCGTCAGCGGCTGCTCAGCGCGATAGGTCTGCCGCGCATTGTGCACCGCCAGCAGTACTTCCTGCAGAACGTCTTCCAGCTCGCTCGACTGCGACAGGCGGCGACGCAGAAAACCGCGCAGATGGCCGCCGAGCTGGTCGAGGAATGCCCGGTAGGCCCTCGCATCGCCATCGAGCCCGCGCAGCAGCAGCGCGCGCAGCTCGCTCTCGCGGGCCTGGAGTGTCTCCTGAGAGGTAGTTCGCTCCATCGGCTGCTCTGGTTACAGGTGGAACCGCGAAATGTCCGCCGCCCGTCGGCCAGGGTCACGGTAGGGACGTCGCGAGGAAATCTCAAAATAATTTTTCGCTGGCTGTAACCACCACGACTGACGCAGCGAATTACCTGACGAGCCATCTGCAGATTCGCCGATGGCCACTCAACGATTGCGGAGAATCCAACATGAAGGCTCTCAACCTTGCGGCTGCCGCCATTGCCCTGGCTTCGATCGCCGCGGGCGCTCAGGCAGGCGAGAACGACAAAGGCGACATGGAAAAATGCTACGGCGTCGCGCTGGCCGGACAGAACGATTGCAAGGCCGGTGCCGGCACCAGCTGCGCCGGCAGTTCCAAGCGCGATTATCAGGGCAACGCCTGGAAACTGGTGCCCGCCGGTACCTGCACCTCGATCGAGACGCCCAAGGGAATGGGCTCGCTGACGCCGGTCGAACGCTGAGCGTAGCGTGCCGGCCATGCAGATTCTCGGAGCAGGACTAGGGCTAAAACCCGAGCATTACACGGACGCCTGCGCCTGCGTGGCGGACGGGCTGTGGTTCGAGGTCCATCCGGAAAACTACATGGTCGGCGGCGGCCCACGGCTCGACTGGCTGGAGGCAGTGGGCGCGCGGCACCCGCTGTCGCTGCACGGTGTGTCGCTGTCGCTGGCTGCCGACTGTGCGCCGGATGAGACGCACCTGCAGCGACTCAAGGCGCTGGCCGAACGTGTGCGGCCGGCGTTGATCTCCGAACACCTGGCCTGGTCGAGCTGGCGCGGCAATTACCATCCTGATCTGTTGCCATTTCCGCGGACAACGGCGGCGTTGAGGCGAATCGCGGCGAACATCGAGCGCACCCAGGAGATGCTTGGACAGCGCATCGCCATCGAGAATCCAAGCCATTACCTGCGCTTCGATCAGCACCAGTGGGACGAGATCGACTTTCTCGCCGAGCTCAGCCAGCGCACCGGCTGCGGCCTGCTGCTGGACGTCAACAACGTGCAGGTCAGCGCGCACAACCTGAGTTTCGATGCGGCCGCCTATCTGCGGCGTTTTCCGGCCGCGCCGATCATGGAGATCCACCTGGCCGGGCACAGCCGGGATGACGCGTCTTCGCTGCTGATCGACACCCACGATGCGCCGGTGGACGCGGCGGTCTGGGCGCTCTATCGGCAACTGATCGAGCGTATCGGCCCGCGCCCGACGTTGATCGAGCGCGACGACCAGCTGCCGGCTTTCGAGACGCTAATGGTCGAGCGCGCTCGTGCCCAGCAGACGCTCGATGAAGTGGGGGGCTGGCAATGAGCGGCTCGCTGGCGGCATTTCAGGACGCCTTCGTCGCGGCGCTGACCGACGCGCCCGGCAGTGCGGCGGGCGAGGTCGCTGCGCTGGTCGGGCAGCCGGGTTTCGCCGTGTACCGCAATACGCTGGCCAAGGGCTGTGTCGATGCGCTGCGCGCCAATTTCCCTGCCGTCGAACGACTGGTGGGGGAGGAGTGGTTTGCTGCCGCCGCGGCGCTGTACGCGCGCGAGAAGCCGCCGCGCCGTGGCCCGTTGCTTGAGTACGGCGAGGATTTTCCGGCCTTTCTGCAGGATTTCGAACCGGCGCTCGCGCTTCCCTATCTGTCTGGCGTCGCGCAGCTGGACCGGCTCTGGTTAGAGGTATTCAGCGCCGTGGAGCAACCCGTTCTGGCCCTCGCTGCCTTGGCGACCCAAACCCCGGAGCAGCTGGCCCGGCAGCCGCTCGTTCCGCGCGCTGCGCTGCGCTGGCGGTGGTTCGCCGAGCTGCCGGTGTACAGCATCTGGAGTTGCACCCGTGAAGGACGCCAGGTGCCGGCAGAGCTGGTCTGGCAAGGCGAAGGGGTACTGCTGAGCCGAAGCGCCGGCCGCATCGGCTGGCAGCCACTCGAACGTGCCGGCTGTGCATTTCTCGATGCCTGCGCCGCTGGCCGCTCGCTGGAGCAGGCCTCGGAACAGGCGCTGGCGGTTCAGCCGCAACTCGACTTCAACGACCTGCTAGGCCGGCTGCTGGCGGCAGGCGCGTTCGCCGCGCTGGTGCCGACGACGCCATCCACATGAGGAACCGTCATGAACGCCATGCACAACCTGCCGCTGCGTCTGCGTCAGCAATGGAACGCGGTCGCGCAGCGGTTGCAGCAACTGCTCGGCGATTCGCTGCTGAATCTGCTGGCACGCTTGGCCATCGCGGCGATCTTCCTGCTCTCTGGGCGCACCAAGGTGAGCGGGGTGCTGGACATCACCCCGGGCACGTTCGAGCTGTTTCGCAGCGAATACGCATTGCCTTTGCTGCCACCGTCCATCGCGGCGCACCTGGCGACCTATGCCGAGCATCTTTTCCCGCTGCTGCTGGTGCTCGGTCTGTTCACGCGGCTGTCGGCGTTGGCACTGCTGCTGATGACGCTGGTGATCCAGCTGTTCGTCTACCCGGACGCCTGGTCGACTCACCTGAGCTGGGCGGCGCTGCTACTACTGCTGATAGGTCGAGGCGCCGGCCGGCTCTCGCTCGATCACCTGTTGGGGATTCGCTAGCGCCGGCCTTGAATCGCCACGTCAGGCAGGCACGACGTCCTCATCCTCGGGAATCTCATCGGTGACGAATACGCGAGCGTGATCGCTCTGCGCATCTTCGATGCGCAGGCCGAAATACAGGGCGTCGTTGGCGTCCCAGAACGCCTCGACCTGCTCAAGCGAGGCCTGCTCCAGCAGGACCTGACCGGTGTGTTCGAGGATGATGGAATAGCGGCGATTGGCGGACATGAAAGTGACTCTGATCATCGGAAGGGCTGCATCCGCAGCTGCGATGTCATTTTGTCACTTCAGCAGGCTTAATCCCTGCCCGTTCATCGGCCGCCAGCCTTTGGCTGCCGAACGGTTGTGCCTGCTTGGATGGGTTCGAATCGCTAGTCGTTCAGCTATTGCGCCAGAAGAAGTTAAACCTGCCGATTATAGAAAGTGTCGCTAACGTATTTGCTGATAGCAATTCAATTCAAGATGCTTATTCCAAATTGATGGCCAAGAAAACCAATAAACATGCTGATCCAATAAACCATAAGGCTGATGCAAGTGAAGTAAAGCCATACGGCTAGGCCGTTACCAATAGCTGGTCGTTTTAAGCCGAGGGTATATTGAAAACTATATCTATGCATTCGGCAAAAACTATCAAAGGGACTATGCGACTCCCATTCTACATTGGGTTTAGTAGAAAAATACGGGTCGAGCCGACGAATTCCATGAAAGCAGATGTAGATCCCGTTGAAGCCCCCAATGACGGCAAGCAGGATCCAAGAAAAAACTATGATTCGTTCAAGTATCGAGGCGTCACTCATCTTGTGGTTGCCAAAAACTCATGTGTATGAACGCGCTAAGAGCGGTCATTCAAGAATATTTATGCCGAATTGATGGCTAAGAAAGCCGATAAACATACTTATCCAATAAATAATAAGACTGATGCACGTAAAATAAAGCCATGCGGCTATGCCGTTGCTAATATCTGGCCGTTTTACGCCAAAAGTATATTGAAAGCTATATCGATGCATTCGACAGATACTATCAAAGGGGTTATGTGACTCCCATTCAATATTTGCTAATTGAGAAAAGTATTGGTCAAGTCGACGAATACCATGGAAGCAGATGTAGTCCGTTGAATCCGCCGGCTACGAATAGCACTAGCCACCCGAGAAAGAAAATTCGTTCTAATATCGAAACGTCGCTCATCTGTTCACTCTTTGATAAATAATATCGCCGACATATTCGCCAAAGCCTCCGCCGCCCGACCCGCCGTAATAGGCCCCGGCAGCAGCGCCAGCGATTGCGGTGACTGGGAGAGCAGAAGCTCCGAACGTCACGTCGAACGCAAGCGCGATCCCTCCTACAAAAGCGGTGGCTACTTTGGCTCCTGCAATATCTCCTGCTGCGCCTCCGCCCGCATTGATCCGTTGCCCAAGCTACGGAGCCTCGCCTCTTTCAGTAATCGCAGAAGCGTTATGCAGGATCGATTTTGTAGATAGGCCGAGCGTAGTCTTGATGCTGTCGTAGTTTCGGATATTGATGATTGAAAGGGTCAGGCGACCCAGCGAGTGCTAGGCAATGGCCCCGGCGCTTCGTGGCGTGCTGGTAGCCAGCCGTTCCACATTCTGGTTGTCCTCAATAGCACGCCATTGCTCGACCAGCTCCGGCAGGTCCGGCCGCTCCGCGTGCTCCCCAAAGACGCTGCGCATTGACACCATCCGCTCCGCCTGAGCAAGCAGGCGCTGCTGTGCGCGAGACAATGCGGGGCTTTGTTCGGCTCGAACGCGTTCGCCCTGCTCCACCGCATCGGCGTAGATGGCGCGCAGTTCAAGATCCGTCTTGCCGTAGAAACGCATTACCCCCCTGCGCCTGATCTCCCAGCGGAATTCATTGAAGGAGCGCGCTTGCCAGCTTTCCAGCAGCTGCGCGGTACTCAGGACTTGGGCATAAATGTCGTGAACCTCAGCGTCGGTGAACAGCCTGCCGTTGCGCTGCTCTACGCTGACAGTCCAGCGCAGCAGGTTGGCCAGCGCCGCTCGCGCATAGCCGCTGTCGCTCGAATGTTGAGAACCTGCGAGCGCAACGCGCTTCGGCATATCTCCATCCAGACCGATTTCGCCGATGGTACGAGCGCAGGTCTGCTCGGCAATCATCGCGCAGCCCGGCTGCCACAGAATCGCCGTCTCGCTGCCCGCGCCGGGCTTGCGTGGCATGAAATGCCATTGCTCCCCGTGATGCTCGTAGGGATCACCTTGAAGGTTCACGATGCCCGCGAGCAGCAGCGCAATGCCGAGAGCCGGTGAGCTATACACCAGAGCTGCACCGGGGAGTGCCAGCCTCCATTCGGCATCCATCCACGGCAGTGGAAGCGCAGGTATTGGGTCGTTGTGATTGACGATACGGTGATGCGCAAGAGGGCGGGCGGCCTTGACGAAGGTTGCGTCGCCCGCGCGTGGGGCGCCGAAGGTGTAGAGGATTACCTTAGGTTTGGTGGGCTTGCGCCGTAGCCATTCGGCCAGTAGGAGTGCAATGGCCCCGCCTAAGCTGTGGCCACATATGATCAGCGTTTGTTCGCCGGTATAAAAGGCGTTTAGGTAGCGCTCTAAGAATGGCTTTGCAGCCTGAAATCCTTTGTAGAAGCCGCGGTGTGCTTGGCCTTCACCTTCTTCGTATGGCACCTGGCGGGCATCTGCATCTCGGCTGGCGTCGGCCAGAAACTCCTGTGTACCGCGGACGGAAATCAATACGATCTTGTCGTTATGGGTGATGAACGCTTGGGTGTTGGTACTTGTTTCGTTATCCGTATCGTGCAAGAAGTGCACATCTTCGGGATTTCGCCAGCCCTCCTGTGCTTCCTTTTCATAGCGCGCCGGATCGTAAGGCATGATTTCGAGGCGCTTCGAATAAGGCACTTCTTCACAGAGTAGGTGATAGGGGGACGCGGTGTTGAATTGTGTTGGCTGAATCCGGCGTCCTAGCTGGTTCTGAAATACGTGTCCGATGCTGCCAAGCGCTGAATAGGGTGGCGGTGCTGAAGAGTAAGGATTGGTAGAGGTGCTGAATGGGGCGTAGGCGAAAGCGCTCATGACCGCAAGGTGATAGGCATTCAGCGCGCAGAAATCAGCGCCGCGGGAAAGCAACGGACTGTAGGCACGTAGCGCCTTTATCTCGATGACATGGCGCCTGTTACAACCAAGAGCAACGCCTGGCTGGTCTGCTGCTGAGCCTGCGTTTTGTTTTAGTGCCGATGGTGTCGTCCAATTTTCGTCTGGTGTCGGAAGATGACCTTTGCTCGCTACGAAATCGCTGACTTCGGCTCGTATGAAATAAGCGTCTTCTTTTGCTGCGCGTTCTCGCGCTAGATAGGTTTGTCCATCAGTGCGTCGAGGCCCTGCGGGTGATTGTTCCGCTGCGATTTGTATAGCTGTCAGCGGTACCTTGAAAACCTCTCTAATAGAAAGCTCTTCGTACCAAGGATTAATGAAGGTCGTTGCGGGTTGCGATAGTTCGAGCACCATAATGCCAGGATGTACATCCGTTATGTGAGCGAAGCCATCGCTATCTAAAAGCCCCTCGTTAACTTGGCCTTGATTATCAAATAGCCTGTAAGGCAATCCAGCGTAAGGTGAGCCCTCTCCATGCTCATCCACAAGGCGGAAGCTAACCCAAGCGTTTTTCAAAGGGCAGCTTAGTTGCTCTGTTGTTCCGGTCATCCTTGGTTATTCCGTGCAATTTGGATAAATGGTGCACTCTTTGTTGTTGTTTCTGTATGTCTTAAACACTGGGGGATCTTGGCACTGCTGCCAGCCCTCCTTAGGTAGGCACGGCCTCCACCCTTCGGGAAATTCTATCCAAGTATTATCCCGATAAGGTTTTTCTCTAGGACTTACCGTAAAGGTCAACATGACGGTCTGCTGGGATAGCTGTTTTCTGTTTAGTCGAGCTCCTGCTCCCTTGCAACTAAGTATTTTTGATATTTCTAGGTTTAGCCTGCTTTCTTGGAATAACCATGAGCACTCAGAGCGTATCGGTTCAGGGCGGCCAGGTAGATTGTTGTCATCCTCGGTAGTCGGTTTCGCAACTACCAGCAGTTCGCCGTTATCGTAAGTTTGTTGCCAATCCTTTTCTCCGTAACGGGCCTGGATGCATAATTTGACCCTAACCAGTTGCAGATCACAAAGGCCATCTTGATAACTAACAGGAATCTCGAACTTATACCCATGCAACACCTTTTCGTAATCTTCTTTGAAAGTCTTCACATGACCGCGGCCACTACAACTCTCGGACCCGCCGTAATGAGCTTGGGCCTTCAGTGCGAAATCGGCAGGTAGCTCGCCTTGCAATGTGAAGGTGTCGGCGCCGACCGAGCCAAGCGTGCTGCAACCGCTGAGCAGTAGGCCCAGCAGCGCAGGCCATGCGCGAGCAAGCAGGAAGCGGCTATGGAAAAAGGTGTGAGCAGTCATCTGTTCGATCTCATGCGGAAAGGCTTGAAGCCAGTGTTGAACTGACTCGCGAATAGTGGGCTTCCGGTGTTTCCCTCGCGGTCGGTGGCCAGGCCGGGTGATTGGCTAGTTCGGGGTCGAGCTGGTAGCGGAGCAGAAAGTGCAGTTGCGGCTCGCCGTGCCAGTGCCATTCCTTCGCTTTGTCGAGTTGATGGTCCAGCCAGTCACTCACCACCTGGGTTTCGGCGAGCCGAGTGGTCGCCTGCGTATGGGTCTGCCATAGCCACAACTCAAGGTTGTGGTGTGCCACGGCACGTTGTACCTGCTCTGGCTCTGGGATGGACAACCAAGGTTTTTCGAAGGGCTCGCGGTACTCCCCTGGCAGCTCGTTATCGAACCATTGCCAGTCCTGACCATCCCAGCAGAGCGCGCTGGTCATTGGGCCAAGCAGCAGAGGACGTTGTGACGCGTCCAGTTCGCCGAGGTGACGCGCGATGATGCGGTTGTCTTGGAAACGATAAAGCGAACGCTGCCCTTGTTCGTCGGCAAAGATGCGAGCTTGCCAGTGCTGAGTGAGCGCAGCCATGTCGGCGTGGTCGACGCTGGCGAGCCAGCCCCAGTTCTGCTCCGGTGCATCGGTCAGCGAACGTAGCTGCGTGAAATTCAGCTCGTTCAGCAATATCAGCCAAGGAGCGGCGTCGGCCATCTCGTCGACCTCGGTACCCTGATAGATATTGGCGTAGCTGTGCACCAGATCCGTTGAGAACAGGCTAGGCAGCGGAGTCGGTTCTGCAAGGCTGTCGATAACGAGCAGCAGCGGTCGGCCTTGGGCTTGTTGCTCGCTGAGCCAGTGTTCGACCCTGTCGTTCATCGGCCGCCTCCCACTTCACACATCCCCGCCCGGCACGCTTCGCAGATCGGGCAACGGCTGGCGGCAATTTGCCGGGCCTGGCGCGCCAGCTGCAGTTGGGTATTGGCCAGCGCGAGCTTGGGCTTGGCGCCGGCTTTGTCTTGGTCGGCTGCCCAAGGAATCCGGGGAGAGATGACGTTCACGCCTGAACCGGTGCCAGCCGAGCCACCCGAATTCATCCGGATCGTCGCACCGCTCAGCGTCACGCCGCTGGGGTCGAGCTTGAGAAAACTGCCGCCGCCGGAGGCGGTGAGTTCCATGCCTGCGTCGATGACGACCTTGCTGCCGGCGTAGTAGTGGATTTCATTGCCCGCCTCGATGAATTGCCCAGTGCCGATCTTCAGGTGCTGGGTATTGCCCACGGTGAGGTGGTCGTTGGCGCGGATTTCGGTTTTGCGGTCGGCGTGGGTGGTGCGGTGTTCTTCGGCGCGGAACTCGCTGTAGCTATTGGCCTCCACGGTTTCGTGGCGTTCGTGGCCGACGCGGATCTTCTGGTCGTGCTCGATGTTCTCGTCCCAGTCGCGCTGGGCGTGGAGGTAGATCTGCTCGGCGCCCTTGCGGTCTTCGATGCGCAGTTCGTTGTAGCCGCCACCGCCTGGGGAACTCAGGGTCTTGAACACCGTGCGGGTCTTGTTCGCCGGCAGGTCGTAGGGGACCTGGTGTTCCTTGTGGTACAGGCAACCTGTCACCAGCGGCTGGTCGGGGTCGCCTTCGAGGAAGGTGACCAGCACTTCCATGCCGACCCGTGGAATGGCAATGCCGCCATAGCGGTCGCCGGCCCAGCTGGAGGAGACGCGCAGCCAGCAGCTGGTCTTGTCGTCGGCCTGGCCTTCACGATCCCAGTGGAACTGGACGCGTACTCGGCCGTACTCGTCGCAGTGGATTTCTTCGCCGGCCGGGCCGGTGACCACGGCGGTCTGGCTACCGA
>DAMCQE010000083.1:0-10057 GCA_032105665.1 Pseudomonas sp. | reverse complement strand
GATCACCGGCAGGTTGTTGGCGCAGCCTTCGACGGCCACCAGGCCGAACGGCTCGCCCCACAGCGACGGCACTACCAGCACGTCGATGCTCTGCATGAACTCGTCGCTGTCGCAGTAGCCGAGAAAGCTGACCTTTTTCGGATCGGCCATGGCCTTCAGCCGGGCTTCGTAGTCCAGCTTGCCGCGCCCGGCGATATCCAGCCGCGCATCGATGTCCAGCCGCTGGAACTGCTCGATCAGCCAGCCGACGCCTTTGTTCTCCGACAGCGTGCCGATATAGCCGAAGCGCAGTGGATGGTTGCTGCGCTGCCTGGGCTTGCTGCCCTGGCCGGGGTTGGCCGGCGTGCAGTTGTGCACCACATGCTGGCGCGCGCCACTGAAATAGCCCTGTGCGGTGATGCGTTCGAGCACGAAGCGGCTGACGCCAATCACTGTGGGCACCTGCGCTGAGGCGCCGGCGTGGCGGAGACGGAACACCGAACACATACCGCACTGGCGCTGGCAGCTCTTGCCGTGGTTGAACATGGTGTCCTTCGGGCAGAGCAGGTACAGGTCGTGCAGCACCTGGACGATCGGCAGGCCGGCGGCGGTAATTTCGTCCCAGGCGGAAATCGACCAGCCGGTGAGGTTGTTGCAGACCACGATATCCGGCTGCTCCCGCGCGATCACCTCGCGCACGTGACAGCGCATGTCGCGGTTGTAGCGGTCCCGGTAGTGCCAGCCGAGGCGGGCGACGCGACTCGGGCGCTGCTGGGTGTAATGCCAGTAGCTGTTCGCCAGGTTGGCGCGATAGACCCGCACACCGTCCTGAATCTGCATGTTCAGCCCGGCATCCGGGCCGGTCGCCAGCACTGCCACCTCACAACCACGCCGCTGCAACCCTTCGGCCAGGTGCCGGAGGATGACTTCTGCGCCGCCGCCGACATGCGGGGTGTAGAACGCATTGAGGAATAGGATCTTCATCGGTTGGCTCGCTGATTGAACCTGTCAGGCTGCTCGCATGGCCCTACGGGCACTCGCCTGGCTCAGGAGTAGCACTGGAGATAACGGGTGGGTACCCGGACCTTCTGCTCACGCTGCAGCAGGTTGAGCAGGATGACGGAGCGCTCTTCGCCGTCGCTGCTGACGAAGATCGCTTCGATGTCGCTGAAGCTGCCGCCGCTGACCTGGACCCGCTGGCCAGGTGAGAACGGCGTCGCCGCCATGGTCTGCGGCTGGGCCAGGCGCTGTCGCAACTGTTCGATCAGCTCGTCGCGTACCGGCGTCGGCTGGCCGCCGAAGCTAACTACGCGGCTGACGCCCCGAGTGGAGCGAATCGGGTACCAGTTGTCGTGAATGCAATCGAGGCGGATGAACAGGTAGCCCGGAAACAGCGCCTCGCCGGTCTTGGTCCCCTGTGAGCCGCGCAAGGGCGCAGGCGCCTTGAGCGGGCGGTAGCACTCGAAGTGCTGGCGCTGCAGGTGCTCCTCGGCGCGGGCCTCCTGGCGAGGCTTGGTCTGGATCAGGTACCAGCGTGCGGTAATGCTCGGTGTCATGGGGATGTCCTTCCCTGATTGGCCTGCCCGAATCCCGATGGCAGGCGGAATGTCGTCACGCCAGTGTCAGCGTTGCCCTTTGTTCCTGTCCCTCGACCACGCTGAAGCGCTGCAGCAATTCCTTGATCTCTTCGCGGCTGTTGAACATCAGCACGTCGATGATCGACAGCGACGGCACGAACGGATGCTTGAGCTGCGCGTAGGTGACCTCATCCATGCGCAGGAAGCGCAACAGCAAACCGTCGGCGCGGAAGCGGGCAGGGCAGTACAGCTCCATGCCGCCGATGGGGTTGAGGTAGAGCTCGCCGTCCATGCGATGGGTGATCTGGATGACGCGGTCCTGCATGTCCATCTTCGCTGGCAAATCGAGGCTGGAGCCGCGATAGATCGGCGTGCGGATGTTCAGGTAGGCGCAGAGGCAGCGCAGCGAGTTCTCGGTGAACAGCGCAAGATTGCGTTCCGGGCACTGCAGGATGCCGCGGATCAGCTGCAGCACCGCGTCGCGCTGGGGCGCCTTGGCGTAGCAACGCTCGAGGGTCAGCATCAGCCCCGCGGCTTCCTTGTCGAAGTCGTCGCAGAGCCAGCGCTGGTTGATGCGCTCGGTCTGATGGCCCTTCTTCAGCGGAAAGCTGATGAGCTTGGGTTGGCCATTGACGAGAATCCGGTTGCGGTTCATCCAGGAGCCCCTGACGAATTGCAGGTCGTCACCCAGCACGAACACGTCGCTGAGTGCGATCAACTGAAAGTAGCCCAGGTACGGAAATAGGTAGGGCTGCATCATCGAGACGGTTCTGAGCACGTTGCCCCTCCTTGTCTGGCGATCAGGCTTGCTGGGTGTAGGTGTAATAGCCGTAGGCGCCGCTGTCGTACGGCGAGGTCGAGGCCTTGCGCTTCACGGCATTGAGGATCACGCCCTTGAGCAGCACGCCGTTCTGCGCGAGCCGCCGCTTGGATGCATCGATCTGCGAGCTGGTGCTAAGGCCGAAGCGGGCCACCAGCAGGTTGGTGCCCGACTGCTGGGCGACCAGTACGGCGTCGGTCACCGCGAGCACCGGCGGCGTATCGATGATGATGAAGTCGTAGAGCTTTTCCGCTTCACGCAGCAGGCGGGAGAAGTTGTCGTGCATCAGCAGTTCGGACGGATTCGGCGCGGAGAACCCGGCGGAGATGAAGTGCAGGTTCTTCTGCTCGGTGCGGTTGGTGATCTCCGCCAGGTTCAGGCCACTGGCCAGTGCATCCGACAGCCCGTGACGCGGCGCCATGCCGAACAGGGTATGCAGGTAGCCGCGGCGCATGTCGGCATCAATCAGCAGCACGCGCTGGCCGGTCTGCGCGATCACCGCAGCAAGGTTGCTGGACACGAACGACTTGCCAACCGAAGGGGTCGGGCTGGTGATCATCAACACTTTGTTGCGCGCCTCGAGCATGGCGAACTTGAGGCTGGTACGCAGGCTGCGCAGCGATTCGACCGCCAGATCCGTCGGTTCGGTGAGGCTGAGCAGTCGGGTCTTGCCGTCGCGGCTCTTGCGGCTGCGATTGAGCTGATCCTGAGAGGCGCTGTAGGGCAGGCCGGCATAGACCGGTACGCCAAGCTTCTCGATCACGTCCGGGCTTTCCACTCCGCGGTAGAAGGCCTGGCGCAGCAGGATGACTGCCGCCGAGACGAGCAGGCCGACGAAGATCGCGATGGCCACCACCAGCGGTTTGACCGGTTTCGACGGCTTCTCGATCATCGAGTAGGCGTTGTCGATGATGCGCACGTTGCCGATGGTACCGGCGCGCAGGATGTCTTGCTCCTGTGCCTGGTTCATCAGCAGCGTGTAGGTCTGGGTCGTGACTTCCATGTCACGTTGGAGGCGCAGCAACTCCTGCTGCGTCATGGGGAGGGCGTCGACCTTCTTCAGCAGCTGCGCCTTTTGCGCCTGCAGCTCGTTCATCTGGGTGATCAGCGTGCGATAGGTCGGGTGCTCGCGGGTATAGAGGCGGTCGTACTCCACGCGCTTGAGCGACAGTTCGGATATCTGCGTTTCCAGCGCGACGATCTGGTCGAGCACGCCCTTGGTCTCGATGCTGATATCCACCGACTTGGAGCTGGTCTGGTAGGCATTCAGCGCGGCTTCGGCCTTCTCCAGCTCCTTGCGCACCTGAGGTAGTTGAGAGCGCAGGAAGTCCAGGCGCTGGGCCGCTTCTGCCGAGCTGCGCTGGATGTTCTGGCTGACGTACAGCCGGCTGATCTCGTCCAGCACATGGCTGGCCAGCTGCGGGTCCGGGTCTTCCAGGGACATGTAGATGATCCCGGAATCCTTGCCGGCCTCGCCGACCTTCAAGCGGTTCTGGTAATCCAGCGCGGTGGTCTGCGGGCGGTTCCTGACTAGTTGGAATTCGGTGCCAGGGCGCGCTTCCAGCTGGGCGATCTGCACCTTGAAGCCCTGGTTCTCCACAGCTTCATTGACCTGGCCACGGAGGATCAGCTGCTGCTCGTCGTCATGCAGCGTGAAGCTGCCGGCCGTGCCGGCGATCAACGTCAGCTCCACGCCCAGATACGCTTCGGGCACATCGAGCTGGAATACTTCGAGCTTTTCCCCACCCCACGCATAGCCGGTCAAGCCGAACAGCGGGGTGGCCAGCGCGCCATCAGTCGCCGGGTCATGCTTGCGCGCCATGAAGGCGCCGAACACCGGGAAGTGATGGGGTTTGGCGACGATGTAGAGCTTTAGCTCCTCGACGGCTCTGCCGAGCACGGCGCGGGATTTGAGCAGGGAGATTTCAGTGACCGCCTGGGACACCGAATCCGGCCGGGCCGATATTTCCGGCACGCCGGTGATCGCGGCTTTTTTCGGTTCGATCTGGATCATCGCGGTCGCCTGGTAGATCGGCGTGGCGATCAGGGCATAGAGCACGCCCAGTGCAGCGAAAAAGCCGGTAATGGTGATGATCAGCGCCTTGTGATCGTAGGCGGTGCGCATTATTCCGGCGAGGTCGATGCGGTTGTCCGCGTCATATTCCAGCGAAGAGCGGGTCAAGGCAGTCATTGGGAATCCTTCCTCATGGTGCGTTTTTGCAAAGAAGCGGGGTCGGGCTGATCAGCTCCTGGCCAGCCGTGGGCTCAACCGGCGCAGCAGGTTGAGGCTGATGTTCTGGGCGATGGTTGAAAGCGCCTGGATCTTGCTGAACGGCGAGATCAGCGACAGGCACTCGCCGAACACCTGGATCAGGAAGTACTCGTAGAGCGCGTTGTTGCCGATGCGGTTGTAGTAGCGCGCCAGGGAGTAGTGGGCATGCATGGCCATCTGGATGCGCTGTCTGCTCGGCTGCATGGAGAAGATGCCACCCTCGTGCACCCGGTAGGCGGCGGGGCTGATGCCTTCCATGAACTTGCCTTTGCCGTAGGCGCCGAGCAGCGACCACCAGCAGATATCCAGCACCTTCACGCCGAGCAATTCCGGTGGCAGTTCCTGAATCAGGTTGCGAAAGCACACCGTCAGCGTCGAGAGCGGGCGGCCCTGCATCAGTTCCAGCGCCGTGGCGTCCTTGCGCAGTTTTCCGGTCAGTTGCGGGCTCTGGATGATGCCCTGGCTGTTGAACATGAACGCATCGTGATAGGTGATCACGTAGTCACGATGCTGCTCGAGAAAGTCCACCTGCTGCTGCAGCTTGGTCGGATCGGTCCAGTAGTCGTCGCCTTCGCAATAGGCGATGTATTTGCCCCCCGCACGGGCGAACAGCCGCGTGCTGAATGGCACGCCGAGGCTGAACTGGTTCTGCGTCTGGTAGATCGGCTTGATGATGCTGGGGTAGCGCGCCGCGTAGTCGGCGATGATCGCGGCGGTGGTGTCAGTCGAGGCGTCGTCGTGGACGATCACCTCGAAAGGGAAATCCGTTTCCTGCTGGAGGAAGCTCTCCAGCGCCTTCCTTATAAAGGATGCGTGGTTGTAGGCCAGGCAGACGACGCTCAGCAGCGGTTCGGTCTTGCCGCCCCAACGTTCAATCAAGGCTTGCTCGCTCTTCAATTCCATTTTTGGATGCTCGCTTGGTGATGAGTAGATGAAGCTTGAGTAGCAGTGATTTCGAGGTCGCCGCGACCAGCAGCAGGCAGATGAACCCGCTTGCGGCCAGCGCCATCAGAATGTCGAAGCGGTTGTCGCTGACGATCAGCAGGAACAGCGGCTCGCCCAGCGCCACGCCGATCACGGTCGCCGCGGTGATGCGCAACATGTCTCGTGCCCAGACGCCCTGCAGGCCGGGCGCGAACCGCCGGTGCACCACCGGTGGCCAGATCACGAAGGTCGCCAGGCGCAGGAAGAACCACGCCAGTGCGGCACCGTAGGCACCGTGGGCAAGCGCTGCGTAGATCACGATCGGCATGCTGATGGCGGTGGAAACCACGCTGTACCAGATGTGCAGGCGCAGCTGGCCGTAGGCGTACTGCAGGTAGAACTGGAAGGCGCCGACCGCCATCAGTGCGCTGCCCGGCACGTACCAGAACAGCATGCGTTCGCTCCATTCGGCAGCGGCCGCATCGCCGGTCCAGGCGAAGATCAGCGCCTGTCCGTGCCAGGCGATCACCGCAGCGATGGGAAACAGCACGCTGCAGACGAAGCGGGTGGCGTTCAGATACAGCCGCTCCATCTCGGCGATCCGCCCTTCGGCCACGAGCATGGTCATGCGCGGCAACAGCGTCTGCACCAAGGGGTTGGTCAGAGTCATGATGCCGGTGGTGATCAGCGCCACCAGCGAGAAGTAGCCGTACTCCTTGAGCAGCAGCACCTTGGAAAGCAGCACTTTGTCCAGCTGGGTCAGCACGATCCACAGCAGCGAGGTGAAGAACATGCCGCCGGCAAATGGCAGCACCGGCTTGACCACGCGCCAGTCGATGCCGGTGAGCAAACGTGGGCTGGCCAGTTGCACATAAGCCTTGCTGGCGAAGGCGAGCGTTTCCACCAGGGCGACGGCCGTCTGGAACAGGAAGAAGTCCAGCGGATCTTGCGACACGAGGGCGACCAGAATCAGGCCACCGAAGTAACGCAGGGTAGCGATCAGTACGTTCGCTGCGTTCAGCCAGCCGTGCAGCTCGACGCCCTGCAGTCCGCTTTTGTACAGGGTTGCATAGAGCCTCAGCCCGACCATCAGGCCCATCAGGCTGATGCATTGCATGATGGTGCCGGTACCCAATTCGCGGGCCTGCAGCCAGGTTCCAGCGATCCAGCCGCTGCTCAGGTAGATCGCCACGCAGGTCGCCAGCGCAATCGGTAGCAACAGCAGCTCGAACGAGCGCAGAAGGCGCCCGGCGGGGCCGGGCGCGGCGGACAGGTCGCCCTGCCCGCGGTACTGCGCGACCTGTCGGACCAGTGCAGGCGACATCCCGGCATCGAGTAACTGCAACCAGGCCTGGAGCACCGCGAAGAAACCAATCAGGCCGTAGGCTTCGGCGCCGAGGTGCTTCAGGTAGAACGGCAGGATCATAATGCCGACAAGCAGGGCATACGCCTGCCCGAGGTAGTTCAGGCTGGTGTTGCGGATCACCGATAACCGCTTGGGATCTGACATGGGTTATTGCTGGCCTCCGGATGTCAGGGGCATGCGCGGGTAGTCGGCGCCCGGCAGGCGCTCCGTGGCGCTGAACAGCCCGAACGCTTCGGCAAGGGGCTGGAACAGCGTGCGGCTCGATTGCTCGCTGTGGATTGCCTCCTGGATCAACGTCTGCATGACCTTCTCCTGCACCTTGCGCGGCAGCCCGGGATAGATCGGCAGGCACAGGACCTTGCGACTCAACGCTCGCGAGCGTGGTTGTGGTACCTGCGGCTGCAGATGGTCGAGCGTGTCCAGCGAGGGGTAGAAGTAGCGGCGGGGGTTGATGCCGTTCTCGTTCAGTTGCGAGCGGCAGCGCAGCAGCTGGCTTTCGTCGGCAAGGGCAACGGGAAAATAGCTGTAGTTGCACTGGGATTCCGGCTGCGGTCGTTGCAGCTCGAAATGCTCGCCGAGGCGCCGCTCGTAACGATGGCCGATCTCCGCCCGGCATTCGAAAATCAGCTCGATGTCGTCGAGTACGCACATGCCCATCGCGGCAGAGAACTCGTTGAGCTTGGCGTTGATGCCGATGCCTTCGATCTGGTCGGTGTCGACGATGCCGAAGTTGCAGAGCAGACGGATGCGTTCGGCCAGCGCGTCGTCGTTGGTGACGATGGCGCCACCCTCGATGGTGTGAAACAGCTTGGTCGCATGGAAGCTCAGCGTGCTGATATCGCCCCAGTCGTAGACCGACCGCCCCTTGTGACGAACGCCGAACGCATGGGCGCCGTCGTAGACGACCCTCAGATTGTTCTTGCGCGCGATCTGCTCGATGCGTTCGACATCGCAAGGATTGCCGAATACATGAGTGGCGACGATAGCTGAGGTGTCGGGCTGGATATTCCGCTCGATCTGATCCGGGTCCAGATTCCAGGTCGCTGGATCAATGTCGGCGAAGATCGGCTTGATACGCTCCCACTTTAGCGAGCTTGTGGTGGCAACAAAGCTGAAGGGGGTGGTGATGGCGCTGCCGGTCAATCCCAGCGCTCGATAGGCAATCTGCAGCGCGATGGTGCCGTTGTTGGTGAGGATGATGTTCCTCACCCCGAGGTAGTCCTTCAGCCGTTGCTCGAGCGCAGTCACTAACGGTCCGTTGTTGGTGAGCCAGCCGGTGTTGTAGATCCTGTCGATGTAAGCCTTGAACTTGTTTTTGCTGCCCATGTACGACTTGGTCACGTTGATCATGGTGATTTCCTTATCGAAGCTCAGCCGCCCCCGAATGCATTCGGGGGTTATCGCTGGGTGCTACAGATGCGCGCTCAGACAGGTTGATGCGCGCCGATCGCGCTAGCCCGCCGTGCCCTGCGTTGGTTGTGTCTGAGGATCATTCGGGTCATCAGGCTGCCGGCGTGGGGATCGCCGTAGTGGAAGATCGCGGTAGCGCGCAGCTGCGCCGGATCACAAGGTTCATTGGCGTGCAGGGATCGGTAGCCCCAGAACAGGTAGAGATTGCCGGGTACCAGCTGCAGGCGCTGTGGCTTTAGCAGCCCGAGGCCTATCGCGCGGCTAATCAGTTTGCGGCTCAACTTGTTCTGCAGCAGTGCTTTCTCCACCACGTTGACCAGCACGTACTTGCGAAGCTTGCGCAGGTTGGGAAACACCAGCAGGTCGCCGCGCTGGTCGCCGTCCTGCGGGATTTCCACCGGCAGCAGTGCCGTAACCAGCGAAGCGTCGTAGTGGAAGCAGTTCGACTCCTTGCGTCCTGTCTGCCCCTGCACGCATCGCATCACCAGGTAGATGCGCTTGCTTGGCGCCGCCTTGCCCGCGCCGAGCTGGTAAACGTCGTCCAGCAGCGACTGGAACTCCGGCGCGCTGCTCAACGTGGCAAGTAACGAGCCCGCTACCTGTTCACCGTCATGATGAGCAAAATATTCACCATGATGCTGTCGAGCCTGCTCGTGAACCTGCTCGCGCAGTTGAGTTAGTTGCAGATTGTTCAAGTAGCCGGGTATGCAGGCGTAGCCATTCTGATTGATATCCCGCGCAATCAATGCCTTGTCCTGATCTTCCGTTCCATAAAAGATCGTTGACACTGTAGTTCTCCCTGCGCAAAGGCGAGGCGAAACGGTTTGTCGAGCCGCAGCTACTACACGCTGCTGCTGATCGGCGTCCTGGGTGGGAATAAAGGATTACGGCGTAATGCCTGGGCAGTAGGCTTTTAGCCTGTGACGAAAGTTAATGCCGATCTAAAATATTCTTTTATTTAGACAAAGCTACCGCCATCGACTTATTTACATGTCGATTTGAATAACTTGTACGTATTCCGTCATCTGCGATCGGCCAACGTCCGCGTGTGACCTTGAGAGAATCAGGCATGGCTACCGCGCTCCGGGCACTCTGCGAGTCCCGGCTCTCTCAATACTTATGGCGAACGAGCCCGCATCGCTTTATTAAAAGCGATACTAATCAGGCAGGGGGTTTAACTCTCGCGCCGCAAAACTTGACCTGTCCAGTTGGTCTTAAACTGCTCTGCAACGTATTGCTCCCTGTTGCGACTAGATATCCGTCATAACGTGAACCAAGTCAAGCTAGGGAGCCAAAAAAAAGTTGCGGATGGAGGTCGCGAGGTGTTTAGGAGAGCCAAGTTATTGAGTTCAAAAGAGTTTTGTTTTTGACGCAGGCTGGCCTAGGGCTATCATCAATGGTTATAGCGGATGCGTTTCTTAGCTCTAAGCTGAATAAACCATCTGCTCCTTTGCTGGCCATAAATGACGTATGCATAAACAAAGGGAATATTATTCCGACTATGCTGAGCAACTATTCCGATAAAGAGTTAATTCTACGGGCCAGTTGTTACAAGTCGCGGCTGACTGGCCGAAAGAGGGGGGCGCTTGTCTGTACGTGACAGAAAAGACGCGCAAACGAAAAAGGCCACTCGTCTGAGTGGCCTTTTCGTGATTTGGTTGCGGGAGCCGGATTTGAACCGACGACCTTCGGGTTATGAGCCCGACGAG
>DAMCQE010000082.1:0-10167 GCA_032105665.1 Pseudomonas sp. | reverse complement strand
TCGGTGAAGGCGCCAAGGCCTCGCTGAGCGCCTTCGATCACCTGATCCGGTCGTCCGCGCCGGCCTGAATCGAAGCGCAAAAAGAAGGGGAGCAGCCGCGAGGTTGCTCCCCTTTTTCGTTTCTGGCGCTCGGCGGGACGCTCAGGCAGAAGCGAACGCCTGCCGGCGCGCCGGGTCTCAGGACGTACATGCCGAGCAGTCCATGGAGCTGTCCACAACGATGATGAATGCGCAAACGCTGCAGAGCTCACGCCGGGTCGTGCTGACCTATGCCAACCGACCACGCGAGCCGCAGCACGAGAAGGTCGTCCACGCGGCCTTGGCCGAACGCCTGGCGACCTTGCTGGGGACGAGTTACGGCGGTGAGTACGATCCAACGCGTCGCTATGACGCCCATCCCTACCTAATACCGTCGGGCACCGTCGTCGGCCTCCGCGAAGCCCAGGAGCTGGGGCTGAACGAGGAGGGTGACCTGTTTGGTGGTGTCGTGCCGCAGGCCTTCGTCGAAACCAAAGCGATCACACACCCGCTGGTGCGTCCGGACGCCGTGGCGCCGGTCGGCTGGTCGCGGGACTTCAGTACCCAGGTCAAGGGCAGCGTGCTGGCCGGCTACAGCGCCTTCAGCATCGAGGATGCGCGTGACGCCGGGCGGCGCCTTTTGCACGAAGGGCCGGTGCGGATCAAGCCGGTACGCGCCACGGGTGGCCGCGGGCAGCAGCGCGTCGATGATGCCGATATCCTCGATGAGGCCTTGTTTGCGCTCGATGAAAAGGAGCTGGCCCAGTACGGTCTGGTCCTAGAGGCGCATCTGGATCGCGTCATCACCTTCAGTGTCGGCCAGGTACGTGTCGGGGGCCGTCTGGCCAGTTACTACGGTACGCAGCGCCTGACTCGGGACAACGCGGGCAACGAGGTGTATGGCGGCTCGGATCTGGTGGTCGTCGATGGCGACTTCGAGGCGCTGATGGCCCTTGATCTGCCGGAGACGACACGTCTGGCCGTGCGCCAGGCGCAGGTCTACGACGAGGCAGCCTCGGCCTGTTATCGGCATTTCTTCGCCTCGCGACGCAACTACGACATCGCCCAGGGCGTCGATGGCCGGGGCCGGTCACGTTCCGGCGTGCTCGAGCAATCCTGGCGTATCGGTGGTGCCAGCAGCGCTGAAGTGGCTGCCCTGGAAGTCTTCACGCAAGGCACTTCGGCGCGCGCGGTGAAGGCGTCTTCGCTGGAGTTCTATGGGCGTGAGCAGAGCGTGCCGGCCGGTGCGCAAGTTTTGTATCGGGACGAGGACGCCGATGTGGGTTTCATCACCAAGTGTGTAACGGTGGAGGACTATGGCGACGCATAGCGAAATGGTGAACATCCTGGTGGGTGATGAGCATATCGCCGGGACCTTCCTCTCACCGCCGGAGAAGATGCCAGGCGTGCTGTTCGTGCACGGTTGGGGTGGCAGCCAGCAGCGCGACCTGAACCGCGCGCGCGGTATCGCCGGGCTTGGTTGCGTCTGCCTGTCGTTCGATCTGCGCGGCCATGCGCAGACCCGCGCGCAACAGGAAACCGTGACGCGGGAGCAGAACCTCAATGATTTGCTCGCCGCTTACGATCTGCTGGCCCAGCACCCGCATATCGACCCCTCCGCGATTGCAGTGGTCGGCACCAGCTATGGCGGCTACCTCGCAGCGATTCTCACCGCGCTGCGTCCGGTGAAGTGGCTGGCCCTGCGCGTGCCGGCGCTGTACCGCGACGAGGAGTGGCAGGTGCCCAAGCGGCAGCTCGATCGCGACGTCCTCAACCAGCTGCGCAGCCGGCGCGTGCTACCGGACGAGAACCGCGCGTTGGCCGCCTGCGCGGCGTTTCGCGGCGACGTGCTGATCGTCGAATCCGAGCACGATACCTTCGTCCCGCACGAAACCATCATGAGCTATCGTGCCGCCTTCCACGGCACCCACTCCCTCACCCATCGCATCATCGACGGTGCCGACCATGCGCTGAGCAACGAGCGCTGCCAGGAGGCCTACACCTCGATTCTGGTGAACTGGGCGACCGAGATGATCATCGGCGCGCGTCTCGACGAAAAATCTCCTGAGGGCTTCAAGGCGGTCGACGAGTAGCAGGTCAGCACTCGCCTCCAACGGCCCTTGGGGCACGCAGCGGAGAGCACTGCGTCAGTCCGCTCACTCGGGATGTGTCGGTGGCGGCGTGGGGCCGACGAAACGACTCCAGCGGCGGTCGAGCACCTGCTGCTTGAGCACTTCGATGACGTCGACCAGCAGTTCTTCCAGCGCCAGGTCGGTATTTTCGTCCTGGTAGACCCAGGCATCGAAGAACTCGTCGGCGAGATTGCCGGCCAGTGCCTGGAACTGCGGGCCACGCATGCCTTCCACGGCGCCCTGCAGCAGCCGCGCGGCGATGTCGCTGAGTGCATCGTCGAGCGTGCTGGCCAGGCGGTTGCCCAGTGGCAGGCGCCGCAGATTGTGCATCTCGGGATTGTTCTGCAGCGCCTGGTGAATCAGTTGGCTGACATAACCTTCGATGGCGCCGCGATTGTCGCGGTAGCCGGTCTCCAGCATGTCCTGCAGGCGCCGCGAGATGTCGTTGAGCAAGCGCTGTTTGCGCGGCCGCACCACTTCCTGCAGCAGCCGGCGCGAAAGGTCGTCGCTGGCGCCGATCTCCTGCTGCAGGCGGCCGAACAGGCGCACCATCACCCGGTCGGAAAGCTCCTCGATCAGCAGGTAGTAATAACGGCTGAAAAGGCCGTAGATGGCCCAGCCGCGCATGTCGATCAGCCCCAGGCGCTGCAGGCGGATCAGTAGCGCGCCGACACGCAGTACGCGCAACCAGCGCAGCCCGGCCAGGGGAATGCAGCCGAGCACGTCATACCAGTGCGCGAACGGGTAGTAGTACCAGCGTGCATAGCGGCGCTCGAACAGTGCCACGGTCCAGCCGAGCAGCACGTCGAGGACGAAGATCGCGACGAAGCCCAGGTCGATGTACTGGAAGTTGGCGTGGACACTCTGCTGGTAACGCGCGTGCAGCTCTGGCGCGAGGTCCGCCAGCACTGCGCTGACAGGCTGCAGGGCGAACAGGCTGTCGAACAGAATCAGCGACAGGTTGATGCACACCAACAGGACGATGAAAACTTCCCAGACGGCGTGCAGCTGGTCGCGACGGCGGGCCTGTCGCGCCACGACCGGCTCAGTCATCCGCGGCAGGTGAAGCAGCGGCTGGCTGCCAGAGTATTTCACCACAACCCTGGCGCCGAGCGATCAGGCGGGCGGCGACGAACAGCGCATCGGAGAGCCGGTTCAGATAGGCCAGCAGCACCGGGCGTACCGTTTCGCTGGCATTGAGCTGCTGACAACGACGCTCGGCAGTGCGCGTCATGCTGCGGCACAGGTGGGCGAGGGCGATCAGCCGGGAACCGCCTGGCAGGATGAATTCCTTCAGCGGCCCGAGCTCCTGGTTCCAGCGATCGATGGCCTGTTCCAGCCGCTCGATTTCGTTGTCCTGCAGCGCCTGGTAGTCGGGCATCGCCAGCTCGCCGCCGAGGTCGAACAAGCGGTGCTGGCAAGGCGCGAAAACGCTGATCAGCTCGTCGAGCGCTGGCCATTGCACCTGTGCATCGGCCAGTTCGGCCAGCAGCAGGCCGAGCTGACTGTTGAGGGTGTCGACCTCGCCCATGGCCTCCACGCGAGGATGGTCCTTGGCAACCCGACGGCCGTCGCCGAGGCCGGTTTCGCCGCTATCGCCGGTGCGGGTGTAGATTTTCGACAGTCGATTGCCCATGTATCGGTTCCTTGGTTCAGGTCGCCATCTGCTCGCCAGGCGAGTTCAGTGGCAACCGCAGGGTGAATGTGGTGCCGTGGCCTGCGTGGCACTGCACCTCCATCTGCCCCTGATGGTTGTTGGTGATGATGAAATACGAGACGGAAAGACCCAGCCCGGTTCCCTGGCCGACTTCCTTGGTGGTGAAGAATGGCTCGAAGATGCGCTTGCGCACATTCTCCGGGATGCCACCACCGTTGTCCTCGACGTGGATTTCCGCCCACGGCGGATTCAGGCGCGTGCGCAGGATGATCTGTCCCGGCTCGTCGCTCTGATGGGTATGAATGGCCTGAGCGGCGTTCTTCAGCAGGTTGAGCAAGACCTGCTCTAGCTCGTTGCCGATGCACGGTACGCGGTCTATCCGCGGGTCGAAGTCACGGACAATATCGATGGCCTTGAAATCGAAACCGTCGATCAGTGCGAAGTCGTTGCCGGCGATCTCCAGTGCCTGATCGATCAGAACGGGCAACTGGCATTCCGCCAGCTGACGGTTGCTCATGCGGCTGAAGCTGAGCATGTGGCTGACGATCTTCGCCGCTCGCGAGCCGGCCTGCTGGATACCATCGAGCAGCTGCGGCACTTCGCGTCGCTGCAGGTACTGGTTGACCGCTTCCAGGCGCACGCCGGTTTCCTCTGCGGCCTCGCGATTGCGCTCGAGCTCGGGCGAGAGCCGGCGGCGGATGTTCTGCGCGTTGTGCAGGATGGCGCCGAGAGGATTGTTGATCTCGTGGGCCATGCCGGCCGCCAGGCTGCCCACCGAAAGCATCTTCTCCGACTGCACCATCATTTCTTCCATGTTGATGCGCTGGGTGATGTCGTCGATGCGGATCACCACGCCACGACCGCCGCCGCCGGTCAGTGGATAGCAGGTGAGCGCGTAGTGGTGTGGCTCGTCGTTGCGCAGCCAGGTCACTTTTTCGATCTTTTCCACCACATGCTGCTCGGAGCTGCGGCGGATCTGCGTGAGGAAGGGCTTGAGCGGCTCGAAGGCGACGAATACCGGCTGATTCAGCGCATCGTCCAGCGGCGTGCCGGAAAGGGCGCTGGCTTCCTGATTCCATTGGGTGACGTAGAGCTGCTCGTCGAGGGCGATCAGCGCCGAGGGCATCGAGTCGATGATGCTATTGAGGTATTTCTGGAAGCCGGTGAGCTTCTGTTCGATCTTGCTGCGCACCTGCACTTCCAGCTCCAGTTTACGGTTGGAGTGGCGCGTTTCCTCGGCCAGACCCTGGGCATGGTCGAAGGCTTCCTGGGCGTCGTCACGGGCGCGCTTGAGCTGCTGCTCACGCGCTTCCATGCGCGACAGCATGGTGTTGAAGGCATCGGCGAGGCGACCGATCTCGTCCTGGTTGCCGGGCTTGGCGCGCAGGGAATAGTCCTCCTCGCGGGTGACCTGGCGTGACAGTGCTTCGAGTTCGCGAATCGGGCGGGTGATGAGTTGACGTATCTGCCGGGCGACCAACACCCAGAGCAGCAGGCTGGCGACGAGAATGGCCAGGCTGGCGGTCAGCGTACCGGTGTAGAAGGCGCCGGGCAGCTCGCTGCTGGCGACCATCAGCAGATGCCCGGCACTGCCATCGGCTTGCGGCAGCCTGACCAGCAGGTTGGCGCGAATCTCGCTGGCGCGCCAATGCTCGACATCGCTGAGCTGCTCGGGCAGACGCAATCGGTCGCCTTGCTGGAGTTGCGCGAGGCTGTTGCCGTCGCGGTCGTAGATCATCGCGGCTCGCAGCGGCGCATAGCCGTCCAGGCGTTTGAGCAGCTTGCTGGCGGCTTCTGGCGAAGACAGCGCCCGCGCGCTCAGTTCTTCGGTAGCGAACAGCTCGCCGAGGGTGTGCATGGCCTGCGGCGCAACGCTCTGCCGTGAAATCCAGTAGGCCGCGCTGATGAACGTCAGGTTGGAAACCAGCAGAACGGCGGCAAGCAGGACGAGCAGGGCCAGTAGCAGTTTGCGGCCGACCGGAAGGTTTTCGAGGCGCTGACGCAGGATCATTGGCGGGACACGGCATAGCAGAGAGTTTCTGCAGGGTAGCCGCGGCTCAGTCCGTGGGCAATCCGCGCTGGCTCAGGTGTTCACGCAGGTGGCGGTGCAGCTCGTGCAGCCGGGGTAGCGCGAGCCCCAGAGAGTCGGCGCTGCGGCAGGCATGGCCGAGCAGGTAGGCGATCTCGGTGCGCCGGCCGAGTCGAACGTCCTGATACATCGATGAATAGTTGGCCGCGGTGGCGTCGATCACCCGCAGTACCTCGCCTTGCAGATCGCTGGCCGCGGCTGGCTGACCGCTGGCTTCGAGCAGTTCGACGAGTTCTTCGCAAAGCCCGAAGAGCTGCTCGCGATGCTGCAGCAGCTCGCCATTACGGCAATCGTGGAGCACCGTCAGCGGATTGATCGCGCAGTTCAGCGCCAGCTTGCGCCAGAGCCGCGCCAGGATGTCGCTGGACCAGGTTTGCGGGATGCCTGCTCTGTTCAGTTCGTCCAGCCAGGCCGGTGCACTGCCGCCGTTCGAATCGCCCAGCCAGTTCTGCCCACGGCCGGCGAACACCACATGGAAATCGTCTTCTCGATAGGCCCCTTCGGTACTCGAGACGAAGATGCAACGCGCCTGCGGCCAGCGTTCGGCGATCGCCTGCTGGCTGCCGAGGCCGTTCTGCAACAGGAGTATTTCGCAGCCAGAGGAGAGGCGGGACGCCACCTGAGCGACCGCGGCTTCGGCGTCGTAGGCTTTGCACGCGACCAGCAGGCGTTGGATCGGCGTGCTTGCATCAGGCAGTTCTGCCGGGATGGCGTAGAGCCGAGATAGATCGTCGGCAGTCAGCGTGAGCCCGCCGGCGCGCTGGTAATCGGCGAGGCGCTGGGCAGAGCGCAGGATTATCCGTACTGTTGCGCCCGCTCCAGCCAGGCGGGCCGCCCAGAGGCTGCCGAGTGCGCCTGCGCCGAGGACGTGCCAGCTCACCCTCAGGCCGACTGCTTCAGGCGCAACGGCACGATGCGGCCGGTGCTGTAGGCGCTCGGCAGCAGGGCGGCCGCGCGCTCGATGATGGTTTCAGGCGCGATCGGCAGCGCATCAGTGTCGAGGCTGATCAGACTGATGCCCGCCTTGATGGATACGAAACCCTCGCTGGTCTTCAGCGCCCTGAGATTCAGGCCTTCATGCAGGCGCTTGAAACTGCTCGGCGAACAACCCTTGAGATCGTTGACCAGGGCCAGCAGGCCGAACTGGCTTTCATTGATTCGGCACACGACATCCAGTGGGCGGACGAGCTGCTGCAGGCGTGTGCCGATGGCGCTGAGTATCTCCGCGTAGACCGCATCGCCATAGCGCTCGCGCAGCGCATCGGCGTCGGGCAGGCCGATCTGCAGGTAGTACAGCGCCGTGCCGCGGTTCTCCATCTGGCGCAGGCTGGCCGCCAGGCGCTGGTGCATGTAGCGGGCGTTGCCGAGATGGGTCTGCGGGTCCTGCAGGCTCTGCCCTTCGAGGCTCGCGACATTCTCTGCGAGCTGGTGATTCTCCTGCTTGAGCCGTTGCAGCGAGCCGCATAGACGGTCGGCGGCGAAGATGCGCGGCAACAGCTGCTCGTTCATCGCCGACTTGCTGATGAAGTCGTCAACGCCGTGGTCGAACGCCTGCCCCAGGGCGTTCTCGCTGTCACGGCCGGTGAGCAGGATGATGTAGCTGTAGTGCCCGCTCTGGGCGTCGCGCTGGCGAATCTGGCCGGTCAGCTCGAGGCCGTCCATTTCCGGCATCAGCCAGTCCGCCAGCAGGACATGCGCGGGGCGTTGCGAATGCTGCACCAGTGCGTCGGCGGCGCTGCTGGCGAAGCGGATATCCTGGTAGCCGGCCTTGCTCAGCGCGCGACCGATCATGACGCTGGAGAATTTGGCGTCATCGACGACGAGAATGCTCAGGAGAGGGTTGGGCATGGCAAGCTCAATCAATTGAAGGGGGACGTCCTGTCACTCCTTGCCGTAGGGCGGGCGCTGACACGTCGAATCGTTATAATGACCGCGCTTTCTTAACCGTCAAGACATACGCGCTCGGCTCATGCGGCCGGTCGCGCTATACAGTGGAGGAATCCCCATGCCCTCGTTCGACGTGGTGTCCGAACTGGACAAGCACGAAGTCACCAACGCGATCGACAACGCGATCAAGGAACTGGATCGACGTTACGACCTGCGCGGCAAAGGCAGCTTCGAGCAGAAGGACCTGACCGTGCAGCTGACGGCAGAAGCCGAGTTCCAATTGGAGCAGATGCTCGAGATCCTCAAGTTGAGCCTGGTCAAACGCAAGATCGATATCCAGTGCCTGGAGATCAAGGACGCCTACGCTTCCGGAAAGAGCACCAAGCAGGAAGTGGTGCTGCGCGAGGGCATCGACAAGGAGCTGGCGAAGAAGATCGTCGCCTACATCAAGGATGCCAAGCTCAAGGTGCAGGCCGCCATCCAGGGTGAGCAGGTACGCGTCACTGGCAAGAAACGCGACGACCTGCAGGAAGCCATCGCCCTGTTGCGTGGCCACGAATTCGGCATGCCGCTGCAGTTCAACAACTTCCGCGACTGATCCTCCCTCCGCGCCTCGGCGCGTGCATTCATCCCCCGCTTTTCGTCGGTGCTCGCGCTGCGGGCACCGATTTTCACAAGGAGTAATCCATGGACCTGAGCGTCGACTACCTGGTCGATCTTTCCGAATCCTGGCTGCCTGTGGTGCTGCAATACGGTGCCCAGGTGACCCTGGCGATATTGACCCTGCTGTTCGGCTGGTGGTTGATCAACACCCTGACCGGCAAGGTCGCCAGCCTGCTGCAGCGTCGTCATGTGGATCCGACTCTGCACGGTTTCATCGGCAGTCTCGCCAGCATCGTGCTCAAGGTGCTGCTGCTGGTCAGCGTGGCCTCGATGATCGGCGTGGAGACCACCTCGTTCATCGCCGTGATCGGTGCCGCCGGCCTGGCCATCGGTCTGGCGTTGCAGGGCAGCCTGGCGAACTTCGCTGGCGGCGTGCTGATTCTGCTGTTCCGTCCGATTCGGGTCGGCGAGTGGATCGAAGCCCAGGGCGTAGCGGGCACAGTGCATTCCATCCAGATATTCCATACGGTGCTCAAGTCTGCCGACAACAAGACCATCGTGGTGCCCAACGGCAGTCTGTCCAACGGTCATATCACCAACTACTCCCGCGAACCGCGGCGTCGTGCCGATATCAACGTCGGCATCGATTACGGCGCGGACGTCAAGCTGGCGCGGCAGATACTGCTGGAAATCGCGCAGGACGAGCGCGTGTTGCGCGATCCCGAGCCGGTGGTATTCGTCACTGGACTGGGGGACAGCTCGGTCAATCTGTCGTTGCGGGTCTGGGTCGCGACCGGTGATTTCTGGCCGGTGACCTTCGGTTTCACCGAACTGGTGAAGGAGCGTTTCGACGAGGCGGGGATCGGCATTCCGTTTCCGCAGCGCGTGGTGCACCTGGTTCAGAGCTGAGGTCTTGCCTGAACGAAGCGAAGCCGGCATTTGCCGGCTTCGTCGTTTCTGCTTGTCGCCTCAGGAATGTTCGGAGGCTGTTTCGTGCGGCGTGTCGTCCGGCTGCTGGCGGGTTCTGCGCCACTGCCAGATGATCAGAATCAGCGTCGGTACACCGAGCAACGCTGTGACCAGGAAGAAGTCGCTGTAGCCGAGGTGTTCCACCATGACCCCGGAGTAGCCACCCAGCAGACGGGGCAGCAACAGCATGAGCGAACTCAGCAGGGCGTATTGGGTGGCCGAGAACTTCAGGTTGGTCAGGCTGGACAGATAGGCGACGAAGGCGGTGGAGGCGAGGCCGCCGCTGAAGTTGTCGCAGGAGATGGTGACGATCAACATGTTCAGATTCGCGCCCATCTCTACCAGCAGCATGAACATCAGGTTGGTAGCTGCCGAGGCGACTCCGCCGATGAACAAGATCGGCAGAATGCTGAAACGCACGATAAGCAAGCCGCCGAAGGCCGCGCCGAGCAGCGTCATCACCAGACCGAACAGCTTGCTGACGCTGGCGATCTCGTCCTTGGAAAAACCCTGATCGATGTAGAACACGTTGGCCATCACGCCCATCACCGTATCCGACATTCGGTAGGTGGCGATCAGCCCCAACAGCAGCAGCGCCTGCCAGCGGTAGCGCAGGATGAAGTCGGTGATCGGCGTCAGCACCGGCCCCATCAGGATGCGCCCAGGTGCCGACAGGCAGCCCCAGCAGATCAGCAGGTACATGGTGCCGCGCGGCCAGTAACCGCCCCAGTAGGACTGGAACATGCCGGTGGTGGATACCATCAGGATGATCAGCACGATCACCGATACCGCCTGGTGGGCGAAGTCGAAGC
>DAMCQE010000081.1:0-10825 GCA_032105665.1 Pseudomonas sp. | reverse complement strand
TGACCCACCGCGAATCCTACAAGGACATCTTCGCCATCACCCTGATCGCCACGGCCGCGGCCTTCTTCGTGATCGGCGTGTACTACGCTACCGGCATCGTCTGATCGCGGCGCTTCGCCGATTTCGGCGAGCATCACGACATCTGCGATTGCCTTCCGACAACAAGAAAAACGAGGCGCCGCCCCAGTGCGGTCGCCGCCAAGCGGGAGAAACCATGAACCTCACAGGCAAGACCGCACTGGTCACCGGCTCCACCAGCGGCATCGGCCTCGGCATCGCGCTGAAGCTGGCCGAAGCCGGCGCCAACCTGATTCTCAACGGTTTCGGCGATGCCTCGGCAGCGCTGGCCGAAGTCGGCCGCCACGGCCACAAGGTCGGCCACCACGGTGCGGACGTGTCCGACCCAGCGCAGATCGCCGAGCTGTTCGCCTACGCCGAGCGCGACTTCGGCGGCGTCGACATCCTGGTCAACAATGCCGGCATCCAGCACGTGGCGCCGGTGGAGGAGTTTCCCGTCGAGCGCTGGGACGCCATCATCGCCATCAACCTGTCCTCGGCATTCCACACCACACGCCTGGCGCTGCCCGGCATGCGCCAGCGCGGCTGGGGGCGGATCATCAATATCGCCTCGGTGCACGGGCTGGTGGGCTCCGAGCAGAAGGCCGCCTACGTCGCCGCCAAGCACGGGCTGGTCGGGCTGACCAAGGTCGTCGCGCTGGAAACCGCCACCACCCCGATCACCTGCAATGCCATCTGCCCCGGCTGGGTGCTGACCCCGCTGGTACAGCAGCAGATCGACGAGCGCGCGCGGGAGAGCGGCGATGAACAGCAAGCCCGCCACGACCTCCTCGCCGAAAAGCAGCCCTCGCTGGACTTCGTCACCCCCGCGCAACTGGGTGCCATGGCACTGTTCCTGTGCAGCGAAGCCGGTGACCAGGTACGCGGCGCGGCATGGAACATGGACGGCGGCTGGGCAGCGCGCTGACGACGACTGGCCACCCACGGCGAACGGCTGCGCATCGCAGGCTGTCTGTATCCCATTCAGGCGGACTGCCGCGCCGAGATCGCCAGAGGTTCAGGTCGGCAGCGCCGGACAGCCAAAAACCGTTTCGGGAGTGCCGATGCAAAGCCAGCTGCTGTATTTCGATGACGAGCGCGCCGCCGCCCAGCGACTGGCCGAAGCCTCTGGGCTGGCCGCCGCGGCAGTCGAGCGCCACCGCTTTCCCGATGACGAACTGCGCCTGCGTCTGCCACTGGGCGAAGGCGAGGCCATCGCCGAGCAGCTGGTGATCTACCGCGGCCTCGACCATCCCAACGAGAAGCTGGTCGAGCTGCTGTTGATCGCCGGCGAGGCGCGCCGACTGGGTGCCAGGCGACTGATCCTGGTCACGCCTTATCTGGCCTACATGCGTCAGGACATTGCCTTCAATCCCGGTGAAGTGGTCAGCCAGCGGGTGCTCGGCCAGCTGCTGGCCAGCCAGTTCGACGGGCTGATCACCGTCGACCCGCACCTGCACCGCGTCGCCACCCTGCAGGAAGCCGTGCCGCTGGAAGATGCCGTCACGCTGTGCGCGGCACCGGCGCTGGCACGGCTGATAGCCGAGCGGCATCCCGATGCCCTGCTGATCGGCCCGGATGCCGAGGCGCTGCAGTGGATCGAAGCCGCTGCCGTCGAACATGGTTTCGAACACGGCGTGTGCAACAAGGTGCGCCACGGCGATCGCCAGGTCGACATCGCACTGCCGGCGCTGGAGTTTTCCGGGCGCCATGTAGTGCTGCTCGATGACGTCGCCAGTTCCGGTCGCACCCTGGCCAGCGCCGCGGAGAAACTGCTGGCTGCTGGCGCTGCCTCGGTGGACGTCGCAGTGACTCACGCGCTGTTCGCCGACGATGCGCTGACGGTGATCCGCGCTGCAGGCGTAGGGCAGATCTGGAGCACCGACTGCATCGCCCACGAGAGCAACGCCGTGAGCATGGCACCGCAACTGGCTGAGGCGCTCAGGCCGCTGCTTCGCTGAGGCGATACTCAACGAGCGGCACATAGGGTGAAAAACGCGGCAGCTTTTCCCACCGGAACCCGGCGAACCACCTCGGCGGAGGCGAATCAATCGCGTGGACAAGGCGGAGCCGTTGTCCACCCTACGAGCATCCTGCACCGGCGAACCATCTACGCACCAACACCACGGCCGCCGTAGGGTGGAAAACGCGCAGCTTTTCCACCAGAACCCGGCGACCACCTCGGCGGCGGCGAATCAATCGCGTGGACAAGGCGGTGCCGTTGTCCACCCTACAAGGATCCTGCACCGGCGAACCATCTACGCCCCAAACCACGACCGCCGTAGAGTGGAAAACGCGCAGCTTTTCCACCGGGACCCGGCAACCACCTCGGCGGCGGCAGATCAACCGCGTGGACACGGCTGCGCCGTTGTCCACCCTACCCTTCATCCACCGCGCTCGGCTCCTCGGCCGCAATCTGCGCTGAGTCGCCATAGCGCTTCTGGCAGCGCTCGCAGAAGAATGCCCGGCGCTGGCTGCGCCCCAGCTCTTTCACCCTGACCAGCGGAATCCGGCAGCGCACGCAGGTGCTCTTGCCGTGGGCCAGCCAGTGCGCCTTGAGCACACCGGCCCGCTTCCACTGGAGAAACTCGAAGCTGTAGGTACGCGCCTCACGCACCAACTCGCGCAGCTTGGCCGCCGGCAGCTCGCCGATCAGCGACAGCGGGTGCACGCGAATGCGGTAGAGCACCTCGTTCTTGATGATGTTGCCGGAGCCGGCGAACAGCGTCTGGTCGAGCAGCGCATCGCAGGCCAATAGCTGCGGACGTTCGCGCAGCCGCTTGAGCGTGGCGCGCGGGCTCCAGGCGTCGCTCATCAGGTCCATGCTCCAGTCGTACGTCGCATCCAGCGCCCCTTCGATCAACTGCACCGAGCAGGCATAGAAGTTCAGCTCGCCATTGGCAAAGCCCAGGCTCAGCCGTGCTACGGCGTCCTTGCGCTCGTTGATGCGATAGCTGCCGAACAGCAGCAGGTGGATGCGGACGGAGACGTCGTCCAGCTCGATCAGGAAATGCTTGCCCCAGCTATGGAAGCCACGCACCACCTGACCGACCAGCCGGGACATGTCGATCTTGGCGCTGCCCTCGGCACGTTCGATGGTGCGCCCGGCGAATGCCGCGACTTCTTCACGCAGGATGACGATGGAAGGACCTTCGGGCATGGCTGCACCAGGGGCTGGGCTGTCTTGGATTTGAGACTCGCCAATCCCACGAAGGTGCGCCCACCGTTACCAATCCAGTTGCAGAGTGCTCTCGAATTCGCGCAGCGCTCCGCTCAGCGGATCGCTAAAGCGCAATCCACGCGCCAGCAGCTTCAGTGGCCGCGCGTAGTCGTCGGCCTCACGCTCGCTGCGCTCGAGCAGCTCGGGATAGAACGGGTCATTGCAGATACCGGCGCCGAGCGTGGCCATGTGCAGGCGCAGCTGGTGCTTTTTGCCGCTGATGGGGGAGAGCCCGTAGCGCCAGAGGTCGCCGCGCCGTTCGAGCACCTCGATCAGCGTTTCGCTGTTCGGCTCACCGGCGCCCTCACGCATCAGGAAGAAGGGGTCGCCCGGCACCATGCACAGGCGTCGGCGCAGGGGAAATTCGAGATGCGGCAGCGCCGGGCAGATTGCCTCGTAGCGCTTGCTGATCTCCCGCTCACGGAACAGCGCCTGGTAGGCACCGCGGCTCTCGCGGTTGGCCGAGAACAGCACCAGCCCGGCGGTGAGTCGATCGATACGATGAATCGGTACCAGATCGGCATTGCCCAGCCGTTTGCCGAGCCGCGCCAGCAGGGTTTCGTTGACGTATTCGCCGGCCGGCATCACCGAGAGAAAGTGCGGCTTGTCGGCTACCACCAGATGCTCGTCGACGTGCAGGATGCGTTCTTCGAACGGCACCGGGGTCTCATTCGGCACTTCGCGAAAGTAATGAATGCGCATGCCTACCCGATAGGCCTGCGCGGCATCGATCGGCTGCATCTGCGCATCCAGCACGCGGCCGCGGGCGATGCGATCGAGCCAGGTATCGCGACTGATCGCCGGGAAGTGCGCGCACAGGCAGTCGAGCACGGTAGGCCAATCACCTGGCGGCAGATGCAGGGTGCTGGGGCGGAAGCTGGAAGCGGACATGAATGCAGCTACACGGTAGCGACGAGGGAGGTGGATGATACCCGCTCTGTCGGTAGCTGCCTCCCGTTGCGGGAGCGCTGTGGTAAGTGGCTGCTGAGCGCAGCACCGCCATAAGGCAGGCAATGCGCTCAGCGAAGACGCCAGGCGAGAGTGGCGCGTAGGCTCAATCAACCTTTTCCTTGGTCACCTCGCCGGTGCGGCCATCGATGCTGAACTCGTACTTCTTGCCGTCCTGCTTCATGCCCTCGCCTTCCCAGCCATTGTCATCGGCCTCGATGCCATGAAGCTCGGTGTAGCCGGCGGCCTTGGCTTTCTCTACGGCCTGCTCAAGGCTGATCCAGTCGGCGCCGGGCTTGTCGGCGGCGAAGGCAGCACCAGAACCGAGAATGGCAACGGCGAGGGCGGCGGTCAGTGTCTTGTTGTACATCTCGTTTATTCCTTCTTCGAACGGGATCAGATCGGGCCATACGGTTGGCCCCTGCATGAATTACGAGCGCAGCGGCGGCCGCTAAGTTCAACCGCCGCGCCGCCCGGCGCCGGACGCTCACTGGCCCGATGTCGATTTCGCCCGGCGCCAATCGACTCTGTCACAGGGCCATTGCCGCGCGGCAGTGGCTCCGCGCTCGCTCCCCAATCCGCGCCCCGGAGGTCTACATGGCAACGCACAAGGTCGTATCCGATCAGGACTGGCTGGCCGCCCACAGCGCCCATCTGCAGGAAGAGAAACAGCTCACCCGCCAGCGCGATGCGCTCAGCGAAAAGCGTCGGCAACTGCCCTGGCGGCGCCTTGCGCAGGACTATTGCTTTCACGATGCCAGCGGCGCGGTTCGCCTGAGCGAGCTGTTCGAGGGTCGCAGCCAGCTGGTGATCAAGCACTTCATGTTCGGCCCGGACTGGACCGAGGGTTGCGTCGGCTGTTCGTTCGAGGCCGATCATATCGGCGGTGCGCTACTGCACCTGCTGCAGCATGACGTCAGCTTCGCAGCCATTTCACGCGCGCCGTTCGACCGGCTGGAGGCGTTCCGCCAGCGCATGGGCTGGCAGTTCCGCTGGCTGTCGTCGGCCGGCAGCACGTTCAACCGCGACTTCCACGTGTCCTTCGATGCCGAGGACATCGTCGAGGGCAAGGTCTTCTACAACTACGCTTGGCAACCCTTCGTCTGCGAGGAGCTGTCGGGCTTCAGTGTTTTCTATCGCGACCCGCAGGGCGACATCTTCCACACCTTCTCGGCCTATGGTCGCGGCGCGGAAGAACTGCTCGGCACCTATGTACTGTTGGACATGACGCCCAACGGGCGCAACGAAACCGGGCCCCAACACAACCTCACCGACTGGGTACGCCTGCATGACCGTTACGACAGCGACGATCGCGTTGCCCCGAGCGGTCGCTCCGAGCCCGCTGGCTGCTGCCATGAGCAGCGACGCTGAGGCTACTGCCGTCGAATGAAGACGATCTGCGGGTCCATCTCGCCGTTGCTGAAGCGGAACTCCACCGCATCGCCCACGGCCAGCCCGCCGAGCTGTGCGGCGTCCGCCTTGAACGGCATCACCATCGCCGGCCACTTCAACTCCGGCACCGGCCCGTGGGCAATGGTGACGCTGCCCTGCTGGGCATCGATGGCGCGGATCACGCCTTCGGCCAGGTAAGCGGGCTCGGCCTCCAGGCTGTTGCCAGCCGCCACATCATCGACCGGTGGCGGTGTGGTGGAGGGCTTCAGCAGATCCTCGGCAGAGGCCTGGCCACTCAGCCCGAGGGTCGCAAGCAGTACGAGAAACACGTTTTTCATGACGACTCACCCCGATCGATCGGTCGTGCTGACCTGCAGCAAGCGTAGTCCCCATGGCGCGGTTCGCCCTCGCCCGAACGGTGCATTCGCAGCCGCCTGGCGACGTTCAGTTTCGTTTAAGCAAGCCCCCGTAACCTGTGAATCGTCGAAACCAACCACAGGAATCAAAACCATGAAAACACTGACTACGCTGTTCACCGCCGCCACCCTCGCCCTCGGTGCCAACCTGGCCATGGCCAAGGACATCGGTCCCGACGAAGCACTGAAGCTGCGCGATGCCGGCACCATCCAGTCGTTCGAGAAGCTCAACGAAGCGGCGCTGGCCAAGCACCCCGGCGCTACCGTCGAGGAGACCGAGCTGGAAGAAGAGTACGGCCGCTACGTCTATCAGCTTGAACTGCGCGACGACAAAGGTGTGCAATGGGATCTGGAGCTCGACGCCAAGACCGGCGAAGTGCTGAAGGATCAACAGGATGACTAAAGGCCACCCATGCGTGCCCCTCTTCTTGTAACGCTGCCACTGGTTCTGCTGCTCGCCGCCACCCCGGCGGTGAGCCGCGACCTGGATCAGGACGAGGCCCTGCGGCTGCGCCGCGAAGGGCTGATCCTGCCGCTGGAGACGCTGATCCAGCGGGCAATGGAACGCTACCCCGGGGCGCGTCTGCTGGAAGCGGAGCTGGAAGAGGAAGATGACCTCTACGTCTATGAAATCGAATTGCTGACCACCCAGGGCGTTGCCCGCGAGCTGGAGTTCGATGCTCGCGATGGCCGCCTGATCAAGGACGAGGAAGACTGATGCGTCTGCTATTGGTCGAAGACAACGTTCCGCTGGCTGACGAACTGGTCGCCAGTCTCAGCCGCCAGGGCTACGCCACCGACTGGCTCACCGATGGCCGCGACGCCGAATACCAGGGCGCGACCGAGCCCTATGACCTGATCATTCTCGACCTCGGATTGCCCGGCAAGCCGGGGCTCGAGGTGCTGCACGCCTGGCGCGCCGCCGGCGTCACCACACCGGTACTGATCCTCACCGCACGCGGCTCCTGGGCCGAGCGCATCGATGGTCTCAAGGCCGGCGCCGACGACTACCTGACCAAACCCTTCCATCCCGAGGAGCTGCTGTTGCGCATCCAGGCGCTGCTGCGCCGTGCCCACGGTCTGGCCAACCAGCCGATGTTGCAGGCCGGAGGCCTGGAGCTGGACGAGTCGCGCCAGTGCTGCCGCAAGGACGGCCAGGACATCGAGCTGACCGCTGGCGAGTTCCGCCTGCTGCGCTACTTCATGTTGCATCCGGGCCAGCTGCTGTCGAAAACCCAGCTCACCGAACACCTGTACGACGGCGAGACCGAGCGCGATTCCAACGTCATCGAAGTACATGTCAACCGGCTGCGCGGCAAGCTCGGCCGCGAGCTGATCGAAACGCGCCGCGGCCAGGGCTATCGCTTCGGCGGCCAGCCGTGAAATCGATTCAGCGCAGCCTCAGCCTGGCACTGATCGCCACCCTGCTACTGGTCGCGCTGGTGCTGGTGCAGACCAGCCTGTGGCTCTTCGAGTCAGGCCTCAGGCGCAGTCTGGAAACCGATCTGCGCGAGGAAACCGAGGGCCTGCTGATTGCCCTCGTGAAGGGGCCGAACGGCGATCAGCTGGACGTGCAGCGCCTCAACCCGCGCTATCAGCGGCCGTTCTCCGGCCACTATTTCAAGATCGAATTGCCCGAGCGCACCTGGCGCTCCCGCTCGCTGTGGGACGCCTCACCAGAATGGCCGGAACGCGCGGGCCTGGCGGACGAGCTGCTCGACGGCCCGCAGGAACAGCGACTGCTGGGTTATCGCGCCGAGTACCGCCGCGACGGCCAGCCGATCATCATCAGCGTGGCGCAGGACTACACGCCGGTCCTCGAAAGTTTTGCCCGCGTGCGGCTGAGCGGCCTCGGCCTGGTCGGTTTCGCCCTGCTCGCCCTGCTGCTGTTGCAGCGCTACGCCATGGGGCTGGCACTGCGCCCACTGGAGCGCGCGCGGCAGCAGATCGCCCAGCTGCAGCAGGGCCAGCGCCAGCAGCTGGACCAGCAGGCGCCCGTCGAGCTGCAACCGCTGGTCGAGCAGATCAACCACCTGCTCAGCCACACCGAGGAGACCTTGCAGCGCTCGCGACATGCCCTGGGCAACCTCGGTCACGCGCTGAAGACGCCACTGGCAGTGCTCGGCAGCTTGGTGCAACGCGAAGAACTCGCCGCCCACCCCGGACTGCAGGCCAGCCTGCAGGAGCAGCTGGAGCAGATCCAGCAACGGGTCAGCCGCGAACTGGGCCGCGCGCGGCTATCGGTGGACGTGCTGCCCGGTGCGCATTTCGACTGCGACGCGGAACTGCCGGCACTGTTCGATACGCTGGCGATGATCCACCGCAGCGGCCTCGACCTGCGCTGGCAGGCGCCCGCCGGCTGCCGCCTGCCGCGTGATCGCGAGGACATGCTCGAGCTGCTGGGCAATCTGCTGGATAACGCCTGCAAGTGGGCCCGTAGCCGCGTCGAGCTGAGCATCGAGCGCAGCGGCGATGGCTTCGTCCTGCTGGTGGACGACGACGGACCGGGGATTCCGGCGGCACAGCGCGAACAGGTCATCAACCGTGGCGTACGGCTGGACGAGTCGGCGGAAGGTCACGGGCTGGGGCTGGGGATCGTCAGCGATATCCTGACGGCCTGGCGTGGCGAGTGGAGTCTTGAAGAAAGCCCGCTGGGCGGTTTGCGGGTGCGCATCGCACTGCCGGCGACGCGCTGAGCATCATTGCGGACGAGCCAGTTCGTTACGCATGTCTTCAAGTATGGTTTCGACCAGCAGGGTGTTCTGCACCTGGTGCCCGGCCATGATGCGCGTGGCGTGGGTGCCATTGATCGGGTAGCCGACATGCACCAGCAGGCGACCGTCCGCTTGCGGCTCGACGCGCGTGCGGTACTGCGAGGTGAAGGTTTCGGCCAGGTAGCGGGAAAGAGTCTTCATGAAGCATCTCTAGCAATGAGCCTGAGACAAAGACCCTGTTCATCGCTCGGAGATTCATGCCGTCCATCGGGAATCCACTGATCTTCATAGAACTGTAACCCTCATCACCCCTTCCGATCGCCGCTGCCATAGGCCAGCCAGGCCAGAAACAGCATCACAACGAACGCCATGCAGGACATCACCAACGCATTGATCATCAGGCTCATGTCAGGGTCTCCTCATCCACCGGATCGAGTTGAAACATACCCAGAATATATGTAGCGTTGCGCGACACGTCGACCTGCTCGACATAGGCATGTAAATCTTTGGAACAGGTGCAGAGGCGATGAAACGCAAGCAATCGATCAGTCAGATTCGCTGGGACCTGGCGCTGCGCTACCGGCTGATCGAGACCATCGCCTGGTGGGAAGGCCGCCTGACCACGGGCCACCTGATGCAGAGCTTCGGCATCAGCCGCCAGCAGGCCTCGAAGGACATCAACACCTACCTCAACGAACATGCGCCCAAAAACCTGACATATGACCGTCACCTGAAAGGCTACAAGCCGAGCAAGGCCTTCCAGCCGCTGTTCATCGACGGCAGCGCCAGCGCCTACCTGCACCTGCTCGACCAGAACCGCGTGCGCGCCCCGCACATCGAAGGCCTGGCGCTGGCCTATGCACATACGGAAGTGCTGCAGGTGCCGGACCGCAGCATCCGCCCCGAGGTGCTGCGCCCGATCCTGCAGGCTTGCCGCGAGGGGCTGCGCCTGGAGAGCGAGTACGTCTCGCTGGCCAACCCGGAGGTGGAGATCCGCGTGATGGCGCCGCACACGCTGGTCTTCACCGGCATGCGCTGGCATGTGCGGGCCTACTGCGAGAAGAACCGCGCGTACCGCGACTTCGTGCTCAGCCGTTTCCGTGGCGAGCCGGACCTGATGGACGAAAGCGAACACACCCGCGAGCAGGACGAGGCTTGGAACACGCCAGTGACGGTGCTGATCGAGCCGGATGCGCGCCTGAGCCCGGCACAGAAGGCAATCATCGAGGTGGACTACGGCATGCTCGACGGTCAACTGCCGGTGGAGACCCGTGGCGCACTGGTGCAGTACGTGCTGCAGCGCTTCGGCATCGACCCGAACACCGTGCAGGCCAATGCGGCGGCGCAGCAGCTGCAGGTGGGGAATCTGCAGGCGTTGAAGGGGTGGTTGTACTCGTGAGGGCTTGTGGGGGTGGTCGTGACCGTGAAGGGCCGCTGCCTCCATGTGGGAGCGGTCTTAACCGCGAAGAGCGTCGGCACGGATTTCGGTATGTGAGCGCCGCGCTTTCCTGGGCCTGGAATCCGGGTTGCGCCTCTCACGGCGCGTCACTTTTTCTTGTCTGGCCAAGAAAAAGTAACCAAAAAGAAGGCCACCCCGGCATCCGGCCCTTCGCTGCGCGAAGGGTACCCTCACTCCATCGCTATTCCAGGGGCACGCTGCGAAGGGCCATCCATGGCCCTGCGCAGCTCTCGCGGCATCCATGCCGCTCAACCCCTTCCACAGCGACTACGTTCGGCCTCCTGACGGGGACTTGGGTCCGAGTCGCCTGTGAGTTTCCGAGAGATAGTAGAGGCGAAAGTCTGTGCCGTTTATCGCGTGCAGAACCAATGATGGTCCCTACGCCCTGTGTATTGCCACGCGGATCAACCAAGCAGAGTGTAGATGTGGCCAATTACAACGCCCCCCGCCCATTGCCATTTGCACAAGCTTTCAGGCAACACCAAACGCCCCTTTCAGGAGGCCGAATGGAATCCGCGTGGAGGGGAGTGAGCGGCATGGATGCCGCGAGAGGCGTAAAGGGCAATGGATGGCCCTTGTACGCCGGCCCCCGGAGCGCGGATGGTGTGAGGGAAGTCTC
>DAMCQE010000080.1:0-11070 GCA_032105665.1 Pseudomonas sp. | reverse complement strand
CGAGGAAGTCTACGCCGAGCTGGGCGTCGAATCGCTCGGCGAGTCCTGAACCCACTGCGCCAGCCGTTCTCGCCCCACCCACGCCCCGTACCGCCTTACCGGTGGCCGGGGTGTTTTGCCTGGCGTCCTAGCGCGGGATGCCACATGCCTCGACAACGTAATGCGGCCATGCCGGTGGCGGCGGCGTAGGGCCTGGCGGTGGATAGCTCAGAAGCAAAAACCAGAAACGAAAAAGCCTTGTAAAAACAGGGCTTTAACGATAGGTGACTGGAGCGGGCGAAGGGAACAGCACCCGGTCGCTAACTCGTTTATTACGAACGTTTTTTCCGATCCAGGCGTCACGGAATGGACTCGATTGTGGACTCAAGTCTTCGGCCTGGTCAACGCAGGCCGTTGCGGGTGATCCAAAGCGAGCCAAGCACATCTATCAACAGCCAGAGCATCGGATTTCATTCCGAAGTCTATCTGTCCACCGGCACATAACGCCACAGGCCGCAACGGACAGGCGAGCTGCGTCCTCAAAGGACCAGCTCATCATCGACCGGCGCGGCCCCGTCTTTCACCCGCTCGATGAACCGCCTCATGGGCTCCGAGGGTTCGCCCCGGCGGCGCAGCAGGTAGGTGGAGAGCATCGGTGGGATGCCGGCCAGGGGACGAATGGAGATGTCCGGGCGCTGTAGCGTCTGCACCTGCGAGGCGATGGCGAAGCCGATGCCGTAGCCGGCGCCGACCAGGGTCAGCATCACGCCCAGGCTGGTCACTTCGTCCACCAGCTTGAGCGGCATGTTCGTGTCCTGCAGCACCGCCTGAATCTGGTGGCGGCAACCGGAGCCCGCCTCGGGGTGGCACAGAACCAGCGGAAACTTCAAGGCTTCGGGCAGCGGCACCTGCACGTGTGCCAGCAAGGGATGGCGTGCGGGCACGATCACCGACAGCGGGTCGGTCCACACCGGCTCGGCGACGAGGCCATCATGCACCGCGTTTGACAACGCAAAGCCGATGTCCAGCAGATCGTCGTGCAGCATCTTGAGCTGCTGCGCGAACGGCAGCTCGAAGACGCGAATCTCCAGCTCGGGCTCCTCCTCACGGCTGCGTGCCAGCAGGGTGGCGATGCGGGGCTGCGCCAGGCTGTCGCAGATGGCGATGCGCAGATGGCCCTGGTAGCCCTGTGCCGCCGCCTTGGCGCTCTTGACTGCCTGCTCCACGGTGGCCATCACGCGCCGGCATTCGCCGAGGAACACCTGGCCGGCCCAGGTCAGCCGCGTCAGGCGTGTGCTGCGGTCGAACAACTGCACGCCAAGCTGGCTTTCCAGGTCGCGCATCGCACGCGACACAGGCGACTGCTCGATGCCCAGACGCTCGGCTGCACGGGCCAGATGCAGTTCTTCCGCAACTGCGACGAAGTAACGCAGCAATCTGAAATCCAAGGCCACCTCCTGTTTGTCTTCTTCTGGTTCGGCATCTCGGGCGCCAGCATCTACATCCGCATCCCGTCAGCACCTCCTTCGATTGCATCGCGTCGAAGCACTCATGCCTGTCGGGACCAGGCCCGTCGCCGACACGCGCGGAGCTGGCCGGCGCACACAGCCGGACACTGAATGCTGATGGCCAGTGTTTGCTGCTGCCATGCCAGGGCGGGCGGCCAAGCAATATGACGCAGGCGTTCCTGCGAACCAGGGCCGCGAAGACGATGCTGCGTCCGCAAGGCTGGTAAATCAGCCGGTGTGCCGAGCACCGCGCGCAGGCGCTCACGCGTGTCGGAGTTCGCGATCGGTGCAGCCGACGACGACACGCCGGCGTCAGGGCGGGCGTGCCGATGCAGTTTCATGGGGGTGTCTTTCGGCTCACCCCGGTCGTGGCCTGGTCGGTCACGAACCCAGCTCCAACACCCCGGACTTCTGCGTAGCCGCCATCCCCTGGGCGACGCGCTCGTAGATCCACCAGGCGGTCGCCGCGGATGAAGTCCTCGGGCTGCGGTTGACGCGGCGCGGAGGCCTGCAGCCGCTGCGCGAGCTGCTCGTCGCCCATGCGTTCGTCGTTCCAGAACACGCTGCCGTGGGTAGTGACGGACAGGTTCGCCACGTCGGGCTTGATCGGCTTCACTCCATTCAGACACAGATGCTAATAAGAATTATTATTGATTGTCCGTGGTTTTGTGTGATATGGCAACACCGATGGAATAACCCGGCCTTGCCTGGACACTCGCAGCCTCGCCAGCGACTGAAGGCCGGATGGCGGCAACTGGAAAGCCTCTGTGACCGGCATCGCCACCGGGAAGCACTCATGCGGTTCCCTACGGCCAGAGGAATGGACTCCACTTTCTGGGGGGGAAGTACATGAACTTACGCCATCTTCGCTGTTTCATCGCCGTGGCCGAGGAGTTGCACTTTGGCCGGGCGGCGCGGCGGCTGCATGTGGAGCAGTCGCCCCTGTCGCGCACGATCCGCCAACTGGAGGCGGACCTGGGCGTGACGCTGCTGGAGCGCACGCCGCGCGGGGTGCGCCTGACCCCGGCCGGGCAGGTGTTCCTGGAGGAGGCCCGGCGCGTGCTGCTGACCCTTGAGCAAGCCCAGACCAAGGCGCGGGCGGTGGCGGCGGGACACCGGGGCACCCTGCGTATCGCCTTGGCCGGCGGCGTCGGGCGGACCCGGCTGTCGGCACTGCTCGCGCTGTGCCGGGAGGAGGCGCCGGAAGTGGGCATCCGGCTGTTCGAGGCGCCGCTGTCGCAGGTGGTGGGCGGGCTGGGCAACGACCTGTACGACGCGGCCTTTGCGATGGCCGGCGAGATGGAGGCCGGGGTGATCGCCATGCCGGTGTGGCAAGACCCACTGGTGGTGGCCATACCCGCGAGGCACCCCTTGCTGGCGCACAAGCGGGTGCCGCTGGAAGAGGTGGTGGGCTACCCGCTGGTGCTGTGCCACCCGCAGGTGTGTGAGGAGTGCAGCCGGCAATGCGAGCGCCTGCTACGCCTGGTGGAGACACCGCCGATCGTGGCCGAGTACGTGACGACCCACTCGCTGATGCTGGCCCTGGTGGCGGCCGGCTATGGCGTGGGATTTTCCACCGCGGCGCACGCGGTGGCATGCCGGCAGGCGGACGTGATCGTCCGGCCGCTGGATGAAGACTCGGCGGCGTTGACGACCTACCTGCTACATGCCGAGGGCGCGATGTCGGAGCCGCTGCGTCACTTCATCGACCGTGCGCAGCGTGTCGGCCATATGCCGTTGGATGCGCAACGGCTCGCATGAGGCTGCCTCAGGCAGGTTGACCGATTCCATTTTGGTCAAAGCGCCAGACCTGTTTTGCCACAGCGGGATTCCATTGCAGCGGTGCACGGGCGCGCTGCACTCAGGCGTTGCTCGCGCTTGCAGTTGGCATCCTGCGATGAAATTCGCATGCCCATCGTGACGCGTCACAGCGAAGACGCGCGGCGCAACAGTGCTTGCCGTATGCGCATCGGCTCTGGCGTGTTGAGCTGATCGCGCTTTACTGGGCCTTTTTCCCTGCAAAGACTTTGGCCTGGTTATCCGGGTCAAGCATGGCGCCCGCGAATGACGCTGGTGACAGCATGTTTCGCGGCTTGCGAATTGTGAGTGATGGCGCCCTGCGCGGCAAGGCGCACATCTCGCATCGGAACCGGCGGTATCACCGATGCCACGGTCTTCGCCGCTTCGCCACCTGCTCGTTTCGCCCGGAGATTCCTGGACAGCCACGCACGCCGCCTGTACGGCGGGTGCGCGTGCTTGGACTCGGTGCGATGACGAATGGAGGCGCGCGATATGCCGAAGTCGAGCAGCCTGGCCGATGGCGCCAAGACCTACTACCGCCCGATCGAGGCGGCAATCCGCTGGAGCGGATTGCTGCGCTTCGAGCGGCGCATCCTGGCGATCTTGGGACAGCGGCCTCTGCCGGAGGCAACGGAGTTTCCGCGCTGGCCGATGCTGCGGTTGAACGCCGAAAGAATCTTCGATGCGCTGGCTCACGGCGAGATGCCGTATGGCAAGGAGGGCTTGGTGCGGGACACGCAGGGCCTGGCGATGGACGACCCGTCGCTGACGGTGCGGCACGTCGATCTGAAAGCCTGGATGGCGCACTACTACCCCGGCGAGAAACCGACGTTTCTGTTCGATGAGATCGAGCGTGCGCTTCACCCGGCGATCAGCCTGGACACAGTGGGCGCATTGCTGGTCGAACGGGAAGCGATCAAGGCGCGGCTGGCGGAACACCTGGGCGTGCACGAGACGCTGCGCGCCGAGCATGAGGCGCTGCTGAAAACGCACGCCGCCTGCGCGGCCGACACGGAGCGTGCGAACACGCTGGGGCCGCGCAGCGAATCGACCTACCTGAACATCGTTGGCGGGTTACTGACGCTGCTGCTGGGCAAGTCGCCCAGCGGCATGCCGTATTCCAGCTTCCTGACGCAGGAGGCCATCATCAGCGCGATGGTGGCGCACCACGGCAACGCGATGGGCATCACCGAGCGCACCCTGCAGGCCAAGTTCGCACTGGCTCGGCGCAATCTGCAGAGCACAACTTCCTGAGCGATGCCAGACCGTATCTGCGGTCGCGGAAACCGCATTTGCGGTGTCTTTCTTTAACGCGGCGTTCTTAATTCGAGTCACGCCAATCAGCGCCACTGAGCGTTAAGGAGTGACCCTCATGTCTTCGCAGACCACCGCCACGGCGGCACCGACCGAGCACCGCATCCTGCGCCGCGCCGAGGTCGAAGCCAAGACCGGCTTCAAGCGCGCGCACATCTACAGCCTGATGAAGGAAGGCAAGTTCCCCAAGGCGCTGCGCCTGGGCGTGCGCGCGGTGGGCTGGGACTCGGTGGAGATCGAACAGTGGATCGCCGAGCGCCTCAAAGAACGCGCCTGACGCTTCTTCTCGGTTCATGCCATTCGACGAGGAGAAGCTCATGCAGGTGGTGTCCATCATTTCGACCAAGGGCGGCGTGGGCAAGACCACGACGGCCGCCAACCTGGGCGGCTTCATCGCCGATGCCGGGCTGCGTGTGCTGCTGCTGGACCTGGACGTGCAGCCCACGCTGTCGAGCTACTTCACGCTGGACGTGCGCGCGCCCGCCGGCATCTACGAGATGCTGGCCTTCAACGAGCGGCGCATCGAGCAATTGGTGTCGCGCACCGCGATCGCGGGCCTGGACCTGGTGCTCTCCAACGACGACCGCGGCGAACTGAACACGCTGCTGCTGCACGCTCCGGATGGGCGCCTGCGACTGCGCCATTTGCTTCCCGTCTTCCGCCCGCACTATGACTTGCTGTTGATCGACACGCAGGGCGCGCGCAGCGTGCTGCTGGAGATGGCGGTGCTGGCGTCCGACCTGGCGCTGTCGCCGGTGACGCCGGAAATCCTCGCGGCACGCGAGCTGCGACGCGGCACGCTGCAACTGATCGAGGACATCGCGCCGTATCGGCACCTGGGCATCGAACCGCCGCCGCTGCGCCTGCTCATCAACCGTGTGCATCCGGTGTCGTCGAACGCACGGCTGGTCCAGCAGGCGCTGCGACAGGTGTTCCAGGAACAGGCCGGCGTGCAGGTGCTGGACACCGACGTGCCGGCCATCGAAGCCTATCCGCGCGCTGCGACACGAGGATTGCCGGTGCATCGGGTGGAGTACCGGCGGCCGGCTGGGCGCACGGCGCCCGCAGCGCTGGACACCATGCGCACGTTGGCCGGTGAGCTGTTCCCCGCGTGGCGGGAGCGCTTCGCGCTGGTCACCGGCCGGGCCGATGCGGGAGGGGCCAGCCATGGCGAGCGCACATGAACTGGCGCGCGGCCGTGAACGGCTGCGCGCGCTGATCGAGTTCGCGCTGGGCGAAGGCTGGCGCGTGGTGCGCACGTCCGGCGGGCACCTGAAATTCACGAAACCAGGCTGCGCGTCGATCTACACCAGTTCGACTGCGAGCGACCACCGTGCCGACCGCAATGCCCGCGCGCAGCTTCGCCGCGCCGACAGGCAGGCGCAGGAGAACGGCCGTGGCTGAGCTGACGCCGCAGGACATGGCTGCCAAGCTGCTGGCCACCGGCTTCGAGCGCAGTGGCCCTTCGGCCGCGACCTTGAGCGACCCCATCGCCGACACGCCGATGGTGGTGACGCTGGACCAGTTGCGGCCCTACGACCACGACCCGCGCGTGACGCGCAACCCGGCCTATGCGGAGATCAAGGCGTCCATCCGCGAACGTGGGCTGGACGCGCCCCCCGCGATCACGCGCAGGCCGGGCGAGGCGCACTACATCATTCGCAACGGCGGCAACACGCGGCTGGCGATCCTGCGCGAGTTGTGGAGCGAGACCAAGGAGGAACGCTTCTTCCGCATTGCGTGCCTGTTCCGCCCGTGGCCGGTGCGCGGCGAAATCGTGGCGCTGACCGGGCATCTGGCCGAGAACGAGCTGCGCGGCGGGCTGACCTTCATCGAGCGGGCCTTGGGCATCGAGAAGGCGCGCGAGTTCTACGAGCAGGAAAGCGGCCAGGCGCTGTCGCAGAGCGAACTCGCGCGGCGGCTGACTGCCGACGGCTATCCGGTGCCGCAGTCGCACATCAGCCGCATGAACGATGCGGTGCGCTATCTGCTCCCGGCGATCCCGACGCTGCTGTACGGCGGATTGGGCCGGCATCAGGTGGACCGGCTCGCGGTGCTGCGCAAGGCGTGCGAGCGCACCTGGGAGCGGCGTGCGCTGGGCCGCACCGTGGCCGTGGACTTCGCTACCTTGTTTCAGGACGTGCTGACGCAGTTCGACACTCAGCCAGACGACTTCTCGCCGCAGCGGGTGCAGGACGAGCTCGTGGGCCAGATGGCCGAGCTGCTGGAGGCGGACTACGACACGCTGGCGCTGGAGATCAACGACAGCGAAAGCCGCCAGCGTGCGCTGACCAGCGAACCGGCAGCGCCGACGCCCCCGGCAGCACCTGTCTTGCCTGCTACACCGCCCTCGCCGGTCTCCGCGCCTCGGCAGCCACCCGCCTCGTCTGTGCCGCGCGACACCACGCCGGTCGCGCCTCCGGCGCCAGCAGCAACACCGCCTGCACCGCCCGGAGCGCCGGAGGAACAGTACGGGCAACGCGACGAGCGTCTGCAAGGGCACATCGTGACACCGGCACCGACCACCGAGCGCCTGCTGTCCATCCAACGGATGGTCGCGGACCAGCTCGGCGACAAGCTGCCCGACTTCGAGGTCGACGCGCTGCGTGCGATCCCCGTGCAGGCTGGCGGGCTCTATCCCATCTCGGACGTCTGGTATATCGAGCCGGGGCTGGACGCGCCGGATCGCCTGCGCGTGCACATCGCGCAGTTCGCGCGCGAGATTGCCGGGGACGCGGCGGTGGCCGACCACATCGAGGCCATCGACGGCGGCATCGGCTTCGTCTGCGTGGCGCCGGCCGTGGGCCAGGCGAAAGCGCTGCCGGCGTTCGCGCGGGCGGTGCTCACCCTGCTGCATGCGCTGAGTGCGGCGCCGCCTGCCGCGAACGGCTTGGACCGCGCGCGGCTGGCCGACGAGCTGGCGGCGCTGCTGCATGGCCACGGCGGCTCGGCCACACGCCTGAGCGATGCTGCGCTGGTGAAGCTGTTCCGTCTGCTGCGCCTGGCGCGCCGGCTGCTGGACCTGCAAGCCGGCGAAGCGGGCCAGGAATCCTGAGCGCAGGAGGCTCTCGCATGTCGGCACCGCACCCGCTCAACCAGGCCGTGATCGCCCAGGCCCTGCATGACCTGCGCAACGGCCAGTTGCGCCGCTGCAAGGCCATGGGCTTCGGCGAGGAGGAGTTGGATGCGCTGAAGCACCCCGAACTCGTGAGCATGCTGGTGAATGCCACGGTGTCGTGGTGTTCGGTGTCGGTGAACCGGGAGGTGTTGAAGCGGCTGCTGAGCCAGGTGCACGACGTGGAGCGGGAGATCGCCACGGTGGACCGCATGCTGCGCCTGGGGGCGAGCACGGAGATGGTCAGCAAGTTCTACGGCCTCACGCATCAGGAAGTGGCGCTGCGCCGCGACATCCTCGGGCTACCCAAGCGCAAGGGCCGGCATCCGGTGCTCGATGAGGCGCAGGACGTGACCTTGTGGGAGCGCTGGAAGGCCGGCGTCACCGAGCGCCATATCGCCCTGACCGATGACATGGCGATGCTGGCGCTGACCATGGACCTGGCCGAGGCGCTGAGCCTGCCGATGTCGGTGGTGTGGGCGGCGATACGCAACTGGATCGACCAGGGGCTGGTGTAGCCATGACCACGGGCGGCGCACCACGGCGCGAAGGCCCGGTTGCGCTGTCGGCGTTGTTCGACGAGGCGCTGCGGCACCTTGAGTCGAAGGAACCGGCGCAGGGCACGGCGCCGAACCAGGACGGTTTCCTCTACAGCGGCAACCGCCATGAGAGCGTGCCACGCCGACTGTTCCTCGACCGACGCCTGACGCCGCTGGAGCGCAACGCCTGGCAGGTGTTCCGTCTGCAGCTCAACGACGACGGCGTGACCGCCTTTCCCACCTACGACCAATTGCGCCCCTACCTGGCCTCGATGCCCTGCGCGGCACAAGCCTCGCACGAGACCGTGGCGCGCGCCTTGACGCTGCTGCGGCTGACACGCTGGCTCAGCCTGGTGCGGCGGCGGCGCGATCCCAGGACCGGCCGTATCCAAGGCAACCTCTACGTGCTGCACGACGAACCGCTGTCGCCCTTCGAGGCGATGCAGCTCGACCCGGACTACCTGGGCTTGGTCAGTCAGGCGCTCACGCACGCGGCGAAGGCGGTGCAGGTCGTGGGCATGAACACGCTGCGGGAGATCGCCGAAGACCCGCTGCTCAGCGGCCGCACGCTGCCGACCCGCTTGCAGGTGCTGGCGCAGCGCATGGCGCGGCATGGCTGGACGACGCCAGGTTATCCACAGGAGGGTGCGGACCACGAATCCGAAGAAGGCCAGGAAGCCCTTCTTCGGAATGCTGCGCGCCCGTCTTCGGAATCCGAAGCAGGGCCGAAACCCGCGCCGGACGGCTCTCTTCGGATTCCGAAGCAGGACCGTAAAGTACGTAATGATCGTATAAATGAAGTACGTACAGTACCGCGCGCGAGGGCCTTGCAGAACCTGCGGCTGCCAGACCGCTTCCAGCGTTTGAAGCACGAGCAGCAGTCCGGCGCGCTGGTGGCCTTGCGGCAGGTGGACGAAGCCCTGCGGCAGGCGGTGCTGGACGAATGGGAGGCGCGCTGCTGCAACAGCTCGGTGCGCAACCCGGCTGGCTACCTGTTCGGCATCATCCAGAAGGCGATCCGTGGGGAGTTCAAGGCCTGGGCGGGCGACAGCGCCACGGTGCCGCCTGCTTCCCGTCCACCCGCACCGGCACCGGCGCCATCGGCACCGCCGGTATCCCCCGAAGTGGCGCGCGCCCACCTGGCGCGGTTGCGGGCGGCCCTGCGCGACCCGTGACCGGCCGAGCTATCCCCTGGGGATAGCTGGGACAGGGAGCCTTCCGGCGGGTCAATCCGGCTACACCCTTGCCAAGGTCTCAATTGAGATACAAAGTAGGGGCTAATGCATAACAGGAGAAGCAACGATGGCCGCACAGACTTCGATGCTGCACATCCGCGTGGACGATAAGCTCAAGGCCGATGCAGCCGAGAAACTCGCCGGGGTCGGCCTCACCGTTTCGGACGCCGTGCGCATCCTGCTGACCCGTGTGGTCAAGGAAGGCGCACTGCCGGCTGGCCTCACGGCCGACCCGGAGGCCTACGATGCCTGGTTCCGGGCGAAGGTCCAGGAGGCGCTGGCCGACACACGGCCGCCGGTGCCGCACCAGCAGGTCATGGATGAGGCGCAGGCCCTGATCGACAGGAAGCGGCGTGCGCGTACTTGAGTGGCGGGAAGCTGCCCGCGCCGACCTGCTGGCGATTGTTGACTACATCTCGGACGACAACCCCGATGCCGCGCAGCGGTTGAAGGACGACATCGAGGCCAAGGCCGCGAAGCTGCCGGAGCGCCCGAAGCTCTACCGGCCTGGCCGCGTGGCCGGCACGCGGGAGATGGTCGTGCGTGCGAACTACGTGGTGGTCTACATGGAGGACACCCGCGCGGTGTCCATCCTGCGCGTGTTGCACGCCGCGCAGCAGTGGCCGCCGGCACGGGAGTGAAGGAGGTTTTCCTCACTGGAGATTCACCATGAATACCAAGGAGCCTGAAGCAGCCAAACTCAAGGCGCTGCAGGAAGCAGCTTGCATGGGCTGGGCCGACATCGCCGCCGGCCGCCATGCCGATGTTGCCGACGGCCAACTCGAAGGTTTCATTGCACAGTTGGGACAGCAGGCGGCGCTTGCCGTCGCTACCCGCCGCGAGGCTATCCCCAGGGGATAGCTGGGACAGCCAGCCTTCCCGCCACCGACAAACCGGGCGCACGCCGATTGCGGTTTGTTGACTGACGGCCTTCCGGGCGGTGCCGATGCTGGCGACTCGTTCCGTTAATGCGAGTCGTCACCCATGGCCAATGAACCCCTGCAACTGAATCTCGGATCGCTGCGCAGCGCGATGTCGCTGACGCTGCACACGCACCACGCTTCGCGCATCTGGCACGGCCGCGCGCCGACCGAGGGGCGCCCCGGCATCATCGGACTCAACGGCTATATCGGCGCCATGAACAAGATGAAGCGCGGCGCCGAGCAGGACGACCCGTACTCGGACTGGTGGATGTTGCGGATCGAGGACAAGCTCGCCGACACCAGGACCCGTCTGCAGACCCTGCGCGAACAGGTGGATCAGGCCTTGGCCGACGTGCCAGCGGCGCTGTCGCTGGGCGAGAACATGAACGTGCAGCCGGTGAAGCTGCCGCTGTTCGTCAATGCTCAGCTCGGTTTCATGGCGGTGTACCTGCTGGCCGACTACGACGACCTGGCACGCAAACTCATCCTGGCGCACCACACGGCGCTGATCGACCGCAGCACCTTGGAGCGCTGGCTCAATGATGGCGCGCACGCGCTGCGCAGCCTGTTCTCGCTGGCCCAGCAGTACCGCTACTCGGGCACGACGCGCGACGACTTCGCGGCGAAGAACGCCGCGGCGCGAGCGGCGCTGGAGAA
>DAMCQE010000079.1:7998-11342 GCA_032105665.1 Pseudomonas sp. | reverse complement strand
CCTGTTGCCTTACTTGCCAATTTGCCACGCCTTCGGCGCCGGCATGCCATATGGAAAAGAACGAATGATGCAGCAACTGACTATCCGAGCCCGCCTGCTGATCCTGATCGGGGCAATGCTGAGCGCCTGTCTGGTCATCGGCCTGACCGGGCTGAACGCGCAGCAGCGCAGCGTTGCCGGCCTCAACACCGTTTATCTCGACCGCGTGGTGCCATTGCGCGACCTCAAGCTGATCGCCGACCTCTATGCGGTGAAGATCGTCGACGCCACGCACAAGACGCGCAGCGGGATGCTCAGCTACCAGCAGGCGCGTGATGACGTACGGACCGCGCGGGCCGAGATCCGGCGGCTCTGGGGCGAGTACATGAACACCAGCCTGATCGACGCCGAGCGGCAGGCGTCCGCCCGCATCGAAGTGCTGATGCAGAAGGCCGACGCACCGCTGGACGACCTTGAACGCATTCTCGACCGCCACAGCGAAAAGCGCCTGGCCGCATTCGTCATCAACGATCTGTACCCGCTGATCGACCCGATTTCCGAGGGCTTCAGCGAGCTGATCGGCTTGCAACTGGGCGAAGCCAAGGGCGAGTACGAGCGCGCTCTGGCGCTCTATCAGCGCAATCGGGTGCTGAACATCGGTTTGCTGCTGGTCATGCTGATCGGCGGCGGGATTTTCGCCATGGTCCTGCTGCGCAGCATCAGCCGGCCGCTGGAAGCGCTGAAGCAGGCGGCAGCCTCGGTCGCCGCAGGTGACCTGAGTCGTACCATCGAGTGCCGCGGGCGTGACGAGATCACCCAGGTGCAGCAGTCGATCCGGCAGATGCAGCAGACCCTGCGCGACACCCTGCAGGACATCCAGGGCTCGGCCACGCAACTGGCGTCCGCCGCCGAAGAGCTGCATGCGGTCACCCAGCACACTGCCCAGGGCATCCACCAGCAGAACGAGGAAGTGCAGATGGCCGCCACTGCGGTCACCGAGATGTCGGCGGCGGTGGACGAGGTGGCCGGCAACGCCAACCGCACCTCCGATGCCTCGCGTAATGCCGAGACGGTCGCCGATGCGGGCCGCCGGCAGGTCACGGCGACGCGCCAGACCATTCACCAGCTCAGCGATCGGCTGCAGGAAAGCGTCGGCACCGTGACGCGGCTGGCCGAGGAAGCGGCGAGCATTGGCAAGGTCGTCGACGTGATCCGTTCCATCGCCGAGCAGACCAACCTGCTGGCACTCAACGCGGCCATCGAGGCGGCGCGCGCCGGTGAGGCCGGGCGAGGTTTCGCGGTGGTGGCTGACGAGGTGCGCAACCTGGCGCAGCGCACTCAGAGTTCGACCCAGGAAATCGAGCGCATGATCGGCGCGATCCAGAGCGCCACCGAGCAGTCGGTGCACGATATGCAGCAAAGCAGCGAATTCGCCGCGCGCAGCCAGGCCATGGCCGACGAGGCGGATCAGGCGCTGGGGCTGATCGCCGAGCGGGTCGGGCAGATCAACGAGATGAACCTGGTCATCGCCAGTGCCGCCGAGGAACAGGCACAGGTGGCCCGAGAGGTGGACCGCAACCTGGTAGCCATTCGCGACATTTCCGAGCAGAGCGCCACCGGCGCGCAGCAGACTTCGGTGGCCAGCGACGAGCTGGCGCGGCTGGCCACGCAGCTCAACCGGCTGGTGGGGCGCTTCCGCCTCTGAAGCAATTCGCCGCGGACGCGGCCGGGACATGCGCTGTCGCAATCCGGTCGCGAACCCGGCAGCACGAATGCATTCCTATGTACGGAGCTGTCTCACCGAACAGAGGAGTCGCCCCGTGAAAACTGCCGTGTCCGCTCTGGCGCTTGCCGCCGGCCTAACCCTGAGCCTGCCAGTACTGGCCGAAAGCCGGACCAGCTATGGCCCGCAGCTGGAAGGCTTCAGCTATCCGCATCCGCTCAAGCACTATCGTTTCGAGTCCCAGGGCAAGCCGATGCAGATGGCCTACATGGACGTTGCGCCGACCGGCCAGGCGAACGGCCGCACGGCGCTCCTGCTGCATGGCAAGAATTTCTGTGGCGCGACCTGGGAGCGCACCATCGAGGTGCTCAGCGAGGCGGGTTACCGCGTAATCGCCCCTGATCAGGTCGGTTTCTGCAGTTCGAGCAAGCCCGAGGGCTACCAGTTCAGCTTCGCCCAGCTGGCGCACAACACCCAGGCCCTGTTGCAGCAGGAGGGCATCGACCAGGTCAGCGTCATCGGTCATTCCATGGGCGGCATGCTGGCCGCGCGGCTGGCGCTGAACTATCCGCAGCTGGCCGAGCAGCTGGTGCTGGTGAACCCCATCGGACTGGAGGACTGGCAGGCCGAAGGCGTGCCCTATGCACCCATCGATCAGCTTTACCAGGCCGAGCTGAAGACCGATTTCGACAGCATCAAGGCCTACCAGCAGAAGTTCTACTACAACGGCAACTGGAAGCCGGAGTACGACCGCTGGGTCGCCATGTTGGCCGGCATGTACGCCGGCGAGGGCAAGGAGCGGGTGGCCTGGAACCAGGCGCAGACTTCGGAAATGGTCTTCACCCAGCCGGTGATCCACGAGTTTCCCCGCATCAGCACACCGACACTGCTGCTGATCGGCGGCCTGGACCGCACCGCGCCTGGCGCCAACCGGGCGCCGGACGAGGTCGCCAAACGCCTGGGCAACTACCCCGAACTGGGCCGACAGGCCGCCGCCATGATTCCCCAGGCCAGGCTGGTGGCCTTCCCGGACCTGGGGCATTCACCCCAAGTCGAGGCGCCGGAAGAATTTCACCGTGCCTTGATCGAAGGATTGCAGCGTTGAGCGATTCAGCTGAGTCGCCGGATGGCTTATCTCAGCAGATGCACCGCCAGGCCGGCCACAGCGCAGGCCAGCAACACCTGGATCACGCCACGCTTGTAGCGGAACAGCGCCACGGCTGCACCTAGCGCGATCATCGCCGAGGGCCAGTCGAATCTGCCGGCGAAGCCCTCTGGCCAGAGCACGTGGTAGCCGAAGAACAGCGCCAGGTTGACGATCACGCCGACCACCGCGGCCGTGATTGCGGTGAGTGGGGCGGTGAACTTGAGCTGGCCGTGAGTCGACTCCACCACGGGGCCTCCGGCCAGAATGAACAGGAACGACGGCAGAAAGGTGAACCAGGTGACCAGACACGCTGCGAGGGCGCCGGCGGCAAATGCCTGGTCGGCAGCGAAGACCGGCTGCACGTAGGCGCCGACGAAGCCGACGAAGGCCACCACCATGATCAGCGGGCCGGGCGTGGTTTCGCCCAGCGCCAAGCCATCGATCATCTGAGTCGGGGTCAGCCAGGCGTAGTGCCCGACTGCACCCTGGTAGACA
>DAMCQE010000079.1:0-7898 GCA_032105665.1 Pseudomonas sp. | reverse complement strand
GATCATCTGAGTCGGGGTCAGCCAGGCGTAGTGCCCGACTGCACCCTGGTAGACAACCGAAGGTCAGCAGCGCGGCCTTGGTGAAGAACCAGCTCATCTGGGTGAGTGTGCCGCCCCAGCCGAACAGCGCCATCAGCAGAGCCATCGGCAGTATCCAGAGCACGGCGCCGATGCCGAGCAGCGCGATCAGGCGAGGCCAACGAAAGCGCGCATGGGCAGGTGGTGGGGTGTCGTCATCGATCACCGCCGGGCCATAGGATTTGTCCGCCGCCGCATGGCCACCGCCAAGGTTGAACTGGCCGGGGGCGAAGCGTCCGCCCAGGTAGCCGACCAGGGCAGCCCCCAGCACGATGAGCGGGAAGGGCACGTTGAGCGCGAAGATCGCCACGAACGAGGCGCCGGCGATAGCCCACAGCCAGCCGTTCTTCAGTGCGCGCGAGCCGATGCGGTGGGCTGCATGCAGCACGATGGCGGTCACGGCCGGTTTGATGCCGTAGAAGATCCCGGCGACCAGCGACACCTCACCGAAGACAAGGTAGATCCAGGACAGCAGGATGAGGATCAGCAGCGACGGCAATACGAACAGCGCACCGGCGACGATTCCGCCCCAGCTGCGGTGCAGCAGCCAACCGATATAGGTCGCCAGTTGCTGCGCCTCCGGGCCGGGCAGCAGCATGCAGTAGTTGAGTGCGTGGAGAAAGCGCCGTTCGGAGATCCAGCGACGCCGCTCCACCAACTCCTGATGCATGATCGCGATCTGCCCGGCCGGGCCGCCGAAACTGATGAAGCCGAGCTTGAGCCAGAACAGCAGCGCCTGCCTGAAACTCACGGGCTCGCTACGCGGTTTTGCCGAGTCGGGTTGCATGCTGTTGTCATTCATCGGTCTGCGTTTCCACGGCAAAGGCCGCCAGCAATCCATCGAAGATGGCGCAGGCGGCGTCCAGTAATTCGTCGTCGCTTTCCAGGCTGGCTCGCAGGCCGGCCAGCACTCGCTCCACGCCCGCGGCTTCGGCAGGCTGGGTGCCGCCGATGTCCAGGTAGTGCACAACAGCGGCCACTCGGTCGAGCCCGGGCGCCGCCAGGGAGAAGCTGGCCTGGATGGTTTCGAACGTGACGCGGTCGCCGACATGGCTGAAGCGCGCGCCATCGAAATCAAAGCCCAGTGCCTCGCTCGGGCAGGCTTCGGGCGTCGGTAACCAGAGGATGCGCGCCGCGGGGTCGATAAAGCGCCTGATCAACCAGGCGCTGGCCAGGCGGTCGACCCAGGGTCGGCAGCGGGTGGCCCATGTGCGTCCCTTGAACTCGTGCAACGACAGCCGTTCCAGCGCCTGTTCCTGGCTGCTCGGCTCGTCGCGTGAAAGCGCCCGGCTGATGGCCAGTTCTAGCTCGCGCAGTTTGGCGTCGGCCTGCTGCTGCGCCGCATCCGGGAAAAAGTCGATCTCCGTGAGTTGGGCGTAGGCCTTGCGCAACTTGCGCGCCTGGCGCGTCAGCGACAGCGCGGTCTCCGGCGTGACCTGGATGAGCTGAGCGTCGGCCTCGGCACGCAGGCTGGCGTACTCCGACGCTCTGGAAAACAGCGAGACGAAGCGCTCGCCCTGGGGATCGCACACCGGCAGAACGCAGGCATAACCTTCGCCGCCGAGGATGTCGCGCTCGACACGGGACATGCTTTCGCGACAGGCTGGCTGATCCGGTAGTAGGTAGACGCCGTCGCGCAATGCCGCAGCGCCGGCTGCCTTCAGTGCTCGCCAGGCGCGCATGCGTTCGGCGGCATTCGATGTCGGCAAAGCCAATATCAAACAGAGCCAATGAATAACTGTAGAGATCTCACGTAAATGTGTGCGAACTCTACATCACTTGTCGATAGTCAGCAGCGTATTGCTGCCGAATCTAATCGCGGCTGGAGATCTCCACCGACGGCTGACTGGCGGACTTGAGTAACGCCTGCAGTGCCCTGGCGTAGGCGCTGGGTGCCATGCGCAGGCTGTTGTTGTGCGTGGCGCCCTCCACCAGCAGCAGCTCCTTGGGCGGGCGTGCGGCTTGGTAGAGCTGTTCGCTGAAGCGTGCCGGCACGTAGCGGTCATCGGTGCCGTGCACCACCAGCAGCGGCATGCCGATGCGGTCGATCTTGTCGATCGAGTCGAATTTCTGCGACAGCAGCCAGCGCACCGGCAGCGTGGTGTCGGAAACCACCGTCGCCACGTCGGCCAGCGAGGTGAAGGTCGATTCGATGATCAGCGCCCGCGCTTGCGGCGGGCTGTCGCCGCGCTCGGCCTGTTCGCCAAGCTCGGCAGCGAGGTCCACGGCCACCGCGCCGCCAAGGGAGTGGCCGTAGATGAAGCGTTTGTCCGGGTCCGGTTGCAGCGCCTTCAGACGTTCCCAGCCGACCCGTGCGTCGGCGTAGACGCTGCGTTCGGACGGCAGCTCGCCCAGGCTCTGGCCGAAGCCGCGGTAGTCGATGGCCAGCACCGAGAACCCCAGGTTGCGCAGCTGCTCGAGACGGAACAGATGGCCGGTGAGGTTCCAGCGCACACCGTGCAGGTAGAGCAGCGCGGGAGCATCGGCATCGGCCGCCGGCCACCACCAGGCGTGGATGTTCTGCTGGTTGCCGAAGGTCGAGTGCGTCAACTGCAGTTCTTCGACGCCGCGGGGCAGGCCGCTGAACCAGGACGCGTTGCCCGGCTCGATGCGAAATACCAGTTCGCGTTCCTTCTGCGCGAGCACCGAACAGCCGACCGGCAGGCCAACGGCGATCATGGCAACCAGCAGCAGGCAGAGCCGGCGGGCCTTGCTGCGGAACAGGAAGAAACGCTGCAAGGGCGTTCACCTCGACGATCAGAAAGCCATAGATGGGACCCGCTTGCCGGACGATCTGCAAGACGGGTCGTCGCAGCACTGATTACTGCATGTTGCGCGCCAGGCTGGAGGCCGCTCGCCAGGCGAAATTCGGCATCAGGAACAGCAGGCGGCGCTGCGGGCGTCGGCCTCCTGCTCGCTGCGTTGCACCTTCCAGGCCCAGGCGAACACCAGCAGGCCGCCTACGGCCGTCGCGGCGCCGATATAACCGGTGGAGGTCCAGCCGAGTCCGGCGGTGATCGCCAGACCGCCGAGCCAGGGTCCCAAGGCGTTGGCGATGTTGAAGGCGGCATGGTTGGAGGCTGCCGCCAGGGTCTGGGCATCCGCCGCGACGTCCATCAGATGGGTCTGCAGGGCCGGTGACAGCGAGACCATGGTGCCCACGGCGAATACCGCCGGAAAGATCGTCCACACCGAGTGCGCGGCCAGCGGAAACACCAGCAGCACCAAGGCGCTCCACAGCAGGAGCCAGGCGACCGCCTGGAAACGCAGGCGATCGAACAGCCAGCCGCCGAACACGTTGCCGACGATGCCGCCGAGGCCGAAGGCGGCCAGGGCGAAGGGAATCCAGCCGGCATTGACGCCGGTGACTTCCAGCAGGGTCGGCGCCATGTAGCTGAACACGCAGAACATGCCGGCGAAGCCGATGGAGCTGATCGCCAGGGCCAGCCAGACCTGCGGCCGATTGAAGGCGCGGATCTCGTGCAGCGGGCTGTTTCGCGGCTCGTCGCGGTTGAGCGGCAGGAACAGCGCCACCAGCAGCACCGTCAGCAGGGCGATGGCACCGACCAGGGCGAACGCGTAGCGCCAGCTCAGCCACTGCCCGAGCCAGGTGGCCAGCGGGTTGCCGATCAGGATCGCCACAGTCAGGCCCATCAGCACCCGCGCCACGGCCTGGGCGCGCTTGTCCGGCGGCACCATGGAGGCGGCCACCAGCATTGCCACACCGAAATAGGCACCGTGGGGCAGGCCGGTGACGAAGCGGGCGATCATCAGGGTCGGGTAGTCGGGCGCCAGGGCACTGGCGAAGTTGCCCAGGGCGAAGAAGCCCATCAGCAACAGCAGCAGGTGCAGGCGGTGCAGCCGCGAGCCGAGGATCGCCAGCAGCGGCGCACCCACCACCACGCCCAGCGCGTAGGTACTGATCACGTTGCCCACCTGGGGTTCGCTGATGCCAAGGCCCTCGGCCACATTGGGCATCAGGCCCATGATGGCGAACTCGCCGGTGCCGATGGCAAAACCGCCCATGGCCAGGGCCAGTTCGATCAGCAGCACGGCTCGGGCGGAAAGGGGCGGAGTCGCTGCGGTGGCTGGCGCCGTCATGGATACCTCGTCACGTCGAAAGGGGCGGCATTATTCACGCTTGCGGGCTCAGGTAAAGCCCGACTGCCAAAGAAGGAGATCACAGGGTGGTGGGATTGCATCGGCGCGCCGGAGTTCGACCCTGGGGAGGGCGGCGTGCGGGTCCGAGGCGCGGAATCGGATAATTGGATGGACGGTTGGCTGGCGCCGGTTTTTTAACCCTCGATCTTGACTTTGGTCAGGGTGACCGAGAGGTCGCCTCCGTATTTTGCGCGCCAAGTCTCATCTCGTTCCGATCATCCAGTTAGCCCTGCCTCGAGCGGGCGACTCGGCCGGCTTCGAGAGGCATCTCGTATCGACCAGGACAACCCCATGAAACTTGTGTTTTCCCCCGCCGAACTGCTGATGAACCGGCTCAATTATCCGAGCAAGTTCGCCCTGATCGGGCTCTTGGTGTTCCTCGCCTTTGCCAGCCTGATGTGGACCATCGCCAGCCAGCTCAACCGCACCATCGAGCGCGCCGAGAACGAACTGGTGGCTTCCGCTCTGGCGCGACCATTGTCCAAACTGGTGGAACTGACCCAGCAGCACCGCGGCGTGTCGGCGATGCTGCTGGGCGGTAACTTGGGCATGGCCGATCGCCGAAGCGCGCTGCAGGCCAATGTCGATGGCGCGACGGCGGAGCTGAACCGTGTGCTGGCCGACGACAAGCGCAGCATGCGCGAATGGCAGGACATCGGTCGCGGCTGGGACGAGATCAAGCGGGACGTACAGGGCTGGTCGCAGGCACAGAGCTACCAGGCGCACACCGCGCTGATCGGCCAGTTGCTGAACTTCCAGACGCTGCTGTCGGACGCCTACGGCCTGACCTTCGATCCGGAGCCGCAGACCTACTACCTGATGACCACGGCGGTCAGCCGCCTGCCGTTTCTGATCGAGCGGCTCGGCCGCCTGCGCGGCAGCGCCTCGGCGATGCTGGCCAAGGGCGCGATCAGCGACGAGCAGCGTACCGCGCTGATCGTCATCACCGAGGAAATCCGCTCGGCCACGGTGGAGATGGAACGCAGCATGGATAAGGTCATCGCTCAGCGTCCGGAGCTGCAAGTACAGCTCCAGCGGGCAATGGCGACGCTGCGCGAGCGTGGCGAGGCGGTCGACCGGGTGGTGCAGGGCATGGTGCTGCGCGGCGATTTCACCAGCACCTCATCCGCGCAGTTCTTCGACATGACCACCGAGGCGATCGGCATTGCCTACACGCAGATGTACGACGTGCTGCTGCCGAACCTGGATCAGCTGCTGCAGCAGCGCATCGATGACGCCCGGCAGATGCTGCACGGCAACCTCGCCGTGCTGCTGGTGGTGCTGGCGGTGATCGGCTACCTGTCGGTGGGCGCCTACCTGTCGGTAATGACCAGCATCCGCAGTTTGCGCGAAGGCAGTGAACGACTCGCCGCAGGGGATCTCACGGCACACATCGACCTGGCTGCACGCGATGAATTGCGCTACGTGGCCGGCAGCTTCAACGACATGGCCGAGGCCATGCGCCGGCTGATCGGCAGCATCAAGGACAATTCCGATCACGTCGCCGACTCGGCGCGCAGCCTGGCGACCGCCTCGGGGCAGATTCATGTGGCATCCCAGTGCCAGAGCGATGCGGCATCGAGCATGGCCGCGGCGGTGGAGCAGATGACGGTCGGCATCGAGAGTATTGCGCGCAATGCCGGCGAGGCCGACGCGCTGGCCCATCGTTCCGGCGAGCTGTCGCGCCAGGGCGGCGAGATCGTCGCCGCAGTGGTCGAGGAGATCAGCCAGATCGCCGTCTCGGTGAGTGATTCGGCGCGTACCGTCGCCGAGCTGGGCGAGCGCTCCGGGCAGATTTCCGCCATCGTCGGGGTGATCGGCGACATCGCCGCGCAGACCAACCTGCTGGCGCTCAATGCGGCGATCGAAGCTGCCCGTGCCGGCGACCAGGGCCGAGGTTTCGCCGTGGTGGCCGATGAGGTGCGCAAGCTGGCCGAACGCACCGCCAACTCCACCAAGGAGATCGCACAGATGGTCGCGGCCATTCAGGAAGGCACCGAAGGGGCGGTGCAGGGCATGGAGCAGGGCGTGGCCAAGGTCAACGAGGGCGTCGCCCGGGCCCAGCGCGCCGGCGAAGCCATGGGCGGCATCCGCGAGGCGGCCAATCAGGTGCTGTTCACCGTGGCAGAGATTTCCAACGCGTTGCGCGAGCAGAGCGCGGCTTCCGCCGAGATCGCGCAGAAGGTGACCACCATCGCCCGCATGGCCGAGGAAAACGGCGAGGCGGTGGGCAGCAACCACCACACCGCCAGCCGCCTGAGTGACCTGGCCGGTACCCTGCTGGACAATGTCAGCCGCTTCAAGGCAGTTTGAGCGGCGACACGCGACGGCGCCGCAAGGGGCCGTAGTGGTGCATCAGAGCGGCCAGATCCAGAGGATCGTCGGCACCGCGCAGAGCACCACCAGGATCGACAGCGGCAACCCCAGCCGCCAGTAATCACCGAAGCGGTAACCGCCCGGGGCCATCACCAGGGTGTTGGACTGATGCCCGATGGGCGTCAGGAATGCACAGGAGGCGCCGATCGCCACCGCCATCAGGAAAGGATCGACCGAGGCGTCCATGCCACGCGCCAGGCTGATCGCCACTGGCGCGGCGAGCACCGCGGCGGCGGCATTGTTGACCACGTTGGAGATCAGCATTACCGCCACCATCAGCAGCGCCAGCGTCGCTGCTGCTGGCAGTGACTGGCCGACCGAGAGCAGGGCGTCGGCGATCAGTTGCGAGCCGCCACTGGTCTCCAGCGCTTGGCCTACCGGCAGCATCGCGGCCACCAGCACGATTACCGGCATGTCGATGCTCTCGTAGATGCGTCCGACGGGGATCAACCCGACCAGGATCATCACCAGCGCGCCGGTGACCAGCGCGGTGGCAGCCGGCAGCAGGCCGAAGGCGATGGTTGCGAGGGTAATGGCGAAGACCGCGCTGGCCAGCAGTACGTTGCGCGGGGTGGTGATGCTCAGGCCGCGCGATGCCAGCGGCAGGCAACCCAGGCTGTTGAGAGTCGACTGCAGGGCATCCTCGCGGGTCTGCAGCAGGAGAATGTCGCCTGCGGCGAAGCGAATCTCGCCCAGGCGCTGGCGCAAGCGCTGCCCCTGGCGAGCCACGGCCAGCACGTTGACGCCGTGGCGCTCGCGCAGGTCGAGGCCGCTGGCGCTGGTGCCCACCAGCATGGAACCCGGCGAGACGATGGCCTCGGCCAGGGTCAGTTCGCCGTGCCGGCTCTTGTGGTTCTTCTCGGCCTTCTCTTGCTCGACGGCCTGCTCGGCGGCCTCCTGCTCGTCGCGGGCCCTGTTCTCCTGCTCCTCGACATCGGCCGCCAGCTCGACGCCGGTGACATCCAGCAGCGCCTTCAGACTGTCGGAGTCGGCCTCCACCAGCAGGATGTCGCCTTCACGCAGCACCTCGTAGGTCGACGGCATGCGCTGGCGCTCGTCGCCGCGAATCAGCGCGATGACCTGCACATCGGCTTCATCCTGCACCGCGCCGATCAGCGCGTGCAGTGTGCGGCCCGCGTACTTGCAGCCTTCCGGCACGCGAACTTCGGTGAGGTAGGCGCTGATCTCGAACAGATCACCGTTGCCTTCCTGCTCCTGGCGCCGGGGTACCAGTCGCCAGCCGAGCAGGGCGATGAACAGCACGCCGGCCACCGTCACCGCCG
>DAMCQE010000078.1:0-11518 GCA_032105665.1 Pseudomonas sp. | reverse complement strand
TCCTCGAGGCCTATCAGATCGAAAGCGACTACGGCCGCACGCTGGAAGCCTGGCGTGGCGAGCTGCCGGGCGACGCGGAGTCACGCAGCGTCGAATTCCTGCGGCTCGGTCGAGTGATGCTCTATTACCAGACTCTCGATGCTCACGAGAGCGGCTGGTGGAATCCGCAGACTCGCGCCTGGGAAGTGCTCGACGGCAGCGCCCGCCGACCGCTTACGCAGGCCATCGCCATCGCCCGTCAGCAACAGGCTCCGGCCTACCTGCAATTGCCCGTGAAGACCCTGGCCGAGGAGGCCGCGCAATGAGCCGTCTGTTTTCCCTCCTTCTTGTCGCGCTGTTGCCCCTCACGGCTCATTCGGCAGAACCGCTCAGTCCCGACCAGCTGCTCGAGCGCATTCGCAGCGACCGTGCCGCCGAGGTCAGCGCCATGCAGGCCCGCGAGCAAGCCTTCGTTCGTGATCGTGGCGAGCAGCAGCAACTGCTTTCCCGTGCCCGTGCCGCACTGGCCGAGCAGAAGGCCGAGGCCGAACGCCTGAAGGCCGACTTCGATCGCCAGGAGGCAGAGCTGGCCGAGCAGGAAAAACTCCTGGCGCAGCGTGTTGGCCATCTGGGTGAGCTGTTCGGCGTCGTGCGCCAGAGTGCAGGTGACATCGTTGGCCAGTGGCAGGACAGTCTGCTCAACGCTCAGTATCCCGAGCGCCTGACCCAGCTGCGCAGCCTGGCGGAAAGCCGCGCGCTGCCGTCGGCCGATGACCTCGATGCGTTCTGGATGACCCTGCTGGAAGACCTGGCGGCTAGCGGCCGCGTCGAGCGCGTACAGCTGCCGGTGGTGGGTACCGATGGCGCGCGCAGCGAGCAGCCGGTACTGCGGGTCGGCAGCTTTTCCGCATTCACCGACGAGGCCTTCCTGCGCTACGACGCCGATGCCGGCGAGCTGCTGGTACCGACACGCCAGCCGTCCGGTCAGGGTTTGATCGAAGACTATCTGAGCAGCTCCGATGCGCTGGCTACATTGCCGGTGGATCCGAGCCGCGGCACGCTGATCGCCCAGCTGCAACGCCAGCCGGACCTGTGGGATCGCGTCAAGCAAGGCGGTCTGGTCGGCGGCGTCATTCTGGTGCTCGGTGCCGTCGGCCTGCTGCTGGCGATCTGGCGCATGGTGTATCTGGGTGGCGTCGGTCGCAAGGTGGGCAGCCAGATGCGCGAGCTGAACCAGCCGCGCGACGACAATCCGCTCGGCCGCATCATCGGCGTGCTGGGGCCGAAGCCACAGTTGTCGGATCTGGAGACCCTCGAGCTCAAGCTGGACGAGGCGATCCTCCAGGAGACCCCGCCGCTGGAGCGCGGTCAGCCGCTGCTCAAGCTGCTGGCGGCCGTTGCTCCGCTGCTCGGCCTGCTGGGTACCGTGACCGGCATGATCATCACTTTCCAGGCCATCACCCAGAGCGGTGGCGGCGACTCGCGGCTGATGGCCGACGGCATCTCCCAGGCGCTGGTAACCACGGTGCTGGGCCTGGTGGTGGCGATTCCGCTGCTGTTCCTGCACAGCCTGCTGGCCAGCCGTAGCAAGGCGCTGATCCAGTTGCTGGAGCAGCAGAGCGCCGGCCTCATCGCGCTGCACCTGTCGGGGGCGCCACGCCGTGACTGATCTGCGCGCTCACTGGCTGGGTCTGATCGACAGCGGTCACGCGCTGCTCGATTTCATGGCTGCCGGCGGCGTGGTGATGTGGGCGCTGGCCGGCCTGTGCGTGCTGTATTGGACGCTGGTCTTCGAGCGCCTCTGGTTCATGCGGCGGGTCTTCCCGCACTGGGTCGAATCGCGTCGGCAGGCCTGGGCGCAGATGGCCGATGAGCCTGGTAGCTGGCAGCGTGCGGTGCGTTCGGCCTGGCTGGCGCAGGCTCAGCAGCAGTTGTCCGGACCGCTACGGCTGAGCAAGACCCTGGTGGCGATGTATCCGCTGCTTGGCTTGCTCGGTACGGTCAGCGGCATGATCGCGGTTTTCGACGTGCTGGCGCTCAGTGGCTCCGGCAACCCACGCGGCATGGCCGCGGGTGTCTGGCAGGCGACCCTGCCGACCATGGCCGGCATGGTGCTGGCCATCACAGGATTGTTCAGTCTGGCGCGCCTAGAGCGAATCGCGCGCCAGTCTCTCGACCGGCTGGCTGACCAGCTGCGTCACGACTGAGGATTAGCGGGATGCGTATGCGCCGTCATCATTACCAGCAGGAAGAAGATACCGGCATCGATCTCACGCCGATGCTCGATGTGGTCTTCATCATGCTGATCTTCTTCATCGTCACCAGCTCCTTCATCAAGGAATCCGGTGTCGAAGTCCAGCGCCCGCAGGCGGACACCGCCAGCACCCAGGACAAGGGCAATATTCTCATCGCCGTCACGGCCGATGGCCAGGTCTGGATCGACAAGCAGGTGGTCGACGTACGCAGTGTGCGGGCGCATGTCGAGCGTTTGCGCGTGGATCAGCCGGAGGGCGCGGTCGTCGTCCAGGCTGACCAGGATGCGCGCACCGGCCTGGTGGTGCAGGTCATGGACCAGGCGCGTCAGGCCGGCGTGCAAGACGTTGCGCTGGCCGCCAGCACGGGGTCGCGCTGATGCAACCGCGGCTGGTCCGTTTCAGTCTGGCCTTCATCGCCGCCTGTGTGGTGGCGTTGCTGCTGTTCGCCCTGATGCTGAGCATGGTCAATCCCCCGCGCAGCAAGATTGAGGAAGATCCATTGGCGATTGCCAATTTCGTGCGCATGGATGGGCGCAACGAGGACACCGCCACGCGTTCACGTCAGCAGGCGCCACAGCCACCGCAGCCGAAGACGCCACAACCGCCGACGCCACCGACGCCGAACATGGCGACCCCAGACGCCAATCTGCCCAAGCTCGACCTCGACCTGCCGAACATCGACGCAGGCGTATCGGTCGCCACCGCTCCGGCGCCCAGTCTGTCCGGCCTGACGGCGGCACAGAGTGCCCCGGCCGCGGCGCCAGCGCCGGCCAGTGCGGCAGTCGAAGCGGCGGGCAAGCCCGGCGGCCCGGAGCAGGAAGTGATGCCGCTCAATGATGTACGTCCGGAGTATCCCTACCGTGCGCGGCAACAGGGCATCGAAGGGCATATCAAACTGGCGTTCACCATCAACCCGCAGGGGCGGGTGGAGAACATCCGCGTGCTGGAAGCCTCGCCTCGTAACGTGTTCGATCGCGAGGCCCGGCGCGCGGCGGCCCGCTGGCGTTTCGCGCCGCGTACCGAAAACGGTGCACCGGTATCCCGTGAAGCCGTGAAAACCCTGCACTTCCGCCTGCAAGGAGAACGCTGAGATGCTTCGTTTGCTGCTCGTGCTGTCGCTTTTTCTCTCCGCTTCGGCCCAGGCCGCCCAGGCCATCGACCCCGCGGTGTTCATGGCGCTCGAGCGAGCGCAGACCGCGCAGAGCAAGGGCGACTATGCCACTGCGCGTAAGGCGCTGGAGGGCGTCAGCGCCAAGGCCGGTAGCGGTGAAGAGGCGTTGCTCTGGCGCAGTCGCGGCTATCTGGCCTGGGCCGAAGGCAATAATCGCCAGGCGCTGGAATGGCTGGACAAGGCAGTGGCCAGCGGCAAGCTGGACGAAGAGCTGCTGGCCGGCGAGCGGGTGAACCTCGCGCGGCTGAACCTGGTCGAGGGTCGCTACGCCAAGGTGGTCAGCCTGCTGGGATCGGCTAATCAGGGCAACGAAGAAGTGCTGCAAATGCTGGTGCAGGCTTATCAGGGCCTCGGTCAGCATGCCAGGGCGCTGCCGCTGGCCGAGCGCTATGTACAGGCGAACCCGAAGGCGGGCGATACCTGGCTGCAGTTCCTGGTTGCCGGCAACGCCGAGCTCAAGCGCTATCAGGCTGCCGAACGCTGGCAACAAAAGCTGCTGCTGCGCCACTCCGATCAGGTCAAGGCCTGGCGGCAGCTGGCCGGCCTGCAGCAGATGGCCGGCGCTGAAGATCGCGCGCTGGCGACGCTGCGCACTGCGCACGCGAAGGGCTTGCGCTTCAGTGAGGCGGAGCTGGACAACCTGGTCGCTCTCGCTAGTGCCGCTGGGCAGCCATGGCAAGGCGCCAAACTGCTCGAAGGTATGCTGGCGTCACGCTTGCTGCCGAGCAATGCCAGTCGCCAGGAGCGCATGGGCATGCTCTGGTGGCAGGCCCGCGAGCGCACCGAGGCCGCGAAGATCTATCGCCAGCTGGCGACTCAGACCGGCAGCGCGAAGTTCTGGATGAATGTGGCGCAGCTCGAGCTGGAACAGGCTCGCTGGCAGGCCGGCCTTGACGCGTTGAAGCAGGCCGAGCGGGCCGGCGCCGAACGTCGTCGCGTGCGCGAATGGCGCGAGTGGGCGGAAGGTGAGCTCAGTTTCGAGCGTGAGAAGCAGATCGCCAGCGCGCACTGATCGAGCTGGCAGAACGTAACCTGCCGGCTGGTGATTACTGCAATTCGTAGGGATAGATCTTCTGTGCCTGCATGCGATAACCAGCCTCCGCCAGCTCGCTGCTGGCGTGTTCCACCCTCAGTGGCCCCTCGATCCAGAAGGGTTCATATAGCGCTTCCACCCGCACGCCCAGCTCGCTGGTGGCATGCACGATCTGGTTGGATGGCGGCGGGGGCACGTGAATGCAGGCGCCGAAGTAGGGCACCAGCAGGAATTCGATGACGCGCCCTTCCTCGGTCATGTCCAGCGGCACGATATACCCCGGCAACTTCACCATCTGCCCATCGAGCGCTTCGACCACTGGCGCGGCCGGCGACTGTTGTGCGGCAGCCGGCCCAGCCTCGGCAGCCAGCGCATCGGCCAGCTGCGACATGTCATGCATGGCCATTGGCGGCGGTGGCGGCGGCGCGCCCTCGGGAATCAGCTCCGACCACTGTAGGTCGCGGACGTCATCGGCGTGCGCAGAGACCGCACAGGCCAGTAGCAGAGCAAGCAGCAGGCGCGACATCGGGTTCCTCACAGTCGAATCGACAGGCCATCGGCCAGCGATTGGCGATAGGCACGCCAGGCCGGCACGCTGCCCATCAGCAGTGCCGCCAGCAGGATAGCGCCGAGCAGTCCCCACTCATAGGCGCTCGGCCAAGCCAGCGGCAGATAAAGGCCGTAGAGGCTCTGCAGCGGCGACTGCGCGATTGCGATGCCGATATACAGCAGGGCCAGCCCCAGCAGCGTGCCCGCGAGGGCCAGGCCGAACGCCTCGATGATCAACAGCGCGGCGATATGCCAGGGGCGAGCACCCACCGAGCGCAGGATCGCCATCTCCCGGCGTCGCTCGTTGAGGCTGGTGAGGATCGCCGTGAGCATGCCGATCAGGCCGGTCAGCACGACGAACAGCGAGACCACGAACAGCGCTTTCTCGGCCGTGCCCATCAGGCTCCAGAGCTCCTGAAGGGCGACGCCGGGCAGGATCGCCAGCAGCGGCTCGCTGCGGTACTGGTTGATTTCCCGTTGCAGGGTGAAGGTGGCGATCTTGCTGTTCAGACCGAGCAGGACCGCAGTGATCTGCCGCGGCTGTAGATCGAGTGCCCGCGCTTGCTCGGCGTCGATACGCCCGGCACCGCGGGCCGGCATGCCGTTCTGCCAGTCGACATGCAGCGCTTCCATGCCGGCCAGACTGATGTGCAGGGTACGGTCGACCGGCGTGCCGGTGCGCTGCAGCACGCCGACCACGCGGAACGGTTTGTCATCGTGCTGTACGAGGCTGACACGCGCTACGCCATGTGCGAGGACGATGCTGTCGTCGAGTTTGTAGCCCAGTGCACTAGCCACTTCCGCGCCAAGCACGACCTCGAAAGGATCGCTTTCGAAGGCGCGGCCTTCGGCCAGTTGCAGCGGCTGTTTGCGACCGTAGCGGTAATGCTCGAAATAGGCCGTGTTGGTGCCCATTACGCGATAGCCACGATGGGAGTCGCCCAGGGAAATCGGAATCGCCCAAGCGACCCGCGGGTGTTCGGCGAAGCGCTGGTAGCTGTCCCAACGGATGTTGTTGGTCGCATTGCCGATGCGGAACACCGAGTACAGCAACAGATTGACCGAGCCGGAGCGCGCACCGACCACCAGATCGGTGCCGCTGATGGTGCTGGCGAAGCTGGCGCGCGTTTCGTTGCGCACCCGTTCGACGGCGAGCAGCAGGCACACCGAGAGGGCGATGGCGAACACGGTCAGCAGGGCGGTGAAGCGCCGATTGTTCAGGCTCGCCAGGGCCAGGCGCAGGAGATACATCGCTCAGCACTCCACTGCGCGCGTCGCGCGATTGAGCTCAGCCAGCGACAGGCTGCGGTCAAACAGTGGCGCCAGGCTCTGGTCATGGCTGACGAACAGCAGGCTCGCGCCGGCTGCGCGGCACTCGGAAAACAGCAGCTGCAGAAAGACTTCGCGGCTATCCGCATCCAGCGCCGAGGTCGGCTCGTCGGCGATGACCAGCTCCGGCTGGCCGATCAGTGCGCGGGCAGCAGCGACGCGTTGCTGCTGGCCGATGGAGAGCGCATCGGCACGACGCTCGAACAGCTCCGGGGGCAGTCCCAGATGCTCCAGCAGGCTCGCCGCCGCGGCATCCGTACTGCCGTGGCGCTTGCGCGCACGTTCGGCACGCAGCGGCGAAAAATGGCAGGGCAGGCCGACGTTCTCGCGTACCGAAAGAAAAGGCAGCAGGTTGAACTGCTGGAAGATGTAGCCGGTGTGATCGACGCGGAAGCGGTCACGGGCACCGGCCGACAGACTGCCGAGGTCGCGGTCGAGCAGGCGGATACTGCCGCGGGCGGCCTTCTGCACGCCGCCGATCAGGCCGAGCAGGGTGGTCTTGCCGCTGCCCGACGGGCCCTTGAGGAACAGGCTTTCGCCGCGTTCGAGGCGAAACGTGGGAATGTCCAGCAGCTCGGCCTGGCGGGGCCAGGCGAAACCGAGGTTGTCGATTGCGAGAAGTGGAGCGCTCATCGGGGTCCAGTGCTGGTTCAGAAGGGCAACTGCGCGCGGGCCGGAGTCAGTTCCGTGCCCTGCTGGCCGCTTGGGCCGATCAGTTGTACCTGAATCTTTTCCGTGCCGGGAAAGCTTTCGAACAGCCGTGTGAGATCCAGTGCGCGCAGCGCCTCTGGGTTGCTGCAGTCGAGTTGGTAGTGCGCTTCGATATCGCTGTGGCCACCGGCTTCGTGGTCGTCGTGGTCGTGCTTATCCTCCTGCTTGTGTTCGTGATCATCGCCGCGCTGATAGCCCGCATGGGCCGAGCCGAGCAGTTCGCCGGCAAACTGCTGTTCACTGACGCTGCAACCTGCCGCCGCCGGGAGGCCGAACAGGGCCAGAGGTTGTTCCAGTTGCGAGCGTACGCTGGCGATCTTCGCCTCATCTGCTGCGCTGGCAGCAGCGTGCTCGAAACCGAGCAGGTTCATCGCCGGGCTGATCAGCTCCAGCTCCAGCTGATTGCCATCCAGTGCCGCATTCAGGCGAGCCGCGCCATGCTCATGGGCAGCCAGGCTGGTGGCGCCTTCGTGTTCATGGTGATGATCGTCTTCATGTGCTTGGCTGTAGCTCAGGGGCAGCAGAAGCATAGGCACGGCAAAGAGTAGGTGGCGCATGGTCGGCTCCATCGAAAGGGGTCGTTACGTTATAACAACTTTGCCGTGCGGCTGGCCAGTCCGCTGCCTTCATGTGAGGATGAACGCATAGCTCTGGAGGGACAGCATGATTCGAATCCGCGGACGCATAGGAGATTGGCCGGTCGATCTTGAAATCGAGCTGGACGCCCAGGACTGGATGAACCTGACCCGTAGCGTCGGCACCGATGAGGCTGCGGCGGGCGGCGTCCCGGCGCCTGCGACGCCACCTGGCGATGCCCTGTGGCACAGTGCGCGGGAGCGACTGCGCTGCGCTGGCAAGCTGGACGGCCCGGAATTGCTCGCCGAACTGGAAGCGCTCGCCGGCAATGCGCTGCTGGCCAAGCGGCTGCTGGTGCGCTTGCGTCACTGTGACGAAGTGAAGGTCGAGCACGGCGCCGACTCGGCTTGCTATCACTGGGTCGGCGCGCCTTCCTGATGGGCGCGCCGGAGGTTTGCCCGCGATCAGTAGATCGCCTGGTAAAGCTTGCGGCGGTACAGCGTCACCAGCGGGTGGTCATTACCCAGCAGATCGAAAACCTGTAGCAGCGTCTTGTGCGGCTGCCCATCAGCGTACCCGCGGTTGCGCACGAACAGCTTGAGCAGGCCGTCGAGCGCCGCCTCATATTGCTGGCGAGCCAGTTGCTGGATGGCCAGCTGATACGCCGCTTCATCGTCCTCGCCGTTCTGCGCCAGGCGACTCTTCAGGGTGGCGACTTCCGGCAGGTCGTTGGCCTGGCGCAGAAACGTCAGCTGAGCGCGGGCGCCGGCCAGAGCCTGCTTGTGCTCATCGCCTTTTACCGCGTTAAGCACCGTTTCCGCTTCGCCCAGTTCTCCGCGCTCGGCCAGGCAGCGGGCATAAAGAATCAGCCCGGCAGCGTTCTCGTTGTCTTCACTCAGCAGCTGCTGCAGCTGCGCCTCGGCCTCGGCGAAACGGCCTTCGGCGAAGGCGGCCTGCGCGCTTTCCAGCAGGTTGCCCTGCGGCGTTGCCGGAGCCTGCACGTGGGGCTCGAGCATGGCGCGAATCGCCGACTCCGGCTGCGCACCGGCGAAACCGTCCACTGGCTGACCATCCTTGAACAACACCACGGTCGGCAGGCTGCGGATGCCGAAACGGGCGACGACCTCCTGTTCGATGTCGCAGTTGACCTTGGCCAGCAGCAGCTCACCCTGATACTCCTCGGCGATCTTCGCCAGTAACGGCATCAGGGCCTTGCACGGCGCGCACCATTCGGCCCAGAAATCCACCAGTACCGGCTTGTGAAACGAGTTCTCGAGCACCAGCTGTTCGAAGCTGGCGGTGGTGACATCGAAGATATAGGGCGTCTGGCTCATCGGGATTCTCGTGGGCACGAATGACAGGAAAGGCGTGCATGGTATGTGGGGACGCCCGCCGCGGGAAGCAAGGGGCTCGCATGGTGGTTGCTGTTGGTCTATGGTTGCGCCCGCCAGGTGGCGCAGGCTTCTTGCCGGCGCATCGCGGCGCAACCCTTTTCCTAGACCGGTGCGGCGTTTGCAGTCGCGCGTCATATGGAGCTTCACATGTCTGTTCCCTCCGACTTCCGGGAGCGCTATCTCGTGCGCTTCTGGTCGCCTCTGCCCGCGCTTGTCGCGCTGGGCGTCGCCTCCGCTTACTACTTCGCCATCACTGGCACCTTCTGGGCCGTCACCGGTGAATTCACTCGCTGGGGTGGACACATCATTTCCTGGTTCGGCTATGCGCCCCAGGAGTGGAGTTACTTCAAGCTGATCGGCCTGGCCGGCACGCCGCTCGATCGCGTGGATGGCGTGATGATCATCGGCATGTTGCTAGGCGCAATGTGTGCGGCGTTGTGGGCAAACAACGTCAGCCTGCGCTGGCCGACCAGCAAGCGCCGCTTGTTGCAGGGGCTGATCGGTGGGGTAGTCGCCGGATTTGGCGCGCGCCTGGCAATGGGTTGCAACCTGGCGGCTTTCTTCACCGGCATTCCGATGTTCTCGCTGCACGCCTGGGCGTTCATGTTGGCTACCGTGGGTGGTGCCTGGATCGGCGTGAAGATTTGCCTGTTGCCCTGGTTGCGCACGCCGCTGAAGGTCGGTAGCCAGGCCAGCTCGCTGTTCGGCGACGCGGAAGGCACGCGGCGGCGGGCCACGGTGCAGGCCCGGATCGGCACGGCGGTCGCGGTGCTTGCGGTCGCCTTCGCTGCCTGGCGTTTCGATGTCTCGCTGGTGCTGGGCATGGCGGTGCTGTTCGGACTCCTGTTCGGCGGGCTGATCGAGCGCGCACAGATCTGCTTTACCAGTGCCGCGCGCGATCTCTGGACCACCGGCCGAACCCGCGCTGCCTACGGCATCCTGCTGGGCATGGCTGTGGCTTGCGTCGGTACTTTCGGTGCCATCGCGCTAGGGGCAAGCCCGAAGATTTTCTGGATGGGGCCGAACGCAATCATCGGTGGCGTGCTGTTCGGCATCGGTATCGTCGTTGCCGGCGGCTGCGAAACCGGCTGGATGTATCGCGCCATGGAAGGGCAGGTGCATTTCTGGGTGGTCGGCGTCGGTAATGTCATCGGCGGCACGCTCGTGGCGGTCTACTGGGACGAGCTCGGCACGTCGCTGGCGCTGCCCTATCCGAAGATCAATCTGCTGGAGAGCTTCGGCCCGGCCAGCGGATTGCTGCTGACCTTTGCCGGCCTGGCCGTCGCCATGTTGCTGGTGCACCTCAACGCACGTCGTTTCCAACCGAAAAGGAGTCCTGCCCGTGAGCCAGGCCAAACCGAATCTCTCGCTTGATCTGCGTGGCGAGCACTGCCCATATAACGCTATCGCTACGCTGGAAACCCTGGAAACCATGCAGCCGGGGCAGCTGCTCGAGGTGGTAACCGATTGTTCGCAGTCGGTGCATGGCATCCCCGAGGACGCCAAGGCCAAGGGCTACAACTGCCTGGCAGTGGAACAGCACGGCCCGCTGTTTCGTTTTCTGATCGAAGTGCCGCGTTGAGAGACTGCGCCATGGCGGCCTTGAAGGGTTGTTATGGCAGAAGTGGCCAGCTGCCCAGCTCGTCGTAGCGCACGCCGTCCGCCGTATTGACTGAACGGTAGAGCACGAAGCGATCGACGTGCCAGGTGAAGTCTGGCGCCGATTGCTGCGCTCGGCTCCGGGCCTGGCGGCTCAGCGTCAGGTGCGGTAGGAATGGCCGGCAGTCGAGCACGACGCCAAGCGCTGCCAGCCGTTCGCTCAGTGCTTCGGCCAGCTGCAGCAGTGCGGGAGGTGTGCTGGCGGGCTGCAGGCAGATGAAACCTTTGCCGATGGTGGTCAGGCGGTCGAGGGTCAGGCTGAAAGCTTCGGCGTGCACGGTTGCAGCCATCTGCAGCAGGGCGTCGAGGTGTTCTCTCGGTTGTGCGCCAAGAAAGGCCAGGGTCAGGTGCAGGTTGTCCCGCGATACGGCTCTGCCGTCGAGGGCCTGGTCGTCACGCCAAGCGCAGACGGCTGCCGCCTGCTCGGGCGGGCAGGGCAGGGCGAAGAACAGGCGCAGGGTGTCGTCGATCATGGCGGGTCCCTAGTCGCAGCGGCACAGATTGGTGGAAAACGCTTCGCGGTTTTTCACCCTGGCTCAGACTCTTCAGCTCCTCACAGCGTGATAGAGGCTCACGTGCCTGAACTCCGCAGGCTCTGCCAGATCCGGCCAGGTGCAGGCATCCAGCACGTCCAGGCGCCGATACAGCGGATGAGCGAAATCGCGCACCCGTGAGTCGGCCACCAGTGCTTCGCGTCCGCGGCTGAGGAAGTGATCCAGCAGCGGCAGATTGGCGCGGTCGTAGAGCACATCGGCGACGATGATCAGGTCGTAGCGATCCGCCTCGCCGAAGAAGTCCTGCGAATAGCGTAGCTCGACCTCATTCAGCGCGGCGTTGGCCTGGCAGGCGGCGAGCGCCAGCG
>DAMCQE010000077.1:0-12031 GCA_032105665.1 Pseudomonas sp. | reverse complement strand
GCGGATGGCATTGGCTCGCTCACGACGGCTGGGCATCGCTGAATCTCCTGCGGGGTGTACGTAGAAAAAGGCGGCCATTTTCCCCTACCGAGGGTGGCCGCGGCAATGACTGAATGGCCGCCCCGCAAGCTCAATCCAACAGCTCGACGCCCTGACTGGTCACGTCCGGCAGGTGTTCGAGCAGGTAATCGCGCATGCGCATCAGGGTCGCCGACTCATCGCCGCCGCCAGGCCAGACCAGGTAATAGCTGTCACCGGACTTCACTGCCTGATGGAACGGCAGCACCAGGCTGCCGCGCTGCAACTCGGCGCCGACCAGCGCCAGGTCGCCGATCGAGACACCATGCCCCTGCGCCGCGACGGAGATGCCCAGCTCCAGGGTGTCGAACAGCTTGCCCTGCTGCCAGGCGATCTGATCCGCGCGCCCGGTACGCTGCAGCCAGCGCCGCCAGTCACGGCAATCCCGCGAAGGATGGATCAGCTCCGCCTCGCCCAGCCGCTGCGTGGTCCAGGCCGTGGTGCCAAGCAGTTCGGGGGCACAGACCGGCACCAGCCACTCATCGAACAGCTTCACCCGCCGCCAATCAGCGGGGAAACCGCCGTTGCCAAGCAGAATTGCACAGTCGAACGGCTCGCTACTGAAATCCACTGCGTCCAGATCCATCCAGGCACTGGTCAACTGCACGCGGTTCTGCGGATTGGCCATATGAAAGCCCTCCAGCGTGCCCAGCAACCAACGCATGGTCAGCGTCGACGGCGCCTTCAGGCGCAACGCACCACGCTGGCGGGTCACCGCAACGCAGGCGTTTTCGATGGTGCGAAAACCGATCTTCAACTCCTGCGCCAGCAGTCGCCCGGCATCGGTCAGCGTCAGACGCGAGCCGTGCCGCTCGAACAGCTGGCAGCCGAGATGCTCTTCCAGCGTCTTCACGTGCCGGCTGACCGCACTCTGGGTGATGAACAGGCTCTGCGCGGCCTGGGTGAACGAGCCGAAACGCGCCGCCACCTCGAAGGCGCGCAAGGCATAGAGCGGCGGCATGCGCGGCGCTGCGACAACCGAATCCGGCATGACTAAAACTCATCCTTAGGGGTCATTTTTTCCATTTTCCAATCTTTTCCAGCGTCCCAATACTGCGCCAGCAATGGGTTCCGGGCCAGCTTCGGTATTCACTTAACCCGCACGCGCACCAATAAAAACTCAGGAAAGGATGCCATGCAGAACAAATACTACGAGACGCTCCTGGCCAATGCGGTAGAGAAGAGCGCACTGCAGCATGAGCAGATCGGCCAGATCATCAATTTCAGGCTGTTCGGTAACAAGAAAGGCTTCATGACCCTCGAAAGCCTGCCCATCGGCGACATCCCGCCAACACCGCTGAGCCGCGACCTGCTTTGCAAACCCGACGACAGCAGCGAGCGCCTTCTGCTGCAGGCCACCGCCCTGCTCGGCGAACCGATCGGCTATCTGCAGGAGTCCGAGGGCTGCATCGTCAACAACTTCTTCCCGCAGCAGGCACATTCCCGCGGTGCAACGTCGGACAGTTTCGATACCGAACTGGACCTGCACACGGAAAACGCCTTCCACGCCGTACTGCCCGACTATCTGGTGCTGCTCTGCCTGCGCCAGGACCCCGACGCGGAGGCGGTCACCTATATCGCCTCGATCGAGCGCATCCTCGAGCGACTGACCTTCGAAGAGCAGGCGTTCTTCCTCACCGAGCCGTACAACTTCCTGTCCGATTACGGTCTCACCGAAAAGAACCAGCGCATCGACATCAATCGCCACCAGACCATCCTCTACGGCGACCCGGATGCACCTTTCTTCCGTTTCGACCCGCACTTCATGCTGGCCTTCAGCAGCCGCGCCCAACAACTGATGGACAAGCTGCGCGCCATCGCCTGGGAGGTGGTCGAGCCGGTGCGGCTGAATCGTGGCGACATGCTAATCATCGACAATCGCCGCACCGCTCACGCGCGCAGCCCCTTCAGTGCACGCTTCGACGGCAGCGATCGCTGGATCCAGCGCGCCTTCGCCATCACCAATCCGAACTTCTATGCCGAGCGCCTGGGCAAACGCAGCCGGGTATTCGGCCTGGTGACCGAACTATGAACGCAACCTATCTCGCCTTCGCCGCTGCGGTCGCCCTGCTGATCGCATCTCCCGGACCGGTGGTCGCACTGGTGGTATCCGACGCGCGCCGGCGCTGGCCACTGTGGACGATTCTCGGCGGTGCGCTGTCTGCGCAGATCCTGATGATCGCCGCACTGGTGATGATCTACCTGGCGCTGGACCTCGACCCGCTGGTGCTCGAAGCCGGGCAGATCCTCGGCGGCCTGTACCTGATCTGGCTGGGCTGCGACAGCCTGTGCGGCGGACGCAGCGAGGCCGCCATGCCAAAACGCAGCGAGGCGCACTATTTCTGGCGGGCCATGGCGGTGGGCCTGTCCAACCCCAAGGACATCCTGTTCTTTCTCGCCTTCCTGCCCGGCTTCATCCTGCCCGCGCAGCCGTTCGCTCCGCAGGCCACGGTCCTTATCGTGATCTGGCTGGTGATCGATCTGAGCATCCTGCTCGCCTACAGCCTGCTGTCGCGCCGCCTGGCCGGCGAGGGGCTGGTTCAGCGGTTGCTGGATATCCTGCCCAACTACTTCCTCATCGGCCTGGGCCTGGTGTCCTGCACCCTGGGGCTGTCCCGCCTGCTGCAGTAACCCTGCACCCGCAAGGGCAATATCAAAACTTTTTGATACTGCCCTTGCTGTACGAAAAGTGACCGACTAGACTGCGCGGCCTATGAGCCTGCGCTTTCCTCAGATCCGTTACGACGCCAGCGACCAGCTCGCCGCCCTGTGCAAGGCCGGCGGCGATGCGCTGCGCCTGAACGTGCTGCGCGTGCTGGCCAGCGACTCCTTCGGCGTGCTCGAGCTGGCGCAGATCTTTGCCATCGGCCAGTCGGGGATGAGCCATCATCTCAAGGTGCTCACCCAGGCCGGCCTGCTGGCCACCCGGCGCGAAGGCAACGCGGTGTTCTACCGACGCAGCCTGGCGCAGCTCGACAGCCCTGGCGGCCGGCTGCACGCGGCATTGCTGGAGGAAGCGGACCGACTGGAACTGCCACGCGAGATCGACGCCCGCATCGCCGCCGTACATGCCCAGCGCAGCGCCGCCAGCGAGGATTTCTTCGCGCGCATGGCCGACAGTTTCCAGGCCCGCCAGGACCTGATCGCCGGCCTGCCACAGTACCGCGACAGCGTGGTGGCCCTGCTCGACGCGCTGAACTTCGACGCCGAAGCCACGGCGCTGGAAGTCGGCCCCGGCGACGGCAGCTTCCTGCCGGAACTGGCCCGGCGCTTCGCCCGGGTGGTGGCGCTGGACAACAGCCCGGCGATGCTCGACCTGGCCCGCGCCCATTGCGAACAGACCGGGCTCGGCAACGTCGAACTCAGGCTGGCCGACGCCTTGCACGATGACTGCCCGGCGGCCGACTGCGTGGTACTGAACATGGTCCTGCATCACCTGGCTGCGCCGGGTGAGGCAATGAAACAACTGGCGCGGCTGGTAAAGGCGGGCGGCAGCCTGCTGATCACCGAGCTGTGCAGCCACAACCAGAGTTGGGCCAGGGAGGCCTGCGGCGATCTCTGGTTGGGCTTCGAACAGGACGATCTGGCCCGTTGGGCCGATGCCGCGGGGCTCACGCCCGGCGAGAGCCTCTACATTGGCTTGAAGAACGGTTTTCAGATCCAGGCCCGGCACTTTTCCCGGCCCGCTCCTGACGACCGACTCACCCACCGGTAATAGGAAACCGATAGATGAGCGAATACTCGATTTTCACCTCCGAGTCCGTGTCCGAAGGGCATCCGGACAAGATCGCCGATCAGATCTCCGATGCGGTGCTCGACGCCATCATCGCCGAGGACAAGCACGCCCGCGTGGCCTGCGAAACCCTGGTCAAGACCGGTGTAGCCATCGTCGCCGGTGAAGTGACCACCAGCGCCTGGGTCGATCTGGAGCAGCTGGTCCGCGACGTCATCGTCGACATCGGCTACAACAGCTCGGAAGTCGGTTTCGACGGCGCCACCTGCGGCATCATCAACATCATCGGCAAGCAGTCGGTGGACATCGCCCAGGGCGTCGACCGCACCAAGCCGGAAGACCAGGGCGCCGGTGATCAGGGCCTGATGTTCGGCTACGCCAGCAACGAGACCGACGTGCTGATGCCGGCGCCGATCCGCTTCTCCCACGCCCTGGTCGAACGCCAGGCCGAAGCACGCAAGAACGGCCTGCTGCCATGGCTGCGCCCGGACGCCAAGAGCCAGGTCACCTGCCGCTACGAGAACGGCAAGGTCGCCGGCATCGACGCCATCGTGCTGTCCACCCAGCACAACCCCGAGGTCAAGCAGAGCGACCTGCGCGAAGCGGTGATGGAGCTGATCATCAAGCACAGCCTGCCCGCGGAGCTGCTGCACAAGGACACCCAGTACCACATCAATCCGACCGGCCAGTTCGTCATCGGCGGCCCGGTTGGCGACTGCGGCCTGACCGGCCGCAAGATCATCGTCGACACCTACGGCGGCATGGCCCGCCACGGCGGCGGTGCCTTCTCCGGCAAGGACCCGTCCAAGGTAGATCGCTCGGCCGCCTACGCCGGCCGCTACGTGGCGAAGAACATCGTCGCCGCCGGTCTCGCCGACCGCTGCGAGATTCAGGTGTCCTACGCCATCGGCGTGGCCCAGCCGACATCCATCTCGCTGAACACCTTCGGCACCGGCAAGCTCAGCGACGACAAGATCATCGCTTTGGTCCGTGAGCATTTCGATCTGCGCCCTTACGCGATCACCCGCATGCTCGACCTGCTGCACCCGATGTACCGCGCCACCGCGGCCTACGGCCACTTCGGCCGCAACCCCTACGAGATGACGGTGGGGGCCGACACCTTCACCGCCTTCACTTGGGAAAAGACCGACAAGGCCGGCGCTTTGCGCGCCGCTGCCGGGTTGTAAGCGCGACCGCACCGACAAAAAGCCCCGCCGGCGCAAGCCGCGCGGGGCTTCTTGCTTTCAAGAGGGGGTAGAGCCGCAACACACACCATCCGCTACCAGCAGTGCATCACGAAACCTCCATTCCAGAGCCTTTCCGTAATGCCGGCCGAACGCTATCATCGCCGCCCTTTTCGAACGGACTCGATCGATCACCTGTTGTGATCGGCATTACAAGGAGCGTATCCATGCGTATTTCCCTCATTCTCGGCTGTGCCGCCGTCATCCTCGCCAGCACCTCGCTGCAGGCCGCCACCACTGACGCGCAAGCCAAATGCCAAGCGCAGCTGGCCGCCCAGCAGGGCAATCTGGAAACCGGCAAGCTGCTCGGCCAGATGCTAGGCAACGAAAAACTCAGCAATGCGCTGAATCAGGTCGAAGACGGCTGCGCTCAGTTGGACGCCGACGGCCTGGCAGCCAACGCAGCTGGCGACGACGCTGGAGCAGTGAATGAGAAGGTCCAGGCTGTCACCCAAGCCAAGGATGCGGTTCTCGGTCTGGGCAAGATGTTCGGCAAGTAAGCCCCCCGACGCGCTAATGAAAACGCCCGCATCTGCGGGCGTTTTCGTTTACGGGCTAGTTCTTCAACCGATAGCCGGTCTTGAATATCCACCACACCGCCAGCAGACAGGCGCCGAGGAAACCAAGAATCATCGCCAGGCTGACACCGACGCTGATGTCCGAGACGCCGTAGAAGCTCCAGCGGAAACCGCTAATCAGATACACCACCGGGTTGAACAGGGTGACCTTCTGCCACAGCGGCGGCAGCATTTCGATGGAATAGAAACTGCCGCCGAGAAAGGCCAGCGGCGTGACGATCAGCGCCGGAACGATCTGCAGTTTCTCCCAGCCATCGGCCCAGATGCCGATGATAAAGCCGAACAGGCAGAAGGTGACCGCCGTCAGCACCAGGAACAGCGTCATCATCAGTGGGTGCTGGATTTCGTAATCGACGAACAGCCGCGCGGTGACAAGGATGATCACGCCGAGCACCAGCGACTTGGTCGCCGCCGCACCGACATAGCCGATGACGATCTCGACATAGGACACCGGCGCCGACAGCACCTCGTAGATGGTCCCCGAGTAGCGCGGCATGTAGATGCCGAACGAAGCGTTGGAGATGCTCTCGGAAAGCAGCGCCATCATGATCAGGCCGGGAATGATGAAGGCGCCGTAGGGGATGCCGTGCATGGCCTCCATGCGCGCGCCGATGGCCGAGCCGAACACCACGAAGTACAGCGAGGTGGAGATCACCGGGGTGGCGATGCTCTGCAGCAGGGTGCGCCAGGTGCGCGCCAGTTCGAACAGGTAGATCGCGCGGATCGCGTAAACATTCATGCAGTTGTTCCTTCAGCGACCGTGAACGAGGTTGACGAAGATTTCCTCCAGCGAGCTCTGGCTCGACTGCAGGTCCTTGAAGTCGATGCCGTGGGCGGCCAGGCGCTTGAGCAGCTCGGCGATGCCGGTGTCCTCGTGCTGGGCATCGAAGGTGAACACCAGCTGGTTGCCGGCATCGGTCAGCTCCAGCGGATAGCCGGCCAGCTCTTCCGGGATCGCCGTCAACGGGCGCTGCAGGTGCAGGGTCAGCTGCTTCTTGCCGAGCTTGTGCATCAGCACATGCTTGTCCTCGACGAGGATGATCTCGCCCTTGCTGATCACCCCGATGCGGTCGGCCATCTCCTCGGCCTCCTCGATGTAGTGGGTGGTGAGGATGATGGTCACGCCCCGTTCGCGCAGGCCGCGGACCATCTCCCACATGTCCCGGCGCAGCTCGACATCGACGCCAGCGGTGGGCTCGTCGAGGAACAGGATCGATGGCTCGTGGGACAGCGCCTTGGCGATCATCACGCGGCGCTTCATGCCACCGGAGAGTTCCAGAATCCGGGCATTGCGCTTGTCCCACAGGGACAAATCGCGCAACAGTTTCTCGAGGAACGAATCGTCCGGCGCCTTGCCAAACAGCCCGCGCGAAAAACGCACCGTCGCCCAGACGCTTTCGAACCCCTCGTTGAACAGCTCCTGCGGCACCAAGCCGATCTTCGAGCGGGCTGCGCGGTAGTCCTGGACGATGTCGTGGCCGTCGACCACTACGCGGCCGCCGCCGGGGTTGACGATGCCGCAGATGATGCTGATCAGCGTGGTCTTGCCGGCGCCGTTGGGTCCGAGCAGGGCGAAGATCTCGCCCTTGCGGATCTCGAGGTCGATGCGTTTGAGCGCGGGATGTCCGGACGCGTAGGTCTTGGTGAGCTGCTCGATGGCGATCACTGGGTACACGGGCTCGTCTCTTCGAGGAGTTGAGGGGCGAATTGTAGATAAAAAGCGCGTCCTCCCGTGTCGCCGATTTCGGCCGACCGCTTCGCTACTGACCACGGTCATGGCAGTGGCATGGCAGCAGGGGGATGCTCAAGGAAGCTCGAAATAGGGATGTCAGCTGGGAGGCTTGCCCAAGATGAGACAGATAAAACTCACCTACGTCGCGCTGTTCGTCGGACTGACGCTGCTCTGGTTGCTGGTGGACGACTTCATCATGGCTCGCTACCAGTTCTGGCCGCTGCGCAAGGTACTGGTGCACTACAGCGGCGTGCTCGGCATCGTTGCGATGAGCGTGGCGATGGTGCTGGCGGTGCGGCCGCGGCGCTTCGAACGCTTCTTCGACGGTCTGGACAAGACCTATCGACTGCACAAATGGCTGGGAATCAGCGCCCTGGTGATCGCCATCTTCCACTGGGGCTGGGGGCAGATACCGAAATGGCTGGTCGGCTTCGGCTGGCTGGAAAAGCCGGCGCGACGTGCCGGTGAGGGCCAGATGCATGAGGGCATCTTTGCCCTGCTGCAGCGCTTTCGCGGCCTCGCCGAGACGATCGGCGAATGGGCCTTCTACGCGGCGGCGATTCTGATCGTACTGGCGCTGGTCAAAAGCTTCCCCTACCGTTGGTTCTTCAAGACGCACCGCTGGCTGGCGCTGGTCTATCTGGCTCTGGTGGCGCACTCGGTGGTGCTGACCCCGCCCGACTACTGGACCTCGCCGCTGGGCCTGGTCCTCGCCGTGCTGATGGCTTCGGGTTCCGTCGCGGCCTGCATTTCGCTGTTGCGACGCATCGGGCGCAAGCATCAGGTGGTCGGTCGCATAGAAAGCTTGACCCATCACCGCGAAAACCGCGTGCTGCGCGTCGATATCAAGCTCGACGGTCCCTGGCCGGGGCACAAGGCCGGGCAGTTCGCCTTCGTCACCTTCGACGACAAGGAAGGACCGCACCCCTTCAGCCTGTCCTCAGCCTGGTGCAACGACGGCAAGCTGGCCTTCTCTATCAAGGGTCTCGGTGACTACACCCGCACCCTGCCGGACACCCTGAAGGTGGGCGACGCGGTGAAGGTCGAAGGACCTTATGGCTGTTTCGATTTTCACAGTCGCAAGCCGCGCCAGATCTGGGTCGCCGGCGGCATCGGCATCGCGCCGTTCATTGGCCGCTTACAGGCGCTCGCCGAGAGCGGCAAGGGCAACAATGTCGATCTGTTCTACTGCACCAGCGCGCCGGACCAGAGTTTCATCGAGCGTATCCGCGAACTGGCCGCACGCGCCCGGGTGCGCCTGCACGTGCTGGTAGCCAGCGAGGGCGGGCGCCTGACGCCCGAGCGCCTTCGCCAGTTGGCGCCGCAATGGCAGGACAGCGACGTCTGGTTCTGCGGCCCGGCGGGCTTCGGCGAGGATCTGAACAAGGACTTGCAACGCCACGGCCTGCCACCAAGAGACTTCCACCAGGAATTGTTCAATATGCGCTGACGCACGGTCGCGCCGCGTCGAGCCGGCGACAATGAGCTGGCCTTCAACGAGGGAGGCCAGACCAACTCATCAGAGCAAGGATGCTCGCCATGCAACGTCTGATCGCGCTATCGCTGTACCTCTTCTCGTCCGTTTGCCTCGCCAGCTGTCCGACCTGGAACGCTGCGCGAGCGCAACAGGAAATCACCAGTCTCCAACAGCAGTTGCAGCACTGGGACGAGGCCTATCACCGCCGCGGCCTGTCGCTCGTGGATGATGAAATCTACGACCAGAGCCGGGCGCGCCTGCACGACTGGCAGCGTTGTTTCCCGAGCACCCTCGCGGCTCCGGAGCCGTTGGCAGGCGCCGGCGGCCCGGTACGGCACCCGGTAATGCAGACCGGGCTGACCAAGCTCGCCGACGAACAGGCGGTCGCCGCCTGGATCGAGCGCCGCGAGGACCTGTGGATTCAGCCGAAGGTGGACGGCGTAGCGGTCACCCTGGTCTATCGTGGCGGCGTGCTGCAGCAGGCCATCAGCCGCGGCGATGGTCACAGCGGACAGGACTGGACAGCCCACGTCCGGCAGCTGCCGGCGGTTCCGTCCCGACTTGCAGCGCCTGGCGAGGTGATACTGCAGGGCGAACTTTACTGGCGTCTGGAGCAGCATGTGCAGGCGGAGTTTGGCAGCGCTGGCGCGCGCGGCCGTGTTGCCGGCGCCATGGCCAGCAACCGGCTGGACACCGATACGGCGGCGCAGATCGGCCTGTTCGTCTGGGACTGGCCGAACGGGCCGGAGCAGATGACCCTTCGTCTGCAGCGGCTGGCCGCCATGGGGTTCAGCGACAGTCAGCGGTTCAGTCTGCCGCTACAGCGTCCCGCGCAAGCGCAGCATTGGCGCGAACAGTGGTATTGGCAACCGCTGCCGTTCGCCACCGACGGCGTGGTGTTGCGGCAAGGCACGCGCCCGCCTGCCGAGCGCTGGCAGGCAGAGCCGCACTGGGCGGCGGCCTGGAAACATCCGCTGCGCAAGGGGGTAACCGAGGTCCGCGCCGTGGAGTTTCGCATCGGTCGCACCGGGCGCATCACGCCCATGCTGCAGCTGGCACCGGTACATCTCGATGATCGCCGTATCCGTACGCTCAGCCTCGGCTCGCTGGAGCGCTGGCGCGAACTGGATGTGCGCCCCCGCGACCAGGTCGCAATTGCGCTCGCCGGGCATAGCATCCCGCAACTGGACTCGGTGGTCTGGCGCAGCACCGAACGGGCAGAGGTCGCGGCACCAGACCCATCGCAGTATCACGCGCACAGCTGCTGGCAGCCAGCGCCGGGCTGTGAGCAACAGTTCATCGCCCGCCTGGTCTGGCTGAGTGGCAAACAGGGCCTTGGCCTTGCCGGGGTAGGCCAAGGCAGTTGGCAGGCCCTGCTGGACGCCGGACTGCTGCCCGATCTGCTCGCCTGGCTGGAGCTGGACGCGGCGACGTTGCAACAGGTCCCTGGCATCGGCAAGGCGCGCGCCAGCAAGCTGGTCGCGAGCTTCGCTCTCGCCCGACAGAAGCCAGCGGGCCGATGGCTCAAGGCGCTCGGCATGCCGGTCAATCTGCCGCTCAACTTGCAGCCCGACTGGGACGTACTGGCGGCACGCAGCGTGGCGCAATGGCAGGCGGAACCGGGGGTTGGCAAGGCACGCGCTGAACAGCTGCATGCCTTCTTTCATGCGTCGGAGCTGCAGCTGCTGCGTCACAGGCTGCACGCTGTCGGTGTTTCGGGGTTTTGAAGGGACTTTCCCCCAATGTCGCGGTCGATAGGAGCTGGATAACAATTATGGAGGCGAGGCATGTCTTTGCGACATTGGCCGATTGCCCTGCTGATCGGCGCTACCGCCATCAGCCCGCTGGCTAGCGCGGCCCCCAACGCCGACAGCCAGTGCCACGACCAGCGCCAGGCCTTGCGCGAACAGCTGCAGCAGGCGCGCCTGCAGGGTGACAAGCTGCGCCAGACGCAACTCGACAGCGAACTGCAGGGCCTGACCGAGCAGTGCCAGGGCGTGATTGCCCTGCACCCGCATCAGGTCGAATACGATCACACCAATCGCCAGGTTGAGCGGCGCGAGACGCTGCTACGCGAGGCTTTGGGCACCGGTGATGCCCAGCTGATCGAGCTGCGCCGCAATCAGCTGGCCAAGTCGCGGGAAAAGCTCGAATCGCTGCGCCGTTAGTAGGCGCGGAACTCCTTGTGGCAGGCTTCACAGGCATCCTCGACCCGCTGGAACGCCGGCGCCACGCTTTGGGCGGCAACCGGGGCGGTGGCCGTCACGCTCACCAGCGCAGCCGTGGTCGCTTCCAGTTCACGGGCCATTTCCTTGAATCGCTCCTGACGCTGCCAGACGTCGTCACGCGCGTCGCTCTGCTCTTCTTTCACATCGGGATAATGCTGCCAAGGCTGCCGCGAGAGCTCGTCCAGCTTGGCCGCGCCTGCACTGAAGCCTTCGCCGTCGAACGGGATGCGCCCGCGCAGCATGCCGCCAAGGTCTTCCTTGGTATCGAGCATCGCCTGGTAGATCGCCTTGCGCTTGCCCAACGGGGAATTGGGGTCGACCCGGTCGCAGCCAGTCAGCGCCAGGACAGCAATCAGGGACAGGCTCAGCAGACTCAGCTTCATGGTTCAACCACTCATCGAGGCAAAGCGCGGGATTATCCCCGTCCATGCGCGGTTGAACAAATCAGTCGGGTTTCGACTCCGTCAGCCAAGATTGCTCAACAGGCTATTGCGACCAGCTGCCGCCAGCGCTTTCGCAATCGATCTTGGCCTGGGCCCGATCAGTGGCGTGATAGTGATAGGTGACGATCGTAGCATCGCCGCCCACCTGGCTGGGCAAGGTACCGTTCTTCGCCTGGGAGCCAGTGGCACGTTCGTTGGCCAGGGTCTCTGCCGTCATCGGCGCGGTGCAGACACCGAAGTGGCCGCCGGGACAACTGTCGCGGAGCTCGCGGCGGGAGTTCTTCACCGCCTCGTTGTCCTGACAGACCCAGTCGATGGCGTCGTCCTTGTCCACGCCGTGGAATTCGAAACACTGCTCGGTCACCACTGGCGCAGGAACCGCGCCGGAGGTTTCGCTGTGCACGTAGCAGGATTTGGCGGCGGCAGGCAGGCTGAAGGCGCCGACAAGCAACATGGGCGCTAAGCGAAGCATGGGGTTCATGGCGGTCTCCTGAAACGGTTTCGCCCGGCAAGGGTCA
>DAMCQE010000076.1:0-12251 GCA_032105665.1 Pseudomonas sp. | reverse complement strand
CGCCCAATCTCCACATTCCAGACAATGTGGGTTCATTCATATAAAAAAAGGCCTGTGGGACTGGATCTGGTCTCCCACATGCCTCCTTGTTAACGGCCCCGAGATGCACAGCCTGCTGGCTGTGCCTACTCAAGATCCGTTTGGCCGCCTTTCGGCGTTCCGATCATCCAGCCAAATCGCGGTCGGCGACTTCGCTCAGAATCTTTTGCAACACCTCATCAATGGAGAGTGTAGTGGAATCCAGTTGAACGGCATCATCTGCCGGCTTCAGCGGGGCCACCGCACGTTGGGTATCGCGCTCATCGCGCTCCCGAATCTCCTCAAGAAGACTCGCGAGATTAACATCATCGCCTCGCGCCTTCAACTGCAAGTAACGTCTGCGAGCACGCTCTTCCGCACTCGCGGTGAGGAATATCTTCAACGGCGCGTCGGGAAATACCACAGTACCCATATCACGCCCGTCCGCGACCAGTCCCGGTGCCTCGCGGAAGGCCTTCTGTCGCTGTAGCAAGGCGGTGCGAACCACCGGTAACGCTGCGACCTGGGATGCGCCGGCGCCAACCTGCTCGTTACGGATCGACTCGGTGACCTCCTCCCCCTCCAGAATGATGATCATGCCGTGCCCATCGCGTGCGGCACCAAACTGGACATCGAGGTGCTCGGCGAGCACCTTCAGCGCTTCTTCGTTGGTCAGATCGACGCCGTGATTGCGCGCTGCGAATGCCAGCAGGCGATACAAGGCACCGGAGTCGAGGAAATTCCAGCCAAGCTTGCCCGCGAGTAAGGCTGCAACTGTGCCCTTCCCCGAGCCACTCGGCCCATCGATGGTGATGACCGGAACGGGCCTGATCATGAATCACCCTCCGAATGTACCTGCATGCCGGCGCGCTGCGCCAAGGAGAGGAAGTTGGGGAACGACGTCGCCACGTTGGCGCAATCATGGATTCGAATCGGGCCATTGGCTCGCAGCGCAGCCACACTGAAGGACATCGCGATGCGGTGATCGCCATGCGCCCAGACTTCACCGGAACCGATCGCACCACCTTCGATGACAATTCCGTCCGGGGTCGGTTCAGCCTTGACCCCCAGTGTCTGCAGCCCGTCCGCCATGACCTGGATGCGGTCAGACTCCTTGACCCGCAGCTCTTCGGCACCGCGCAACGTGGTACGACCTTCCGCGCAGGCCGCAGCCACGAAGAGCACCGGGAACTCGTCGATCGCCAGCGGAACCAGGTCCTCGGGAATGTCGATACCCTTGAGCTGCGCGCCACGCACGCGAATATCCGCCACCGGCTCGCCGCCCACCTCGCGCGGGTTCTCCAGAGAGATGTCGCCGCCCATCAACTTCAGAATATCGATCACGCCGGTACGGGTCGGATTCACGCCGACATGCTCGAGCACGATCTCCGAACCCTGCGCAATGCTCGCCGCCACCATGAAGAATGCCGCTGAAGAAATATCGGCAGGCACTTCAATATGAGTACCACGCAGCTTGTGCCCTGGCTCGACAACCGCAGTACTGCCCTTGACGATCACCGGATAGCCGAAACCGCGAAGCATCCGCTCGGTGTGATCACGCGTCGGAGCCGGTTCGGTTACCGAGGTCTGATCAGCTGCATACAGGCCGGCCAGTAACAGGCAGGACTTGACCTGCGCGCTGGCCATCGGCATTTCGTAATGCATGCCGGACAGACGCTGGCCGCCGCGAATGGTCAGCGGCGGACGCCCTTCCGGTGCCGTCTCGATCACGGCTCCCATCTCGCGCAGCGGCTTGGCGACGCGGTTCATCGGCCGTTTGGACAGGGACGCATCACCCGTCAACGTCGTATCGAACGGCTGCGCCGCAAGCAAACCGGACAGCAGCCGCATGGAGGTTCCTGAGTTGCCTAGGTAGATCGGCCCGGGCGGGGCCTTGAGGCCGTGCAGACCGACACCATGGACCGTCACGCGCCCCTGATGCGGACCCTCGATGACGACGCCCATGTCCCGGAACGCCTGAATGGTCGCCAGAGCATCTTCGCCCTCCAGGAAGCCTTCGACTTCCGTCACGCCCTCGGCAAGAGAGCCGAGCATGATCGAGCGGTGAGAAATGGATTTGTCGCCTGGCACACGCAGATGGCCGGTCAGGCTGCCACCAGGGTTGGCGAGGAAAACGAGGTCATTGGAATGCATAACGTCCACATAGGCTCGGCGAGCCAGTATTTTGCTGAAATGTTCCCGGGCAGCCCGGGCGCGCGTGAACACGCCCAACAACCTGTGCCCGTCTCCTTCATCGACCGCGGCGCGCAGGGCGTCGAGGTCGGCACGAAAATCATCCAGGGTATGCAGCACGGCCTCGCGATTGGCGAGGAAGATGTCGTGCCACATCACCGGGTCGCTACCGGCAATACGGGTGAAATCACGAAATCCACCCGCCGCGTAGCGGAAGATCTCGAGATTCTCATGGCGCTTGGCGAGCGAATCAACCAGACCGAAGGCCAGCAGATGCGGTAAATGACTAGTGGCAGCCAGCACCTCATCGTGATGCGTCACCTCCATATGCTCGACATCCGCACCCAGCGCCGACCAGAGCTTGCTCACCAGCGTGAGCGCTTGCGGATCGGTATTATCCAGCGGCGTCAGGATCACCTTGTGCCGCCGAAACAGCGCGCTGTTCGCCGCCGTCACGCCACTGAGTTCGGAGCCGGCGATGGGGTGGCCAGGCACGAACCTTGATGGCATGTTGCCGAACACTTTACGCGCACAGCGCACGACATTGCCCTTGGCGCTGCCGACGTCAGTGATCACTGCGTCGCCCAGTTCTATGTTTGCCAGCTCGGCGAGCAGCCGCTCCAGCGCAAGAATGGGCGTCGCAAGCTGAATTACGTCAGCCCCATGACAAGCCTCTGCAAGCGTCGCGGCGCAGCGATCCACCACGCCCAGTTCCACCGCTAGCTCACGCGAGCGTGCATCCAGATCGAAGCCGACCACCTCGCGACAAAGGCCAGCCTCACGCAAGCCCTTGGCGAACGAGCCGCCAATCAGGCCAAGGCCGATCACAACCAGGCGATTCACAATCGGCGAAGGCTGTTGCGCGTGACGAGCGTGATTCACTGAGCGAGTACCTGGCGCAGCACATCGAGAAAGCGTGCATTTTCCTGCTCGGTGCCAATTGAGATACGCAGGAATGTTGGCATACCGTATCCGGCCACAGGACGCACAATCACCCCTTCGCGCAACAGCGCCTGATTGATCGGCGCAGCGTCACGGGCGAAGTCCACCGCGATGAAATTGCCCCGCGAAGGGATCCACTCCAGTCCCAGCTGACGGAAACCCGTTTCCAGCTGAAGCATCCCGGCATCATTCGCCTTGCGGCTGGCAAGCAGGTAATCGACGTCATCCAGCGCTGCGCAAGCCGCCGTCAGTGCCAGACTGTTCACGTTGAATGGCTGCCTGACGCGATTCAGCACATCGGCGATCACCGGCGAACTGATCGCGTAGCCGACCCGCAGCGCAGCAAGCCCATAAGCCTTGGAGAAGGTGCGCGAAACCAGCAGGTTCGGATAGTCGGCCAGAAACGCCAGGCCATCCGGCAACTCCTGCCCTTCGGCATATTCGATGTAGGCCTCGTCCAGCACCACCAAGACACGCTCCTGTACGCGCGCTAGAAATCCACCCAGCGCAGCAGCATCGAACCAGGTTCCGGTGGGGTTATTGGGGTTGGCGACGAAAACCACGCGGGTATTCTCGTCGATAGCCGCCGCCATTGCGTCGAGGTCGTGCCCCCAGTTCCTGGCCGGTACGGCACGTCCCTCGGCCCCGACCGCCTGCGTCGCGATCGGATAGACAGCGAAGGCATGCTCACTGAACACGGCATTGAGTCCCGGAGCCAGATAGGCGCGCGCAACCAGCTCCAGAATGTCGTTGGAACCATTGCCCAGGGTGACTTGATTGATTCCGACCGAATAGCGCTGGGCAAGTCGCTGCTTGAGCGCGAAGCCGTTGCCGTCCGGGTAGCGGGTCAACTCCGAAAGCTCAGCCCTGATCGCATCAAGCACTTTCGGGCTTGGCCCCAGCGGGTTCTCGTTGCTGGCCAGCTTGACGATTCCTGCGGGGTCCAAACTCAGCTCGCGCGCCAGTTCTTCAACCGGCTTGCCCGGTACGTAGGGCGACAGCTTCTGCACCCCTGGCTGCGCCAGGGCGAGGAAATCACAACTCATAACAAAACCTCAGGCTGCAGGCTGCAGGCTTCAGGCGGCAGGTACAAGCCGGCCGCCTGCCCCACTGCCGCGACCTGAAGCCGCAATTAAAGAACCGCTTTGGGGTAGGAACCCAACACCTTAAGGGCCACAGCTTCCTGCCCGAGCTTCTCCAGCGCATCCTTGATCAGCGGATCCTGGTGGTGACCCAGGAAATCGATGAAGAACACGTAGGTCCACTTGCCGCTGCGAGACGGCCGCGTTTCGATTCGAGTAAGGTCGATGCCGTTGGCATGGAACGGCACCAGCAGCTCGTGCAAGGCGCCTGGCTTGTTGCGCATCGAGACGATGATCGAGGTCTTGTCATCGCCGGTCGGCGGCACTTCCTGGCTACCGATAATCAGGAATCGCGTGGAGTTGTCCGGGCGGTCCTCGATTTTCTCGGCCAGCTTGGTCAGACCGTAGAGCTGGGCAGCCATGTCGCCGGCGATGGCCGCCGAATTCCACTCGCTCTTGACCCGCTTGGCCGCATCCGCATTGCTGGAAACCGCTACGCGCTCGACATTCGGGTAGTGGGCATCAAGCCACTTGCGGCACTGCGCCAGCGATTGCGCGTGGGAGTAGATGCGCGTGATCCGATCGGTCTTGGTCGTCTCGCCCACCAACAAATGGTGGTGGATACGCAGCTCCACTTCGCCGCAGATCACGATGTCGTGCTCGAGGAAGCTGTCCAGCGTGTGATTGACTGCACCTTCGGTGGAGTTCTCCACCGGCACTACGCCGAAATTCACAGCCCCCGCCACAACCTCGCGAAACACCTCATCAATGGCTGCCATTGGCGTACTGATGACCGCATGGCCGAAATGCTTGAGCGCCGCAGCCTGGGAGAAGGTACCCTCTGGGCCGAGATAGGCAACCCGGAGCGGCTGTTCCAGGGCCAGGCAGGACGACATGATCTCGCGGAACAGACGCGCCATTTCCTCGTTATCGAGCGGCCCGCGGTTGAGCTCCATGATGTGCTTGAGCACCCAGGCTTCGCGCTCCGGACGGTAGAACACCGCGGACTCGCCCTCGTCCAGCGCCGCGGTCTTGACCCGGGCGACTTCCTGGGCACAGCGGGCGCGCTCGCTGATCAGGTCGAGAATGCGCTCGTCGAGGCTGTCGATTCGAACCCGCAGGGCCTTCAACTGATCGGCGTCGCTCATCAGCCGTGCTCCTTCTCGAACTCGGCCATGTAGGCCACCAGCGCTTCGACCGCATCCAGGCCTACGGCGTTGTAGATAGAAGCGCGCATGCCACCCACGGAGCGATGCCCTTTGAGGTTCAACAGGCCACGCGCGTCGGCGCCGGCCAGGAACGCCTTGTCCAGACGCTCATCGGCCAGACGGAACGGAACGTTCATCCACGAACGCGCATTGATGGCGATCGGGTTGGTGTAGAAATCGCTGGCATCGATGGCACCGTAGAGCATGTCCTTCTTGGCGCGGTTGCGCTGCTCCATCGCCTCGACGCCGCCCTGCTCCTTCAGCCACTCAAAGACCAGCCCCGAGAGATACCAGGAAAAGGTTGCCGGCGTGTTGTACATCGAGCCGTTATCCGCCGCGACCTTGTAGTCGAGCATGGTCGGGCAAGCGGAACGCGCATGGCCGAGCAAGTCTTCTCGAACGATGACGACCACCAGCCCGGATGGCCCGATGTTCTTCTGCGCTCCGGCGTAGATCAGGCCGAACTTCGAGACGTCGATGGTCCGCGACAGAATGTCCGACGACATGTCGACGACCAGCGGCGTATCGCCGATATCCGGAATCCAATCGAACTGCAGGCCGCCGATGGTCTCGTTGCTCGCGTAGTGCAGGTACGCCGCGTGCTCGCTCAACTGCCAGTCGTTCTGCCCCGGAATGGCGAAGTAATCGAGAGGTTTGGCGCTGGCCGCCACATTGACGTTACCGAAACGACGCGCCTCTTCGATCGCCTTGCGCGACCAGATGCCCGTATCGATGTAGTCGGCAACGCCATCTTCCGGCAGCAGGTTCAGCGGAATCTCGGCAAACTGCTGGCTGGCACCCCCCTGCAGGAACAGCACCTTGTAGTTCGACGGAATTGCCAGCAGGTCGCGCAGATCCTGTTCGGCCTTTTCGGCGATAGCGGTGTATTCGTCGCTACGGTGACTCATCTCCATGACCGACAAGCCCTTGCCATGCCAGTCGAGAAGCTCCGCCTGGGCGCGCTGAAGGACGGCTTCGGGAAGCGCAGCCGGACCGGCACAGAAGTTAAAGGCGCGTTTGCTCACTGCAGTTCTCTCGCTCTTGCTCGATATTGAATCCCGCGGCGCGGCGACCGGTACCTCTACCGTCCGCCGCGCTACCACCTGATTGCGGATTGCTTTCGCCGATCAGTCTTCGTCGTCTGTCGGCACCACATCCGGAGATACGTCGCCAGCCCCGCCGAGCAGTTCATCCTCGCTCGGCTCAGTGCTGAGTACAGGCATTTCCTTCTCGAGGGCGTCGTCATCGAGCAACGCTTCGATGTCTTCCAGCACGTCTTCCTCGGATGGCTCCTGCACGCGCTCCAGACCAACCAGATGCTCGCCCTTGCTCAGCTTGATGAGGGTGACGCCCTGAGTATTGCGCCCCAGCGATGACACCTCGTCGACGCGGGTCCGGACCAGCGTGCCTTGATCGGAGATCAGCATGATCTCCTCGCCCTCGAGCACTTGCACGGCACCGATCAACGGGCCGTTACGCTCGTTGGTGACCATGGCGATGACGCCCTGACCACCGCGACCGCGGCGTGGAAACTCTTCCATCGCGGTGCGCTTGCCGTAGCCACGCAAAGATGCGGTAAGGATCTGTGCACCCGATTCCGGAATCAGCATGGAGATGATGCGCTGCCCTTCGGGCAGACGCATACCGCGTACACCGCGGGCATTGCGGCCCATGATGCGAACCTTGCTTTCCTTGAAACGGATGACCTTGCCGCCGTCGGAGAACATCATCACTTCCTGGGCACCATCGGTGACGGCCGCAGCGATGAGGGTGTCGCCTTCTTCCAGCTTGAGCGCGATCAGGCCGGACGTACGCGGACGGCTGAACTGCACCAATGGCGTCTTCTTGACCGTGCCATTGGCGGTAGCCATGAAAATGTAGGAGCCGGTCGGCTCGTCTTTCTCGTCGCTGTCGGCGTCATCGCTTTCGACGTCGTCCGCATCATCGTGCTCGATGACCAGGCCTTCTGCTTCGTCCAGGTCGTCCTCACCTTCGGCGGCCTGCTTGCGCAGCGCTTCCAGATCGACCTGAAGCATGGCGGTGATGCGCTCGCCCTCATCGAGCGGTAGCAGGTTGACCAGCGGGCGGCCACGCGAAGTGCGAGATGCTTCGGGAATCTCGTAGGTCTTCAGCCAGTACACTTTGCCCTTGCTGGAGAACAGCAGCAGCGTGGTGTGACTGTTGGCAACCAGCAGATGCTCGACGTAATCCTCTTCCTTCACCCCAGTCGCAGCCTTGCCGCGACCACCACGGCGCTGCGCCTGGTAGGCGGCCAGCGGTTGCGACTTGGCATAACCACCATGAGAGATGGTGACGACGCGCTCTTCTTCGGTGATCAGGTCCGCCAGCGTCAGGTCCAGACGCGACTCGAGAATCTCGGTGCGCCGTGCATCGCCGAAATCGCGCTTCACGCCTTCCAGTTCTTCGCGGATGACTTCCATCAGGCGAACCGGATTGGTCAGGATGCGGATCAGCTCGCCGATCTGGGTGAGGATTTCCTGGTATTCGCTGAGCAGCTTCTCGTGCTCGAGGCCGGTCAGGCGGTGCAGACGCAGATCGAGAATCGCCTGCGCCTGTTCCGGCGACAGAAAGTACTTGCCGTCACGCAGGCCAAACTGCGGATCGAGGCCTTCCGGGCGACAGGCATCAGCCCCTGCGCGCTCGACCATGGCTTCAACGGCGCTCGATTCCCAGGCAGTGGAAATCAGCGCATCCTTGGCCTCGGCTGGGGTTGGCGAAGCCTTGATCACCGCAATGACCGGATCGATGTTGGACAGCGCGACCGCCTGCCCTTCAAGAATGTGCCCACGCTCGCGCGCCTTGCGCAGTTCGTAGACCGTACGGCGGGTAACGACTTCGCGACGGTGGCGAACGAAGGCTTCCAGCAGCTCTTTCAGGTTCAGCGTGCGTGGCTGGCCATCGATGAGCGCAACCACGTTGATACCGAAGACGCTCTGCAGCTGGGTCTGGGCGTATAGGTTGTTGAGGATCACCTCCGGCACTTCGCCGCGGCGCAGCTCGATGACCACGCGCATGCCGTCCTTGTCGGACTCGTCACGCAGCTCGGTGATGCCTTCGATCTTCTTCTCTTTCACCAGCTCGGCGATCTTCTCGATCAGCCGCGCCTTGTTCAGCTGATACGGCAGCTCGGTGATGACGATCTGCTGACGGCCGCCGACCTTGTCGATGTCCTCGATATCGGCGCGCGCACGGATATAAATGCGGCCACGACCGGTGCGATAGGCCTCGATGATGCCGGCGCGACCGTTGATGATGCCCGCGGTGGGGAAGTCGGGGCCGGGAATGAACTGCATCAGCTCATCGATGGTGATATCGGCGTTGTCGATCAGAGCCAGGCAACCATCGATGACTTCGCCCAGGTTGTGCGGCGGAATGTTGGTGGCCATGCCGACCGCGATACCGCTGGAACCGTTGACCAGCAGGTTGGGGATCTTGGTCGGCATGACTGCCGGAATCTGCTCGGTGCCATCATAGTTGGGCACCCAGTCGACGGTTTCCTTGTCCAGGTCGGCCAGCAGCTCGTGCGCCAGCTTGGCCATGCGCACTTCGGTGTAACGCATGGCCGCGGCACTGTCGCCATCGACCGAACCGAAGTTGCCTTGACCGTCGACCAGCATGTAGCGCAGCGAGAACGGCTGCGCCATACGCACGATGGTGTCGTACACCGCAGAGTCGCCGTGCGGGTGGTACTTACCGATCACGTCACCGACCACACGGGCGGATTTCTTGTACGGCTTGTTCCAGTCGTTGCCCAGCTCGCTCATGGCGTAGAGCACGCGACGGTGCACCGGTTTCAGGCCATCGCGCGCGTCCGGCAGCGCACGGCCGATGATCACGCTCATGGCGTAATCAAGGTAGGACTGCTTGAGCTCGTCTTCGATATTGACCGGGAGGATTTCTTTGGCCAGTTCGCCCATGGAAGCCTGGTTCCTTATAGTCAGCAGGGTCCTGTAATAAGCGCGGGATGGTAACACAGACGACTGCTATAAACTGAGCCTTGCACGGAGCAAAACCGGCTTGCACACCACACCTGAGCGCGACCGTTCGCTGCTCAGTGCAGCCGTTTGCGGCTCATCAGTTCGGCCATCTTCGCGGCACTCGGCCGCTCGACCACGCCTTTCTCTGTGACAATGGCATCGATGAGATCGGCCGGCGTCACGTCGAACACCGGATTGAATGCCTCGACATCAGCCGCGAAGCGCCGACCGTCGACCTCAAGCAGCTCGCTGCCGGCGCGCTCCTCGATCTGGATCTCCTCGCCGCTCTCCAGCGCCATGTCGATGGTCGAACTCGCCGCCACCACCATGAAACGCACGCCGTGGTGCATCGCCAGGACCGCAAGCTGGTAGGTACCGATCTTGTTCGCCACATCGCCATTGGCGGTGATGCGATCCGCACCGACGATCACCCAGGAGATGCCCCTGGATTTCATCAGATGAGCAGCCGCCGAGTCCGCATTCACCATGGCCGGAACGCCATCACCGAGCAGTTCCCAGGCCGTCAGCCGGGAGCCCTGCAACCAAGGCCGGGTCTCATCGACGTATACCCGCTCCACCAGACCCTCGAGATGCGCCGCCCGGATGACCCCGAGCGCCGTACCGAAACCGCCGGTCGCCAGGGCGCCGGTATTGCAATGGGTGAGCAGGTTCTGCGGATTGCCCTGATGGCGGCGGATGAGGTCGACGCCAAACTGCGCCATCGCCAGATTTGCCTCGCGATCGCTGTCATGGATGGAGATGGCCTGGGCTTCCAGCGCTGCATACGGGTCTTCACCCGGCTTGAGGCGATCCAGTCGTTCGCGCATCTGGTTCAGAGCCCAGAACAGATTGACTGCGGTGGGACGGGAATCGGCCAGCACCTTGAAGTCTTCCTCCAGGGCCTGCCGCCAATCACCGCCGTCGGCGATACGGGCATGCACGGCAAGGACCAGGCCATAGGCTGCGCTGATTCCGATTGCCGGCGCGCCGCGCACGACCATATCCCGAATCGCCGCAGCGACCGACGCCGCAGAATCATGGCTGCACCAAATCTCTTCGACGGGAAGCTTGCGCTGATCGAGCAGGTTCAGGCGCCCGTCCAGCCATTCGATCGACTTAACCTTTTCCGCAGCCAACAAACGCTCGCGCATGGCATTTCCCTCGTTCAGCTTCGTCGACACAGGACCATCATGCGCCCCGAACAGCAAAGAAAAAGCCCGGATCGCGGGCGAACCGGGCTTTCCAATCTCAATATGGCCGGGAAGCAGCAAACATGAGCACTGCGGCCTCTTATCCCGGGTGCGAATGCTAATCGACGGGTTTTCCGAGCACAAGCAGTGATCAGGGCTTGGCGACGCCTAATGGCCGAGCAGCTTTCAGGCTGGCCCCGCCTTCCACGGAGAGAGCATGCGCTCGAACAGATTAAGTGCCGCGCTCACTCATCGCATCGCGCTTGACCAACTCGCCGCAGGCCAAATACTGTATCTATATACAGTTATTCTGGATGCCTCTTCATGACCGCAGTGGTCGCCCTCGATAGCCTGCTGGATACACGTCGCGTCTGGCGTGGCCAAGCCATAACGTCTCGCACGGCCGTTCAGCCGACCGGAAATGCCACACTGGATGAGTTCCTGCCCGGCGGCGGCTGGCCGGAGTCGGCCATCAGCGAGTTCCTCATCGCGGCCACGGGCATCGGCGAGCTGAATCTGCTGTGGCCGACCCTTGCACGACTGACCACCGCTGGCGAGCGGGTGGTGCTGATAACGCCCCCTCATCGACCTTACCCCCAGGCTTGGCTGGCCGCGGGTGTAGACCTGCGGTGGCTGACCATCATCCAGGCAAAGGGCCGCGATGCGCTGTGGGCTGCAGAACAATGCCTACGTTCCGGCAGTTGTGCCGCCGTGCTGTGCTGGCCGCAACAAGCTGATGACCGTGCCTTAAGGCGCTTGCAGATTGCTGCTGAATCCGGCCAAACCCTGGGCTTCGTCTATCGGTCACTGCGTGAAGCAAATAACCCATCACCGGCGGCACTACGCCTGACCATCGAGGCCCAGCCGGCGCAGCTGCGTGTCATCAAGTGCCGCGGCGGCCTGGCTCCGGGACAGGCGCTCCCGGCCAGCGCCTGGCAACAGGCGTGACGATGCTCTGGGCCTGCATTCTGCTGCCGCAACTGGCCATGGACGGCGTTTTGCGCCACCGCGACGATGCCGCCGCGCCGCTGGCCCTGCTCGCCGGCCCGCCACAGCGCCGCGTGCTGCAGGCCGTCAACGCAGCCGCCCGCAAGCTCGGCCTCAAGCCAGGGCAATCGCTGATCGCAGCCCAGGCATTGACCCACGACTTCGCCACCGCCGATTACGACCCGCTGATGATCGAACGCTGGCAGCGGCTTCTGGCGGCCTGGGGTTACGGCTACAGCGCCCAGGTCAGCCTGCACTACCCGCGCTGCCTGCTGTTGGAGGTGCATTCCAGCCTCGGCCTGTTCGGCCCCTGGCCACGATTCGAGACGCGTCTACGCAAGGAGCTCACAGCTCTGGGCTTCCGCCACCGCATCACCCTGGCACCCAACCCGGCGGCCGCGCGCATCCTCGCCAATGCCCATGACGGGCTGGCCGTGACCGATACAGCCACGCTGCATCAGGCGCTCGGTGTACTGCCGGTCGAGCGCCTCGGCCTGCCCCGCGAAGTCAGCACATCGCTGGTACGCATGGGCGTGCGCCATCTTCATCAACTGCTCGCCCTGCCGCGGGATAGCCTCGCCAGACGCTTTCCGGCCGAAGTGCTGGCCCAGCTCGACACCCTGCTCGGGCATC
>DAMCQE010000075.1:0-12542 GCA_032105665.1 Pseudomonas sp. | reverse complement strand
TGCAGATCGCCATGGACGCGCTGGATTCGCTGCAGGCCCAGGGCCGCAAGGTGGCGGTGATCTCCCATGTGGCGGAAATGCACGAGCGCATTCCAGTGCAGATCCAGGTGCGCCGGCAGGGCAATGGGCAGAGTGATCTACAGATTGTCGGGGGGCTTTCATAAAGCTCGGCGCTGTCGCGCAGACATGCCGCCGTCGCTTGGCGACGGTCGGCACGACCTCGGCGGCTTCGAGCCCAATGTAGGCGCCCGCAAGTCAGCGCCGATCGCTGAACATTGCGCACCATCGCGGCTGGATGTTTTTCGAGCAACGCTCGAGCGGCCCTGGGGCGCGGCTTTGCTTGGAAACCACTGTCCTTGCGGCCATTCGTCCGCTTGTGTTTCCCCAGCACCAGCCGTAAGGTTCGCGCGTTTTCTTATCCGCCCAGGTGTGCACGACCGCAAGGTCCGCATTAAACGGGAAGCCGGTGCGCTCGAAGAGCAAGGCCGGCGCTGCCCCCGCAACGGTAATCGACCGCGATCCTCAGGAATCGCCGTCCGCTCGACAACCACTGTGTTCCGACATGGGAAGGTGAGCGTGATGCGTGTCGAAAGCCCGGAGACCGGCCTGACGGATTCGACTGGTGTTGCGGAGGGCAGCACCGTCAAGCGCTGCTGCCCGTCATCCCCGCGCTTGTTCCTGCCCTCCTCAAAAGTCTGCGATCTTTTGAGGAATTCCAAGAATGAAACTGTCCCGACTTGCCCTGGCCGTGGCGCTGCTGCCTGGCGTGCAGGTGTTTGCTGCTGAGCAGGAGCTGCCAAGCATGCTCATTACCTCCGCCCGCCAGGCTGAACCCCGCGCCCAGGCGACGGCAGCCAATACCGTATTCACTCGCGCGGATATCGAACGGCTACAAGCCCGCAGCGTGCCCGAGCTGCTGCGGCGTGTGCCAGGCGTACAGGTGAGCAGCCCTGGCGGTGTGGCGTCGCTGTCGCTGCGCGGCACCGGCACCGCGCAAACACTGGTGCTGGTCGACGGCCAACGCATTGCCTCGGCCACCAGCGGTTTCGCCCGCCTCGACTACCTGGCTATCGACAACATCGAGCGTGTCGAAGTGATCCGTGGCCCGCGCTCCTCGCTTTACGGTGCAGATGCCATTGGTGGCGTCATCCAGATCTTTACCCGTGGCGGCAAAACCGGAATAAACCCGGAAGTCCGCTTGGCCGCCGGCAGCGACCAGACCTTCCAGCGCAGCCTGAGCCTCGCAGCCGGAACGGAGCAGACCCGCGTCCATCTTGGCGCCAGCCTCGACGAGCGCGACGGCTTCGATATCACCCGCGACAACCGCGGCGCCGATCGGGACAACGATGGCCAGCGCAACAAGGCGCTGCACCTGAAGCTGGATCACCAGTTCGATGCAAACTGGAAAGCGGGCTTGAGTCTCAACGACCAGCGCGGCAAGAACGAGTATGACGACGCCAATGATTTCGAACCCGGAACGCCGCAGGACGAGTTTCGGGTCAGCAGTTACAGCGGCTACCTGGACGGTCAGTTGACCGACATGTGGAATAGCCGTCTGGAACTGGGTCGCAGCTTCGATCGTAATCACGCCGTCGGCGCCGGCAGCGCTTGGAACAACACCCTGTTGGAAACCACGCGTCATTCGGCGGCCTGGATAAATCGGCTGCAATTGAGCGAGCGCCACCAACTGAGCGTCGGCGGCGACTGGTATGAAGACCAACTCGATTCCGCGACGATTTTTCAGGAAGACAGCCGCGACAATTCGGCTTTCTTTGCCCAGCACAGCTTTCAAGGCGAGCGCTTTGGCACCGAGCTCGGGCTACGCCACGATGACAACCAGCAGTTCGGCAGCCACAACAGCTGGAATGCCGCTGTCAGCCTGCCAGTGGGTGAGTCGCAGCGCTGGATTCTGAGCTATGGCGAAGGCTTCCGCGCTCCAACATTCTCCGATCTTTACGGACCGCCGTTATGGGGACCGAATCCGGACCTCAAGCCGGAGACCTCGAAGACCTATGAGTTACAATGGCGCGCCGAATTCGACGAGACCCAGCTGGAAGCCGCGCTTTATCGTACCGATGTCGAAGACATGATCGCCTGGGGCGAAAACCGGATGGGGAACGTCAGCCAGGCACGGATCAACGGTTTCGAAGCCAGTGCGGCGCGCGAACTGCTGGGCTGGCAGGCGAGCCTCGGCGTTAGCATCATCGATCCACGCGATCGGGACAGCGGCCATACTCTGGCGCGCCGGGCAAAGCGCACGCTCAGCATCGACCTTGATCGCACTTTCGGCACGCTTTCGGCTGGCGCCGGTTGGCACGTTTCCAGCGCTCGTTACGACACGATCGCAAACACCCGCGAGCTGTCCGGCTATGGCGTTTTTGATCTGCGCGCTGGCTGGCAGAGCCATCCGGAGCTGCGTTGGGAGGCGAAGGTCAACAACCTGTTCGACCGCGACTACGCGCTGGCGACCTACAACCGCCCAGACGGAACTAACTGGTGGGATCCGTCGCAGAATTACGGCTATCGCGAAGCGGGCCGCACCGCACTGTTCGCCGTCACCTGGACTCCGTCGCTGTAGTCGCGTTAACCGGCGCGCCCGCTCAGGGCGCTGCCGCCATCACTTCGCAGAGCTTCCCGATCGCCCCCAGCATCTGGAAGCTCGGCCGCTCCAGCCCCTTGTCGGGGACTTCCAGTAATCGCCCATCGCGCACAGCACTGAGCTGCGGCCAGGCCTGCCACTCATCCAGCTGCGCACCACTGCCCGCCAGAATGACTTCGGGATCGCGGGCGAGCACGGCTTCGATGCTGACCTGGGGCGCCGCCAGGGTCAGATCGGCGAAAACATTCTGCCCACCACACACCTCTATCGCTTCGCTGATGATCTGCTGGCCGCCTAGGGTATACAGCGGGCGATTCCAGATCTGATAGAACACCCGCAGCGGCTCAGAGCGCGTGTAGTTGCTGCGTAATTCGGCGAGGCCTGCACGAAAGCGCCCGGCCAGTCGCTCGCCTTGTTCGGCGCGCCCGACGGCATTACCCACCACAACGAACTGCTCGGCCAGCCCTTCGAGACGTGTCTGCTCGACAACCAAAACGGGAATACCGAACTGCTGCAACTGCTCACGCTGACTGCGCGGCACACTGTCCGGCCAGAGCAGCACGAGATCAGGGCGCAAGCTGAGCAGGGTTTCCATCTCCACCTGGCCATAGCGTCCAACCGAAGGCACCGACTGCAGCGCCGCTGGGCGCTCGCCACCATCCAGGACGCCAACCAGCCGGTCGGCGGCATCGAGTTCGAGCATGATCTCGCTGAGCGATGGCGCCAGGCTCACCACCCGCTCGGCAGCCAACGCAGGCAATGACGCCAGGGAAACCAGCGCGGCAAGCAGCAGACGCCGCATCAATGCAATTGCCGCGGAATGCGGTAGAGCACCAGCAACACCAGGCTACCGAACACCAGCAGCAGGCGGGCAACCGGCTCCATGCCGAACAGCGCACCCGCAGCACCGAACCAGGCCGGTAATGAGGCGATCAGTAGGCCGTGACGGCGCACGCGACGCAGATCGTTCCAGGCGTCGTCCTCCACTGGACCGTTCAGCGCCTGTTCGGTGGCGATCAGTGCATGTTTGAACCGGGTGAAGGCCCGCAGGCTGAAGAACAGCGAGACGAGGCCTGCAGCGAAGAGTGGCAGCCCCCAGTCGGCAAACACCACCGATGTGCGCCCAAGGACCAGCACCGGCAGCACCATCAACAGCGTATGCAGCCAGCCGTCACGTGCGAGCTGGCGAAGGGCGGCGGCGCGCGTCACGACTGCTCGGCTTCGCCTTGGTGAATCTCGCCGAGCATGTGGCCGAGCTTGCCGGCCTTGGTGGCGAGGTAGTTGCGGTTGTACGGGTTATGCGCGATCTGCAATGGCTTGCGTTCGGCGACGCGAATGCCGAAGCCCTGCAGCGCCTTGACCTTGCGTGGGTTGTTGGTCATCAGCTTGATCTCGGCGATGCCCAGGTGCTCGAGCATCGGCAGGCAGATGCCGTAGTCGCGCATGTCCGGGGCGAACCCCAGACGCTCGTTGGCTTCGACGGTGTCGGCGCCGGCATCCTGCAGTTCGTAAGCGCGAATCTTGTTCAGCAGGCCGATACCACGGCCTTCCTGGCGCAGATAGAGCAGCACGCCGCGGCCCTCGTCGGCAATCGCGCGCAGTGCCGCTTCGAGCTGGAAGCCGCAGTCACAGCGCAGGCTGAACAGCGCATCGCCGGTCAGGCATTCGGAATGCAGACGCCCCAGCACCGGCTTGCCATCGGCCACATCGCCGAGGGTCAGCGCGACATGTTCCTTGCCAGTGTCCTGGTCGAGAAAACCATGCATGGTGAACACGCCGAACGGCGTCGGCAGTTGGGAAGCGGCGACGAACACGACAGACACGGGCGGAAATCCCAGGCGGCAGAAAAGCGGACATTGTAACACTAACTGCGGGCGAATCAGGCGCGAGAGTTTCGCCGACGAGCGCGCCGATACTGCCGTCCAGACCGGCAACCCGGTCGGCGCTCAGGACGTCTTCGACTCCAGCACCAGCACGCCCTGCTCCTCGCGCCAGCTGACGCGCCCGAGAAAGCTCATGCCGAGCAGCGCGTCGGTGGGCGAACCGCCCTCGACGACGACGGCCTCGACGCCGAGCACTTCGATCGCCCCGATCTTGACGCTGTTCAAGTGCACGCGCCAGGCCTTGGCCGTGCCGCTGGCGGTGCTCACCACCATCGCCCGACCGTTGACGCGGTAGTCGATGCCCAGCCGGCGGGCCTGGTGCTCGTTGATCGCCACCGAGGTGGCGCCGGTGTCGACGAGAAACTGGATCGGCTGGCCATTGATCGCACCGGCGATCCAGTAATGGCCGCCGGTACCCTTGGCCACGCTCAGCTGGGTCTTGCTGGGCGCCGCGTAGGCACCGCTGTATTCGCGGCTCAGGTTGTAGTGACGTTCGACGCCGTCGACCCTCAGCACCGCGCCGCTGGCATCGGCACTGACCACCTGAACGCCGCCCGGCCCGGTCTGCCCGACCTTGACCAGCTTGCGCTGGCCGTCGACGTTGACCACCGCCGCACCGGGAAACAGCCCGACCACCTGCACCATTGAGGCGGCCTGTGTCAGCGCGGGCAGCAGCAACAGGCCGGCGAACAGAACGGGGATGCTACGCATGGCTATTCCTTCCTCGAAACCTGGCCGCCCGGACCGGAGCCGCCGATCATCCACCAACCGTCAGCGGCCTGCAGCGACCGGACGCACAATCAAACCAACAGCGCCACCAGCCCCTGCATGACCGCCCAGGCGGCGACCCCGGCAAGGATATCGTCGAGCATGATGCCCACCCCGCCATGGATATGCCGATCCACCCAGCTGATCGGCCACGGCTTGGCGATATCCATCACGCGAAACACCACGAAGCCGAGCAGCAGCCAGTACCAGCCCTCCGGCACCAGCCAGAAGGTGATCCAGATACCCACGAATTCGTCCCAGACGATGCCTTCGTGGTCGTGCACGCCGAGCTCGCGCGCCACCTTGCCGCACAGCCAGACGCCGAACAGCATGGTCAGGCCGAGCATCAGCAGATAGCCCCAGCCTGGCAGCAACTGCCACAGCGGCACAAACGGCAGCGCTACCAGCGAACCCCAGGTGCCCGGCGCCTTGGGCATCAACCCGGAGCCAAAGCCGAACGCCAGGTTGTGCCAGGGGTTGGACCAGACCAGGGTTTGCGGCTTCGCCGCGACCGGTGAGGTATCAGTCAAAACAGCGTTCCTTATCGGGTCGGAGGCAAGCGGCTGCTCTCGCAGCGGCGCTTACGCATTGAAATGGTTGTAGCCGCGCTCGGAGACGGGCACTTCGTTGCCCGCTGCATCGATCAGCTGAACACCCTCCCCTGCCATCACCCGGCCGATGACCTGCACCGGCCAGCCGGCAGCCTGCAGCGGCGCCAGCTCGGCAGGCGGCAGGGTGAAGGCCAGCAGGTAGTCGTCGCCGCCAGCCAGCGCGCAACGCAGCGCTTCGGCGTCGCCGGCGAAACGGCGCAGCGGCTCGGACAACGGCAGCCGATCACGCTCGATCTGCAGCGCGACGCCTGATGCCTTGGCAATATGCCCGCAGTCAGCCAGCAGGCCGTCGGAGATATCCAGCGCCGCCGTGGCCTTGCCTCGTAGCACCTCGCCCAGGGCCAGCTGCGGCTGCGGCGACCAGTAACGCGCCAGCAGATGTTCGGCGACATCCGCATCGGCTTCGACCTGCCGCAACACCAGCGGCAACGCGCCGGCTGCCTCGCCCAGTACGCCGCCGACGCAGAGCAGATCGCCGACCTGCGCGCCGGACCGAACCAGCGCCTGCCCGGACGGCACGCGGCCGAACACGGTGACGGTCAGACTCAGCGGGCCACGGGTGGTATCGCCGCCAATCAGGCGCAGGCTGCAGTCGAGCGCCATGGCATCCAGTCCGCGGGCGAACTCGGCGAGCCAGAGCGGATCGCCGCTCGGCAGGCTCAGGGCAAGGGTGAAGCCGATGGGTGTGGCGCCCATGCCGGCCAGGTCGCTGGCGGCGACGGCCAAGGCGCGCTGGCCGAGCAGGAACGGATCGCAGGGATCGGGGAAATGCACGCCGGCGACCAGGGTGTCGGTGGACACGGCCAGCTGTTCACCGGAGGGAATCTGCAGCAGGGCGCAATCATCGCCGATGCCGAGAACGACTTCGCCGCCGGCCCTGGCGCAAGCGGCGGCGGCGAAGTAGTGACGGATCAGCTCGAACTCACCCAGCAAGGCGAGCGGCCCTCAGCGCTTGTGGTTGCGCACTTCGGCGCTGCGCAGCGAGGGGGCCAGCTTGTCCAGCACACCGTTGACGAACTTGTGTCCGTCGGTGGCGCCGTAGACCTTGGCCAGCTCGATGCCTTCGTTGATGACCACGCGGTACGGCACGTCGATGCGCTGCATCAGCTCGTAGGTCGATAGGCGCAGGATGGCCAGCTCCACCGGATCGAGCTCGTCCAGCGGACGGTCGAGATTCGGCGCAATCGCCTGGTCGACCTCAGTCTTCTTGCGCGCCACGCCGTTGAGCAGTTCGTGGAAGTAGGCACCGTCGACACCGCTGAAATCGTTGTCGACGCGGAACTGCGCCTCGATCTCGTTGAGGCTCTGACCGGCCATGTGCCACTGATACAACGCCTGCATCGCCAGGCTGCGAGCGACCCGGCGCGTGGCGATCTTGCCCTTGGCCTTGGGCTGCGGAGCGTCCTGGCTATCGTCGTGATTCAGGCTCACTTCGCCTCCAGCTGCGACAGCAGGCTCACCATTTCCAGTGCGGAAAGTGCGGCTTCGGCGCCCTTGTTACCGGCCTTGGTGCCGGAGCGCTCGATGGCCTGTTCGATGGAATCGACGGTCAGCACGCCAAAGGCGACCGGTACGCCGAACTCCATGGAGACCTGGGCCAGGCCCTTGGTGCACTCACCGGCGACATATTCGAAGTGCGGCGTGCCACCGCGGATGACCGCGCCGAGGGCGATGATGGCGTCGTATTCACCCTGCTGCGCGACCTTCTGGGCGACCAGCGGAATCTCGAAGGCACCCGGTGCGCGGATGATGGTGATGTCGTTTTCGCTGACGCCGTGGCGAACCAGCGCGTCGACCGCGCCGCTGACCAGGCTCTCGACGACGAAGCTGTTGAAGCGGCCTACGACCAGGGCGTATTTGCCCTGCGGGGCGATGAAGGTTCCTTCGATGGTCTTCAGGGGCATGGGTGCTTTCTCATCTCTTTAAAGAACGAAGGCGCCGCGGACTGCGCGGCGCCTCTGATTTATTCGGCCGGGAGGTATTCTACAACTTCCAGATCGAAGCCGGATATCGCGTTGAACTTCATCGGCGCGCTCATCAGGCGCATCTTGCGCACGCCCAGGTCACGCAGGATCTGCGAACCGGCGCCGACGGTGCTGTAGGTGGCCGGGGTCGGCGGCTGCTGACGGGTCAGCTGCGCCAGCAGCTGCGGGCCGGTCAGCGGATTGCCGAGCAGCAGCACCACGCCCTTGCCGGCCTTGGCCACCTCGCTCATCGCAGCGCGCAGGCTCCAGCGCCCCGGCACGGTGACCAGCAGCAGATCACGCAGCGGCTCCATGTTGTGCACGCGCACCAGGGTCGGCTCTTCCGGGGAAATTTCACCGCGGGTCAGTGCCATGTGCACGGTGTCCTCGACGCCATCACGGTAGGTGACCAGGTTGAACTGGCCCAGCTCGGTTTCCAGCGGCTGCTCGGAAACCCGCTGCACGGTACGCTCGTGGATCATGCGGTAGTGGATCAGGTCGGCGATGGTGCCGATCTTCAGCCCGTGCTGCTCGGCGAAGACTTCCAGCTCAGGACGGCGCGCCATGGTGCCGTCGTCGTTCATGATCTCGCAGATCACGCCGCTGGCCTCGAACCCGGCCATGCGCGCCAGGTCACAGGCAGCCTCGGTGTGGCCGGCACGCGCCAGCACGCCGCCCGGTTGCGCCATCAGCGGAAAGATGTGGCCGGGGCTGACGATGTCCTCGGCCTTGGCGTTCTTCGCCACCGCGGCCTGCACGGTACGCGCGCGGTCAGCCGCGGAAATGCCGGTGGTCACCCCTTCGGCGGCCTCGATGGAAACGGTGAACTTAGTGCCGAAGCCCGAGCCGTTGCGCGGCGCCATCAGCGGCAGCTTGAGCAACTCGCAGCGTTCGCGGGTCATGGGCATGCAGATCAGGCCGCGGGCGAAGCGCGCCATGAAATTGATGTGCTCGGCGGTCACGCACTCGGAGGCGACAATGATGTCGCCCTCGTTCTCGCGATCCTCGTCATCCATGAGGATGACCATCTTGCCGGCGCGGATGTCTTCGATCAGTTCTTCAGCGGTATTGAGCGCCATCGGGCGTCTCCTCAATTCTTCAGGTAGCCGTGCTCGGCGAGAAAACCTTCGGTGAGCCCCGAGGCCTTGGGTTCGGCGGCCTTGTCGCCCATCATCAGGCGCTCCAGGTAACGCGCCAGCAGGTCGACCTCCAGGTTCACCTGCCGCCCGGGGCGGTAGTCGGCCATGATGGTTTCGCCGAGGGTGTGCGGCACGATGGTCAGCTCGAATTCGGCGCCGTTGACCGCATTGACCGTGAGGCTGGTGCCGTCCACGGTGATCGACCCCTTGAGCGCAATGTACTTGGCCAGCTCGCGCGGCGCGCGGATGCGGAACTGCACGGCGCGGGCATTATCTTCCCGCGCCACGACCTCGCCTACACCATCGACGTGGCCGCTGACCAGATGACCGCCGAGACGGCTGGTGGGGGTCAGGGCCTTTTCCAGGTTGACCCGGCTGCCGGCCTTGAGATCGATGAAGGCGGTGCGCGCCAGGGTTTCGCGGCTGACGTCGGCCCAGAAGCCGTTGCCCGGCAGCTCCACCGCCGTCAGGCAGACGCCGTTGACGGCGATGCTGTCGCCCAGCTTGACGTCGCCCAGATCCAGCTTGCCGGTTTCGACCAGCACGCGGACGTCGCCGCCCTTGGGTGTGAGCGCACGGATGGTGCCGATGGCTTCGATTATTCCGGTGAACATGTGGCCTCCCGTGGAAGGCGGATAAAACGCTGCATACGACGAACTCCTGTTTTTGAAAAACAGGGCGCTACGGATCGATAGGGATGCATGACGGGTGCACGGACGGCGCCCATCGGAATATCCCGCTCTCTCTCATCCGGACTATACCGTCGGCCCCGGAATCACACCGGGTCTGCTGACCTTGCCGAAGCAAGCGCTCGCGGGCTAGACGCGATTGAAAGCTACTGCGCGCAGAGCATGCTGCGTTGTGCTCCTCCTCGAAGTGCTCATTTACCAAGGCCTCGCTGCCCCCAGTAAAGCCCGCCTTCTCGTCGAATCACGCCTTGCCTGCTCAGCGCTCGCTACGCTTTCATCCTTGTAACTGCGCCATTACCGCCGGTGGGGAATCGCACCCCGCCCTGAGAACGTTGGGCCGTTTGCGGCCCGGCAGCGTTTTTAACACAAATAGCGACGCGGGGCAGCCCGTTATCGCCCGGTAGCAGCTATCTGAATGCAAGACGCAGGCTATCGGCGGACACCGCCGACACGGGTTGCCGATCAGTTGGCCGGGCGCGCCAGGATCTTCCAGTCGTCGCCCACCGCCCGGATGTCGACGATCTTCAGCTCGCGCGCCTCGCTCATGCGCTCGAGCGGAAGCTCCAGCAGCGGCCGCGCCGAGGAGCCGAGAAACTTGGCCGCCATGAACACCAGGTACTCGTCGATCAGGCCGAGGCTGGCGAACGCACCGACCAGCCGCGGTCCGGCCTCGACCAGCACCTCGTTGGCACCACGGGCAGCCAGCTCGCGCAGCAGCGCGATCAGGTCGACCCGCTCCTGGCCCAGCACCAGCGCCCCGTGGCCGGCGCGACGATAGGTCTCCTCGCAGGCCGCAACCGCCGTGACGACCAGCGCCGGACCAGCCTGAAAGAACGGCGCATCCAGCGGCACGCGCAGCCGACCATCGACCAGCACCCGCAGCGGCGGGCGCTGCAGCGCCAGCGCAGTGGTTTCCGCATCCAGCCCCAGTTCGGCGCCGCGCACGGTCAGCCGCGCGGCATCCATCAGCACGGTGTCGGCACCGGTCAGCACCACGCTGGAGCGGGCGCGCAGGCGCTGCACCTCGGCACGCGCCGCCGCGCCGGTGATCCACTGGCTCTCGCCGCTGGCCATCGCGGTGCGCCCGTCCAGGCTCATGGCCAGCTTGGCGCGCACGTATGGCAGGCCGCTTTCCATGCGCTTGATAAAGCCCGCATTGAGTTCCCGCGCCTCGCCTTCCAGTACGCCGCTGGCAACTTCGATACCGGCGCTGCGCAGCCACTCCAGACCGTTCCCGGCGACCTGCGGATTGGGGTCCTGCATGGCCGCCACCACGCGCCCGACCCCCGCCTTGACCAGCGCTTCGGCACAGGGCGGCGTGCGCCCGTAATGGCTGCAGGGTTCGAGGGTGACGTAGGCGGTGGCACCGCGGGCGCGCTCGCCCGCCTGGCGCAGCGCATGGACTTCGGCATGCGGCTCGCCGGCGCGTACGTGCCAGCCTTCGCCGACCAGTTCGCCATCGGCGACGATGACGCAACCGACCCGTGGGTTCGGATGGGTCGAATAAAGCCCCTTGCGCGCCAACTGCAGCGCCCGGGCCATCCAGGCGTGATCGGCCGTCATTCGGGCTTGGCCGGCTCGCGGGACAGCCGCTCGATTTCCTCGCGGAACTCGTTGAGGTCCTGGAAGCGGCGGTAGACCGAGGCAAAGCGGATATAGGCGACCTCGTCGAGCTTCTGCAGCTCGGCCATCACCAGCTCGCCGAGCACCCGCGACTTGATTTCGCGCTCGCCGGTGGCGCGCAGCTGATGCTTGATATGGGCGATGGCCGCTTCGAGACGCTCGACGCTGACCGGACGCTTTTCCAGCGCACGCTGCATGCCGGCGCGCAGTTTCTGCTCGTCGAACGGCTGTCGGCTGCCATCGGACTTGATCAGGCGCGGCATCACCAGCTCGGCGGTTTCGAAGGTAGTGAAACGCTCGCCACAGGCCAGACACTCGCGGCGGCGGCGCACCTGATCGCCTTCGGCAACCAGGCGGGAATCGATGACCTTGGTATCGTTGGCGGCACAGAAGGGACAATGCATGGGGCTGAAATCGGTCGTACGTCGGGACGGCCATGGTAGCGCATCCGACCCGCAAGACAAGGCGACGGCTTTGCTGCTATACAACCCGCAATCATCGTTCAGGAGGCTGTCCGTGCCGCCACGTTTTTTCGTTCTCCCTGCCTTCCTGACCTTGCTCGCCGGCTGCAGCAGCCAACCCAGCGAGCCGCCGACCGCGCCGGTCGAGCTGAGCACTGCCCCGCACTCCAAATTGCTCAACGAACTGAGCGGCAGCCTGATCGGCGCGCCGGCTGGCAGCGACGTCGAACTCGCCTTACTGGAAGTCGATCGCCGCGACCAGCCAGACCGCCTGCTGAGCAACGTGCAGCTCAAGGGCCGCGGCAGCGAATTGCCATTCATCCTGCAGTTCAACCCGGACACTTTCCGTCCAGGCCAGCGCGTGGAGCTGCGCGGCCGTGTCACGCGAGCGGGACAGCTGATCATGCGCCTGCCATCGCGCAGCATTGCCAGCCCCGCCAGCCAAGCGCTCGGCCCGCTACAGCTGGTCCCGGCACCGTGACGGCACCGGCACCCTTACAGGCGGCATTGAACGATCTGCTGGGCGACGCACGCCTGGCTGCCGAGCCGCTGCCGGGCACCGATCTGCGACTCTGGCTAATCGACGCCGCCAACATGGATCGCGCCTTCAGCCCCGAGGAAACCCGGCGGATACTCGAAGAGCCGCCGTACTGGAGCTTTTGCTGGGCCAGCGGCCTGGTGCTGGCGCGCTGGCTGGCCGAACGGCCGGAATGGGTGCGCGGCAAGCGCGTGCTGGATTTCGGCGCGGGCTCGGGAGTCGCCGCCATCGCCGCGGCCAAGGCGGGCGCTGCCGAAGTGGTGGCCT
>DAMCQE010000074.1:0-12560 GCA_032105665.1 Pseudomonas sp. | reverse complement strand
AAACGATCGGCTTGGTGAAGCTGGGCCAGCCAGTACCCGAATCGAACTTGTCCGTTGAAGCGAACAGCGGCTCTCCCGACACTATGTCGACGTAGATGCCAGGCTCCTTGTTGTCGTTGTGCTCACCCGTGAAGGGCCTTTCGGTCCCCGACTCCTGGGTAATACGGCGTTGCTCGGGGGTCAGGCGGTCAACTGCTGTCTGTGACTTTTCAAACTTCATGATAGTCTCCAATACTTATCTAGAGGTCCAGACACACTGCCGTTCATTTTGCCAGTCATTGGCGTCGACTATCGCAGTGTGCCTTAGATTTTACCAATACGCCGTGCGTATAGTTTCCATAGCGCCGAAGCTCTTCACGTCGTGATTCAGTTCCACTCGTAACGGGCTGCCAGCTGCGCGATATTCCGTATCTCGACCGTTGCCGTGGAGCCGGATACCGTCGCGATCACGACTTCGCGCTCCAAGTCAAATCCGTCGATCGGCCGAGTGACGAGGCCTTGCACGGTGGCCGATCGTTCCGGAAGAATGCATATGGCGTGGCCGTCAGCGACGACCCGTTGCACCCAGTCCTCGCGATCTGATCGAAAGCGAGGTTGCATGAGCAAGTCCCGTCGCGCGAAGTGATCGAGGATCCGATCGCGAAACTCGCATTTCAGGCGATCGACGAAAGGAAACTCGAGCAGGTCTTCGCCGCGCACGATCTCGTTGGCAGCCAAGGGATGGTTTGCAGAACAGCCGAGCACGAAGCGCTCCCGAAATAGAGGATGCACATCCAGCTTGCGTTCCGGTCGTGTTTCACGCGGCATGATGCATGCGTGGTATTTTCCTGAAAGCACCTCCGATGTGTCCTCGTTCGACTGGAGCGAGTGCAGCTTGATTTCGATGGATGGCATCTCCGCCAATGCGCTCTCGAAGAACGCCGTAAATTCCTTTGGTCCGACGGTGGGCGCGACGGCGACATCCAGCACGCGGTGCCCCCCATCGCCCAGTGCTCCGAGTGATTGCGTACGCTCTTCATCGCGACCACCATGCGCCGGAATTCTGCCTCGACGTCATGGCCAAGGCCAGTCAGGCGGCTGTTCTTCCCGTCGCGATAGATCAGCGGCCCGCCAAGCTCATCTTCCAAGCGGCGGATCGCGCGGGTCAGACTTGGCTGTGACACACCGCTCAAGCGAGCAGCTGCTGTGAAATTCAGCGTCTCGGCCAAGTTGATGAAATAGCTGACTTGATTGAGTTCCATAGTCCTTTGGCCCATGCGCCTGACTGATGCCTCTTCCGTGAGCCCGCCTTCGGAAAGCAGGCCACAGAAATATGCTTGGCGCATATAATCATGATCTAGGGGCTTGTCTATATGCGCCAGACATATAAATGATACTCTGAGATGACGCCTACTGGTTGGCGGTGCGCTCTGCTCAGCTCCGTCGAAGGTTCTGAGAGCGCAACCGCCAAGCCGCGAGCTGGAGGTTTGATGGACATGGCAGAAACAACATTCACGTTTGCGAGTGGAGCTGGCTCTCAGCTTTCCGGGCACCTCGAACCGCCAGAGGGAACGCCGCGGGGCTGGGCGATCTTCGCCCACTGCTTCACGTGCGGGAAAGACAGTCGCGCCGCCGTTTACATCTCGCGCGCGCTGTCGCGTGCGGGCATCGGGGTCTTGAGGTTCGATTTCGCCGGAACCGGGATCAGCGGTGGGTCGGGGGAACCTGTGAGTTTCGCGTCGGACGTCGAGGACCTTAGGGCTGCCGCAAAGGCGATGGCGGCGGCGGGTATGTCACCCTCCCTCCTTGTCGGGCACAGCCTGGGTGGCACCGCTGCGATCGTAGCCGCGGCCGAGTTGCCTGACGTTGCGGCGGTGGCGACGATTGGTGCGCCGGCCGACCTTCAGCATATCTTGCGGCTCTTCGGACCGAATGATCTGGACACCATCGCGAGCGAGGGCGAGGCCTCGGTGGAGATCGCCGGTAGGCCCTTCCTCATTCGCCGAGGGTTCCTTGAGGCGGTTGAGGGGATCGACGTCGAGAAGGCCATTGCCTCCCTGCGACGGCCGGTGCTGGTCATGCACTCTCCGCTGGATCAGGTGGTCGGCATCGACCACGCGTCGCGCATCTTCGTCGCGTCCAGGCACCCTAAAAGCTTCATCTCGCTCGACAACGCGGATCACCTTCTCACCGACGTCGCGGACGCGAACTACGCTGCGGCCATGGTGGCGGTTTGGGCGAGCCGCTTTCTCCCACCACTCACGGCGGATCTTCCGCAGGTCGAGGTTGCGGAGGGCGTCGTCGCCACCGAAACTCTTGCAGGGACGTTCCAGCTCAAGGTCCGCAGCGGCGAGCACACTCTGTTCGCCGACGAGCCAGCATCGGTCGGTGGCCTCGGGACCGGACTATCTCCCTACGAGCTCGTATCTGCCGGCCTCGCAGCCTGCACGGTGATGACGATGCGTCTCTATGCGAACCGCAAGGGCTTTCCGCTCGAACGGGCGAGCACGACCGTGCAGCACGAGAAGGTGCCGGACATGATGCCACCCGACCGGTTCACCCGCACCATTGTCCTCGATGGGCCGCTGAGTGATGATCAGCGCGCTCGGATCCTCGCGATCGCTGATCGGTGTCCCGTCGATCTGAGTCTCATCCGGGGTTCGGACGTGCAGACCGAGCTCTTGAGCACCAGTCAGGCTGCGGATCCCGCGAGGCTGGCTTGACCGTGGCGCACACGGAGGAGGGCGAATGGACTGTGAGCCAATCGCCTACCGGCAAAGGGGCGCCCGCGACAGAGCGAGCAATTCTCGCAGGCGGCTGCTTCTGGGGCATGGAGGATTTGCTGCGCCGAGCCAGGGGAGTCATTTCGACGCGGGTCGGTTACATAGGCGGTGAAATGCGTGATCCGACCTATGCGAGACATTACGGCCATGCGGAAGCGGTGGAAGTGACTTTCGACCCTTCCGTTCTCAGCTATCGCTCTCTCCTGGAACTCTTCTTCCAGGTCCACGACCCCACGACCTACGAGCAACAGGGCAGCGATGTCGGTCCGAGCTATCGATCGGCAATTTTCTATACCACCGAGGTGCAGAAGGAAGTCGCCCTGGCGACCATCGCCGATATCGAGGCATCGGGTCGCTGGCCTGGCCCGGTCGTGTCGGAGATCAATCCGGAGGAACCTTTTTGGGAGGCGGAGGCAGAGCACCAAGAATACCTGGTGCGCTATCCTGGGGGCTATAGCTGCCACTTCGTGCGCCCGACCTGGCGGTTGGACCGCTCAGACGAACGCCCAGCTGTAATACTTGACAGAAAGAGTTGATGATGACCGAAACCGTGACTAATCAGGCCGCCTGGCAGAAAGCGCCGGGGCAGCCACTGAGGATCGGTGTCACCGCTCTGCCGCATCTGGCGGCGAACGAGATATTGATCCGCAACGCGGCCATCGCGATCAACCCACTCGACTGGATTCTGCAGGACGTCGCGCTTTTGCCATGGCTCGACTATCCCGCGATTCTCGGCAGCGACGTCTCCGGTGAGGTCGCGGCGGTCGGTGGCGCGGTCGAGCGGTTCAAGGTCGGCGATCGAGTCATCGGACAGGCGGTCGGGACAACCGTAAATCAACCTGCGCAGGGTGCGTTCCAGCACCACACGATCGTGCTGGACCACATGGCGGCGCCGATCCCCAACAACATTGCCTTCGCTGATGCGGCAGTCCTCCCGCTTGGCCTTGGCACCGCCGCAAGCGGGCTCTACGGACGGACACAGTTGGCTCTCGCGCCACCGTTACACTCGCCGACCGCGCGTCCAGAGGTCGTTCTGGTCTGGGGTGGATCGTCGAGCGTTGGCTGCAACGCCATCCAGCTCGCGGTGGCGTCGGGCTACAGGTGCGTCGCCACCGCTTCGGCGCGCAACGTCGGCCTGTTGAAGGAGCTGGGTGCAAGCGAGGTTCTTGACCACTCGAGTCCAGCCATCGTGGAAGACGTGATTGAGGCAATGCGCGGGCGCAGTCTCGCTGGAACGCTTCACGCGACCGGTCACATGAAAGACTGTTTTGCCGTAGTTGCGAGATGCGAGGGCTCGCGCCGGGTGGCAGCGACGCTGGCCCCGCCCGACGAGCGTTCATTTGTGGGTGCCCGCAGAATTCGGAAAAAATCGTACGCTAAGCCGCGCCATGTGCTTGCGCGCGAGCGCTCTCAAGAGGATGGTCCCTCGTACTTCCGAAAAGCGCGCCAAAGCACAACGTCATAGACGACCTTGAGTAGGCCGCAGGCCACCAGCGGCGCCGCCAGCCAGCCGGCGGCGAATAGGGCGCCGCCAATGGCGGGGCTCGCTATGGCATTGAGGCGCTTTACCGCACCGCCGTAGTTGTTTTCCCAGTGGCTGACGATCAGCTTCTCGGACAGGCCGGTGAGTTTGGCCGGATCGCATGAAAGAGGTTTCAGTTCGTAAGGCATCTTGGCTTCCTCAGCAAGGTGGATCGGAAACGGCGCGACGAAGGCTGACTCGATCAGGTTCAGCCTTGGTTCGGAAATACCAGCCACCCCGCCAATCCCGCCGCGAGGATCACGACGACGACGTTGAGCTTGTTCTTCCAGGCATAAAGGAATGCCAAGCCTGCGGCGAAAATCGACATGCCCACCGTCAACGATGGGACACGTTCAGCAGTGACCTGCGCCAAGTCGATGGTGGTTGCGCCGATCAGGCCGACTACCCCAGCCGCGACGCCGTCCAGAAAGGCGTGCAGCCGTTTGTTCTCCACGACCGCCTCCAGCCGGTCGTAGAAAATCAGCGAGAACGCAAAGGCCGGAAGAAAGACACCCACCGTCATGGCCACCGCCCCGATCGGCCCCCCCGCCACATAGCCGACGAACGTGGCGAAGATGATGAGGGGTGCCGGTAGCACACCGGACAGCGCCAGGCCGTCCAGGAACTGCCCATCCGTCATCCATCCGCGCCCGACGGCGTCGTTGCGAACGAACGGAATCGCTGTGTAGGCGCCGCCGAAGGTGAGCAAGCCGGCCTTCAGGCCCGACGCGAAGATGAGCAGCACCGAGGCCTGGCCCTGAACGACCGCTTCCACAAGCTTCGCTGTCGGTGCAGCCCACAAAGCCACGGCCGCGGCCAGCGCCACCGCCGCCAGTGTCACCAAGAGCGCTGAGGCCCGATGATTCAGCACGAGCAGGGCGTACACAAGGCCGCCCGCCGGCAGGGTGATCCAGAAGTCGACACGACCTATGGCTGCCAGCGCGCAAACGATGGCAATGACCCACAACCAGCGATCAAGCAGGATGTGCTCGCCGATACGGTGCACGGCGCGCACGATCAGGGCGATCACAGCCGCCTGCACGCCAAGGAACGCCGCGCCCAGCGCGGTACCCACGAATTCAATCTGGAAGTACAACCAGGACAGCGCGAACATCAGCAAGAATCCGGGAAGCATGAAACCGAGTCCCGCCAGCACGCCCCCCAGCCGCCCCTTTGCTCGGATGCCCAAATGAACGCATATTTCATGCGCTTCGGGTCCGGGCAGCACCTGCATCACCGCAAGCAGCTTGTTGAAGCGTTTGCTGGAGATCCAGCGTTCCTCGTCCACGAGCTCGCGGCGCAACATGTCGATCTGAGCCACAGGCCCGCCCCATGCGAGCAAGCCGAACTTGAGGAAGCGCGCGAAGAGCTGTGGGTAGCTCATGGGTGGAGGGACGGCTTCAGTCGTGGCATCCGTCGCCTTGCTCGGGCGATACGACTCTTCATTCGCAACGCTCATAGATCTTCTCCTTGTAGTTCAACAGTAACCAGTCAAATACGGAAGTTGGCCAACAAGCCGTCGAATACGGCCGAAGCCTGCGGCCAGCAGCAGGTCGTCTTGGGTGATGTCCCAGAAAGACGGACGGGCCGGGCGTGGTTGCGCGGCGGTCTGAGGACTGGTCGGGGCGTTCACGTTGTTTTGTCCTCGTAACTCTTCAATAGCCAATCAAAAATTTCGCACGCGCGGGCAAGCAGCGCGTCGTCATCGGGTTCCGATGCGCGCAAGCCGGCGAGCAGCGATTCGATGCCCAGCGCTTCTGCTACCGGCAGCCCGCCCAAATCCAGGCAATGCACGAGCTTGCCCAGGCGTACCAGTGCAGGGGCGGAATCAAGTCCGAAACTCGCCAGCAGCGTCTCGAAGGTGACCTTGGTGCCCACATGACTGAAGGCGGCGCCGTCGAAATCGAAGCCGAGCCAGCCATTGCGGCAGTCGGAGGGACTCGCCAGCCAGACGATGCGCGCGCTCGGGTCGATGAACCGCCGGATCAGCCAGGCCGAAGCGAGTCGGTCCACCCACGGGCGCGCCCGCGTGGCCCAGGTCCGACCCTGATAGTCGGCGCGGTTCAGCCGCGGAATATCCGTCTGCCGGGCGGTCGGCTCGTCGGGAGACATACGGCGGGTGATCGCGTCGCGCAGGTCGTCCAGCAGGCTCAAGGTCTGCCGCTGCGCCTCGCCGGGGAAGAAGTCGATGCGGTTCACCTGCTCGAAGCGGCGCACGAGCGGCTGGAGCTTGCGCATGGCATCGGCGCCGTCCGGGGATGCCAGGTTACGCCCGAGCGCTTTGATCTCCTCGGCGATGCTGGCGTACTCCTCGCCCCGGTCGAACAGGGCGCGTAGCGCGGCCTTCTGAGCTTCGTCACACCCCGACAGTCGATAGACCTGGCCGCTGCCCCCGACTTCCACCGCCTGCGCCGCCACTTCGCCCAGCGTCGCCGCACTGTCCGCCGAGTCGGGCAGCAGATAGACCCCGTCGCGCAGCGTTGCGCAGCCCTGCGCTTTGACAGAACGCCAGACGCGCATGCGGCCGGTCGATGCCTTGGTGGGCAGGCTGACGAATAGGGCAAGAAAGCTCAAGCACGGGCTCCTTCGTCAAAAAGATGATTAATGTTACAATTACTACAATAAGTTATATCTAATACACAACTCATGTCGGAGCGTCAATTTAAGGCATACCCTAACTGGATGTCAGGAATGGCCACGCTGCGTGTCGTTTTCAGAAGGCGACTGCACCAGTTCACTGGGCTGGCCGCCGTGTGTGCATAGAACTTCTGACCGGGAACGGTCAGAAGTTCTATGCACGAAGCGCCGCGAGAGATCGGAATTGCTCAGAACTCTTGTGCACGGCGCGACAAAGCCGGAACCGCCGAAAATTCCGGCGATCAACCGGCAAGCTGCTTGATGCGCTCGGCCAGGCGGCCGAAAGCCTCGTTCACGTATTCCAGCACCTTGGGTTCTGCGCCCTGCGTGCGCAGCGAGTCTTTGAAGGCTTCCAGGTCGGACAGCCATTGCCGATGCAGGCGGCCCAGCTCGTCGAGCTGAGGCCGGAAGTCTTGGAGACTGCCGCTCGCACGAAACGCCTGGTAGCCACGCTCAAGCGTGGCCGCCGTGGTCAGCAGTTGCGCGCCCATTTGCTTGTGCTGTTCGGAGAACTCGGCCATGCCGTCATAGGGCCGCGAAGCCTTGCGGCGCTCGGCTTCGGATGCCTCTTCCATGATGCGGGCGTAGCGGTAGAACCCTGGGAACTCGCGGGACAGCGCCATGAGCTGCTGATCGGATGTGCCGACCCAAATCCTGTGCAGGTCAGGCCCGTACCCCATCATGCGATTGATGATGGCATGGGCCTCGCTGACACCCTGGGCGGCAAGCTGCTGCATGTGTTGGTCGATCTTCGCGGCCAGTCGGCGGAATTCGTTCATGCTCATGTCCGTCACAAAAGGCGCGTTGATTGCCCTTGCGCCGTGAGAAGTGCCACCGCCTTCTTATCGAAGGAAACGAAGGTTTCCCCGCCAAGCCAGTTGCCTTCGTAGGCAATGACGCCATCGGCAAAGTCTCCGCCCGCGTCGAGCACCAGCAAGCCAGCCTCCACGGCAGGCCGGTTCACTTCCACATTCGCGGCGGCCAGTAGTGCCCGGATCGCGCTGGCCGCGTCGGCTTGCTGGAAGCCGTAGACACGCAGCAGCACCCAAACAAATTCGCATAGGCACGGCAGCGCGACCGCGATCAACTCGGCGTCGGTCAAGACTGCGGCGGCAACGTCCGCTTGTGCGGGATCGTCACGCACAACCGCACGCACAAGGACGTTGGTATCGACTGCGACCTTCATTGCTTACCTGCCCAGCCTTGCGCCGCCGCCTCGTTGATTTCTTCGATGGTGGCAACCTTCTGCGTCTTGCCCGCGAGCAGGCCGACAAAGCTGGCTATCGTCCCTGCGGGCCGTGCCGCCTTGAGCACGCCCCGACCGTCTGGCAACAAGTCCAGCTCGATCTTGTCGCCTGGCCTGATGCCGAGGTGTTGCAGTACGTCCTTCCGAAACGTCACTTGTCCCCGTGCGGTAACGGTCAATGTGGTCATGGTGGTTTGCCCTCGCAATCAAGGTTGATGCTTCACATAGTAATGCAAAAATGCCTTACCGTCAATGTCCGTCAAACGATCATTAGGCGGCCAAACCGGACGCCTGTCCGAAAACATCTTGCGCAACGGGATGACGGACAATAAGATAGGCGGACGGTATAACGGACAAATTGGCGGAAATGGCACTCATCGGCTATGCGCGGGTATCGACGGCGGAACAGGACACCGCCTTGCAGACGGATGCGCTGCGCAATGCAGGCTGCGAACGGGTTTTCGAGGACACGGCATCCGGGGCCAAGGCAGACCGGCCCGGCTTGGCCGATGCGCTGGCTTATCTGCGCGATGGCGATGTGCTGGTCGTCTGGCGGCTGGATCGGCTTGGCCGCTCCCTGCCGCACCTGATTGAGACGGTCGGCAAGCTGGAAGCACGGGGCGTCGGCTTCCGCTCGTTGACTGAAAACATCGACACCACCACGCCGGGCGGACGGCTCATCTTCCATGTGTTCGGTGCGCTGGGCCAGTTCGAGCGCGACCTGATCCGCGAGCGCACCAAGGCCGGGTTGACCGCTGCCGCCGCACGCGGGCGCAAAGGCGGACGCAAGCCGGTTGTCACTGCCGACAAGTTGCAACGAGCGCGGGAGCTTGTCGCCAACGGCTTGAATGTCCGCGAGGCCGCCGCACGCCTCAAGGTAGGAAAAACCGCTCTCTACGCTGCCTTGCAGGCGGCCAGTTCTGGCAGTGCAGCCGACTCCTGATATTTCGTGCAGTCGCCTTCTGAAAACGACATGACTACATCAAGACAACAGCGCGGCACGGGAATCAAGGCATTGCGATTCTCGAAAATAGTTCTTGAAATTCTATTCTTGATTGCATATCATCTCAACGAGTTTCGATAAGAAAGGATGCGCATGCGACCGTCTGTTGTGCTTGACATGAAGCGAAGCGCAGTGCGTGAAGCGGTAGGCCGCTTTCGCGCCGCGAACCCGCGCGTCTTCGGCTCGGTGCTGCATGGCACCGACCGGGATGGCAGCGACCTCGACCTGTTGGTCGATGCGCTGCCCGGTGCCACGTTGTTGGACTTGGGCGATTTGGAAGAAGAACTGAAATCGCTGCTCGGCGTTGACGTCGATCTGCTGACTCCCGGCGACCTGCCGCCGAAGTTCCGGGCCAAGGTGCTCGCGGAGGCGCAACCGATATGAGCGAGAACCGCCTGCCCGATTACCTCGACCACATTCAGCAGGCCGCAACCGATGCGCGCAGCTTCGTGGAAGGGATGGCCAAGGACGACTTCTTGGCCGACAAGCGCACCCAGCAGGCCGTCATCATGAGCCTGATCGTCATCGGCGAGGCGGCCACAAAGGTGATGGATGGCTACGTCGAGTTCACCCAGGCGCATGCCGACGTGCCGTGGCGCAGCATGCGCAATATGCGTAATCGCATGGCTCACGGCTATTTCGACATCAACCTCGATGTGGTGTGGGAGACGGTACAGGAATGGCTGCCGGCGTTGCTCCAGCAATTGCCCGCCGTGCGTCAGGATGCCGACGATGAAGACCGTAACGACAAAGGCATGGAGCCATGACCAATCAAGCCGCCGATGTTCGGCCCCTCTGGCGTGTTCGATCCCGCGACCTATGAGCCGCGCTCGGGCAAGACCTTCTGGATGGCCGCAACGGACGTGAGTTCGCTGGTGGGCAAGGAGGCAGCAGCCGACACGCTCATCGGCAACTGCACGACCGCACGACCAGCCTCCCGTTCAAATTCGAGTTAGAACTCATATCCAGCCTGTCTGGGGGCACTGTGAAAGAGGGATCTCCGATGACTGTTGAATCGAGAATATTTTCTGTAGCCGAGTATGTTCAGCCGTCCGAAGGCGAGCCTATTCGTTCCGTTGTGCTTGAAACCCGAGACTCAATTATCGTGGTTTGGCATGTCCATCCCGGGCAGGAAATTGCGGCTCACATTCATCCTCACGGCCAAGACACGTGGACTGTTTTGTCGGGAATGGCTGATTACTTTCAGGGCAATGGGATTGTTCGTGCCCTCAGGGAAGGTGAGATAGCCGTGGCAAGACCGGGCCAAGTGCACGGGGCGCGAAATACAGGTACCGAGCCATTTGTGTTCGTCTCGGTTGTGGCATCAGCCAATGCCGGTTTCGTATTGGCTGAGCGATAGAGCCCAATCTCTGGAGTTGGTCCAATGAGCGGTCGGGGAGATAGGTAACAGACATGCAGCGGACACGGCTGCTAAACCAGGTCGCAAACCTCCTTGCGTCGCAGCGTGCCGCAAGCGACGCGATCAATCGAATGGGGTCGGCATGAGACTGAACACCATCCAGTTCCCGACCGCGTAGCCGCCTGTCCTGCCGATCAGGTCTTGACCATCGACGCCTGGGATCAGTCCTGAATGTTCTTGGAGACCACTACGTTATGAGCCGCAGCCGCCGCAAAACACCCATCGTCGGGCACACGACCTGCGGCAGCGAGCGCGAGGACAAGAAGCTCTGGCATCAGCGCTGGCGCACCCGTGAGCGCACGGCGCTGACCAGCGCGTCGCCCGAAGCCCTGAGCGCCCATCTGCCCCTGCTGGAAAACCAGGCCAGCAGCGTCTGGTCGATGGGCAAGGATGGCCGCTCCTACTGGCCCGTCAAGCGCCAGGCCGCCACGGCGGATCGCATCGCCAATCACAAGGGACGCAACCCGCAAGAACGCGCCTCCCTGAAAAAGCGCCTGCTGCGCAAGTGGATGAGCAAATGAAGCTCTCCTTCCATCAGCACATTGCGCTGTTCTGGATGATCGGTGCTCCGGGCGTCTTCGCGCCCGTGATCGAGAACGCCAAGCGGCCCGATGCCGGCGCCGTCATGGCGTGGGGTGTCGCGATCGTGGCGGTGATGATCCTCTTCACCCCTTTGCTGCTGCGCTGTCCACCATTCCGGCGCTGGTATGGCCGGACGGATGCGCTGTCGGAGCGGCAGCGCCAGGCGCTTGCCGAGCGCGGCCTGCGCCGCTACTACCAGACCGCTTTCGATGACGGCTACGTGCCCCGCGTGATGCCCTACGTGTGGCGCATCATCTGGACGGTCGGCGGGTTGATGGCTGTGACCGCCGTACTGCCTACCAACACCGGACGGCCAGCCTTCGATGCCTTGGTGGTCTTCTCGACCTGGTATCCGATAGGCGTGATGCTGCTGGTTTTCGCGTCGAGGCCCCTTGGCCGGTTGATTCGCCAAAGAGCACAGGAGCGGCGGAAATGAGCACGTCAACCATCGAGGCGCTGGCCAGCGCCTGGGCAAGGATTGCCGAGGAAGCGGAATTCCCCGCTGACTACGAGGGGACTGCCACACCACAAGCGCATCGGGCTAGCGAAGCTATTCAGGAGCAGATTCGGGAGCGCATCGTCGCCACCAACGACATGCGGCTGTTCAGCCTGCTGCACCTGCTGGGTCAGGCGTCGCTGCGCATGGAGCAAGCGCTGTGGCCGGAGGATTACGAGCGGATGACGCGCGAGGTTGAGGAAGCCCTGCGGCAAGCCACCGACGCCAACGCCAGATCGTACACCCACGAAGAAGTGATGCAGGCGATGCAGGAACGCATCGACCGGGCGCGAGACAAGCCATGTTGATTGGCTATGCGCGCGTCTCGACGCAGGATCAGAACCTGGAGCTGCAACGCGAAGCCTTGAGCAAGGCCGGATGTAAAAAGGTCTTCGAGGACAAGGTGAGTGGCACGCGGGCAGACCGGCCTGGCTTGGCCAAGACGCTCGAAATGCTGCGCGAAGGCGATACTTTGGTCGTCTGGAAGCTCGACCGGCTGGGCCGGTCGGTCAAGCAACTGGTCGATCTGGTCGGCGATCTGCACAAGCACGGTGTCCAGTTCAGGAGCCTCACCGACTCCATCGACACCGGCACACCATCCGGGCGGTTCTTCTTCCACGTCATGGCGAGCCTTGCCGAAATGGAGCGCGAGCTGACCGTCGAGCGCACCCGCGCCGGGCTGGAAGTCGCCAAGCAGCTCGGCCGCAAAGGCGGCCGCAAGCCGAAGATGACCGACAGCAAGATCGAGTCGGCCAAGAAGCTGCTGGCCAGCGGGGTGCCGCCCAAGGACGTGGCCAAGAACCTCGGCGTGTCCATTCCGACGCTGTACCGCTGGGTGCCAGCCTCCACGCACGCTTAGCGTGCTTTATTTTCCGTTTTCTGAGACGACCCC
>DAMCQE010000073.1:0-12882 GCA_032105665.1 Pseudomonas sp. | reverse complement strand
GCAGGGTGATGCCGTCTTCGTCGGGTGCTGGCGCGCAGCCACAGTGCGCCCGACCAGCAGCTGGACGCCGAGCAGAACGGCTTTCGCGACCAGTTGATCGACGGCGTGCCCTGGCGCAGCTTCACCCTGGTGCAAGGCGAGCTGCGCATCACCACGGCCGACCGCCTGGATGAGCGTGCCGCGCTGAAACGCTCGGTGTTGCTGGCGGCGGCGCTGCCGGTGGCGGTCGCCCTGCTCGGCAGCCTGGGTCTGCTCTGGCTTGGCCTGGGCCGAGGGCTGGCGCCCGTGCGGCGGATTCGCGAGGCACTGACCCGACGCAGCGCCGACTCCCTCGAACCCTTGCCGGTCGAAGGCCTGCCGCCGGAACTGCTGCCGCTGGTGCAGACGCAGAACCAGCTGTTCCAGCGCATCGCCCAGGCCATCGAACGCGAACGCCGGCTGACCGGCGACGCCGCCCACGAACTGCGCAGCCCGCTGACGGCGATCAAGACCCACCTGCAGGTAGCACGCATGACCGAAGGCGCCGCCGCCGAACAGGCGCTGGCGAACGCAGAGGCCGGCGCCGACCGCCTGCAGCGCACGCTCGAGCAGTTGCTGTTGCTGGCGCGGGTAGAAGGCAGTCTGGATTTCGACGATGGCCTGCAGTGCACGGCCGCCGAGGTCGCGCGGCTGGCGATTCAGGACGCCAGTGGCGGTGACGGCGCGCCAATCCTGTTGCAGGTCCCGGCAGACCTGCCCGACACGCCGCTGGCCATGCCGCCGGTGCTGGCCATCGCCGCGCTGCGCAACCTGCTGGAAAATGCCCAGCGCCACACCGCGCCGGGCAGCGCCGTCACGCTGACCCTGCAGCCTGAAGCCGAGCGAGTACGCTTCGAAGTACGCGACCAGGGCCCGGGCATCGCCGCCGAGCATCTCGAGCACCTGACCCGCCGCTTCTGGCGACACGCCGCCAGCAGTGGCAGCGGCCTGGGCCTGGCCATTGTCCAGGCGATCGCGCAACGCTGCGACTGCACCCTCACCTTCGACAGCCAAGCCGGCGGCCTGCGCGTATCGCTGACGGTGCCGCTGCAGCGCTGAGCACGCGCTCAGCCAGGGAACTCCAGGCAGAAGGTCGTCCAGCCCTGCGCGGAGCTGCAGTGGATTCGGCCCTGATGGGCCTGGACGATGGAGCGGGTAATTGCCAAGCCCAGGCCGGCATTGCTCGGGCTGCCTTCGCGGCGCGCCGGGTCGACCCGGTAGAAGCGGTCGAACAGTCGCTCCAGATGCTCTGGCTCGATCATAGCGCCGGGGTTGGCCACGCTGAGCGCCACCTTGTCGACGGCGCCCTCGATCTGCACCCGGATCACTCCATCATCTGGCGTGTAACGCAGCGCATTGGACAGCAGGTTCGACAGCGCCCGGCGCAGCATCAGCAGATCTCCCTGAATCGTGCCAGCACCAGACAGCTCGAAGCGAATCCCGCGTTCGTCAGCCGAAAGCTGGTAATAGTCCAGCAGCTGCGCGCACAACGCCTCCAGCGCGACGGGCTTGGCGTCCGGCACGATCAGCCCGTTATCTGCCTTGGCGAGGAACAGCATGTCGTCGATCATCCGGGACATGCGCTGCAGCTCCTCCAGATTCGAATGCAGGTTGTCCTGGTACTGATCCACCGTACGCGCGCGGGTCAGCGCCACCTCGGTGTGAGTCATCAGATTGCTCAGCGGTGTGCGCAGCTCGTGGGCGATGTCGGCGGAGAAGTTCGACAGCCGCACGAAGGCGTCCTCCAGTCGCGCCAGCATGGCGTTGAACGCCTGCACCAGCTGCTGCAGCTCGGCCGGTGTCGACTCTTCGGGGATGCGCTCGCGCAGCGACTTGGCCGAGACGGAGGCGGCCACCTGGGTCACCTCGCGCAACGGTCGCAAGCCGCTGCGCACCAGCAGCCAGCCGAGCAGCCCGCTGAGCAAGGCACAGAGCACCAGCGCCGACCATAGCCAGCCGCTGAACGTATGGAAGAAGGCCTTGTGCGCGGTGACATCGAGCAGGATCAGCAAGGTCAGCCGCTGCGCGCCGATCGCGACATGCCCGGCCTCGCCACGCCAGACGTGGCCGTCCAGTGTCAGCTCTCCCGCCTCCCGGCCGATCAGCTCGAGTAACGGCGGTTCCGCTTCATCAACGCCCGGCTGAGGAAACAGCTGTGCACCGCGTTCATCGAAAATGAAACCGCGCATCTCGCTGTGCCCGCCGAGCAGCGCCTGCAGCTGTGGGCGAACGCGCTCGAAGTTCTGCAGGTCGTCCAGCTCCCCCAGCAGGCGTCGGCTTGCCTCGAGCTTTTCGTGCAGCGTATGGCGGTCCAGTTCGTCGAAGTGATGTTCGCTGAGCTGGCTGAAGAAGTAACCGGCGGCCGCCAACACGCCGGTCACCGCGAGCATGAACATCAGGCTCAGCCGCGCGGTCAGCGACAGCCGCTTCATGGCGCGTCCGGCTCGTCGAGCATGTACCCCATGCCCCGTGCGGTGTGGATCAGCTTGGGCTCGAAGCCGTCGTCGATCTTCACCCGCAAGCGGCGGATCGCCACCTCGATGACGTTGGTGTCACTGTCGAAATTCATGTCCCACACCTGGGAAGCGATCAGCGACTTGGGCAGCACCTCGCCGCGTCGACGCAGCAGCAGTTCCAGCAGGGCGAATTCCTTGGCAGTCAGGTCGATACGCTGGCCAGCCCGCACCGCGCGGCGCTTGAGCAGATCGACCTCCAGATCGGCGATCTTCAACTGGGTCTGCAAGGCCGCCGCGTTGCCTCGTCGCAGCAGGGTGCGCACGCGCGCCAGCAGTTCGGAGAACGCGAACGGCTTGACCAGATAATCGTCGGCGCCCAGCTCCAGCCCCTTGACTCGATCCTCGACGCGATCGCGCGCGGTCAGAAACAGCACCGGCACCTCGTTGCCCGACGCCCGCACCAGGCGCAACACTTCCCAGCCATCCAGGCCCGGCATCATCACGTCGAGAATCAGCAGGTCATAGGGCGTACTCAGCACATGCTGCAGCGCGTCGGTGCCGCTGGTAACACGGTCGACGGTGAAGCCGGCCTCGCTCAGCCCCTGCTGCAGGTACATGCCGGTTTTCGGTTCGTCTTCAGCGACCAGCAATTTCATGGCGGCAAGTTCCTTCGGTGGCGACGCCGCAAGTGTGGCAGTGCCCGCAGCTGGGACGCCACGAAGCTGACAAAAAAGTAATCTTCCGATCAGCCTTTTGTCAGGCCGCCGGGGTTAGCGTGGTACTCAGAAAAATGAGGCTTGACCTTGCCATCGCGTCAAGGTTGAGCATCAAGCCAGTGCTACCAAAACTGGCTAACCGAGGACCATCCCATGACCAGCATTCAACTCAAGGTATCCGGCATGACCTGCGGCGCGTGCGTCCGGCATGTAACCGCGGCACTACAGCCCTTGGCGGGTGTCGAGCGCGTCGAGGTCGATCTGGCCGCCGGGGTCGCCCGGATAGACGGCACGGCCGATAGCGCAGAGCTGATCGCCGCACTCGACGAAGCCGGTTACCCTGCCGAGGTCACCACCGACTCGCCTGCCCCGACGCCCCGCAAAACCGGATGCGGTTGCGGCTGCAACTGAACATCGCTCTGGAGAAGCCCATGAAACTCTACCTCACCGCACTCGCCGCTCTGCTGATGTCCGGCATGGCCCACGCCGCGGATGTCATCGATGTGCACCGCGATGCCAACTGCGGCTGCTGCAAGGACTGGATCAAGTACCTGGAGGCCAACGGTTTCGAGGTGCGCGATCACGTCGAAAGCAACATGTCTGCGGTCAAGCAGAAGCTGGGGGTCGCCCCGCGCCTTGGCTCATGCCACACCGGTGTGATTGACGGCAAGTTCGTAGAAGGCCACGTTCCGGTTGCGGCGATTCATGAGCTGCAGAAGCGCGACGATCTCGCCGGTGTTGCCGTACCGGGCATGCCGGCGGGCTCGCCGGGCATGGATTATGGCCAGCCGCACCAGCAGTACCAGGTGATCGGCCTGACCACCAAGGGCCGCGATCTGGTGCTCGGCGACTATCTCGGCGCGCAGCCGGTTCGCTAAGCCGCGCTGCCATCAGGACAGGCGATGCCGTTCGGCATCTCCGGCAGGGCCAGCCCGATTGGGGCTGGCCACGCTGCCAGCTGACAAAATCGTAATTTTCGCTTCAGGTCGCTGACAGATGCACCGCGCTATGGTGCTTGTCACAAGCGTTGCAACGTCGCGCCTGCGCGACGGCAAACCAACAATTCGATCGACCGAACAGGACCCGCATGCAATTGACCAGTTCTCGGCGCACCTTCGTCAAAAGCCTGGCTGCCGGCGGCGCCGTCGCTGGCCTCGGGCTGTGGCAACAGCCCGTCTGGGCGCTGACCAGCCCAGGTCAGCCGACGGTGCTCAGCGGCACCGAGTTCGACCTCACCATCGACTCCATGAGCGTGGACTTCACCGGCAACCGCCGCACTGCCATGGCCATCAACGGCAGCATCCCCGGCCCGCTGCTGCGCTGGCGCGAGGGCGATACCGTGACCCTGCGCGTGCGCAACCGGCTGCCCCACGACACCTCCATCCATTGGCACGGCATCCTGCTGCCGGCCAACATGGACGGCGTACCCGGCTTCAGCTTCGCCGGCATCGCGCCGGATGGCATGTACGAATACCGCTTCAAGGTCGTCCAGAGCGGCACTTACTGGTACCACAGCCACTCCGGTTTTCAGGAACAGCTGGGCGTCTATGGCGCGCTTATGGCGCGCTGATCATCGATCCCAAGGAGCCCGACCCATTCAGCTACGACCGCGACTATGTGGTGTTCCTCTCCGACTGGACCGACGAAAGCCCGGCGCGGGTACTAGCCAAGCTGAAGAAACGCTCGGACTACTACAACCGGGGCCGCCGCACGCTTGGCGATTTCATCGACGATGTCGCCGACAACGGCTGGAGTGACACCGTCAGCGAGCGCTGGGCCTGGGCGAAGATGAACATGTCGCCGACCGATCTGGCCGACATCAGCGGTGCCACCTATACCTACCTGCTCAACGGCCAGGCGCCGGACGGCAACTGGACCGGCCTCTTCCAGCCAGGCGAGCGCATCCGCCTGCGCCTGATCAACGGCTCGGCGATGAGCTACTTCGACTTCCGCATCCCCGGCCTCAAGCTCACCGTGGTTGCCGCCGATGGGCAGAATGTGGAACCGGTGCAGGTGGACGAAGTGCGCCTGGCCGTGGCGGAAACCCTCGACGTGATAGTCGAGCCGGACGGCAGCCAGGACGCCTATACCCTGTTCGCCCAAGCCATGGACCGCAGCGGCTATGCCCGTGGGACCCTGGCCGTGCGCGATGGCCTGCAGGCGCCGGTGCCCGAGCCCGATCCGCGCCCAGAACTGAGCATGGAGGACATGGGCCACGGTGATCATGCCGCCCACGGCCAGGCTGCAGCGGCACCCGCGCAGGGTCATGACGCCCATGCCGGGCATGGCGCGATGGACCACGGCCAGATGGACCACGCGACCATGGGCCACGGCTCGTCCGGCGGCGGTATGCAGGCGCATCCGGCCAGTGAAACCGACAACCCGCTGGTGGACATGCAGACCATGATGCCGGTGCCCAAGCTGGACGATCCCGGCATCGGCCTGCGCGACAACGGCCGGCGCGTGCTGACCTACGCCGACCTGCGCAGCACCTTCGCCGATCCGGACGGCCGTGAGCCGACGCGCACCATCGAACTGCACCTGACCGGACACATGGAGCGCTTCGCCTGGTCGTTCGACGGCATCCCTTTCGCCGATGCCGAGCCGATCCGCCTCAGATACGGCGAGCGGGTGCGCTTCGTGCTGGTCAACGACACCATGATGCACCACCCCATCCACCTGCACGGGCTGTGGAGCGATCTGGAGGACGAACACGGCAATTTCCAGGTGCGCAAGCACACCATCGACATGCCACCGGGTTCGAAACGCAGCTATCGCGTCACCGCTGACGCCCTCGGTCGCTGGGCCTATCACTGCCACATGCTGATGCACATGGACCTCGGGATGTTCCGCGAAGTCCGCGTAGAAGAATGACGGAGAAGCCTATGAACACGATCAAATTGCACGCCCTGCTCGCCATCGGCCTGACCGCCGCTCTCAGCCTCAACGCCGCCTACGCGCAAAGCGAGCACGACGGTCATCATCCCGCCAACGCGCCAGCCGAACAGGCCGCGCCGCAGGCCAGTCAACCCAAGCCCGGAAAAAAGCAGGGCGACATGATGCAGGGCATGGACCACGACAAGATGCAGGACATGCACGACCAGCACATGGGTTCCGACCACATGGACCACGGCAGCATGGGCGACGGAAAGATGCAGAAGGACCTGCCAAAGGGCGCCGAACAAGGCAAGCCGCATGATCATTAAGACACTGCCGGTCGCCATCGCCCTCGCACTGGCTGCGACGGCGAGCCAGGCGCAGCAGGCCAGGGATCATTCCGGACACGCCGGGCACGCTGCGCCAGCGGACCACAGCCAGATGGATCCTGGGCAGATGGATCACAGCCAGATGAACCATGAGCCCATGAACCAAGGCGGCATGGATCATCGCGATCACAGCAGCATGGATCACAGTTCAATGGCTCACCCACCGGTCACCGGCGTTGGCACCGGACAGGAGCCGCGCACGCCAATCCCTACGATCAGCGATGCTGACCGCGCCGCGGCATTTCCCGACCTGCCGCCTCATTCTATGCACCAGGGCGGCAGCAATTTTCTGTTCCTTGCCGATCAGCTGGAATGGCAGGACGCAGATAAAGGCAGCACGCTGGCCTGGGACATTTCCGGCTGGTATGGCGGCGACATCGACCGCCTCGCCTTCCGCTCCGAGGGTGAGCGCACCAATGGCCGCACCGAGGAGGCCGAACTGCAGCTGCTCTGGAGCCACGCCATCGGCCCCTGGTGGGAAACGGTCGCCGGCGTGCGCCAGGACTTCAAGCCTGGTTCGCCACAGACCTGGGCCGCCTTTGGCGTGCAGGGCATGCCACTGTTCGGTCTGGAAACCGAAGCCACGGCTTTCCTTGGCGAGGGCGGCCAGAGCGCGCTGCGCCTGGAGGCTGAATACGACATCCTGCTGACCCAGCGCTGGGTACTGCAGCCCACCGCGGAACTGAACCTGCACGGGCGCAACGACCAGGCGCGCGGCGTCGGCTCCGGTCTCAGCGACGCCAGTGTCGGTCTGCGCCTGCGTTACGAGATAAGTCGTCAGTTCGCGCCCTATGTCGGCGTCAGCTGGGGCCGTGCCTACGGCAATACCGCTGACCTGCTGCGTGCCGATGACGAAGACGTCAGCGAGGCGAAGCTGGTAGCCGGTATTCGCTTCTGGTTCTGAGGCCCCACGTATGAAGGCTGTCCTGGCGACACTGGCACTAAGCACCCTGCTGGTCGCAATCGGCGGCGCGCTGGTGGTGTATTCCGGCCTCATCGATGTCGGCGCGGACGCCCCGCACAGCGCGCCACTGCACGCCGTGCTGGAGACCACCCGTGAACGCGCCGTGGCCGTGCGCGCCCGCGACCTCGAAGTGCCGACGCTGGGGTCTGCCGAGCAGATTCGTTCCGGGGCGGGCAACTACGCGGCCATGTGCGTCGGTTGCCACCTGGCGCCCGGCGTCGAGCCGACCGAACTGAGCCAGGGTCTCTACCCCGCGCCCCCAACGCTTGCCGAGGACTCCCGCGACAACGACCCGGCCGCGACTTTCTGGGTCATCAAACATGGAATCAAGTCCACCGGCATGCCGGCGTGGGGCAAGTTCATGGAGGACCGCTACATCTGGTCGCTGGTCGCCTTCGTCGAACAGCTGCCCTCACTCACCCCGCTGGAATACCAGACGCTGGTGGACTCTAGTGACGGCCACCAGCACGGTGGCGGTGAATCGGACATGCACGATCACAGCGGCCATGCGCCGGCGCAATCGGAAGCAGTACCGGAAGCCGACGTACACCACCACCCGGACGGTAGCCGCCACGTGCATTGATGCGCTGCGCCATGAACGGCGCAATCGTCCTTCAAGCCGTTCGCTTCAGCGCTTCGCCTCGATCCGTCCGACTCGCTCCAGCCAACCCGACTCCAGGCGTGGCTGATCGGTGTCCATGTTCCGCGCCTCCATCGCCTCGCGGTGACGATCAATCTCGGCAACCGAATCGCTGAGGCCGCTGGAGTTGCCATCGAGCCGATGCATCTGCGTCAGCCCCAGGTGATAGAAGCGCAGCAGCTTCATCGCATCCGGGTCGCCCGCACTTACGCCTGCCTTGACCTGGTGCATCATGTTGGTCACACGCATCAGGCTGCGCTTGAGCTTCCAGCCGTACACCGCCGCCGCCATCCACGGCTGCTGCCAGTACAGCCACCTGACGATTCCGATCGTCAGCGCCAATCCGGCCACGACACCAATGATGTTCAGCCGCAGGTTGTCGCCACCGGGCTCACCGAACAGCGCCACGGCCAGGGTCGACAAGCCCATGGCGAGGACGGCAAAGGTCACGGCGACGATCAGGGTGCTGCGCCGAGTCTGCTGGCGATAGGTTTCGGGGCTGAGCGGAACGATCTCGAATAGCACCACGGGGCGATGTCCTTGGCTGAGGCAGAAGATGAGCGGCGGCCATTATCACCTCAATCGCCGCGCGCTGACTGATACAGCGCAGTATCTTCCGCGCTCCGGCTATGCTGGAGGCCGCCCCCGATCGGAGAACCCCATGCGCCGCCTTGCTATCCCCGCCGACCAGCAGCGGGTTTACGACATCTACATGCACCCGGACGTGGTGCCCTACCTGGGCTTCGACCCCATGCCGCGCGAGCACTTCGGCAAGGTCTTCGAGCCGTTGTTCGAAAGCGCCGGTTTCTATGTCTTCGAAGACGCTGGCGTGGTGCAGGGCTTCTACAAGGTGCAGCGCCATCTGGGCCGCGCCGCCCATGTGGCCTACCTCGGCCCCCTGGCCGTCGCGCCCGAGGTCAGGGGCAGCGGCCTGGCGCGACGGATGATGCAGGACGCCCTCGACAGGCTGGCCGCCAGCGGCATTCGTCGTGTGGAATTGACGGTGGAAGCGGACAACCCGCGGGCGATCGCCTTCTACGAACGCCTCGGCTTCATCCACGAAGGTACGCAGCGCGCCGCTTACAAGCGCAGCAGCGACGAAGGCTTCGTCGATGAACTGATGTATGGCCTGCTGCTGGGACCCGGGCGGGTCCCAGCGTAGGTACTGCGTCGTTCGTCAGCCCTTGAGCTTGCTGGTGATCTTCGCCACGTGCTCGCCCTGGTAGCGTGCGATGGCCAGTTCCTTCTCCGAAGGCTGACGCGAGCCGTCGCCACCGGCGATGGTCGTGGCGCCATAGGGCGTGCCACCGTTAGTTTCGGAGATGTCGAAGAACTCGCTGATGCCATAACCGGTCGGCACGATGACCATGCCGTGGTGCGCCAGGGTGGTCCAGGTCGAGGTGATGGTCATCTCCTGACCGCCGCCGGTGCCGGTCGAGGCGAATACGCTGGCGACCTTGCCGTGCAGCGCGCCCTTGGCCCACAGGCCGCCGGTGCGGTCGAGGAAGTTGCGCATCTGCCCGGACATGTTGCCGAAGCGGGTCGGGGTGCCAAAGATGATTCCGTCGTAGTCCGGCAGCTCGTTCGGATCGGCGATATCGGCTGGCTGATCGACCTTGCCGCCGGCGTTGCGGAAGGCGTCTTCCGGCATGGTTTCCGGCACGCGCTTGATCGTCACCTCCACGCCCGGCACACGGCGCGCGCCTTCGGCTACGGCATTGGCCATCGTTTCGATGTGGCCGTACATGGAGTGATAGAGCACGAGAATCTTCGCCATCTTGCTTTCCTCTTTCGGTGGGTGAGTCTGAATAAAGTTGTGGATGGGATAACGCGCAGGCGGGTCGTTCCGCCGGCGGCGTTAGAGCGATTCGACCAGCACGACTTCGCTGTCTTCCACGGCCCTGACGCTCAGCCGTGTCTCATCACGCACGGCCACACCATCGCCGGCGGCAACCGCGAGTCCGTTGACCTCGATCTGGCCGCTGGCCGGCACCAGGTACACCCGGTGCCCGGCGGCAATTTCGTAGTCCGCGCTCTGCCCTGCTGCAAGCGTAGCCGCTGCCAGCCTGGCTTCAGCACGAATCGGTAGCGCCTCGTCATCGCCGGGCAGGCCACTGGCGAGCGTGACGAAGGCGCCGGCGCGCTCGCCGTTGGGGAACTGGCGAGTGCCCCAGGCCGGCGGCAGCCCGGTCTGCTGCGGGTGAATCCAGATCTGGAAGATGCGTGTCTCCACATCCTCCAGGTTGTACTCGCTGTGCACGATGCCGGTGCCGGCGCTCATCACCTGCACATCGCCGGCGACGGTACGGCCACGGTTGCCGAGGCTGTCTTCATGGGTAATGGCGCCCTGGCGGACGTAGGTGATGATTTCCATGTCCCGGTGCGAGTGCGGTTCGAAGCCGGACTGCGGCGCGATGCTGTCGTCGTTCCAGACGCGAAGACGACCCCAGCGCATGCGCTCGACGTCGTGATAACCAGCAAAGGAAAAGTGGTGGCGCGCGTTCAGCCAGCCGTGCTGCGCATGGCCAAGCTGGGCATATGGACGTAGTTCGGTCATCTCGCTCTCCACAGATCGGGGCACCGGGACGAACCCGGCCAATGAGGGAGATGATCCATTCAATCAGATCAATATTGTTTGCAATTTTCAGCCAATAAACATCGATTAAATCGATACGTATGCAGCCGAACTGGCTTCGACAATCTGGCGTAGCGACCAGTCTCTTGCCCGTAGCGTATTTACCTGCCACAAAGCGCTCCCCTCTTTCAGCTTTCAGGAAGCGCATGAATGAACGATGAGTTGCTGGTCGAAGACATTCAGCTCGGCGATGGCAAAGCGGTGGTCAAGGGTGCGCTGATCACCACCCAATACCGCGGCACGCTGAGCGACGGCACGCTGTTCGACAGCTCCTACGAGCGCGGCAAACCCTTCCAATGCGTGATCGGCACCGGTCGGGTGATCAAGGGTTGGGACATCGGGCTGATGGGCATGCGGGTCGGCGGCAAGCGCAGGCTGTTCGTGCCGGCGCAGCTGGGCTATGGCGAGCGCCAGGTCGGCGCGCATATTCCGCCCAATTCGGATCTGCACTTCGAGATCGAGCTGCTCGAAGTGCTGACGCGAGACGACTGATCAGCCTCTCTGACGACCCCTGCGGGCCGCCAGAAAGTCGCGCGTATCAGGCCTCGCTGGCGAGGTCCGGGCGCGCCACACCGTGGGGATACTGCTCCCGATAGCGCGCCAACCAGACGGCCCCGGCCGGATCTTCCCAGGCGTGACGGTGCAACAGCGCCATGCCATCCGGATCGTTCAGCAGGCGCCAACGCGCCGCCTCGGCATCCGCGCCGTCCGGGCCGACCGCCAGCACCTGACCGAGGCGCTGCTCGCGCAAACGCTCGGCGCCGCTGACCACCCTGGCATGCCGGGCGCGCGCCATGGCACAGACCAGCGCGTTGTACAGCGGATCGACCACCGCCACGAGGAAGCCATGGCGCAAGGCAACCGCCTGGTTCTGCTGCTGGTACAGGTCGGTATTGGCCAGCTCGGTGGGCGGTGCGTATTCCTCCGGGATCAGGAACAGCTTGCTGCGCCGCGCGGCCAGGCCGAGACCGGTACGGCTGGTGATCACCGATACCGGCGCCGACAGGATCAGCGATACCACGATCGGCGCCAGCCACCAGAGAAAGGCTGCATCCAACCAGGCGACCAATGCCGTCCAGAGCACACCGATGACGATCTGCGAGCCATGCCGGCGCAGGGCCTCACCCCAAGGGGTTGCGTTATCGCCGCGCTGCGGAGAGTTCCACTGCACCGACCAGCCGAGGAAGGCCGCAGTGACGAACACGCTGTGGAAGAGCATGCGCACCGGCGCCAGCAGCACCGAGAACAGCGTTTCGATCAGCATCGACAGCAGCACCCGCAGCCGCCCGCCATAGGCTTCAGCTCCCTGAATGCAGACCAGCAGCACGCTGAGCAGCTTGGGCAGAAACAGCAGTGTCATGGTCGCCGAGAACAGCGCGATGGCTTCCTGCGGGTGCCAGCGCGGCCACAGCGGGTAAAGCTGGTTCGGCTGCAGGAAGTACTCCGGCTCCATCAGCGTATGGATCGCCAGCAGGCCGGTGGACAGCAGCAGGAAGAGAAACCACAGCGGCGCCGACAGGTAGGACATCACCCCGGTGAGGAACACCATGCGATGCACCGTGTGTACTCCGCGTACCATGAACAGGCGGAAGTTCATCAGGTTACCGTGGCACCAGCGACGATCACGCTTGAGTTCGTCGAGCAGGTTCGGCGGCAGCTCCTCGTAACTGCCCGGCAGGTCGTAGGCGATCCACACGCCCCAGCCGGCGCGGCGCATCAGCGCGGCTTCGACGAAGTCGTGGGAGAGGATCGCCCCGGCGAACGAGCCGGTGCCGGGCAACGGCGCCAACGCGCAGTGCTCGATGAACGGCTTCACGCGAATGATCGCGTTGTGGCCCCAGTAATGCGATTCACCCAGCTGCCAGAAGTTGAGCCCGGCGGTGAACAGCGGACCGTAGACGCGCGTGGCGAACTGCTGCAGCCGCGCATAGAGCGTGTCCATGCCCGACGCCTTGGGCGCGGTCTGGATGATGCCGGCGTTGGGGTTGGCCTCCATCAATCGCACCAGGCTGGTCAGACATTCGCCGCTCATCACGCTGTCGGCGTCCAGCACCACCATGTAGCGGTAGCTGCTGCCCCAGCGACGGCAGAAGTCGTCGATGTTGCCGCTCTTGCGCTTCACGCGGCGCCGGCGGCGACGGTAGAAGATGTGACCGAAGCCATCCACCGCACGGCACAACTCGACCC
>DAMCQE010000072.1:0-14399 GCA_032105665.1 Pseudomonas sp. | reverse complement strand
GGCGACTGCACATAGGCGCGGCCCTGGTGGTCCTCGGCGATTACGCCGGCGCGGTCGAACAGATCGCCCCAGCCAAGCCGCAGTCGCGCGACCACCGAGTCGAGCAGACGCCGCGACGGGCTGCGCTGCGCGCTGGTCTCGGCAGACAGTTCATCATGCAGCGCGAACAGGCCGCCCCGCTCGGCCGCCTGCCGGTATCTGGCCGGGTCCTCGGTTTCGTTCAATGCCAGGCCGTCGCAATAGTTTTGCGTCAGACCATTCACTGCATGCTGCTCATTCATGGGGAGGAATCTGGTAGGTCCAGGTTTCGGAAAGGGTCTTGTCGCCATCGACCAGCGCCGCACGCATCTCGACCGGGCGCGCCGGGTCGCGCACCTTCACGCGCAGCGTCAGGCGCCAGCCCTTGGTGACGGTGTTGTAGCGCAGGTTGTTTTCCACCAGCTCGGCATTGTCATCGACGCTGACGCGCGTGCTGACCGGCGCATCCTCGGCGAGCTTCTCCAGCACCGGCCCGACGAAGTCCACGACCAGAGCCGTGCTGCCGTCAGGCTGGCGGATCAGGTTGGCCTGCTTGACGTCGCCGGTGGAGATACGGGTCTGCTGCACCCACGCCAGCTCAGGATCGTGCAGGCTCGGTTCGTCCATGGAAAAGTGCAGGCGGTATTCCAGATCCAGCGACTGGCCGGGCTCCGGCTGCTTTTCCGGGGACCAGAAGGCGACGATGTTGTCATTGGTCTCGTCAGGCGTCGGGATCTCGATCAGCTCAACGTGGCCCTTGCCCCAGTCGCCGCGGGTCTCCACCCAGCCGCTCGGGCGCAGCTCGTAGCGGTCGTCCAGGTCTTCGTAACGGCCGAAATCGCGAGTGCGCTGCATCAGCCCGAAGCCGCGCGGGTTCTCCACGCTGAACGCACTCACGGCCAGCCGCTTCGGATTGTTCAGCGGGCGCCAGATCCATTCGCCACTGCCGGCATGAATCGCCAGACCTTCGGAGTCATGCAGTTGCGGACGGAAGTTGGTGACATTGCTCGGCTGGTTGGCGCCGAACAGGAACATGCTGGTCAGTGGCGCAATCCCGAGCTTGCCGACCTGCTCGCGGAGAAACACTTTGGCCTGCACGTCCAGCGTGCTGTCCTTGCCCGGCGTCAGCACCATGCGATAGGCGCCGGTGGCGCGCGGCGAATCGAGCAGCGCGTAGATCACCAGGTTGCGCCGATCAGCCTGCGGCCGCTCGACCCAGAATTCGCGGAACCGCGGGAACTCCTCGCCCACTGGCAGTGCCGTGTCGACCGCCAGCCCGCGCGCGGAGAGCCCGTACCACTGGCCCTTGCCGATGATGCGGAAGTAGCTGGCGCCGAGCAGGGTCATCACCTCGTCCTGCTTGTCCTTCCTGTTCAGCGGATAGAGCACCTTGAAGCCGGCGAAGCCCAGCCCCTCCAGCGAGGCCGGGTCGATGTCGACACCGCCGAACTCGAACATCGACGGGTCGTAGCGAATCTCGCGCACTTTCGTCGCGGTGATTTCATTGATGCGCACCGGCGTGTCGAAGTGCATGCCCTGGTGATAGAACTGCAGATGGAACGGGGTTTCGACGTCCTTCCAGTAGGCATGCTCCGGGTTGAAGCGCACGCGCTGGTAGTCGGCGAATGCCATCTTGCGGAATTCGTCGGGCAGGTTGCTCACCGGCTCCTCGTAACCGCTGGCAGCCAGTTCCTGAGCCCGCTTGGCCACATCGTCGAGGCTGAACGCCAGCGCACTGCCGGCCATCAGCATGCACAGGCCACCCGCCAGACCGGCCAGCATGCGCGCCGGCTGATTCCCCGTGTTCCATTGAAAAATGCGTAACACACCGCCTCCGAATTACACGTTTGTGCAGAGTCCGCTCTGCTTCGCTGTTTCTGATCGCCTACAACCCACGTATTCCGCCGCTTTGCTCTACAGCGCGGCAGCGGTCGTGGGCTGGATGCAGATCGCCATACAGAAAAAAGTCTTACAACAACTCGAATCGCACGCTTTGCACCGACCGCGAGTCGAGGCCCAACTGGACTTCGAACTCGCCGGGCTCGGCCACGTAGTTGAGTCGCGCGTCAGGAAACTTCAGATCGTCCTCGCCCAGTTCAAAGCGCACTACCCGCGACTCGCCTGGCTCTAACATGAGCTTTTCGAAGCGCTTGAGTTCCTTGATCGGACGTACGCTGGAGCCGACCAGATCCTGCAGATACAGCTGCACTACCGTCGCGCCGGCGCGTGCGCCAGTGTTCTTTACCGTTACGCTGACCTCCAGAATCTGGCCGCGTTTCAGCTGATGTCGTGAAAGCTGCGGCTTCGCCAGCTCGAACTCGGTGTAGCTCAGGCCATAACCGAACGGGTACAGCGCACCGTTGGGTTCTTCGAAATACTGCGAGGTGTAGTTGCCGGGGCGACCCTCGACGTAGGGTCGGCCGAGTCGCGGGTGGTTGTAGTAGGTCGGAATCTGGCCAACCGAGCGCGGAAAGGAGATCGGCAGTTTGCCGGACGGGTTGTGCGCACCGAGCAGCACCTCGACAATCGCGTGCCCGCCCTCGGTGCCGGCGAACCAGGTTTCCAGCACCGCATCCGCGTTGTCCTTGACCCAGCCCAGTTGCAGCGGCCGGCCATTCATCAAAACCACCACCAGCGGTTTGCCGGTGGCAGCCAGCGCTTCGAGCAGTGCCTGCTGGCTGGCCGGCAGCGTAAGGCTGGTACGGCTGGAGGATTCGTGGGACATGCCGCGTGACTCGCCCACCGCAGCAACGATCACGTCAGCCTCGCGGGCGGCACGCACGGCCTCGTCGATCATCGCCTGCGGCGGGCGCGGGTCCTGCGTCACTTCCGGGCGATCCCAGTTGAGAAAGTTCAGGTACTCGATCAGTCGCGGATCGTCGGTGACGTTCGCGCCACGGGCATGAATGACCCGGCCGGAATCGCCCACTGCAGCCTCGAGTCCCTGGCGCAGCGTCACCGTCTGTGCTGCCACACCGGCCGCCGACCAGCTGCCGAGCATGTCAACGTGGGAATCGGCCAGCGGGCCGACCAGCGCGATGGTCGCGTCCTTGCGCAGTGGCAGCGTCTGTTGACGGTTCTCCAGCAGGACCAGCGAGTCGCGCGCCACTTGCCTTGCCGCCTGGCGATGCAGGCGGCTTTCGGCGTTGACCTCAACCGGATCGCCCGCCGCCTTGCCAATGCGCAGGTACGGATCATGGAACAGACCGAGGTCGTATTTGGCACCGAGCACGCGACCCACCGCCTGATCGATCAGTCCGACCGGCACCTCGCCACGCTCGACCAGCCCCGGCAGTTCCTGCAGATAGAGCGAGTCGTGCATGCTCAAATCGATACCCGCCTCGATCGCCAGGCGCGCAGCCTCGCGCCCGTCGCGGGCCACGCCGTGGCGCAGCAGTTCGTCGATGGCGCCGTGGTCGCTGATGTTCAGCCCACGGAAGCCCCAGTCGTCGCGCAGCAGGTCGCGCAACAGCCAGCGGTTGGCGCTGGCTGGCATGCCGTTGACGGTGTTCAGCGCGATCATCACGCCGCCTGCGCCGGCGTCCACCGCGGCACGGTATGGCGGTAGATAATCCTGATGCATACGCTGCGGGCTCATGTCGACCACGTTGTAGTCGCGGCCCCCTTCCACCGCGCCGTACAGGGCGAAGTGCTTGACGCTAGCCATCACGCTGTCCGCGGCGCTCAGGCGCTCACCCTGATAGGCGCGCACCAGCGTGCCGGCGATCTGCGATACCAGGTAGGGATCTTCGCCGAAGCCTTCGGAGGTCCGGCCCCAGCGCGGATCACGGGTGATGTCGACCATCGGTGCAAATGTCAGGTCCAGGCCGTCGGCGCTGGCCTCGACGGCCGACACGCGACCGCTAAGGGCGATGGCCTCGAGGTCCCAGCTCGAAGCCAGCGCCAGGCTGATCGGGAAGATGGTGCGGTGGCCGTGAATGACGTCGTAGGCGAAAAAGATAGGAACGCCCAGGCGGCTGCGCAGCGCCGCATCCTGCATGGGTCGGTTGTCGGCGCGGGTGACCGAATTGAAGGTGGCGCCGATGCGTCCGGCAGCGATTTCCTCGGCGATCCGCTCGCGCGGCATGTCACCACCGATGCTGATCAGCCGCAGCTGGCCGATCTTCTCCGCCAGGGTCATGCGCTCGAGCAGGGTTTTGATCAGCGCCTGCCGGTCATCCAGCGGCAACGCGGGCTGTGCCGCACTGACGAACGAGCCCATCGCGCTGGCAAGCAGGACAAACGGCAACAGCCTTTTCATCATCACGTTCCGCAACCCCATTCGTTAGAACCGATCAGCCACACACAGGCACACCCATCGCGCCGCCTGTGAAAGTCGATCGCAATGGGTTGAAGACAATTTTTAAAGTTCGATGGTGCCGTCGAGATAAAGCACGGCCTGCCCGGCCACCATCACACGATCCGCCTCGACCCGGCAGTGCAGGATGCCGCTACGTTTCGAAGCCTGCAGCGCCACCAGCTCGTTACGCCCCAGCCGCTCGGCCCAGTAAGGCGCGAGCCCGGCATGGATGGAGCCGGTGACCGGGTCCTCGTCGCCGCCGTTGGCCGGCCAGAAGTAGCGCGAGACGAAATCCTGCTCGCTGCCTGTGGCGGTCACCACCACGTCCAGTGGGGCCAGCGTACGCAGCGCATCCAGATCGGGGGCCAGCGCCCTGACCTCGCGCTCGTCACGGTAGACGGCGAACCACGCCTGCGAGCTGCGCAGCACCGCTTCCGGCTCGCACCCAAGCCCCTGCAACAATGCCGCCGGCGGTTCGGCAACTGGTTCCGGCGCGCGGTTGGGGAAGCTCATTTCCAGCATGCCATCAGCCCGTCGCTGCACCGCCAGGTCACCCACAGCGGCAGCGCGGAAGGTCAGCGGTGCCTGAGCCAGGCCCGCTTCCAGCAGCACAAAGGCGCTGGCCAGCGTGGCATGGCCGCAGAAGTCGATTTCAGTCAGTGGCGAAAACCAGCGGATGTGAAACGCCCCGTCCGCTTCGCGTACGAAAAAGGCCGTTTCAGAAAGGTTGTTTTCGGCGGCGATGGCTTGCATCAGCTCGTCCGGCAGCCAGGTTTGCAGGGGTATCACTGCCGCGGGATTGCCCCTGAAGCGCTCGGCAGTGAAGGCATCGACCTGGAACATCCGCAATTTCATGTTTGCACCCTGTGCACGGTCAAGCGACCGCCGCTTACTCTAACCGGGCTGACGGGGTGCTAGCCAGTGGTGCGTGAAGGCTGAAGGGCCCGGAATCCGTCCGGTTCACCTACTTTCGGCAGCGCCGCGCATCAGCCCAGGGCAAAGGGCAGCAGCAGCGCGATCAGGATGCCCAGCAGACTCATGCCTAGCGCGGCGAAAGCGCCGCATTCGTCACCCTCTTCCAACGCCCGCGCCGTACCGATGGCATGCGCGTTGATGCCATAGCTGAGGCCCCGCGCGGCGGGATGCTCGACACCGGCCCAGCGCAGCAACAGCGGCCCCAACGCGGTGCCGATAACGCCGGTGAGCATGACAAACACCGCCGCCAGCGAGGCCAGCCCGCCGAGCTGCTCGGCCACCAGCATGGCGATCGGCATGGTCGCCGACTTCGGCGCCAGGCTCATCAGCACCGGCAGTTGCGCGCCCAGCGCCCAGGCAATCGTCAGCGTCAGCACCACGCTGAGCACGCCGCCCACAGCCAGGGTAATGACGATCGGCCAGAACAATTGCTGAATCCGCTTGAGGTGACGATGCAGCGGCACCGCCAGTGCCACTGTCGCCGGGCCGAGCAGCATGGCGATCAGCGCGGCGCCCTCGCGGTAACGGGCATAGTCCAGGTCCACCAAAGCCAGCGTGCCGACCACCAGCAGCATGCCCACCATCACCGGCTGCAAGACCAGCCAGCCGCTGCGCCGGTAGAGCATCAGCGCGAGTTGGAAAGCGATCAGCGTCAGCGCCACGGCGAACAGCGGATGCACCACGACGGCCGCCCAGGCCGTGCGCCAGTCGAGAACCGTCATGCCTGATCCTCCCGCTTGAGGTCGAGCCGGCGAATCAGCCGCTGCATCAGCCAGCCGCAGAACGGCACGGTGATCAGCAACGACAGCACCAGCCCGGCGGCGATGGCCGGCAGGTCATCCCGCAGCGCACCGGCGCTGGTCATGATTCCGGCCGCCGGTACGATCAGCAGCAACGGCAGGTACTGCAGCAGCAACGCCGCGGTCTTCTCCAGCGACTCGGGAATGCTGCGACGCAGCAACAGGAGGCCGAACAGCAACAGCATGCCGATGATCGGCCCAGGCAATGCCGGCAGCAGCACCAGATTGATCAGGTTGCCGAGCAGTTGCAGCAACACCAGCCAGGTCAGGCCCTTGAGAATCATCGGCGGTGCTCCATTGGCGGCAGGTCAGAAATCATGACGACAGCTCCTCAGTGCGTGGCAAAAGGTTTCGACTATGGCTGCGTCGGCCGCGGCGCAACAGATGCAGATTGGCACTAAAAAAGCAGATCAGCCGATCCCGAAACGTTCCACTGATACAGGTCAACCCATTGTCCGAAGTCGTTGCAGGTCAGGCAACCGATGCTCATCTGATCTGTATTTTGGCTGTTCATCTGAGTCTGTTATGCAGCACCACCGGCAGGGATCATCCGCCTCGCCTGAAAAGCCTATGGGGCGAAGCCTAATGACCGACCGCATACCCGCGCAGATCATCGATACCGTTGATCCCAGCCAACCGATCCGCCTGACGCCCGCGCAAAGCGGCGGGCCCATTCATACGCGCAGTTTCAGCGGCCGGTTCCGCAACCTGCGCCTGTTGGGCGGCGCACTGCTGATGCTGCTCTACTTCGGCACCGTCTGGCTGAACTGGAACGGGCGCCAGGCGGTGCTGTGGGACCTGGACCGGCAGCAGTTCCACATCTTCGGCGCCACCTTCTGGCCGCAGGATTTCATCCTGCTCTCGGCGATCCTGATCATCGCCGCGTTCGGCCTGTTCTTCATCACCGTGCTGGCCGGGCGCATCTGGTGCGGCTACGCCTGCCCGCAGAGCACCTGGACCTGGATGTTCATGTGGGTGGAAAAGATCACCGAAGGCGACCGCCTGCAGCGCATCAAGCTCGATGCTGCACGCTGGTCCGCCGCCAAGCTGCTGCGCCGTGCCGCCAAGCACACGCTGTGGCTGGCCATCAGCCTGGCCACGGCGCTGGCCTTCGTCGGCTATTTCACCCCGGTACGCGAACTGGTGGCCGGCCTTGCCCGCTTCGAGATCGGTGCCACTACCGCCTTCTGGCTGCTGTTCTTCACCGCCGCGACCTACATCAATGCCGGCTGGCTGCGTGAACAGGTGTGCCTGCACATGTGCCCCTACTCGCGCTTCCAGAGCGTGATGTTCGACGCCGACACCCTTCTCGTCTCGTACGACACAGCCCGCGGCGAGAATCGCGGCGCGCGGCGCAAGGGCAGTGATCCGCGAGCCCAGGGCCTCGGTGACTGCGTCGACTGCACGCTGTGCGTGCAGGTCTGCCCCACCGGCATCGACATCCGCGACGGCCTGCAGCTGGACTGCATCAGCTGCGGCGCCTGCATCGACGTCTGCGACAGCGTCATGGACCGGATGGGTTACGCCCGCGGCCTGCTGCGCTACACCTCCGAACGTGCGCTCAAGGGCGGCATCACCCGCCTCTTGCGTCCGCGGCTGGTCGGTTATGCGGTGGCGATGACGGCGATGATCGCCGCCTTCATCTGGGCACTGGATGCGCGGCCGCAGCTGCAGTTGGACGTGACCCGCGACCGCACGCTGTACCGCGAGAACATGCAGGGCCAGATCGAGAACATGTATCGCCTCAAGCTGATCAACAAGACGCAGCAGCCGCGCCGCTACGCGCTGGCATTGGACGGCGGCCCCTTCGAGCTGCAGGGCCCGCGCGAGATCGCGCTGGCTCCGGGCGAAATCGCCGATCTGCCGGTCAGCGTGGCACTGCTCGACAACGCCCGCGACTTCAGCCACGAGCTGCGCTTCGAGGTCAGCGACCTGGCCGAGCCGGACAGTCGGGTGAGCACACCGAGCACCTTCGTCGCCCCCATCGCGGCGCTACGCCAGTAGACTGGCCATGCCCAACCGCCACGGCCCGGACACGATGAAGCGCTACGAGAAATTCGCCGATGAGATTGCCGAACTGATCCGCAGCGGCGTGCTCGCCCCCGGGGAAAAGGTGCCCTCGGTGCGCCACGCCAGCCGCACCTATGGCGTCAGCCCGTCCACCGTGTTCCAGGCCTACTACCTGCTGGAAGACCGCGGGCTGATCCAGGCGCGGGCGCGTTCGGGCTATTTCGTTCGCGAACATGCCAAGCGCCCGCTGCACGAACCAGACATCAGCACCCGCCCGGCGGAAACCACCGAGGTGGGCGTCAGCGAACTGGTCTTCTCCGTGCTCGCCTCGCTGCGTGATCCGGCCACCGTACCCTTCGGTTCGGCCTTTCCCAGCCCCGAGCTGTTTCCCCTGCAACGCCTGGCGCGCTCGATGGCGCAAAGCGTGCGCGACATGCCGGCACGCGAAGTGATCGCCGAGATGACAGCGGGCAACCCGGACCTGCGCCGGCAGATCGCCCTGCGCTACATGGTCAGCGGCGTGATGCTGCCGATGGACGAGCTGGTGATCACCACAGGTGCGATGGAAGCGCTGAACCTCTGCCTGCAGGTGGTGACGGAGCCGGGTGACCTGGTGGCGATCGAGTCGCCGGCGTTCTACGCCACGCTGCAGGTGCTGGAACGGCTCAAGCTCAAAGCGGTGGAGATTCCCGTCCACCCGCGCGAAGGCATCGATCTGGAAATTCTCGCCGATCGCCTGGCGCACCTGCCGATCAAGGCCTGCTGGTTCATGAGCAGCCTGCAGAACCCCCTGGGCGCGAGCATGGGCGAGGCGAAGAAGCAGCAGCTCTACGATCTGCTGCAGCGCCATCAGGTGCCGCTGATCGAGGACGACGTCTACGCCGAGCTGTACTTCACCCGCGAGCCGCCCAAGCCGGTGAAGAGCCATGACCGCGAAGGCCTGGTGATGCACTGCGGCTCGTTCTCCAAGAGTCTCGCGCCCGGTTACCGGGTCGGCTGGGTTGCCGGCGGTCGCTATGCCGAGCAGATCGCCCGGCTCAAGCTGATGACCACCATTTCCCCTTCCGTGCCGGCGCAAGCCGCCATCGCCGATTACCTGCAGCATGGCGGCTACGACCGTCACCTGCGCAAGCTGCGTCACGCGCTGGAGATGCAGCAGGGTGCGATGCTCGCTTCCGCCGCCCGCCATTTCCCTGCGAGCACGCGAGTCACCCGGCCCGGCGGCGGCTACTTTCTGTGGTTCGAATTTCCCGAGCACGTGGATTCGCTGCAGCTGCTGCAACTGGCGCTGGCCCAGGGCATTAGCCTGGCACCGGGGCCGATCTTCTCGGCGACCCAGCGCTTTCGCAACTGCGCGCGGCTGAATCACGGCCATCCATGGGACGCCCGCAGCGAGCAGGCGATGGAGTTGCTGGGCAGGATGCTGAAGTCGTTCTGAGGCACGGTGCCGATATGTCCGGGACCTTCAGTCGCAATCCTGCGGCTGGCCGCCACGGGCCTTCATCAGATACATGCGGTCGTCGGCCTGCTTGAGCAGCTGGGCCTCCGCATCGCCATCCTCGGGATAGAGCGCGGTGCCGATGCTCAAGCCGATATCCAGACTGTGCTCGGCGATCTGCATCGGCTGCTCGAAGGCCGCGCGGATCTTGTCGACGACGCGGCGGGCATCCTCGGCCTCGGCGATGCTTTCCAGCAGCACCACGAACTCGTCGCCGCCCAGCCGCGCCACGGTATCGGTATCACGCACGCAGTGGGTGAGGCGCTCGGCCACTGCACGCAGCAGCTGGTCGCCGCCGCTGTGGCCGTAGGTATCGTTGACCTGCTTGAAGCGATCCAGATCCACGTAGAGCAAGGCGACGCGTCCGCCATTGCGCCGCACCCGCGCCAGGGCCGTGTCCAGGCGATCGCGAAAACAGGCACGATTCGGCAGGCCGGTGAGTTCGTCGTACTGCGCCATCCGGTGCAGCCGCGCATACAGCTGCTTGCGCTCGATTGCCGTGACTACCTGCATCGAGACGAACTGCAGCAGCTCCTGATCCTTCTCGGTGTAGGGCGCCGCCGTGCTCTTGAGCAACAGCACGCCGATCACCCCCTCACTCGAACTGAGCGGCACCCCCAGCCACCAGGCATGGGCATCCCCATCACCGAGCGGAAGCGCCAGCGCTGGCATCGAGTCCGCATTGAAGCGCAACGGCTGCACGCCATGCAGAACGGAGAAACACAGGGACGCCGCGGGCTCCGCTGGCAGCCCGGCCGAATCGAGCGCCAGCGCCTGGTAGGGATAACTCAGCTCGCCGCTGGCAGCACTGCGGATGGCGACGATGAAATCGTCCACCGGCAGTAGCTGGGCGATGGTCAGATGGATCTGCTGATACAGCGCCGCGAGGTCCTTGGCCCCGTGCGCCGCCTCGGAGATCGAATAGAGAGCGGCCTGCATCGCTTCGGACTGCTTGCGCTGGGTGATGTCGCGCGCTACGCCGATGCGCAGCTTGTTATCGGTCGACCAGCAGGCCGACCACATGATGTGCACCACACCGCCGTCCTTGCGCACGTAACGGTTCTCGAAGTGCAGCAGCGGCTGATCAGCCATGACCTCCTTGGCGGCGGCCAGAGTCCGGGCACGGTCTTCGGGATAGACCATCTCGATCATCCGCTTGCCGAGCATCTCCTGCGGCGTATAGCCGAAGATGCGCTCGCAGGCGGCGTTGACATAAACGAAGTTGCCCTGCGCATCGACCACGCAGATGGCATCCAGCAACAAATCGATGACACTCGCAAGAGGCGCGTAGCTATCCGTCTTCACAGCGGCAGACCTACTTCGGCCATTGGGCACGGGCCTGGCGATCGGGGCGGCGCCGTCGCGCGGCTGATCGCTCGTTCCCATGCCCTAAGCATCGCCCAAATCCGCAGCGGCCGCGCTGTTTTTTTATTGTCCGGCTCCCTCCACCCAGCGCGGGTAGAAGCCGAGCGAAGCCTGAGTGTTGGCATCCTGCAGCGCGATAACGTCCTCTGGCGCATCGCCGGCGTCCCGTTCCAGTCGGTCGCCGCGAAAGAAGAAGCGGCGGCCATCGGCAAGCGTGAGGAACAGACCGACCGCCCCATGGCCATCCAGCGGCACCAGTACGACCTGGCCGTCGCCGAACAGATCCAGGCTGCGACGGTGCTCCCGATAAGGGCTCGCCCGGAACTCCAGCGACTGCCAGCGGACCGGGTGGCGAAACTGGCTGGGCAACACTGCTGGCGGCGTGGCAGCCTCCAGATAGCCCAGGCTGTCCGCGCTGGCCAATACCGGTACCTCGGGATAGTCGGCCAGCCCCGAAGCGTGCTCCCAGCGCACGCAACCCAGCACGATACGATCGATCTCCAGTCCGTCCCCCTCCAGCTGATCGCGCACCGGGCGCACGTCCGCGTAGCGCTTGATTCGCCAGGGCACCTCTGCGTCCAGCTGCGCGTCGATCTGCCGACCGAGCCCTGTACCGAACAGCAAGCGGCTGCCGCGATGCTCGATCAGAATCGCGATGTGCTGAGTGGGTGGTGCCTCCTGCCAACCGTCCCGCCCCAGCAGAAAGTCGCCACTTTCGCTCTGCGCCGTCTTCACCAGGCTGAAGCGCAACCCTTGCGCAGCCGAAGCATCTTCGACGAAGCCAAACAGGGAGACTGCCAGCCCGATCATCAGCAGCAGCGATGTTCCGATCCGTCGGCCCGGGTGCCGGTCCAGCTCGCCGGGCATCCGGCCATTCTGCACGTTCATGGCGTCACAACCCCGGCATGCCGACATAACCCGGCAGCGCGCGGACGCGGGCGAACCAGGCCTGCAGCGCCGGATAGGCAGCCAGATCGAGCCCGCCGTCTCCGCCCAGCGCGACGTTGGGGTAGACGGCGATGTCGGCGATGGTCGGTTCGCTGGTCTGCGCCAGCCAGGCGTGCTGCGCAAGGTGCCGCTCGAGCGTACGCAGGGCGCTGGCGGCACGTGCCTGCGCCAGCGGCTCGTCGATCGGCCGGCCGAACAGCTTGCCCAGACGCACGGTGGCCGGGCCATGCTGCACCTCGTTGGCAGCGAAGCTCAGCCAGTTGGCGATGTGGCCCTGGGTTTCGGCGTCCTGCGGATACCACTCATTGGCATAGCGCTGGGCCAGATAGACCAGGATTGCCTGGGAATCGCCAAGTCGAAAATCGCCGTCCTCGAGCACCGGAATCTGTCCGCGCGGGCTGATTTCACGGAACGCCGGCTGATTGTGCTCGCCCGCAAGCAGATTCACCGGCACCAGCGCCACCGGCTGGCCGATCAGGCTGAGAAACAGACGAACCTTGTGGCAGTTGCCGGATAGCGTCAGGTCGTAAAGCTTCATGGTGTTGCCCTCGTGATTGGCTGCGACTGGATAATAGACAGACCTGTCTGTACACTGCAAGCACCAACGCAAATTCACCTCAACTGGAGCAAGCCGCGAGCGCTCCCGCATAATGTCGAACCACAGGAGGTATCCATGGCATCGAACAAGCGCGACCAGTTGCTCAACACCGCAGAGAGTCTGTTCTATCGCGAGGGTTATCACGCCACCGGCATCGATCGCATCCTGGCCGAATCCGGCGTGGCCAAGATGACGCTGTACAAGCACTTCAAGTCCAAGGACGAGCTGATCCTGGCCGTGCTGGAAGCGCGCCACGAGCTGATGCTGACGCGCCTGCGCGAGCGTGCCACCAGACTGCCGCCGCGTGAGGCGCTACTGGGAATTTTCGATGGATTGCACGGAATGATTCACGGCAACGACGCCTTCTGCGGCTGCCTGTTCATCAACGCAGCGGCCGAATATCACGACCGCGACCACCCGATTCACCGCCGCTCCTCCGCCTACAAGGCAGAGCTGCTAGCCTACCTTCGCGAGCTGCTGGAACGCCTGGATGCGCCACGGCCGCTGCAGCTGGCGCGCCAACTGCAGTATCTGCTCGAAGGCGCGCTGAGCATGGCGCATATCGAAGGGCCGGGCGAGCAGGCGCGGGACGCGAAAGTCGCCGCCGAACGACTGCTCGAGGCCGCCGGCATCTAGGCGCGCCGCAGCGGGCGCGCCCTCTTGCCGTTCAGAGGGTGCCGGCTTCGTCTTCCCGGACCTTGAACCAGGCGGCATACAGGGCTGGCAGGAACAGCAGCGTCAGCGCCGTGGCGACGATCAGGCCACCCATGATCGCCACCGCCATTGGCCCGAAGAAGATACTGCGCGACAACGGAATCATTGCCAGCACCGATGCCAACGCAGTCAGCACGATGGGCCGAAAGCGGCGCACCGTGGCATCGACGATGGCGGTGAAGCGCGCCTGACCGGCACCGATGTCCTGCTCGATCTGATCCACCAGAATCACCGAGTTACGCATGATCATCCCCGACAGCGCGATGGTGCCGAGCATCGCCACAAAGCCGAACGGCTGCCCGAAGAGCAGCAGGAACAGTGCAACACCGATGATGCCCAGCGGCGCGGTGAGAAATACCATGGCCGAGCGCGAGAAACTCTTGAGCTGCGCCATCAACAGGGTCAGCACGACGATGACGAACAGCGGCATGCCGGCATTCACCGAACGCTGGCCGCGCTCGGAGTCCTCCACCGTGCCGCCGACCTCGAGCAGATAGCCGCCGGGCAACTGATCCCGGATGTCGGCCAGGGTCGGCTCGATCTCACGCACCAGTGCCGCCGGCTGCTGCTCTCCGTACACATCGGCGCGCACGGTGACCGTTGGCAGGCGGTTGCGGTGCCAGATCACGCCCTCCTCGAAGCCGTACTCGAGCGTCGCCACCTGCGACAGCGGCACGCTGCGCCCGCTCTCGGTGGGAATCGCCAGGCTCGGCAGCATCGACAGCTCGAGCCGCTCGCGCTCGGTGCCGCGCAGGAGGATTTCGATCAGCTCATTGTCCTCGCGGAACTGGCTGACGCTGCTGCCGGTGAATGTGCGCCGCAGGAAGCCGGACAGCTCAGCGGTGGTCACGCCCAACGCCCGGGCACGATCCTGATCGACGTTGAGCCGGACCATCTTGCTCGGCTCCTGCCAGTCCAGATGGACGTTGGCCACGTGCGGGTTCTCGTTGACCTTGGCAGCGACCTGGCGAGCCAGCCCACGCACCACGTCGATATGCTCGCCGGTGACACGGAACTGCACCGGATAGCCCACCGGCGGGCCATTCTCCAGCCGCGTCACGCGACCACGCAGGCTCGGGAAGTCCTCGCGCATGCGCTCGATCAGCCAGCTGCGCAGGGCCTCGCGGGACTCGATGCTGTCGGCCAGCACGACGAACTGGGCGAAGCTGGTCG
>DAMCQE010000071.1:0-14402 GCA_032105665.1 Pseudomonas sp. | reverse complement strand
GGGCCGCCTTCAGACTGAGCGCTGGATAGCTCCCAAAGGTCGCCAGGCCAGCTCTGCCGTCTGGCCGTGAGTATTTGAACCGCCAGACTTTCTTGCCATTCTTCTTCACTAGGAGGTGCAGGCCCTGACCATCGAAGAGTGTGTAGTCAGATTCGCGAGCCCTGGCGGCCTCACATTTGGCGTCGGTGAGAGGAGTGACCAAGCGTGCCATGGGTATACGTGTTCCTGTCGAATTCAAAATATACCGACACGTATACCCAATACCGCAAAACATACAAATGCACCCAGGTGCATCCAGAAACGACAAACCCCGCACGGGGCGGGGTTTGATGTCGCTTTCAGACCATAAGGAGCCATGGGAAAGCATTTAGATGGTGCCGGCACCAGGAGTCGAACCCGGGACCTACTGATTACAAGTCAGTTGCTCTACCAGCTGAGCTATACCGGCATTTGAGGGTCGCCATTATATCCATTGCGCGCGACGAGTAAACCGTTTGATTACGGTGACTTGCGGTCGCTTATTCAGGCCGCGTCACATTCTGCGCAGGCGCGTCGAGTTCGGCGAGCAACAGCAGGTTGCGCGGCGTCAGTTGGCTGGGGCAGAAGGTGCCCAGCCGAACGCGGTAACCCTGTTCTTCCAGCAGTAATGCTCGGTCGAGCAACAGCCAGAGTTCGAGCGGGCGGCGGAACAAGCCGCGCACCAGTTCCAGGTTGCGAACTTCGGCCAGGCGCTGCCAGCCTGTGTGCTCCAGTGCCGGCCAGTCCTCGTCACCGGGCGCGGGTAGTTGCTTGAGCGTGGCGAGGTCGCGGCAGTAGTCGGCGAAGTCTTTCTTTAGCCAGGCGCCGGGCAGCGACGGGGTCGGCAGGTATTCGTCCTGCTGGCGCAGGCGGCGCTGCAGGGTGTCGAAGCCCAGGCGCCAGGCCATGGACTGGTCGCGGTTGCGCCGTTCGCGTGCGCCCGCGGTGACGGTTTCGCTCAAGGGCAAACCGAGGTCATCGCGCGTGAGCTGCAAGGACGAAGCGCCGGCTGTCCGTGACAGTGGGATGTACTGCTCATCGGTGATGCGGTTGTAGCAGCAGGGTGCCACCGCAAGCTGGCGGCATTGTTTGGCGACGGCCAGTTGCAGCAGGCGAACATGCAGGTCGCCGCAGGCATGCAGGGCGACTGGCGTATGCGTGGCGTGCAGCTGCTCCCCTGCATCGGAAGCCAGCACATCCTGGCAGCGGTGCGTCGCCTCGACGCCGAGTCGTTCGCTCAGCTGGTCGCCGGCGTTGACCAGCGCTTCGTCCCACTCAAGGCAGGTCAGTGCCGCGCCGTTTCTGGCCAGATGCCGGCCGAGATGACCTTTACCGGAGCACCAGTCGAGCCAGTGCCGCGGCGTTTCGCGAAAGTGCAGGCGCGCGCCGAACGCCTGGATCTGCAGCGATTTGCGTCCCGGTATGTCGAGGTTCTGGCGATGACCCACAGCCGGCGGCTCGCTTGCGGGCAGCTCGTCGATCTGGCTCAGCTCGCAGGCGATCGCAGCCAGCTCTGGGAAAGGTGCCGGTGCGGCGAGTTCGCCTGGCTGGTTGTGCGCGGCTTCGGCGTCGGCCAGCGAGCGTGCTCGCAGCCAGGCGGCGAGTTCCGGGTAGTCGTTTTCCCACGGCAGGCTTCGGCTAACGAATGGGCGTGGGCGCCAGAGAGCCTGGTGCTCGCTCAGGAAACGGTCGAGTGCCTGGAAGCGTTCGAGCAGAGAAGGGGAGGCTGTCATCGGCGGGCAGGCGTTCGGGCGGGAGCCGATTGTAGCGGGATGCTGCGGTAGGAAGCACAACGCCCGTCGAGGGGACGGGCGTTGCAGCTGCAGTTACTGGCCGTAGACCTGTTCCGGTAGCCAGGTAACGAGCCCGGGCCACATGTAGGCCACCACCAGCATGCCGATCTGGATCAGGATGAACGGCAGCACGCCCTTGTACATCACACTGGTCGGTACGCTGCGGGGTGTGACGCCGCGCAGGTAGAACAGCGAGAAGCCGAAGGGAGGGGTGAGGAACGAGGTCTGCAGGTTGATGGCGAACATCACTCCGAGCCAGACCGGGTCCAGGCCCATGGCCAGTAGGATCGGGCCGACGATGGGCACCACCACGAAGATGATCTCGATGAAATCGAGAATGAAGCCCAGCAGGAAGATGACCAGCATCACCACCAGGAAGGCGCCGAGCACACCGCCAGGCAGCGAATGCAGGGCATCTTCGATCAGCGCTTCACCGCCAAAGCCGCGGAACACCAGGGAGAACAGCGACGCACCGATGAGGATGAGGAACACCATGGAGGTGATTTCGGTGGTGCCGAAGGCTACCTGCTTGAGCTGGGCGAAATTCAGCTGGCCCTTGGCGATCGACAGCAAGGTCGCGCCCAGGGCACCGATCGCAGCAGCCTCGGTCGGTGTGGCGTAACCAGCGAGAATCGAGCCGAGCACTGCGGTGATCAGCGCCAGCGGAGGCAGCAGCGCACCGATCAGCTTGCCCCATTCGATCGGCCCCAGTTCTTCCTGCGGCAAGGCGGGCAGCTTCTTCGGCTGGAAGATCGCTACCGCGATGAGGTAGAGGATGTACATGCCAACCAGCACGAGGCCCGGGATCAGCGCGCCGACGAACAGGTCGCCGACCGACACGGTCTTCGGCGAGAAGATGCCCATCTTCAGCTGTGCCTGCTGGAAGGCGCTGGACATCACATCGCCGAGCAGGACCAGGATGATCGAGGGTGGAATGATCTGACCGAGGGTGCCGGTGGCGGCGAGGGTGCCGGTAGCGATCGCCGGGTCGTAGCCGCGACGCAGCATCGTCGGCAGTGCCAGCAGGCCCATGGTGACCACGGTGGCGCCGACGATACCGGTGCTGGCTGCAAGCAGCGCGCCGACCACGCATACCGAAATCGCCAGGCCGCCACGCATGGTGCCGAACAGCCGCGACATCGATTCCAGCAGGTCTTCGGCGACGCGCGATTTCTCCAGCATCACGCCCATGAAGACGAACAGCGGTACCGCCAGCATCGTCTGGTTGTTCATGATGCCGAAGATGCGGTTCGGCAACGCGTGCAGATAACCCACGTCGAACGAACCGGTGACCACGCCGATGCCGGCGAACAGGAGTGCCATGCCGCCAAGGGTGAAGGCGACCGGATAACCGGACATCAGAGCGAAGCAGATGCTGATGAACAGCAGGATGGCCATGATTTCACCCATGCTTCACCTCCTGCTCTGCTTCAGGCAAACGACCGGCCAGGCGGTAGCCGGCCTTGATCAGGTCGGAAAGGCCCTGCAGGGCTAGGCTGCCGACCAGCAGCAGGATGATGCTCTTCTGCAGGTAGACGAACTTCAGCCCGCCCGACTCGTTGGAGCCTTCGTGCGTCGCCCAGGAACTGGTGACGTAGTCCCAGCTGTTCCAGCCGAGGAACAGGCAGACCGGTAGCAGAAAAAGCAGATGGCCAAGACCGTCGACGACGGTCTGCCTGCGACTGCTGAACTTCTGATAGAAGATGTCGACGCGAACGTGGCCGTTGCGCTGCAGGGTCCAGGCGGCGGCGCCCATGAACACCAGCGCGTGGCCGTACATTACCGCTTCCTGCAGGGCGATGGCGCCGATGCCGAAACCGTAGCGCAGGACCACCACGACGGCGGTACCGATGACGAGAAACAGGGTGATCCAGGCACAGAGCTGGCCGAGGCGCATGTTGAACGCATCGATGAGGCCAGCCACGCGCAGCAGGGGCGGGGGGCTCTGGGACATTTTTAGTCCTTCTTAGGTAGACGCAAGGTTGGCGGGAGACGGCGATTCTTGCAGTACTGGCGCTTTGCAGCAATCGGCCTACGACTTTTAGCTTATGCGCTAGGCTTGAGGCGCCGGAGGCTCTAATGTTAGTCGAGCCCGGAGTGGCGGATGCATTTCCGGCGCAGGTTTCGCCGTACGAGCCAGCGGTCAGCCTGACTCAGGGACTCGAAACGGAACGAAAGGCGCAAGGCGGTCCGGCAAAAAGCGTAGCCTTGCCGTTGCGCAATAAGAACAAATAACAAGGAGTAACCTCATGAAACGTCGTGACATTCTCACCGCCGCTGGCGTAGGCCTGGCGGCAACCGCTCTGGCTGGCTGCAATGACAAGAGCGAGAAGCCGGCAGCGGGCGAAAGCAAGCAGGCCAGCGAACAGCAGACATTCAACTGGAAGATGGTCACCTCCTGGCCGAAGAACTTCCCTGGCGTAGGCGTCGGTGCCGAGCGCTTCGCCAATCTGGTCAACGAAATGAGCGGTGGCCGGCTGAAGGTCAAGGTCTATGCCGCCGGCGAGCTGGTCCCGGCGCTGGAAGTGTTCGACGCGGTATCGCGCGGCACCGCCGAAATGGGTCATGGCGCACCTTACTACTGGAAAGGCAAGGTCCCGGCCGCGCAGTTCTTCTGCGCCCTGCCATTCGGTCCCAACGCGCAGGAAATGAATGCCTGGCTGCATCGTGGCGGCGGCATGCAGCTGTGGGAAGAGGTCTACAAGCCCTACGGCGTGCTGCCGATGGCCTGTGGCGCCACCGGCGTACAGACCGCCGGCTGGTTCAACAAGGAAATCAACTCGGTCGACGACTTCAAAGGTCTGAAGATGCGTACCCCGGGCCTGGGCGGCGAAGTGCTCACCAAGATGGGCGGTACCGTGGTGAACATGCCGGCTGGCGAGATCTTCACCGCCCTGCAGACCGGCGCGATCGACGCCACCGAGTGGATCGGCCCGTACAACGATCTGGCCCTGGGCCTGCACAAGGCTTCCAAGTACTACTACACCCCAGGCTGGCAAGAGCCGAACGTCACCTTCGAGCTGGACGTGAATCTCAAGGCCTGGGAGACCCTGCCGGATGATTTGAAGGCCATCGTTCGTGCCGCGGCGCGTGACGTCAATGGCGACATGCTCGATGACTACAACGCCAAGAACATGGAAGCGCTGGAGCAACTGCGCGAGCAGGGCGTCGAAGTACGCCGCCTGCCGGACGAAGTGCTGTCCCGCCTGAAGGAAGTGGCGGCTGAAGTGGTCGACGCCTCCGCCAACGCCGATCCGGTGGCGGCCAAGGTGTGGGAGCAACAGAGTGCCTATCTCAAGCGGTTGTATGAATACGCCGAGCTGAACGAGAAGGACATCTACAACATCCGCGGCTGATAGCTACCCCGGATGCGAAAACGCCACACCGGCAACGGTGTGGCGTTTTTTTTGCGCCCGAGCTTCGCGCGATGTAGGCCCGGTCAGCCTTCCAGCGTCGCGTTCAGGCTGATGCGAGCGTTGAGTACCTTGGACACCGGGCAGCCTTCCTTCGCCTGATTGGCGATCTGCTGGAACTGCGCGTCATCCGCACCCGGAATCCGCGCCTTGAGGGTGAGATCAATCGCCGTGATGCTGAAGCCTTCGCCATCCTTGTCGAGTGTGACTTCGGCGCGGGTGTCGATGCGTTCGGCGGTCAGCCCCGCCTGGCCCAGCATCATCGACAGGGCCATCGAGAAGCAGCCGGCATGGGCCGCGCCGATCAGCTCTTCCGGATTGGTCCCCGGCGTGTCTTCGAAGCGAGTGTTGAAGCCGTAGGGGTTGTCCTTCAGTGCACCGCTCTGAGTGCTGATGGTGCCCTTGCCGTCTTTCAGGCCGCCTTGCCAGACGGCGGAAGCGCTCTTCTTCATGAACTGACCTCGAATGAATGCGTGAATGGGTTCAGCGTGCCGCTATTGAAGCTGTTCGGCCGCGAGGATCGCGCTGGCCAGCTCCATGTCGGTGGCTTCCAGCTGCGGCTGCTCGCTGCGCAGTTGCTGCAGCATGGCTTCCAGATACGGGCCGCGGATCTCGCCGTTGCTGGCCACGAAGCTGCCTGCATCCTCGCGCGCAGGTATCACCAGCTTGTCGTCCTTGAAGGTCATGTAGGTGGATGCTGTGGTCGCACCCGAGGAGAGAATGTCGCGGACCAGACCATCGGCCACGGCGCTGCCAACCGGCACCAACGCCAGGGTGAACGCTGCGAAAAGTGTCTTGCGCATGAGCGGAAACCTCCTTGCTATCGTTCTTCTGAGAGTGCGATGGGCGAAGGAGAGTTCCGGTTGCCGCTAGTCGCGCCCGTCGATCAGGCGCCGGATGCGGGCGGCGAGGATGTCGATGCTGAACGGTTTGGCGAGGATATCCATGCCGGGGGCGAGGAAGTCGTTACGCATCTCGTCGTCCGGTACGTAGCCGGTGATGAACAGCACCTTCAGTTCGGGGCGGTGCTGTCGCGCGCTTTCCACCAATTGCCGTCCGTTCAGGCCGGGCAGGCCGAAATCGGTGACCAGCAGATCGAGGCGCTGATCGCCGTGCAGGTAGGGCAGCGCGCCATTCGCATCGACCGCTTCCAGCACCTGGTAGCCCAGCTCCTGCAGCACCTCCACGACGAGCATGCGCACGGCGGCCTCGTCCTCCACCACCAGCACGATCTCCCCGTTCGTCGCGCTGGGCACCTCCGTCGATTGCGACGCTGCAGGCGGTAGCTCGTCCTGGGCCTCGTTGCGCGGCAGGTAGAGGATGACCTGCGTGCCTTCGCCCAGCGTGCTGTCGATGCGCACGTGACCACCGGTCTGCTTGGCGAAGCCGTAGACCATCGACAGGCCTAGGCCGGTGCCCTGGCCGATCGGTTTGGTGGTGAAGAATGGATCGAATGCCTTGGCGATGGTCTGGGCCGACATGCCGGAGCCGTTGTCGGTGACGCTCAGCACCACGTAGTCGCCCGGTTCGGGGGCGTCCGGCTGGCGCTGTTGGATCCGTACATTGCGCGTGTTCACCCCGAGGCGTCCGCCATCGGGCATGGCATCCCGGGCATTGATCACCAGGTTGAGCAGGGCGTTTTCAAGTTGGTGGCCGTCGGTGTATGCGAGCCAGGCATCTGTCTGCAGCTCGACTTCCAGGCGGATGTGCTCGCCCATGGTGCGACGCAGCATGTCCTCCATCGACACCACCAGCAGGTTCACGTCGACCGGTTTGGGGTCCAGCGACTGGCGACGGGCAAAGGCCAGCAGGCGATGGGTCAGCGCCGCGGCGCGGTTGGCCGAGGTGGTCGCGGCGTCGATGTAGCGGTCGAGATCGCCGGTATTGCCGCCGGCGACACGCCGCTGGATCAGGTCGAGCGCGCCGAGCACGCCGGTCAGCATGTTGTTGAAGTCGTGCGCCAGCCCGCCGGTGAGTTGCCCGATGGCTTCCATCTTCTGCGCGTGGCGCAGCGCTTCTTCGGCGCGCTCGCGCTCGGCCATCTCGATGTGCAGGCGGCTGTTGATTGCCGCCAGCTCGCGGGTGCGTTCGGCGACCCGGCGCTCGAGGCTGTCGTTGAGTTCGCGCAGCGCCTCTTCGGCGGCAACCTGGGCAGTGACATCAGTATTGGTGCCGAACCAGTGGGTAACCTGACCGAAGTCGTCGCGAATCGGCAGCGCGCGGGAGAGGAACCAGCGGTACTTGCCGTCCTTGCCGCGCAACGGAAAGGTTTCTTCCCAGATCGAGCCGATGGCAAAGGCGCGCTTCATCGAGGCGCTGACCCGCTCATGATGATCCGGGTGGTTCACCGTGCGCCAGCCAAGGGCGCGCATGGCTTCGTCGGTGGTGCCGGTGTAGTCGTACCAGCGCTTGTTGTACCAGTAGATGTGGCCGCTGGGGTCGGCCATCCAGGCGAACTGGCTCATGTTGTCGGCGAGGGTGCGGAACTGCTCTTCGCTCTCCCGCAATGCGCGTTCGGCGCGCATGCGCTCATCGGCGGTCCAGGCGCGGTCGGCGACTTCGCGGATGAACGAGATGTCGTCGTCGAGCCAGCCGCGCGGCTGTTCTTCGAGCAGCATCATCACGGCGGAAATGCGGCCCTGCTCGAACAGCGGGACGCAGACGATGCTGCGGATCTGGCTTTCGGCAAAGTTCTCCGCATGGCTGGCGGTGCGGGCGTCGTGCAGCACGTCCTCGATCACGACCAGTTCGTTTTCCTGCAGGTCATAGAAGAAGTCGCCGTAATCGGCGAAATGCACCACTTCGCTGCTGCTGTCCGAACTGCCGTCGCTCCAGTAGCGCTCGATGGTGGCGCTCTGGCTCGGTGCATCGACACTGGCGAACAGCACTCGGGAAACACCGATGGTGCGGCCGATCACGCTCACCGCGGCATGCGCGATGGTCTGGCTGTCGTGCTGCTCGCGCAGCAGGTCGCCCAGTTCGATCAGCGCGGTCTGACGCTGTTCGGCCTGCTGGCGATCCTTGATCTGCTCTTCGAGCATCTCGTTCATGCGCAGCATGCGTTCGGCAGCGTTGCGTTCGGCGGTGATGTTGCGCGCGGTACCGAGGATGCGCACCATGCCGCTGGAATCGACGAGCCGGCGGCCACGATTGGCGAGCCAGACGAACTCGCCGATGCGGGTATCGAAGATGCGGTAGTCGAGCTGGAACTCGCCGTCGCCACGTCCCGCCAGGGTCTCGCCCAGCGCCTTGAGCAGCACGCTGCGGTCGTCCGGATGGATCCGCGCAAGAATCTCGTGCACACCCAGCCCCGGCTCATCCGGCGCCAGCCCGGCCATGGCCTTGAGTTGTGCGTCCCAGTGCAGCGAATGATGGCTGTCGCGGTATTCCCAGACGCCGATCGAGGCGATCTCGTTGGCGAGGCTGATGCGCTGCTCGGCTTCGCGCAGGGCCTTGCTGGCCCGCATGCGCTCGGCCGCGGCACGGATGCGCTCCAGCACCTCGCGGGCTAGGCCGATGTCATCCGGGCTCCAGGGCAGCGGCTGGCTGCGGACGAACATGAGCACCGCGGGCTGGGTGCCGGACTCGACACCTGGCAGCTCGGTGAACAGGACCGAGCGGGCGGCCAGATGTTGCAGCAGCGAGTCACTGCCTGACGTGTCTTCCTCGAGCACGACCAGGTTTTCGTCTGGCAGGCGGTCGATGAAACCGGCGGAGTCCGCTTCCAGGCTATGACGCCCTATCCGGCTCGGAGCATCCACAGCGAGCCATTCCTGTTTCACGGCCAGCGTGCCGTCCTTGACGGTCCCCCAGGCGATGCAGTCACAGTGCGTCAGCCGGGCCAGGCGCTCGTCGAGTACGCAGCAGACATCGACCCGCTCGCTGCAAGCCTGCAGGCAATCGCTCAGTTCGAGAAGAAAGGCCTGCAATGCCTGGTGCTGGGTGCGCTCACTGATGTCGCTAAAGGTGCAGATGGCGCCCTGCAGCTCGCCGTCGCGGTAGATCGGCGCCACCCGGTATTCCACCGGCAGGCTGCTGCCGTCGACGCGGAAGAACAATTCGTGCTCGACGTGGCGTGGTTCGCCGGTTGTGGCGGTGTGCTGGATCGGGCAGTCCTGCACCGGGTAGGGGCTGCCGTCCGGATGGCTGTGATGGATCACATGGTGCAGCTGGCGGCCTAGCACTTCCTCGCGGCTGGCGAAGCCCAGCAGGTTGAGGAAGGCATCGTTGCACAGGGTGACCATGCCACCGCGGTCGATGGAGTAGAAACCTTCGTTGGCCGAATCCAGCAACAGGCGGGTGAAGGCTTCGCTCTCCAGCCGCTGCATCTCCGAGCGCCGGCGACTGTCGACGTCCTGGGCCACGCAGACCCAGTGCAGCAATTGTCCGTCGGCATCGTAGATCGGTGCGGCGCTGACCTGGAACCAGCGCGGCTGGCCATCGATGTCGCGCAGGGGCAGTTCGAGCTTGAACGGTAGTTGGCGTTGCAGCGCGGCCTGCCATTGTTCGGCCGTACGCTGGCGATCGTTCGCGGAGACCGCGACAAGCCAGCCGTCGCCACGTGATTGCTGCTCGTCCAGGCCGGTGAATTCGCACCAGTAGCTGTTGCAATAGCTCAGGCTGCCATCGGCATCGCATTGCCAGACCACCTGTGGACTGAGGTCGACCAGCGTGCGGTAGCGCTCCTCCATTTCCCGGGCGAAGCTCTGCTGCAGCCGCGCTTCGGTCAAATCGCGGAGGATTTTGACGAAGCCCTGCGGCTTGCCGTCGTGCAAGAGCGGGGTGAGCACACCGCTGGCCCAGAAGCGGGAACCGTCCTTGCGCTGGTGCCAGCGTTCATCGATGGCGCTGCCTTTCTCGCTTGCCGTGCGCATTTCCTGCTCAGGGGCGTGTTGTGCGCAATCCTCTTCGGTGAAGATGCGGGCGAGTGGCTGGCCGATCATCTCTTTGGCAGTCCAGCCGAGCATGCGCTGCGCACCGCTGTTCCAGCTGGTGATGCACCCGCGCGGGTCGCTGGCGAGAATGGCGTAGTCCTGGGCGCTGTCGATGATCTGGCGGCTGCGCGCGTCTTCGCCGCGTAAACGCCGCAGTTCCAGCAGCGCCATGACCTGGCGTGCCACTGCCTGCAGCTGCGCGCCCTGACGCGGCGAGAGCTCGCGTGGCTGGCGGTCGCAGACGCACAGCGTACCCAGCGGCAGGCCATCGTCGTCGCGCAGGATCGCCGCGGCATAGAAGCGTGCGGGCTCGCCTGCGGCGAGACGTGGCATTTCCACGGGCGCGCTGAGCTCGCCGCTTTGCCTGGTGATCAGCGGCTCGGATTGCAGGATCGCGCGGGCACAGAGCGAGCGCGTGAGCGGAACGGGCTCGCGCTGGAGCGCGAAGGCGCCCCTGCAGTACTGGTATTGGTCATCGATGAAATGGATCGCCGCCGCCGGACAGGCACAGAGGTCCGCAGCCATGGCGGCAAGCTCATCCAGCTCCGCGTCGCACGAGGCGTCGAGCGCGGCATAACGAGCCAATGCGATCAGCCGTTCAGCTTCATTCCAGGTCGCTGTGAGGGCGCTGTGTTCGGCGTTCAAGGTGTCCTGCTCGGCTATCCATGGCACTGAGTAATTCAGACGGGTCTGTCAGTCGACCACCCTTCAGCGGCGGGTGTGTCGAGCGGTCAGCAAAAGACTACGCCGAGCCTGCTTGGTTCAGGCAGCAGGCGACGAAACTCCCGACGAACGGAACGCCGCGCGGGTGCCCGCACCGGGTCGTCAGCGTTGCGCTAACGCGCCGCGTCCAGCGCCCTGAGGAGCGCGGCATCGCGCTGGTAAATGTCCGGGCGATAGCGCAGCTGGCCGGTGTCGTCGACGGCCGCGGTCCAGTAGGCCATCAGGATCGGCGTGCGGCGCGCCAGGCGGTACTCGTGGGTCTTGCCGGTCTGCAGCAGTCTGGCGACGGTCTCGCGCTCGTCTTCGTCGAGTAGCAGATTGACCAGCTGCAGCGCCCCTTCGACGCGCACGCAGCCGGAGCTGAGGGCACGCTGGCTGAGATCGAACAGCGGCTTGCTCGGCGTATCGTGCAGGTACACCGAGAACGGGTTGGCGAAGCGGATCGCCACCTGTCCGAGCGGATTGGCCGGACCTGCCTCCTGGCGCAGCATGATGTTGCGCGGTGCATGCCAGTCGATGCTGGCCGGGTCCAGGTCGTTGCCCTGAGCATCGAGCACGCGCATCCCGTGACGCGCGAGGTAGCCGGCGTCCTTGCGGATCAACGGCAGCTTGTCCTGCTGCAGGATGGTCGGAGGTACGGTCCAGGTGGGGTTGAGCGTGAGTCGGGTGATCTGCGATTTCAGCGGCGGCGTCTGCCGCGCCTGGCGGCCGACCTGGGTGCGTGTCTGCCAGAACGGGCAGCTGTCGCGGTAGTAGATCAGCCGTGCGCCGGCGATATCCACCAGCAGCGATTGCGGCTCGAGGTCACGGCTGATCCAGCGCAGGCGCTCCAGATTGATACGCACCTGATCGAGACGGCTGGCCGGGCTGACGTTCAATGCAGCCAGCGTGCCGGCGCCGATCACACCGTCGGTTTCCAGACCATGTCGCGTCTGAAAGCGGCGCACCGCCTCGACCAGCTCGTCGTCGTAGCGCGGCTCCAGCGCCGCCGTACTGGCGGCGCCGGCGAGCAGCATTTCGCGCAGCAGCGGCACACGTTCATCGCTCATTCCGGGTCGCAGCGTCGTGCCGTCCGGCAATGGCCGCCAGGCGGGCAGCGGCGCCAGGCGCAACCGCGCATAGGCGGCGCGCAAATCGCGGTACAGCGCAAGGGCCGGGCGGGCGCGCTCGAAGGCCTGCGGCAGATCGGTAAGGCCCTGCACGGCGATCTGCAGCAATTGCTGGCTATCGTCGCGCTCCGCGGCGTCGGGGCTGCGCCAGATCGGCTCGACATCGGCCTGGCGCAGGCGACCACGGGCCAGATGGTGCAGCGCTTCCAGATAGGCGTGGCTGGTGAGGATGTCAGCGCATTCGCGATGCAGCGGCGCGGTCGACGACTGATAGAGCTGCTCGCGTATGCGCGCCGGCTGATATTGCGCCGGGTCCAGACCGTCATCGGCCAGTTGCGCGAGCTGCTGCAGCAAGCCGTCGAGCGTCGCATAGGAATTCCACACCGGCTGGTGATGCACGGCTGCATAGAATGCCGACAGTCGCTGCAGCGCCTCTGGCTCCGGCCTGTCCGGCATCGCCGTGCAGCGCTCTGGCAGGTTCGTCAGCGCGGTTTCGAGCGGAGTCGGCGGCGCGACGAGCGGCTCTGCCGAGGCCGCGAGCGGGGCGAGGCAGAGCCAGACGGCAAGACGAAATGCACATTTTTTGAACAATTTATCGCTCCAGGCCATTCCCGTGACTGCTAGACTGCGCGCCTGTAGGGCCGCCGTTCCGGTGTCTGCCGGCATTCTTTCGGGCCCATAAAAACATATCCTGCCGGGCATTGGGCGCACGTTCGTCCCGCTCGGTTTCGTTGCGCTGCTGCTGTGTCCGGCAGCGAGTATGCGGCGCTGGCCAGACAGGAAGTCGTCAGGCCGGGCCCGACGAGGTTGCTTGCTCGATGATGTCCATGCTTCGACGTGCCTGCCTGGCGGCGGGACTTTTCGTTCTCGCTTCGCCTGTCTGGGCGGCCGGTGCAACCTATCAGCCGATGGTCGACAGCCTGGCCCGATTGGCGCCCACGCTCGATCGCGAGGTTCTGACCCACGCCGTCGCGGCCATGCAGTGCGCCGTCAACAACGGTGCAAGTGCTGCCCAGCGTCTGGCGGTGATCGATTTCTCGCTGCCCTCCAGCGAGCGACGGCTGTGGATTTTCGATCTGGAAAAGGAAGAGTTGCTGCTCGAGGACCTGGTCGCCCATGGCCAGAAGTCCGGCGACAACCATGCCACGCAGTTCTCCAATACGGTAGGCAGTCACCAGTCCAGCATCGGTCTGTTCCGCACCGCCGAAAGCTACAGCGGCAAGCATGGCTACTCGCTGCGCATGGACGGTCTGGAGCCGGGAATCAATGACCGCGCCCGCGAGCGCGCCATCGTCATCCACCCGGCGGCTTACGTGAATCCTTCCTGGATCGCCACCCAGGGCCGCATCGGCCGCAGCCAGGGCTGCCCTGCGGTACGGCCTGAGGTGGCGCGGATGGTGGTCGATAGCCTCAAGGGCGGCCAGTTCATGTTCTCCTGGTACCCCGACCAGCAATGGCTGCAATCCTCGGCGTATCTCAACTGCAAGCCCAACCAGGTGGCGACCATTCTCGCTGCACGTTCGGGCGGCTGATGCAGCATTCGGATCGTCGCAAGAGTCGGCGTCATCGGCGCAAGTGTGAGCACTGACGCAGGTGCGGTCCGAGCTGGCGTAAGGTGGATCACGCTTCATCGATCCAATGGGCGGAGTAATGACTCCACCCTACAACGCGTCGAGCCTCCGGCTATTTCTGCTCGCTTTGCGGCGTCACCCGCAGCACTTCTTCCACGGTGGTGAGGCCGGCGGCGATCTTCTGGGCGCCTGAGAGGCGCAGGCTGCGCATGCCGTCCTTGAAGGCCTGGCGGCGCAGGGCGACGATGTCGGTGTCGGCGGTGATCAGCGGCTTGATCGCGTCGTTCAGCAGCATGATCTCGTAGACCCCGGCGCGACCGCGGAAACCGGTGTCGCGGCATTCCAGGCAGCCTACCGCCCGTTGCGCGGTGGTCGGCAGCGGGGCGTTCCAGGGTTTGGTCAATGCGCTCCAGTCGTCTGCATCCAGCTGCATCGGCGCCTTGCAGTGCGGGCACAGCGTGCGCACCAGGCGCTGCGCCATGACGCCGAGCAGGGTGGCCTTGAGCAGATAATGCGGCACGCCCAGCTCCAGCAGGCGGGTGATGGCACTCGGCGCGTCGTTGGTATGCAGCGTGGACAGCACCAGGTGGCCGGTCAGTGCGGCCTGGATGGCCATCTCCGCGGTTTCCAGGTCGCGGATCTCGCCGACCATGATGATGTCCGGGTCCTGACGCATCAGCGCGCGCACGCCGCTGGCGAAGGTCAGGTCGATGTTGTGCTGCACCTGCATCTGGTTGAAGGCGCCCTCGATCATCTCGATCGGGTCCTCGATGGTGCAGACGTTCACTTCCGGCGTCGCCAGCTGCTTGAGCGTGGTGTAGAGCGTGGTGGTCTTGCCCGA
>DAMCQE010000070.1:0-14406 GCA_032105665.1 Pseudomonas sp. | reverse complement strand
TCGCCGGTAGCTGCTGATCCAGCGGCAGATAGAAACGCGGCGAGCCGGTGCCGACGTAAGCCACGTAGTTAGCGATGCCGGCCCGTTCCTTGAGTAGCTGTTCCAGCCGCGCCACCTCCGCTTCGGTCGCCTTCAACGAGGCGCCTTCGGCCAGTTTGAGATCGACCATCAGCTCCAAACGGCCGGACGCCGGGAAGAACTGTTGCGGCACCAGGCGGAACAGCACCACGGCGGCGGCGAAGATCGCCAGGGTGAGCAGGATGACCGTCTTGCGGCGGCGCACGCAGAAGGTCACCACGCGCCGTACGCGCTGGTAGAACGGTGTGGCGTAGGGATCGTGGCCGTCGCCACCGCTCTGCTTGTGTGCCGACTTCTTGGCAAGATCCGGCAGCAGCTTTTCGCCAATCAGCGGTACGAACATCACCGCGGCGATCCAGGATGCGATCAGCGAGATGGCCACCACCTGAAAGATCGAGCGGGTGTATTCACCGGTACTGGAATTGGCGGTGGCGATGGGCAGGAAACCTGCGGCGGTGATCAGCGTACCGGTCAGCATCGGGAACGCCGTGCTGGTCCAGGCGAAGCTGGCAGCCTTGAGGCGGTCGTAGCCCTGCTCCATCTTGATCGCCATCATCTCCACCGCAATGATCGCGTCGTCCACCATCAGCCCGAGAGCCAGGACCAGGGCGCCAAGGGATATCTTGTGCAGGCCGATGTCCAGATAGCTCATGGCGGCGAAAGTCATCGCCAGCACCAGCGGAATCGACAGCGCGACCACCAGCCCGGTACGCACGCCTAGCGAGAAGAAACTCACCAGCAATACGATCACCAGCGCTTCGATCAACACCTTGACGAACTCGCCGACGCTGGTCTTCACCGCCGCGGGCTGATCCGACACCTTGCGCAGCTGCATCCCCGCCGGCAGCTCCTGCTGCAGGCGGGCGAACTCCTGCTCCAGTGCCTGGCCCAGCACCAAGATGTCGCCACCGCTTTTCATCGAAACCGCCAGACCCAGGGCAGGCTCGCCCATGAAGCGCATGCGCGGCGCGGGCGGGTCGTTGAAGCCGCGATGTACCTCGGCAACATCGCCGATACGGAAGGTGCGGCCGGCAACGCGGATGGGGAAATCACGAATCTCCTTGACCGTCTCGAAGCTACCGGTGACGCGCAGCTGCACCCGATCGCTGATGGTCTCGACGAAACCAGCAGCCGTTACCGCGTTCTGCGCCTCCAGCGCCTGGCGCACGGCTTCCAGCGGGACGCCGAGCGTGGCCAGTTTGACGTTGGAGAGTTCGATCCAGATCTTCTCGTCCTGCAGGCCGATCAGCTCGACCTTGCCGACGTTCTTCACCCGCTGCAGCTGCAGCTGGATGCGGTCGGCGTAGTCCTTGAGGATCGCGTAGTCGAAACCTTCGCCGGTCAGGGCGTAGATGTTGCCGAAAGTGGTGCCGAACTCGTCATTGAAGAAGGGCCCCTGTACACCCGGCGGAAAGGTGTGCTGGATGTCGCCGATCTTCTTGCGAATCTGGTACCAGAGGTCGGGAATGTCCTTCGAGCGCATCGAGTCGCGTGCCATGAAGGTGACATTGGATTCGCCCGGTCGGGAGAACGAGACGATGCGCTCGTACTCGCCGGTTTCCATCAGCTTCTTCTCGATGCGCTCGGTGACCTGCCGCGATACTTCCTCGGCGGTAGCGCCCGGCCATTGCGTCTGGATGACCATGGCCTTGAAGGTGAATGGCGGGTCCTCGCTCTGGCCGAGCTTGCTGTACGACAGCGCGCCGACGATCGCCAGCAGCAGCATCAGGTAGACGACGATCTGCCGGTTCTGCAGCGCCCAGGCGGAGAGATTGAAGCGCATCGCGATTACTCCTGGGCGGCCAGCTCGACGGGGCGATTGTGGCGATCCACCGGGCGAACCGGCTGGTTATCGCTGAGCATCTGCACCCCGGCCAGGACGATCCAGTCGTCGGCGTCGAGCCCTTCGAGGACTGGCACCAGCTGTTCGCCGAAGGGCCCGGTCCGAACCTCGACCCGCTCGACGGTGGAATCGGCTCTGAGCCGCCAGACATGCGCCCGGCCCTTTTCCGCACTGAGCGCCGAGAGCGGCACCGCCAGCGACACCTCGCCATCGCGGCGAATGCTCACCAGCGCGCTCTGCCCCAGCTCGGCCGGCACCTCCTGTTCGCTGAAGGCGACGCGCGCGGAATAGGTCCGCGACTGCGCATCGGCGGCTGGCGAGAGTTCGCGGATCTTGCCGAGATAGTGGCGCCCCGGTTGCGACCAGAGTTCGACCTCGACTTCCTGGCCAACCCGGTAGCGCTCCAGCGATTGCTCCGGCAGATCGATGGCCACTTCCCGCTCGCCATCCGCGGCCAGTACGAACGCGGTCTGCCCCGCAGCGACCACCTGCCCCACCTCGACTCGGCGCTGCGCGATCAAGCCATCGCTGGTGGCGCGCAGTACCGCGTAGTCGACCTGGTTGCTGGCCACATCGAATTCGGCGCGCGCCTGCTGCAAACGGGCAGCCGCGGCGCGATAGGCGTTGTCGGCGTTATCGAACTGCGACTGGCTGACCAGCTGGCGACCGAGCAGCGCCTTGTAGCGGTCATGCTCGGCCTTGGCCACGCGCAGGTTGGCTTCTGCGGCCGCCACCTGCGCGCGCATGCCGTCCAGCTGCAGCCGCACATCCTGCGGATCGAGACGTGCCAAGGGCTGGTCCTTGCGTACGCGGTCGCCCGCCTCGACCAGCCGCTCGACGACCTTGCCGCCGATGCGAAAGGCCAGCTCAGGCTCGTAACGCGCGTGCACTTCGCCGGGATAGCTTTCGCGTGCTTCGCTGGCCGGCTGCGGCTGCACCACCATGACCGGACGAGGCAGCTGCTGCGGCGGCTCGCCGTTGCCGCAGGCGACCAGAACAAGTGCACAACCGAACATAGAGGCAAGGGACAAGGCATGTCGGAACACGATGAAGTCTCTCTGTCGCGAAGCGGATTGGAATACTTATACTGAGCGGTATAGTAAAAATAGCGTACCAGCCAGTCCACTATTAAAACGCCCATGACAGAAATCCATTCCGTATCGCCCGGCCCAGGCCGCCCGAAGGACCCCGCCAAGCGCGAGGCGATCCTCACTGCCGCGCAGGTGTTGTTCCTCGGCAACGGCTACGAAGGCAGCAGCATGGAGGCCATCGCCGCCGAAGCTGGCGTTTCCAAGCTCACGCTGTACAGCCATTTCAAGGACAAGGAAGCGCTATTCAGCGCAGCCGTGAAGACCACCTGCGAGACACGCTTGCCGAGGCGGCTGTTTCAGGTGGAGGCGGACTGCGATATCGAGAAGGTGCTGCTGGCGATTGGCGGCGCCTTCAATGAACTGGTCAACAGCCCCGAGTCCATCGGCCTGCATCGGGTGATGGTGGCAATGGCGACGCAGAATCCGGGGCTGGTGAAGATGTTCTTCGATGCCGGCCCGCAGCAGCTGCTGTGCGATCTGCAACAGCTGTTCACCAGGGCCGACGCGCTGGGCCTGCTCGAGATCGACGACCCACTGCGCGCCGCCGAGCATTTCTGCTCGCTGATCAAGGGTGCCCAGCATTTCCGCCTGCTGGTCGGCTATGCCGAAGCGCCAACCGATGGGGAAGGCAACCTGCACGTGCGGGACGCGGTGAGTGTATTTCTGCGCGCCTACCGCCGCTGAACTGAGCAAGCGAAAGGTTCGCGGACTGCGGAATCAGCCCTGCAGCTTCTTCTTCGGATAGATGTCGTAGCGGCTGGATTTTCCTTCCAGACTGTAGCCGGGCTTGGCGCCTTCGATGGCCGGCGCCTTGCGCGGACGCTTGACCACCACACGATGGCTGGCCAGCTCCAGTGCCGCGGCCAGCAGCGCCGGCGCGTCCATATCGTCGCCGACGAACGGCCGAAACAGGCGCATCTCCTTCTTCACCAGCGCACTCTTGTCGCGATGGGGAAACATCGGGTCGAGGTAGATGACCTGCGGCGCCTCGCCCTGCCACTGCGTCAGCAGCTCGATGGCATTGCCCTTGAGCAGGGTCATCCGCGCGGCGATAGCACCCACCTCGGCGTGCCCAGCCGCGCGACCCAGACCATCCTCCAGCAGCGCGGCAATCAGCGGCTGGCGTTCGATCAGGCTCACTTCACAGCCCAGCGTGGCCAACACGAAGGCATCGCGCCCGAGCCCCGCTGTAGCATCAAGCACCCTTGGCCGGATACCGGGCTGGATGCCCACGGCCTTGGCGATCATCTGCCCACTGCCACCACCGAACTGACGCCGGTGCGCTGCGGCTCCCTCGACGAAATCCACCCGTACCGGCCCCGGTGCCTGCGCCTCGAGCAACTGCAGCTGCAAGCCGTCCGCGCCAATCTGCAAAGCGAATTCGGCCGCGTCCTGAATTTCCGGCAAGTCGAGACGCTGCGCCCATTGATGGGCGGCAGCGGCGAACTGAGGAGTCAGCGGTTCGACTCGAACCACAGGGTTGCGTGCGGACATTGGGCATCCAGCGGTGATGGAAAGCCGCGCATTGTGCCAGAGCATTCCAGGCTGCGCGCGAGCGTTCAGCGGCACATGCCGAAGCCACCCATGTCGACGTGAAAGTGGTCGTGGTGGGCCGCGTTGTATTCCGGCCCGAGCGTCACGTTGAACGCATCGCAGGCCGCATCGCGAACCAGCCGCAGGAAACGCGCCTTGTCGCCCTCGCCCTCCCAGTCCAGAGCCACGGTGATGCGGGTGCCATCCTCAAGGCGAAAGCCCGCCATATCCAACGCATTGGCGCTGGCGTGCTGGCTGCGGCGGTTGCTGCGGGCGATGTTGCGACAGGCAAAGCTGCCGAAGTGATCAATGCGCACCACCGGCTGCTCGAATACTGCCTGGGCCGCCGGCTGAAGCCCGTGCAACTCGAACATCGCATAAGCCGCCGCCAGCGGACAGGTGGCGAGAAAAGGCCCGTTGAACCGCACGTCCGAGCCCTGCACCCGAACGCTGTTCTCGACCGGACAGCCGGGCTCTGGCGTGCTGTCCGGCACGGCTGAATAACGCAGCGGCGCCGTGGAGAGCGCCTGTTCGCAGAGCGTTCGGTCCTGCTGCAGGCGCCGTAGCTTGAGTGGCGTCAACAGGTTCGGCGGCTCACGGATGTCCAGCGGCGCCCAGGGGTTCCAGCGCGGCGGGATGTCGATCAGATCCTGCCGCACCGCCAGGGCGAAGCCGGCAAGCAGCAGCAACAGGAGAAGAAAGAAGCGGCCAAAGGTCATTCCTTATGGGCAACAGCCAACCCGCGAAGTTGAGAGGGATGCTTTACAAAACTGGTCGAAATCGCTGGCTCAATCCGTCAGCAAGGACATCTGCGGCGCAGGGTGCAATGCAGGCAGGGCCGGCAGGCCGGGCAAGCGCTCGCTCAGCAAGCCGTGAAAACGCATCGCCAGCTCGGGCGCACGATGATTGTCGGGGGTATGCAGATAGACGTGCGGCGTCTTGCCTGCATCGATCCAACCAGTCACCTTGTCCAGCCAGGGCGCCATGAATGCGTCGTTCGCCTCCAGCTCGGGGTGACCGACGAAGCGCACCTGCGGCGAATCGCTGAATGCCACCGGGCGTACCGGCAGACGCGGCTTCTTGCTCTGCGCATGCAACACGGCGGGGTCGCGAGAGTGGCAACTGAACAGCGCGCGGGCATCGAGACAGATGCGCTCAATGCCGCGATCACGCAGCAATCGGTTCAACGCGCGCTCGCCATCCCCTCGGTCGAAGAATCCGGGATGCCGCACCTCGATCGCCAGCGCTGCGTCGAAGCCATCGATGAACGCCGCAAGCTCGCTAAATCTGGATGGCCCAACGCTGGCAGGCAGTTGCAGCCAGAACGGCGTTACCCTTCGCCCCAATGGCAGCATCAGCCGCTGGAAGGCATGCGCCTGCTCCAGCGCCGCACGCAGATCGCCGGCCTGGCTGACATCGCGGGGAAATTTGGCACAGAAGCGGAAGCCCTCGGGCATCTCGCCGGCCCAGCGCTGGACCTTCTGCTCCGATGGCCAGGCGTACAGCGTGGTATTGCCCTCGACTGTATTGAAGGTGGAACAGTAGGCGGCAAGGAAATCGGAAGCCGGCGTACCCGCCGGATACAACGATCCGAGCCAGGCATTCTCGTTCCAGGAGGGACAACCGAGGTAATAGGGAAGCTCTGGCAGATCGGACCGCCTCAGGCGTAGAGGTCTAGTCCGAGCACTTCGGTGCCGTCTAAATCGACACGGAAACTCGCCGTACTGGTATAGCTGGCCAGCGCCTGAGCCACGCGGCTGGGCAATGGGCGCTCGGGCTGCGGCTCGTCATAGCGGAATGCGGAGTAGCGTTCGACCAGCGCGCTGGAATTGACCCGCTGCTGCGGACGATCGGCCTGGGGCTTGTAATCCTGACCGGAGCGGCTGTCGACCCCGCGCTGCGCCTGCGCGACCCGCTGCGTTTCCCCATAGCTATCCGCCGCCCTGCCGGTACGGGCAGAACGATCCGTTGAATAGGGAACGGGAAAGGAGCTTTCGACGCGCATCATTGGACTCGATCAGAGGCCCGGCGACTCTAACGGGCAGCCAGGAGTTTGGCAACGTTCCTCGTCATTTGATCCCTTTGGGCGTCGCAACATTGTCGCGCAGGTAGACCGGCTGGGCCTGATCGGCCTCCAGCGCCTCGCCTCGGTGCCAGGCGAAACTTGCCAGACTCAGCAGATCTTCGGCATGCGGCAGCATCCCGGCGTCGTGCGCACTTACGGCCGCGGTTATCCGCTCGGCGTAACCCCAGCCGGTCCCGGCACCGAACCAGTCGTCACCTGCATCGCGCGGCAGCACCGCCTGCTCGGGCGGCAGCACGGCCTCACTGCCGACCAGCTGCATCTCCCCGGCCTGCTCGCGATAACAGCCCCAGTAGACCTCGTCCATGCGCGCATCGATGGCCGCCGCGACCTGCGCTGCGCCGTGCTCACGCCAGGCCCGTTGGGCAATGGTCGCGAGGGTCGAAACCGGCATCACCGGCCGCTGCAACGCGAACGCCAGGCCCTGCACCACACCGATGGCAATCCGCACGCCGGTAAAGGCACCTGGCCCCCGCCCGAAAGCGATGGCATCCACCGCGGACAGCGCAACCCCGGCCTCGCCGAGCAGCGTCTGCACCATCGGCAGCAGCCGCTGGGCATGCAGGCGCGGAATCACCTCGTAGTGACTCAGCACCTTGCCGTCGTGCAACAGCGCGACTGAGCAGGCTTCGGTGGCAGTATCCAGGGCCAGCAGAGTGGTCATCGGGTCGGTCCGGTCGGTAAAAAGGCGCCGATTCTAACGTATTCGCGGAGCGGGTTCTTTCGCGCCTGTCCTGATCTCCGGGCAAAAAAATGCCCGTATCTTTCGATACGGGCATTTCTATCGCTCGTGCCAGGCAGCTTCGATCAGCTCAGTGCAGAGAACACCTTGGCCGTAATCTCGTCCACCGAACCGACACCTTCGATGCAGCTGTACTTCGGCGTGCCTTCCGCGGCTGCCAGGCTCTGGTAGAAGTCCACCAGCGGCTTGGTCTGCGCATGGTAGACGGACAGGCGATGACGCACGGTCTCTTCCTTGTCGTCTTCGCGCTGGATCAGCTCTTCGCCGGTCTCATCGTCCTTGCCGGCAACCTTCGGCGGGTTGTGCTCGGTGTGATAGACGCGACCCGAGGCCGGGTGTACACGACGACCGGCGATACGGCCGACGATTTCCTCGTCATCGACGGCGATCTCGATCACGTTGTCGATGCGCACGCCCGCTTCCTTCAGCGCCTCGGCCTGGGGAATGGTGCGCGGGAAACCGTCGAAGAGGAAACCGTTGGCGCAATCCGGCTGAGCGATGCGCTCCTTGACCAGGTTGATGATCAGGTCATCGGATACCAGTCCACCTGCATCCATCACGCTCTTGGCCTTGAGGCCGAGTTCGGTGCCAGCCTTGACAGCCGCACGCAGCATGTCGCCCGTGGAGATCTGCGGAATACCGAATTTTTTGGTAATGAAGCCTGCCTGGGTACCTTTGCCGGCACCGGGCGCTCCCAGCAGAATCACACGCATGGATGAATCCTCGAGTTTCTTGGAAGGGGTGATTGCCAGCGGGCCGTTCCGGCTCGTCGCTGGCGAATCAAAAATTCTGGTTTGCCGCCATGCGACAAAAGGTTGAACACGATACACAGCGCACCGAGGCGGCACAAGCCGTCCCGAAAGCGTCTATCGACCCGCATAAATGTCACGATTCGACGCGAGTTGCGCTCAACGACTACGCATCGCGCAGCCGTTGAGCGCCGGGAACCGCCGCTTCAGCCCGTGTTGCGCAAGCCCGCCGCGATACCCGCCACACTGACCAGCAGCGCCTGCTCGAGCGGGCTGTCTGCCGGGTTCTGCTGCTGCCTTGAGCGAGCCAGCAGTTCTATCTGCAGCAGGTGCAACGGATCAAGATAGGTGTTGCGCAGACTGAACGCCTCCTGGGTCTTCGGGCTGTGGTCGAGCAGATCGGCCTGGCCGGTCACGCTCAGCACAGCGCCGACAACCTGCGACAATCGGTCACGCAAATCGCTACCAAGGGAAAGCAGTTCCGGCTGCACCAGGCGCTCATCGTAATGCCTTGCGATATCGGCATCGGCCTTGGCCAGCACCATTTCCAGCATGTCGATGCGCGTAGTGAAGAACGGCCATCGCGCACGCATTTCGGCCAGCCGCTCGCCCTCCCCGCGCGTCAGTGCGCTCTGCAGCGCCTGCTCCCACCCAAGCCAGGCGGGCAGCATCAGCCGCGTTTGCGTCCAGGCGAAAATCCAGGGAATCGCCCGCAGGCTTTCCACCCCACCCTCGCGACGTTTGGAGGGGCGACTGCCCAACGGCAAACGGCCCAGTTCCAGCTCGGGTGTCGCCTGGCGGAAGTAATCGACGAACTGCGGATGCTCGCGTACCACGCCACGATAGGCCGCCACCCCTTCGGCGGACAGGCGATCCATGGTCTCACGCCAGTCGGCCTCGGGCATCGGCGGCGGCAACAGAGTCGCCTCGAGCACCGCGGCGAGGTACAGATTGAGGTTCTGCTCGGCGATGTCCGGCAGGCCGAATTTGAAGCGAATCATTTCGCCCTGTTCGGTGGTACGGAAGCGCCCGACTACCGAGCCCGGCGGCTGCGACAGGATCGCCGCATGCGCCGGGCCACCGCCGCGCCCCACGGTGCCGCCGCGGCCATGGAACAGCAACAGTTCGACGTCGTGCTCCCGGCATACGTCCACTAGCCGTTCCTGAGCGCGGTACTGGGCCCAGGCGGCGGCAGTAGTGCCAGCATCCTTGGCCGAGTCGGAGTAGCCGATCATCACCTCCTGCGGGCCATGCAGACGCTGGCGATACCCGGGCAGCGCGAGCAGGCGGTCAATGATCGGCGCGGCGTTGTTCAGGTCATCCAGGGTTTCGAACAGCGGCACCACACGCATCGGTCGCTGCAGGCCGGCTTCCTTGAGCAGCAACTGCACGGCGAGTACATCGGAGGCCGCATGGGCCATGGAAATGACATAGGAGCCAAGTGACGCCGCTGGCGCCTCGGCGATCACCGCGCAGGTGGCGAGCACCTCGGCGGTATCGGCCGACGGATGATAATGCGCCGGCAGCAGCGGGCGGCGATTGCCCAGTTCAAGCTGCAGCCAGTCCAGTCGCCGCTGCTCGTCCCACACCTGATAGTCGCCCAGCCCGAGGTAATCGGTGATTTCCGCCAGTGCTGCGGCATGCCGTGCCGCGTCCTGGCGAATGTCCAGCCGTACCAGGAACAGCCCGAACACGGCCAGTCGCCGCAGGCAGTCAAGCAGCGCGCCATCGGCGATCATGCCCATCCCGCGGGCATGCAACGAGCGGTAGCAGAGTTCTAGCGGCCGACGCAGCTCGGCGCAGTCCTGCAGCACTTCCGCCGGAGCCGGCTGGCCATGCTCGATGGCCGCTCGCGCCCACTCCCGGGTCGCCCGCAGGCGTTGACGCAGGGGCTTGAGCAGGACCCGGTACGGCTCGGCCGAATCACCGGTCAGGCGCAGCAGTTCCTCACTGGCTTCGCTCATCGACAATGCGGTGATCAACCCTTCGATCTCCCGCAGGTACAGATCGGCAGCCACCCAGCGCGCGGTCAGCAACACTTCGCGGGATACCATCGCGGTCACGTTTGGGTTGCCATCGCGGTCGCCGCCCATCCAGGAGGCGAAGCGGATCGGCGCGGCTTCCAGTGGCAGGTGCAGCCCGGTCGTCCGCCTGAGCGTCGCATCGGTCTGGCGCAGGACATTGGGTACGGCCTTCCACAGCGAGTTCTCGATGGCGGCGAAGCCCCACCGCGCCTCTTCCACCGGCGTCGGTCGATTGCGACGAATTTCCTCGGTGTGCCAGACCTCGGCGATCAGGCGCTGCAGCTGCAGCTCGATCTTCGCCTGCTCGGCGTCGGAGAGGTCGGTGTGGTCCCGTGCGGCCAGCTGTTCGGCGATGGCGTCGTACTTCTGGATCAACGTACGCCGTGAAACTTCGGTGGGGTGCGCTGTCAGCACCAATTCGATTTCTAGGCGGCTGACCTGCCGTGCAATGAACTCGTCGCCGTGTCCGGCGGCCTTGAGGCGTTCGATCAGATCGGCGAACACGCTGGTTTCGAACGGTACCGGCTCGCCTGCCGTACGGCGACGAACCTGATGGTACTGCTCGGCGATATTGGCCAGGTTGAGGAACTGGTTGAACGCCCGCGTCATCGGCAGCAGTTCATTCTCGTCAAGGCTGTCGAGCGTCTCGGACAGCAGTTGCGCATCCTCGGCCGAGCCTTTGCGTGCGGCCTTGGCACCCTTGCGGATGCGTTCGATCTTGTCGAAGAACTGGTCGCCGTGCTGGGCGCGAATGGTGTTGCCGAGCAGTTCGCCAAGCAGGTGTACGTTGTCGCGCAGGCGCGCGTCGATGATTTTCGCCATGACCTTCTTGCTCCTCCTGGGCTGCCGCCTTCACATGAGCGACTCGCCGCTGCTTATCAGACGCGCCGCGGAGAAAACGATCCTGAACGGCTACGCTGAAATTACCTCCAACCAGAGTGCCCACCGCATCCGGTCATGACAAGGCGTCAACGCCGACGATCCTGTTGCGGACAGCACGATTGCACATCGTCATCACCGCTCGTAAGCGCGGGCAAAGGAGTAATCATGAGAATTTCCGAGCTGGTCAGCCATTGGGAACGCGACGCCAAGGGTCACATGAGCCAGACAACCTACAGCATTCCGCTGGACGTCGAGAGCGCGGCTCGGCTCGCGGCGCTCGCCGAGATGTACCCCAAGCGCAGCACCGAAGCGCTGCTCGGCGAGCTGGTTGGTGCGGCCCTCGAAGCCGTCGAAACCAGCCTTCCGTATGAGCGCGGCACCCAGGTCATCGCCACTGACGAACAGGGCGACCCGGTCTACGAGGATGTCGGCCCCACCCCGCGCTTTCTCGAGCTCTCGCGCAAACACCTCAAGCGCATGCTCGACGAGGAAGCGTCTTCCACCCCGCCGACCTGACCCGAAAGCGCACTTTGCACGCTCGGCGCCCGCTCAGGGCGCCATCACACAGGTCACCTTTGTTGCATACGCCCGCCCTGCCCGCACAGGCCAGTCTCCACCCCGTTAATACCGCGCTGGTAGCGGATTCCCCGATGACAACCGCTCTAGCCCGCCAACTTTCACTGAACGATTAGCGCCATTTGGCCTCACAAAAATATGTCCCGACATCGGTAGTGCCCTATTCAGCACACTGCCCGGCCAGGGACGGTACCTATTCGTTGAGCAATTCGAACTGGAGACTGACCATGAACAAAACTGTCGCAACCCACGCTTCGAGATTTCAGCTACCCAAGCTGGCGGCCATTGCACTTGGTGGCCTGCTGCTGACCGCATGCGCCGGCAACCCACCGACCGAGCAGTTCGCCGTGACTGAATCGGCCGTGCGCAGCGCCGTAAGCGCGGGTGGTACCGAGTACGCCGCAGTGGAAATGCGCGCCGCGCAGGAAAAGTGGAAAGAGGCCGAATTGGCCATGCAGAAAGAAAACTACGAACAAGCCCGCAAGCTGGCCGAACAGGCCGAATGGGATGCCCGCGTAGCCCAACGCAAGGCTGAAGCGGCGAAGGCTCAGAAGGCCGTCGAAGATGCGCAGCAGGGGATTCAGGAATTGCGCGAAGAAGGCATGCGCAACGTTCGCTGATTCCCTCGCCACGCCCGCCATTCCGTTTATAGCCAATAGGATGAACTCGTCATGCACAAGCTCGTAACCCTACCTACCATGCTGGCCCTGAGCATCGGCCTGGTGGCCTGCGCCAACCAGCCCAATCAGAACCTTGAAGAGGCGCGCAGCAGCTTCTCCGCACTGCAGAGCGACGCCCGCTCCAGCAAGGTCGCAGCCCTGGAAACCCAGGACGCCAGCAACATGCTGGACAAGGCCAACAAGGCGTATCTGAACGATGCCGACGAAGAGACGGTGGATCAGCTGGCCTACCTGACCAAGCGCCGCATCGAACTGGCCGAGCAGACCATTGCCCTGCGCGCGGCCGAAGAGGATCTCGGCAAGGCCTCTGCGCAGCGCGCTGAAGCCCGCCTCGAAGCCCGGGACGCGCAGATTCGCAAGCTGCAGGAAGACATGCAGGCCAAGCAGACCGAGCGTGGCACCCTGGTGACCTTCGGCGACGTGCTGTTCGACTACGACCGCGCCGAACTGAAGCCAGGCGGCATGCGCAGCGTGCAGAAGCTCGCCGACTTCCTCAACGACAATCCCGAGCGCAAGGTGATCGTCGAGGGTTACACTGACAGCACCGGTTCCGCCGAATATAACCAGCGTCTTTCCGAGCGTCGTGCCAACGCGGTACGCATGGCCCTGGTGAAGATGGGCGTGGACTCGCAGCGCATCGTGTCGCAGGGATACGGCAAGGAATATCCGGTCGCGAGCAACAGTGACTCGGCCGGCCGCGCCATGAATCGCCGGGTGGAAGTGACCATCTCCGACGATAACAAGCCGGTGGCACCGCGCTCTTCCATGCGCTGATACAACCAACGCCTCAGACGCTGAACGAACGCTCCCGACGCATCAGTGCGTCGGGAGCGTTTCTGTTTCAGCGTGCCCCGCACCTCCAAGCGTCAACGCAGGAGGCCAGCCGGGACCTGCTCTTCCATGCAGCGCACGGCGCGCTTCTTGCTGTCGACCAGCACGCCGGACAGGCCCTTCTGTTCGGTATCGAACAGCACCAGCACACCATCGATGCACTGAGCCACCTGCGACGCCGGCTTCAGCGATACCCGGTAATCCTCGCCGGGAACGGTCTTGAGCATGGTGTAGTCAGCCAGCAGCAACGCATCCTCTGGCTTGGCGATATGCACGTAGCCGTAATAGGACAGCACCGCGACCGTGCCAAGCACGCTGCCGATGGCGGTCAGGATCAGGGGAATGGGATTGCGTTCGGACATGGACGGTCTCATCGAGGCAAAGAGGCGCATTGTGACAAATTCGAAGGTCGCCTGCGGCTCATTTACCGCTGGCGCGGGTTTCACCGCGGGCCTGTGAGGTCGCCTCGTAGACCCGCTCGGCCAGGCGCGAGAAGGGCAGGCTCTGGATCCAGACGCTGCCGGTGCCCTTAAGGGTGGTGAGCAGCAACCCTTCGCCACCAAACAGCATGCTCCGCAGGCCGCCGGCAAGCTGGATGTCGTAGTCGATGCCCTGCGTGAAGGCCACCAAGCAGCCGGTATCCAGCCGCAGGGTTTCGTTGTTCAGCTCCTTGCGAATCACGGTGCCGCCGGCATGCACGAAGGCCAGTCCATCGCCTTCCAGGCGCTGCAGGATGAATCCCTCGCCACCGAAGAAGCCTGCGCCGATGCGCTTGCTGAAGCTTATACCGATGCGCGTGCCATAAGCCGCGCAGAGAAAGGCATCCTTCTGACAAAACAGCTTGCCGCCCACAGCAGCGAGATCAATCGGTACCACTGTGCCCGGATAAGGCGCGGCGAAGGCCACGCGTGCCTTGGCCTTGCTTTCATTGGTGAAGTGAGTGAGGAACAGTGACTCGCCGGTAAACATGCGCTTGCCCGCGCCCCACAGCTTGCCGAGCACGCCGCTCGCCGAACCGTCGCCCATGCGCGCTTCGAAACGCACGCCGTCGGTCATGTAGTTCATTGCTCCGGCTTCGGCGATCACCGTCTCGTCTGGATCGAGGATGATCTCCACGCTTTGCGCGGACTGACCGAGGATTTCGTATTCAAGTTCGTGGCTGGACACGGCGAGCTCCTGAAGCGATCGGGTTGCGGCGCTGCAAGGATCCGGCAGCGTCCCGCCGTTGCCTATTTGCGTCCGAGAATGCGCAGGATACGCAGGAACAGGTTGATGATGTCCATATAGAGCGCGG
>DAMCQE010000069.1:0-14552 GCA_032105665.1 Pseudomonas sp. | reverse complement strand
GGCAGCCGTCGACCAGGTCGTTCATGCGGTTGAAGCAACGCAGCAGGGTCGACTTGCCACAGCCGGACGGGCCGATGAAGGCAGTCACGCGCTGCTTGGGGATGTTCATCGCGACGTTGAACAGCGCCTGCTTCTGGCCGTAGTACAGGCTCAGATCGGGCACTTCGATGGCGACCTGCTCGTTGGCGAGGTTCAGGCTGCGCTTGTCGCGGCCGAGGGCCGAGATGTCGATGGAATGCGTGTTGGTTTGCATGTGCTCGCTCCGTTCGCAGCTGCCAGCTGCAAGCTACAGGCTGCAAGCCCAAGTCAGCGCCTCGTTTCTCCCGAGGCCGGTGGCTTGAGCTTGCCGCTTCAATTAATGATCCAGCGCCTTGTACTTCTCGCGCAGGTGGTTGCGGATGTAGATCGCTGTGAAGTTGAGCGCGGCGATCACCAGCACCAGCAGCAGCGCAGTCGCATACACCAGCGGTCGTGCCGCCTCGACGTTGGGGCTCTGGAAGCCGACGTCGTAGATGTGGAAGCCCAGGTGCATGATCTTCTGGTCCAGATGCAGGTAGGGGTAATTGCCATTGAGCGGCAGGTTCGGTGCCAGCTTGACCACACCGACCAGCATCAGCGGCGCCACTTCACCGGCGGCGCGGGCCACGGCAAGGATCAGGCCGGTCATCATTGCCGGGCTGGCCATTGGCAAAACCACCTTCCACAGCGTCTCCGACTTGGTCGCACCAAGGGCCAGCGAGCCTTCGCGGATCATCCGCGGGATGCGCGCCAGGCCTTCCTCGGTGGCAACGATCACCACCGGCAAGGTGAGGATTGCCAGAGTCAGCGAAGCCCACATCAGGCCCGGCGTGCCGAACACCGGTGCCGGTGCGGCTTCAGGGTAGAACAGCCGGTCCAGCGAGCCGCCCAGGACGTAGACGAAGAAGCCCAGGCCGAACACGCCGTAGACGATCGACGGCACCCCGGCCAGGTTGTTCACCGCGATGCGGATGATCCGGGTGAGCAGGCCCTGCTTGGCGTATTCGCGCAGGTAGACCGCGGCGATCACACCGAAGGGGGTGACGATCACCGCCATGATCAGGGTCATCAGCACGGTGCCGAAGATCGCCGGGAACACGCCGCCTTCGGTGTTCGCCTCACGCGGCTCGTCGCTGACGAACTCCCACAGCTTGGCGAAGTAGAACATCAGCTTCTGCGGCGTCGACATGGCATTGGGCTGGAACGCCCGCACCACCTTGCCCAGGGTGATCTCCTGCTCGCGGCCGTCGGCCGTGCGCACGGTGATGCTGTCGCGGTTGAACTGCTGCTGCAGGGCGACCAGCTTTTCTTCCAGCACCCGGTACTCGGCATCCCACTGGGCGCGCTCGGCATCCAGATCGGCCTGGGCGGCCGCATCCAGACGGTCGTCCAGCTCCAGCTTGCGGGTCTTCAGACGCAGACGTTCGAGGCCATGGTTGATGCGGCCGATCTCCACCTTCTCGATGCGCGAGATCTGCGCATGCAGCTGGTCGACCCGATCGATCCGACGCTGCAGCTCGCCCCAGGCGGCATCGCCTTCGGCGACCAGCTGGCCGGCTTCCTTGACGTTGAGCAGATAGCCATAGAAGTTGCCCCACTCGCGACGCTCCAGCACCATCAGCTCGGCCGGCTTGCGCTGGTTGCTCAGCCATTCGCCGATCACCCAGGAGAAGTCCGCGCCGTACACCTCACGGTTGCCGACCTTGAGCAGCTCGCGGGTCATGAACTCGCCGCCCTCGACGTTCACCGGCAGCCCGCTGGCAGCCAGGCGCGCCCGTGGCACTTCCTCGGCCTGCACCACCTCGCCAGCCAGCACGCGCATTTCCGCGCCGGGCATGCTGTAGTCGGCGACGATCACGTCGGCCGGCCAGAAGTGCGCCAGACCGCGCACGGCGATGATCGCCAGCAGCCCCAGGGTCATGATCACGGCGATGGACACCGCGCCGGCGTTCATCCAGATCCAGGGTGTGCCGCTCTTGACCCAGGTGTTCAACGAATCCTTTTTCACGGATCGATACCTTTTGCGAAGTCTGGTTTACAGGCTGGCGTACTTGCCACGCAGACGCTGACGAATCAGCTCGGCCAGGGTGTTCATCACGAAGGTGAACATCAGCAGTACCAGCGCGGCGAGGAAGAGCACGCGGTAATGGGTGCCGCCGACCTCGGACTCGGGCATCTCCACGGCGACGTTGGCGGCCAGGGTGCGCATGCCTTCGAAGATGTTGGCTTCCATGATCGGCGTGTTGCCGGTGGCCATCAGCACGATCATGGTTTCGCCCACGGCGCGGCCCATGCCGATCATCAGCGCAGAGAAAATGCCCGGGCTGGCTGTCAGCAGCACCACGCGGGTGAGCGTCTGCCAGGGCGTGGCGCCCAAAGCCAGCGAGCCCAGCGTCAGGCTGCGCGGCACGCTGAACACGGCGTCTTCAGCAATCGAGTAGATGGTCGGGATCACCGCGAAGCCCATCGCCAGGCCGATTACCAGGGCGTTGCGCTGGTCGAACGGGATACCCATGTCATTGGACAGCCACAGGCGCATGTCACCGCCAAAGAACCAATTCTCCAGATGGCCGCTGATTTCCAGCGAGCCGAAGCCGATCAGCAGGATCACCGGGATCAGCAGCACGGCCTCCCAGCCATCCGGCACCGCGAGACGCACGGCCTGAGGCAGGCGGCTCCAGGTCCAGGCGGCGAACAGAATCCCGACCGGCATCAGCAACAGCAGGCTGAAGATGCCCGGCAGGTGGTTCTCCAGAAATGGCGCGAGGAACAGGCCGGCGAAGAAGCCAAGGATCACAGTCGGCAGCGCCTCCATCAGTTCGATGATCGGCTTGACCTTGCTGCGCAGCCTGGGCGCCATGAAGTAGGCGGTATAGAACGCCGCACAGATCGCCAGCGGGGCTGCCAGCAGCATTGCGTAGAACGCCGCCTTGAGCGTGCCGAAGGCCAGCGGCGCGAGGCTCAGCTTGGGTTCGAAGTCGCCATTGGCCGAGGTCGACTGCCAGACGTAGTCAGGCTCCGGATAGCTTTCGTACCAGACCTTGCCCCACAGCGCGCTCCAGGAGATTTCCGGGTGCGGGTTGTCGATGACGAAGCGCTGCAGGCCCTGCTCCGACTCCACCAGCAGACGGGTGGCACGCGGCGACATGGCAGCCAAAGCGGCGCCTTCAGCGACCTGTTCCTTGAGCAAGGTGCGATGCGCGGTGCTGTGGAAAATGCCGATGCTGCCGGCGTTATCCAGCGCGAGAAAGCCCTTGCGGCGCTCCTCCGGCAGGATCTGGCGGATCGGGCTGCGGCCCAGCTTGAAGTTGCGTACGTTCTTCAACTCCGCCTGGCCGTCGGCGGAGCGCACCATGAACCACTGGCCGATGCCACCCTTGGAGTCGCCGATCATCAGCGATATGCCCGCCAGCAGCGGGCTGATCGTGGTGATCTCGCTGCCGTCGCCAACCAGCTTGTAGCGACCATTGAGCTGCTTGCGGCGCAGATCGAAGACATCCGCGCTGGCCTTGCCGCTGATTGCGTAGAGCCACATATGCCGCGGGTCGAGCAGCAGCTGGCGAATCGGCTCGGCCAGTTGCGGCAGATTGAGGCGTTCCTGCTCCAGCGTCACCTCGCCAGTCATCAGGTTTTCGCTGCTGGCGATGCGCTGAGCGTGCAATGCCGTGCCGGTAGCGCCGGCAACGAGCAACGTCTTGCCGTTCAGGCTGATGGCGGCCTGATCGATCGGGCGACCCTCGGGGTCGAGCTGCAGCGGGTCCTCACCGAAGGGATAAGCGAGTTCGGGGGTGATGGTCTTCTTATTGTTTGGATAGGTGACCTTGTAGTTGTGCTCGAGCACCAGCGCCTGGCCGTTATCCAGGCCCAGCACCAGCCGGCGTGTGCTTGGCGTGTCCTGCCCCACCGAGACGACACGGCTGCCGGCTGGCAGCGGCAACGTCTTGCTCGACAGCAGTGCACCGTCGCTCAGCCCGAAGAAGCGCACCTGCCCGTCGGAACCCAGGCGCATTGCGACCTGGTTCTGCTCCTCCACCGCCAGCAGCAGCGGCTCGCCGGCATCGGCCAACCAGGCCGGTTGCTGCGCCGCGCGGCTTTCCAGCTCGGCGCCCTGGAACATTGGCAGTACGACCTGCGCCAGGTAGAAGAAGATCAGGGTAATGGCGACCAGCACCGCCAGACCGCCGATGGACACGTACCAGCGCGCCAGGTGATCTTTCAGCGCGCGGATGCGGCGCTTGCGTTGCAGCGCCGGCGTGTTGAAGTCCAGCCGTTGCACATCGGAATTCGCGGTCATGTTTTCCATGTCGTTCATGCCAGGGCTCCTGGGCCTGAGCGGCCCTTCGGGGCGCCTAATCTAATGAAGCTGTGTGACAGAAAAATTACAGCCAGGTGACGCGACGAAGCCCGCCAGCGCGTTTCGCGTGGCGGGCATCTGCGCATGACCGGCGCGCTACGTCGCCGGCCGTCACGCGGGTCTTACAGACCCAGGTCCTGCATGGTCTTGTCGACCACCTTCTTCGGCAGCGGGATGTAGCCATCCTTGACCACGACTTCCTGGCCCTGCTTGGAGAGCACCAGCTTGAGGAACTCGGCGTCGATCGGGCTCAGCGGCTTGTTCGGCGCCTTGTTGACGTAGACGTAGAAGAAGCGAGCCAGCGGGAATTTCCCGGCCAGGGCGTTCTCTTCGCTCGCCTCGAAGGCTTCGCCGCCCTTGGACAGCGGTACGGCGCGCACGCTGGAGGTCTTGTAGCCGATGCCCGAGTAACCGATGGCGTTCAGGGTGCTGGAGATGGACTGCACCACCGAGGCCGAACCCGGCTGCTCGTTGACGTTGGACTTGAAGTCGCCTTTACACAGGGCTTCTTCCTTGAAGTAGCCGTAGGTACCGGATACCGAGTTGCGGCCGAACAGCTGGATCGGCTTGGCAGCCCACTCGCCGGTCATGCCCAGGTCGCCCCAGGTCTTGATGTCCTTCTCGCCACCGCACAGGCGGGTGCTGGAGAAGATGGCGTCGACCTGCTCGATGTCCAGGGACTTGATCGGGTTGTCCTTGTGCACGAACACCGCCAGGGCGTCGATGGCCACCGGTACGGCGGTCGGCTTGTAGCCGTACTTCTCTTCGAAGGCCTGGATCTCGTTGTCCTTCATGGGGCGGCTCATCGGGCCCATGTTGGCGGTGCCTTCGGTCAGCGCGGGCGGCGCGGTGGAGGAACCGGCGGCCTGGATCTGAATGTTGACGTTCGGGTAGCTGCGCTTGAACTCTTCGGCCCAGAGCGTCATCAGGTTGGCCAGCGAGTCGGAACCGACGCTGGACAGGTTGCCGGAAACGCCAGAGGTCTTCTGGTAGCTCGGCAGTGCCGGGTCTACTGCAGCGACTGCGCTTGCGGCGCCCACGCCAGCGGCTACGAAGGTGAGGGCCGCCATCAAACGATTCAGTTTCATACCTTGCTCCTAGCAGGTGTGTGCTCGAGTGTGTTGGAACGGGGGCCAGTATCTGCAGGCCGTGTGAACACTCTATGAAGCAAGTGTGACAATCTGATTACCAAGCGCACCGTTGACCTGGTTCGGTCGCTGTAGCGCAACACAGCCGCTATACTCGGCGCCGTCGCCCGTGCCAGAGCGGGCATTTCGCGCCAGAACAACAACGCGCCGCGAGTCCGACCGAATGAAAGAATACGAACAGGAAGATCCGATCCCGCAGGGCGACCTGGCCCTGCAGCTCACCGCATTGCCGCGGGAAACCAATGGTTTTGGCGATATCTATGGCGGTTGGCTGGTGTCGCAGATGGATCTGGCCGGCACCGCGATGGCAAGCCGCGTGGCCGCTGGCCGTGTCGCCACGGTCTCCATCGATCGCATGGCGTTCATGGTTCCGGTAGCGGTTGGCGCGCAGCTGTCCTTCTATACCCAGACGCTGGAGGTAGGGCGCAGCTCGATCCGCATGCTGGTGGAAGTCTGGAGCGACGATCCGCTGTCCAGCGAGTGGCGCAAGGTCACCGAAGCCGTCTTCGTATTCGTCGCCATCGACGGCAGCGGCCGCACCCGCTCGGTGCCACCGCGCCGCTAAGCCATCCGCTAGTGAGGCTGTGGCTCGGGTCGCAGTAGCCCGGCCGCGACGGCAAAGCGATTCTTGCCACCACTCTTGGCCTGATACAGCGCGGTATCGGCGCAGTGATAGAGCTGCTCGGCCTGCTGGCCGTCCTGCAACGTGGCGATCCCGATACTGACCCCCACCCGCGCCGCCGAATCATGCGGATGCCTGATATCCAGCGCAGCCAGTGCGGTGATCACCTGACGGGCGATGCGCTGCGCGGCGGCGTTGTCGCAGTTGTACAGCAGCAGTGCGAACTCCTCACCGCCAACCCGTGCCGCTTCGTCCAGCGGACGCCGCGCGAAGCCGGCGAGCAACTCGCCGAAGGTGCGGATCAGTGCATCGCCGGCCGGATGGCCGAATGTGTCGTTATAGGCCTTGAAATCATCCAGATCGAGCAGCAGAAGGCTCAGCGGCCGCCGGTCTCGACGGGCCTGGGCGATCCGCTGGGGCAGCGCGCGATCATGACTGCGCCGGTTGGCCAGACCGCTGAGCGCGTCGTGCTCGGCGACCCAGCCCAGCAGTTGGCGGGTCAGAAACTGGTCGCGCTGCGAGTACTCATGAACATAGCGACTGATCGCGCCGATGATCAGCAACAGCAGGTAGTAGCTGACGGCGATCCAGTGTTCCGGCATCTGCTCGGCCGACAGGATCAGGCTGGCCATGCACACGTCGGCCAGCACGATCAGCACCGCGCACAGCAGCGCCCACCAGAAGGTCACGCCGAGAAAGAAGAACGACGCGACGATCAGCAGCCCAGCGCCGTAACGGAAATTCAGCTCCGCATCGAGCGTTTCGAAGCGGATGTCGATCAGCGCGGCCAGCATGCCGACCATCACCAGCAGCACCGGAAATATGCGGTTGGCCTGCGCGCGAAACCTGCGGCTGTAGAAGGTCAGCACCAGCACGACGACGCCCGGCAGAATCTGCAGGAGGCGCAACAGCGTCAGCGTTGTCAGCCAGCCGGTATCGGCAAGATCGAACAACCGGTGTTCGCAATACAGATATCCACCGACCGCGAAGATCAACAGCAGGGCGGCGAGGCGTTGCGATAGCCGCGCATGACGATCCAGATAGCGCCGAAACTCCCTCTCCAGCTCCGGCGCGAAGCGCAGCAGACGGAACCCGCCATGCAACTGCCGGCCATAAGGCGTATCGCGGAAGTCCTCGGTAGAGGCCTGGGGGGGTATGTGACGCATCGGAAGCTCGCAGGTTCGACGCGCGATGATATCACCAAGCCACCACGCAACAGACAACCGTCCGACCGACGTAGTACCGCTGCCGCCACGCCAGCTCGAAGATGAGGGTTGCACTGGAGGATGGCAGCATCGAAGATCGCGCTACATGCACTGTTGGATGTATCCGTGACCGCCCTGCTACTCGCCCTCTGGCCCCTTTTCGCCCTTATCGTCGCCGGCTATTTCCTGCGCCTGCGCGCCTTTCCCAGTGCCGAGTTCTGGCCCGGCGCCGAACGCATCAACTACTTCGTCCTCTTTCCTGCCCTGCTGTTCAGCAGCCTGGCGACCGCGCCGCTGGATAACCCAGCACTGCCGCGCCTGGCCGGTGCCGTGATGCTCGGCCTGGGCCTGGCCTGGATCGGGCTGCTGATCGCCAAGCGGTTGCGCGGCTGGTCTGCCGGCCGCTTCGGCGCCATCACCCAGGGCGTGCTGCGTTTCAACACCTACCTCGGCCTGGCCGCGGTGGGCAGCCTGTTCGGCAAGGAAGGTCTGGCGTTGGCTGCGCTGATGCTGGCGCTGATGGTGCCGACGGTGAACGTGATGTCGGTGTGGGCGCTGACCGCCGAGCGCGGCGTCAGCGTGCGCGGTCTGCTGCTGCCCATCGCAAAGAACCCGCTGATTCTCGCCTGTATCGCCGGCGCGCTGGTCAATCTGTCGGGCCTGGGTCTGCCCGGCGGCACCGACCGCCTGCTGAGTCTGCTCGCCGCCGCCAGCCTGCCGTTGGGCCTGCTCTGCGTCGGCGCGGCGCTCAAACCCCAGGAGCTGGGCGGGGAAATCCCGGCGCTGGGCTGGAACAGCGCGGTGCGCCTGCTGGCCGTTCCGCTGCTCGCCTACGGTGTGGCGATGGTGCTCAGCCTGCCCGATATGGAAACCACCATCCTGGTGCTATTCTTCGCCCTGCCCACCGCCCCCACTGCCTACGTGCTCACCCGCCAGCTCGGCGGCGACAGCCATCTGATGGCGGGCATCATCACCTTGCAGACCCTGCTCGCGGCGGCCAGCCTGCCGCTGGTGCTGACGCTGCTCAACGGCTGATCAGCGCGCGACCTGCCCGCGTAGCAGACGCAGCAGCATCAGCGCCATGCCGACACCCAGCGCGCCGAGCACCAGCAGCGGGCCGAGATAACCGGGGGCGTCCTGCAGCCAACCGAGCAGCAGGTGCAGCCATTCGGTGTGCAACGAGGCTTCGACTGCAACGTAACCGCCCTGCTCCCAGATCTGGTAGGCGGCGTAAAGCGGGATCAGCGTCAGCGGCAGCAGGATCAGGCACAGCCAGTAGCCGCTGCGCCGGTACGCACCCAGCAGCCCCCATGGCAGGTAGGCGGCGCGAATCAGCTGGAAGAAGCAAACGATGTAATAGACCACCAGCAGCAGGGCGAAACCGCTGGCCACGGACGGCGCGAGCCAGAGTTCACGCAGCGCCGCGGTGCTGATGAACAGGCTGAGTGCGCCCCATAGCAGAAGAAAGAAGGTTCTCATCGCAAGTCCCGGTGTCGGCTTTTGGCGAAAGCGCATCGGAACAGAATTCCGAGCGCCATACGCACAACCGCTTCACGAAACAGGCGGCGATGAGCAGCGATCATGCCGGCTTCGAGCAGGCGCGCACGGTTTAGAACAGGCTGAGCTGATCGCTTTTTGGCTCATCTGGCTTGGCCACCGGCACTGCCTCTGTGGCTCTGGTCTGAGCGCAGGGGAGCGCCAATCGCTCGGCCAGTCCTGCGGCGCGCTCGGCGCGGGTATTGACCGCTTCGGCCAGCCGCGCCGGCAGCGCCCAGATCTCCACCTTGCGCTTGGCACGGGTGATACCGGTGTAGAACAGCGAGCGCGTCAGCAGCGGGCTGGGCTGTTCCGGCAACGCCAGCAGCACCTCGGTGAACTCCGAGCCCTGGCTCTTGTGCACGGTCATGGCGAAGGCGCTGTCGTGGCTCGGCAGCCGTGCCGGCGCGAAGCCGCGGTAACCGTCGTCACCCTCGAAGAACACCCGCAGGCCCTGCTCGGTTTTCAGGCACAGACCGATATCGCCGTTGAACAGCCCCAGCGCGTAGTCGTTCTGCCGGACCATCACCGCACGGCCGGGATACCAGCGTTCGCGGGCCGGCACGCCGAGGCGACGCCTGAAGCGTGTTTCCAGCGCCTCGTTGATACCGGTCACGCCGAACGGGCCCTCGCGTTGCGCAGTCAGCGCCCGGAAACCGTTGAAGGCCTCGAACGCCGGGCCTGGATCGCCCTGCCGCGCAGCCTGCAGGTAGCCGCCGTAACCCTGCTCCAGCCGCTCGATCAAGGCGGTCGCGCCGGGCGTCGCGTTCCAGGCGAGATCCGCACGACCTTCCTGCAGCAGCGCGACGGTGCCTTTCACATCGCCAGCGTTGATCCGCCGCGCCAGTTCGCCGATGCCGCTGTCGCCGGCGAAGCGGTGACTGTGGGTGAGCAGCACCACCGCATCGCCGAGGCGCGAGCGCGGCGTCTCGACCGGCACGGGCTGGCCGGTGATGCGCTCCAGCTCGCTTGCCGCCCCGGCATCGAAGCCACGGCCTTCGCAGAGTTCGGCGAACACCGCACCGGCCTCCACGGCGGCCAGCTGATCCTTGTCGCCGAGCAGGATCAGCCGCGCCTTCGGTGGCAGCGCGACGACCAGTTTGGCCATCAGCGCCAGGTCGACCATCGACGCCTCGTCCACCACCAGCACGTCCAGCGCCAGCGGATTGGCCGCATCGTGGCGCACGCGGGGGCTGTCGCCGCGGCTGCCGAGCAGGCGGTGCAGGGTCCGCGCCTCGTCCGGCAGCGCCGCTTTCACCGCATCGCTGACCGGCAGCTCGGCCTTGGCGTTACGGATCGCCTCGGCCATGCGCGCCGCGGCCTTGCCGGTGGGTGCGGCGAGGCCGATGGCCAGGCGCTCGCCGCCAGGCTGCTCGAGCAGCGCCGCCAGCAGGCGCACCACGGTGGTGGTCTTGCCGGTGCCGGGACCGCCGGAGATCACCGCCAGGCGCCGCCGAACTGCCTGCGCGGCGGCCAGGCGCTGCCAGTCGGGGCGCTGCTGATTGAAGGCGAACAAGCGCGCCAGGCTCTCGGCGAGCCGTGCTTCGTCCACCTCGGGCGCATCGCCGGTGCGGGCCAGCAGCTGTTCGGCCAGCTGCTGTTCGTAGGCCTGGTAGCGGGCCAGGTAGAGCCGGTCGCCGACCAGGGTCAGCGGCGCATAGTCGTCCGGTGTCCCGACCAGCGTGGAAGCTTCGAGCTGTGCGCGCCAGACGGGCAGCGCCGGCATGCTGAGATCGACATCGGGCCAGGGGCGCCTTCCGGCCAGGCGTTCCAGTGGTAGACAGACATCGCCGGCCGCCAGCGCCTCACAGCACAGCGTGGCGGCGAGTAGCACCGCTTCGGGCGCCTGCGGTTCCAGGCGTTGCAGGCTGGCGACAAAGGCGCGCTCCAGCGGGCCGAGGGGCAGATCGGCAAGGGTCATATATCGCTCCTGGTCGGCAGGAAAGCGCTGCCACGCCCATTCTCGCGGTCAAGACCGCCAAGGCGCACCATCACCGTCCCTCCTCGAACAGTCGATCCAGCCCATCGAGCAGCGCATCGTCCGGCCGCGCGAAGTAGACGCCGGCCTCGGGCATGCCGCGCAGGAACAGGTAGAAGGCGCCGCCCAGCTGCTCGTCACGAAAATCTGCCAGACGCTGGCGCAGGAAGCGGCGCAGCGCCACCAGATAGATCAGGTATTGCAGGTAGTAATGCTCACCCGCCAACGCCTGCAGCAGCCGGTCACCGCCGTAGTAGCTTGCATCCGGGCCGAGCCAGTTGGATTTGTAATCGGCGATGTACCAGCGGCCGTCGTGCTCGAAGGTCAGGTCGATGAAGCCCTTGAGAAACCCCTTGAGACTGTCGAATTCCAGCCGCGCCGCCGCTTCGCGCAAGGGTTCGGCGAGGCCGTTGGCCGGATCGACCAATAGGCTGCGCAGCCGCGTCACGTCGAGGTCCCGTACCGGAAAAGTGAAGCCGAGTTCGGGCAGGCGTCTGGCCGACTGCAACGCGGCGAGGGTCAGGCCGCCGCCATCCATATCGGTGTCGAGCACCTTTTGCAGATGGCTGATGGCGATTTCCTTCCACTCCAGCGGCAGACCGTAGGCCTGCAAAGCGGGTTCGACCAGAGCCTCCAGCTCGCCTTTGCCTCGCGCCCAGTCTTCGAGGATCGCGTGCAGGCAGGTACCGGCTCGCGCACCGCGGGGGAAAGCAAAGAAGCCGCTGCCCGGCTCGCCAGCATCAGGAATGGCAAGGGCGTCGCGGTCGGGCGCTTCCATATGCATGCCGGCTGCAAGACCGGAAAAGCTGCCGATCCGCCAGGCACTGTGCAGGCTGCGATTGAGCTGCGACAACTGCTGAGGCGGCGCCGCACGGCCGGGCCCTTCGGCACTGGCTTCACGCAGCTCCAGCGGCACGCAGGCCATATGGCCTTCGCTTCCCTGCACCAGTCGCTCGATGGCCAGGCGAAGGCTGCCGCCGATGAGGTCGGCCAGATGATTGCCCAGCTCGGTCAACGGTTGCTCGCCAGGCAGTTCGCGGCCGTGTAGCAGCCAGGCCAGGGCGCTGCTGTGCAGACCTTCGTCCGCTAGGCTGCCATCCTTTTTTGGTTTGCAGAGATTCACAGGCCCCCAGTGCAACCAGAGCCGGTCGCGCGCGCGAGTCAGGGCGACATAGGCCAGGCGCAGCTGCTCGGCAAACACCTCCTGGCGGGCGCGTTCGAGGTTGTCCTGCAGCTCGCCGCTGCCCAGATCCAGCAGCGGCTGGCCCTGCGCGTCGTGGCAGCGGGCGCTGTCGCGGTTCTTGCCGAGCAGCTTGCCGTCCCACAGGAAGGGGCAGAACACCAGCGGGTATTCCAGGCCCTTGCTGGTGTGGATGGTGACGATCTGCACCCGCTCGGCATCGCTTTCCAGGCGCAGCAGCGCCTCTTCGCCGGCGCCTTCGCTGCCGCGCTGGGCATTGAACCAGGCCAGCAGCGGCTCAAGACCCGGGCGCAGCAGGCTTTCGGCTTGCAACAGTTCACCCAGGTGCAGGAGGTTGGTCAGCCGACGTTCGCCATCGACACGCGCCAGCAGCCGTTCGGCCACCGCCTGCTCGTCGAGCCAGGCACGGAATACGCGCATGAACCCCTGCTGCTGCCAGAGCTGGTGATAGCGTTCCGCGGCTTCGCGCTCGGCGTCCCACTGCTGCTGATCGTCCTGGCAGCGGGCGAGATCGGCGGCGCTACGGCCCAGCAGGCGCGTAGCCAGTGCATAGCGCAGCAGCCCTTCGCGGCCGGGCTCGGCGTAGGCGGCCAGCACCGCGGCCAGCTCAGCCGCCTCCTCGCTGCGCCAGACGCTGTCACGCCCGCGGCGCACGCTGGGCACACCGCGCGCCGCCAGCTCGTCGGCGATCATCCCGGCCTGGCGGTGGTTGGCCACCAGCACGGCGATATCGCCACCTTTCAGCGGAGTAAACACACCTTCCTTGTCGAAACCGGCGCGCCCTTCCGCGGCGCCCGCCAGTTGCAGGGCGATACGCCGTGCGGTGTCGCTTGCCGCCAGCTGTGCGGCTTCGCCCTTGCCCAGCGGATCGTCACCAAGCCAGACCAGCGACAGCGCCGCCGCCTCGCCCTCCTCCAACAACCGCAAGCTCGCACGCGGCTTGTCGGCCGCGCCTACCGCTGGATAGCGCAGATCAGGTTGGGCGAACGGCTGCGGATGATCGAACAGCTTGTTCAACGCGGCGATCAGCTCGGGCGTCGAGCGGTAGTTGGTCGGCAGGTTGAACGGCTCACGATCGGCCTGCTGCTTGGCCGTCATATAGGTCGCCAGGTCCGCCCCGCGGAAGGCGTAGATCGCCTGTTTGGGATCGCCGACGAAACACAGCGACGCCTCGCCCGCCTTGGCATAGATGCGGTTGAAGATGGCGTACTGGATCGGGTCGGTGTCCTGGAATTCGTCGATCAGCGCCAGCGGATAGGTGGCGCGCAGCGAGGCCGCCAAGTCTTCGCCGACCGGCCCTTGCAGCGCCTGATCCAGACGATTCAGCAGGTCGTCGAAGGCCAGCAGCCGCTGCGCCGCCTTGCGTTCAGGCAACTCTCGGTTGAGCCGCTCGAGCAGCGCCACCTGCAGGGCGATCAGCCGCTGCTTGCCGGCCGGCAGTGCCTCGGCCACCTGATCGGCCAGCTCGTCCAGGGCCTGGGCCAGCTCGCACACCGGCGCGTCGAAGCCCTTCTTGCAGGCCTTGCTCAGCGCCCGCACGCCGAACTTCGCCGCGCCCTCGGGCAGGTCGAACATCACCGCCGGATCAGCGAAATAGGCGTCCAGTTCCACCTGCCATGGCGCAAACTTGACGTTCTTGTGCGTGCTCTGGCTGAGCCCGCCATGGGCCAGCAGCTCGGCGACCCAGGCGCTACCCGCCTGCTTCCACAACTCGGCAGCCCGCTGCCAGGCCGCCTCGACCGGGCGCAGATCGGCCGCGACCGGCACGCCCTGCGGCTCGACCCGCAGATAGGGCTTGCCCAGATGACTGCGCAGCCGCTGGCGCAGCCACTGCGGGGTGATCCGGCTCTTGGCCAGGAAGCGCGCCCAGGCCGGATCGGCATCGGCCAGCTCGCTACGCCAGGCGTCGGCGAGCAGCGCGTCAATGATCTCGCGGTCATCGGCGGTCAGCTCGCTGTCGAAATCGCCGCCGGCTTCGAACGCGGCATCCTGCAGGGCCCGCTGACAAAATCCGTGAATGGTGAAGATCGCCGCCTCGTCAAAGCCGTGCACCGCCAGCAACAAGCGCCGGCGCGAGGCTTCGTCCGGATAGCGGGCGTGGAGGCGGTTGAGGAAATCGTCGCTGCTCGGCGTGCCTTCATAGACGGCCAGCAGGTCGGCCAGCCGTGCGCGGATGCGCTCACGCAGTTCAGCAGTGGCGGCGGTGGTGTAGGTGACTACAAGGATCTGCCCCACCGACAGCTGCCGCTCCAACAGCAGGCGGGCGTAGAGCGCGGTGAGCGTCCAGGTCTTGCCGGTGCCGGCGCTGGCCTCGATCAGCGAGCGGCCGTCGAAGGGCGAGTCGAGCAGGTCGAGTTTCATGCTTCCTCCTCGTCTTGCGCCAAGGCATCCAGCGCAGGGCCGATCAATTCCTGAGCCAGTGTTTCGAAGCGCTGGTCCAGCGGATCGCGGTCGCGGAAGGCCAAGGCGTTCCAGGGGTCTTCGGCTTCG
>DAMCQE010000068.1:0-14639 GCA_032105665.1 Pseudomonas sp. | reverse complement strand
CAGATGGGAGGGCTGGGGCCGATGGCGGGGCAGAACCATCACTTCGTCCAATACGGGGATGTAAGCCGGAACCCCAGAAATTTCCGTCACCCTAGTTGGGTGGGCTCAACACTCGTGTCACCAGCTACCTTCTGGAGAATCGAGCTCGGCCATCCCTCCCTGGACGGGCATCGCTCGACGATGTTCAACGGCTCCCTCACGGGGCCGTCGTTTTGTGGGGGCTATTCCATCCACAAGTCGTCGAGGTTCTTGAAGTTCCAGAGCGTCGGGTCTTCGGGGCCAGTGATACTGTCCTTGCAACTCGTGGCCGCCAGGTCGGTGGTCTGCATCGGGATCGGCTCTCTCGAGCGTAGCGAGAAGAACACGCGAACCTTGGGAGTCAGCAGTGATTCCATTCCCGGCTCAACGACAACGGCCAGACGCTGAGAGGACAGGCGAACCAAGGAGCCGACGGGGTAGATGCCCACGGCCTTGACGAAGGCGTGGAAGATGCGTTTGTCGAAATGGCCCTCCCACTTGGCCATCTGCCGCATCGCCGCGGACGGGTCCCACGGCTTTTTGTAGGCTCGCTCCGACGTCACGGCATCATAGACGTCGCAGATTGCGCCCATGCGGGCCAGGAGTGAAATGGCGTCACCGGCCAAGCGATCCGGGTAGCCGGTTCCGTCGATCTTCTCGTGATGGTGCAGGGCAATGTCCACCACCCCGGGCTCGGCCCCGCCTGCGCGCAGCATCTTTGCGCCCTCCACAGGGTGGCGCTTCATGATGGCGAACTCGGCATCGGTGAGCTTGCCTGGTTTGTTAAGCACTTCCAGCGGCATCGCGGCCTTGCCTAGGTCGTGCATCAGTCCGCCGATGCCAGCCAGGCGCGTTTGCTCCTCGTCTAGATCGAGATGCCGGGCCAGCGATAGCATCAGGGCGCAGACGGCAACCGAGTGCAGGTAGGTGTAATCGTCGTGCGTTTTGATGCGTGCGACGCTGATGAGGGCATGAGGTTGGCGCAGCACCGAGGCAGCGATTTCTCCGACCAGCGGCAACGTCGTGCTTGGGTCGACGGCCTTGCCAAGCCGGGCTTCCTGGAACATGTCCATGACTTGGGACTTGGCCGCAAGACAGAGTTTCCGTGCATAACACATTTCGCTCTCCATTGAGGTTGCGCCGTCACTTTTCTTGCTTAGTGGACTAGACGGCAGAGATTGCTCCTCCGACAATTCTCTGGGCTCTGGGCTCTGGGCTCTGGGCTCTGGGCTCTGGGCTCTCTGGGCTCTCTGGGCTCTCTGGGTCGACTTGGCTTTTGGCCAAGTCGACCCAGACCTCCCCGACGCCACATTCTCGAATGGCAGAGAGATCCTGAGGCTCGGTCAGCAGGAAGCTGCCGCGCCAGAATGGGTGTCGAACCCAAGAGCCGGCGAGCTTGTGGATGTACATGCCGAGACGAAGCTCGGATACGGGAATGCGTTTTACCAACTTATTTTCCTTTCTGAGTTGGGTGGTTAGGCGTGCGCCGAGGCTGGCACCCAGCGGTAGAGCGGAGGTAAGGTCACGCCAAGATTCTTGGATCAGCCGGAACCGCCGAAATTTCCGTCAGCCGATCAACATGGCTTTGTCTCGCGCTCGGTCGATGCGTTCCTGCATCGCCTGCATGACTTCTTCGTGGGTGTACGACTTGGCGTTGGGGTCGTCGGCCTCTCGGAGAGCTTCCTCGACCTCGCGGGTCATCCGCGCATATTCTTCCGGGCACAGCGCTTGCTCCATGCGCAGCGACGCCTGCCCAAGCAGGTGCAGCAGGCCGAACAGCCGCATGTCATTGGTGGCGACGACGTGCTCTCGAATCCGCTCCTGGATCACCTCGCAGGCCCGATGCGCCTCTGGCGTCGCCGTGCCCTCGTAGCCGGCTGGGAGTTCTGCTTCTTCAGCGATTCGCGCCCAAGCGATAGCCAGCGCCTCGATGGTGGACAGGTTCATTTGCTCATCCACTTGCGCAGCAGACGCTTTTTCAGGGAGGCGCGCTCTTGCGGATTGCGTCCCTTGTGGTTGGCAATGCGATCCGCCGTGGCGGCCTGGCGCTTGATGGGCCAGTAGGAGCGGCCATCCTTACCCATCGACCAGACGTTGCTGACCTGGTTTTCCAGTAGAGGCAGATGGGCGCATAGAGCTTCCGGCGACGCGCTGGCCAGCGCGGTGCGCTCGTGGGTTCGCCAGCGCTGATGCCAGAGTTTCTTGTCCTCGCGCTCGCTACGGCAGGTCGTGTGCCCAACGATGGGCGTTTTGCGGCGGCTGCGGCTCATGATGTGGTTGTCTCCAAGAACATTCAGGACAGGCTTTCTGGGTAGAGCGCCGTCAACCGGGACAGGGTTTCTTGCACTTGTTCCAGCGAGGTCATCAGATGATCAACCTGATCCTGAAGATCCACGGCGAGATCAAATAGCTCAGCCACTCGGCTGCGTGATCCCTCGTTGAACGCGGCCATTGCCAGTTGATGCAGCTTCAACAGGTCGGTGCGCAGTTGCGGAGGTGCGCCGTCTGCGCTGTCATTCAAATCGCCGCGCAGCACGTCCACGGCATCGACTGCACGCAGCAGTGCCGTGGTATCGAAATTCTCGGGAGTCAGTTCGTCCCATTCGTCGTCGGTGATGCGGGCTGCCATCAGGAGAGCTCCGATTAAGCGGTTGCGAGCGTTAGATGCCCGATCGGCTCGGCTGCTGGCCGTACCTTGATTTCGATGTCGTAGCCGAGGCGATTCAGACAATCCATCAGCTTGCGTTCGGATAGATTGGTGAAGTCGCCGCGCATCATGCCCGACACCTTCGGTTGCGGGATGCCCATGCGTTTGGCCGCCGCTTGTTGAGTCAGCCCAAGGGCGCGCATGGCCCTCCTGATCTCGACCACCAGGCCGGTCTTGATCTTGAGCTTTTCAGCGTCAGGCAGTCCAAGGTCGGCAAAGACGTTGCCCGAGCTGCGCTGAACCTCGACGCCTTCAATGATTCGTTTTTGCATTTCGTAGCTCCTGTGCCAATACCTCGGCCACCTTCAGCCGAGCGCGGATGATGTCCATGTCGGCCTTTGGCGTGGCGATTCCGCTCTTGCTCTTCTTCTGGAAGCAGTGCAGGACGAACACCGCTTCCGCAAACTTGACCGTGTATACCGCTCGATAGGTGCCGCCGGCATCGTCTTCGACGACCTCCAGCACGCCGGCACCACCGAACCCCTTGAGCACCTTTGCTGCGTCATCCTGATCGCCTATCTGCGCCAACGAGAGCGCGTAACCGAAACGGCGACGCACGTCGGACGGCAACGCCATCAAATCCTTGTGGCTGCTCGCGATCCATTCGAGCGGTTTTTCTTTGTTTGTCATGACGGAATTTTATACCTGTTCAGGTAATGATGTAAACGCGGCAACCTCAAGGAGGTGTCGTAAAACATTAGCGTACGATTTTTTCCGAATTCTGCGGGCTCCCCTCCTTGATCGTCTGGTGGCGCGCGATATCGCCGATCGATCGAATGGTGGTGTTGCCCGTCTTTCGGGCGCGCTCGGCGATCGCATCGGTGACGGCGAGGATCTCTGCGGCCTGCTCATCAAGAAGCAGGTGATAGTCCCTGAAGTAGGGTCCGGAGACGTGCCAGTGGAAATTTTTTGTCTTCAGGTAAATCGCGTAGCTGTTCGCCAGAATGATCTTCAGAGCGTCGGCGACAGTCATCGCCGCGCATTCGTCAAGATCAGAAGGTGTCGGAAGGGCGGAGGCATTGTTGTTCGTCATCGCTTAGACTTTCTCAATCTGGCTACACGGGATCCAGCACCGATTCCCCCACGGATGGCGATGTATAGAAGATGAATTCATTGCCAGACGAAGTCCAATGGCCGGTGGCTATAGTTTTGATACCTTTGAGCGACATGCGCAGTCTTGGGGGGCCGGGCGTCGCAGGCGGACCGGTCGGCCGGGACCTCCACCTGCCCGTCAGGGGGCCGGTCGGAAATCCAGCACGAACGCGACGACCTTTTCGGCGGACATCTCGCACGGCTTCAGCAATGTTCTATCTGATGTAACGCGATAGAGGTTGAAGCTGACAATGTCGGTCCCGGCCAACTCCCTGGCGAACAGGCTGTTGCGACGTCCGTCACCGGATCGCCGGACAGTCACGCCGAAACGCCGGCCTTCGTAGGCGCCTTCGCTGTATCCCTCGGGAAGCTGCGCGAAGGCGGCATCGAACTCGGCATGCTCCATCTCAATCCAGTCGTCTTGATTCGACAGAAGCCCAAGGGTCCGAGGCCCTCGGCGCCAGTCCGCGGAGAAGGTCCGGGGCGGAGCCCTGTAGCCGACGCGGCCTGGGATGGGCGGAAAAGCCGTCCCGCGGGCGCTTGCACATGGCGCTGAGGCCGCCACCTGTCCGCCTGCTACGCAACCTCCACGCCTTTCCAGAAGGCGATATGATCCCGGATGCCCTCGGCGCCTGGCGTCGGATCTGGATAGGTCCAGGCTGCGTTCACGTTGAGCGCGTCTCCCACACGCACATGGAAGTAGCGCGCGGTGCCCTTGATCGGGCAGACGGACGTGTGCGGGCTCATCTCAAGCAGGCCAAAATCGACTGCCGACGGTGGGAAGTAGTGGTTTCCCTCGACGACGACCGTCTCGTTGCTTGTGGCGATGGTGGCGTCATTCCAGATAGCTGAGACCAACGGACTCTCCTTTCGTATTCATCAACCGGCACGGGGCTTGCGGGCTGTCTGCCCCAAGGCCGCACCCCCTCAGATGGCGGGCGGCGTGCGCCCCAGGAGTTTGTCGAGTTCGCCTCTGACATCGAGCTCGAAAAGCTCGTCGGAGCCACCGACATGCGTGCCGTTGATGAAGATCTGCGGCACGGTGTTTCGACCCGACGCTTCCGTCATGGCCTGCCGGTGAACCGGATCCGCCTCGATATCGAGTTCCTTCCATTGCACGCCCTTCTCCTCGAGGAGCATCTTCGCCCGGCGGCAGAACGGGCATCAGTTCGTGATGTACAGCAGCACATCAGTTGTCATATCGCGTCTCCGACAGTTGGAAGCGGATCGCTGTCATGGCGTTGATCTACCGTCAGCCGCGTTCGAGGAGGGCGACTGTGCCTTGACCGCCGTCGGCGCAGATGCTGACGATTGCGCGCGATCCGGGCGGCATGGCCCAAAGTTCCTTTACCGCCTGGCTGAGGTCGCGCGCGCCTGTAGCGCCGAACGGATGACCCAGGGCGACCGAGCCTCCATTGGGATTGACGCGGTCCCAGTCAAAATCGCCCATAGCCGCCTGGACACCGGCTGTCGCGCGCACCCACTCCCGATCGGTGATGGCCGCGACGTTCGCCAGGACCTGGGCTGCAAAGGCTTCGTGGATTTCCCAGAGTGCGATGTCGGAGAAGCTGAGTTGATGCCGCGCGAGCAGGCGCGGAATGCCATAGGAGGGCGCCATCAGCAGGCCCTCGGTGTGGAGATCGACGGCAGAGATCTCGTAGTCGACGAGCCGCGCGTAGGGGGTGCCCGCCGGGAGTCTCGCCACACCGGCTTCGGTAGCGACCCAACACCCGGCGGCTCCATCCGTAATCGGTGAGCTGTTGCCGGCGGTCAGGGTTCCCCTCCCGCTGTCGCGATCGAAGGCGGGCTTGAGTGCGGCCAGCCGTTCGGGCGACGTATCGGCGCGCGGGTTCGCATCGCGCGCCAGCTCAGGCAGCGAAATCACGAGATCGTCGAAGAAGCCACGTTCCCAACCAGCGACTGCCCGCTGGTGGCTCTTGAGCGCCCAATCATCCTGCGCGACGCGCGAGACCCGCCAAGCCTTGGCGGTCTCCTCCATATGATCACCCATCGTCCTTCCGGTGATCCGGTTTGCCCAGCCCTTTGTGGGGAGCACGTAGTCTCGTGGAGTCAGAGACTGGAGGGCGGCAAGCGCGGCGGTCGCATCCTGCGCAAAGAGGTCGGTGAGCCGCTTCGATGCATCGGCCGTCAGGGCGATTGACGGCCGGCTCATGACTTCGGACCCGCCGACCATGGTGAGGTCGGTTCCTCCGCCCAGCATCCCTGCCGCAGCGAAGGTCGCCGTCATGCTGGTCGAGCATGCCAGGACGACGGAGAACGCCGGAACAGTCGGATTGAGCTTGGCATCAAGCCAGGTTTCGCGAGCAATATTGCTCCAGCCCAAATTCGGGATCACGGTTCCCCAGACGAGGAGATCAGGCTCCGCCTGCGCCGCCATCGCCTGCACGACAGGCACGGACAGAGAGATGGCATCGTAGGCAGCCAACGCGCCTCCGCCGCGGCCGAAAGGCGTCCGAAGGCCAGCGGCAATGAAGACGGGTTCGGCAAAGCGGCTCATGATGATCTCCAAAATTAATCCGTGGGCTGCACGTCCACGATCGGCGGGACGCGAAGTAGCTTGCGCCGCTAGCCGCCGTAGCGCTCGGTTTTGACAATGGAGGGGTCCAGGCCGGCCAGCAGCGCGCCCTCGGTCGCGATGTTGACGAAACCGTTGGACCCGCAAACGAATACTTGTGTGGGCTTTCGGTGAAGCCGGGCCAGAACTTCTTGGACCATCACGCCGTCGATCCGTCGCGCAAAGTCCGATGCGCGGATCGGGTTCTCGCGCGTAATTGCCAGCGCCAAGGCGAATGCCGGATCGCTGCATTCGATGGAATGAAGCTCTTTTGAGAAGAGAACGTCTTCAGCGGTTCGTGCGGACAGGAGCAGCGCTGTCGGCACGACCTGGGCTAGTGCGCGGCGCTGCCGGATCATCGCCATCAACGGCACGAGGCCGGAGCCTGCCCCGATCAACAGCACTGGGTCTATGGCAGGTTCAGGCCATAGGAAATGGCCGCCGAGCGGACCACGAAGCTCGATTTCGTCTCCGATCGCCGCGACATCGTGGAAGAACGGCGAAACTTCGCCATCCGGCAGGCGCTCGATAGCGAGCTCGACCGTCGGGAACGAGATTGCCGAAGACGCAATCGAGTAACTCCGCATCGCACTGTAGCCACCGGGCGCGGTCAGCCGGACATCGACGTGCTGCCCTGCGATGTGCGCGAACGGTTTGCTCAACCGAAGGAAGAAGCTCTTGATACTCGGGGTTTGCTGGACGATTTCGTCGATCACGCATGACTGCCACGCGATTTGCGCGCCGTTTTCAGTCATTGGTGTATCGCTGCTCGCGCCACGGATCGCCATAGATGTGATAGCCGCGCAGCTCCCAGAAGCCCGCCTCGTCACGCGTTGTGAATTGCAGCGCGTTCACCCATTTGGCGGACTTCCAGAAGTAAAGGTGCGGAACCAGAAGACGCGCCGGCCCTCCATGATCGCGGGGAAGCGGCTTGCCCGCATAGTTGAGGGCGACCATCGCTTTCCCGGAGAGCAGATCCGCCAGCGGGACGTTTGTCGAGTAATTATCGTAGCAGTGCGCCAAGACGATTTCGGTGGGCCGATCGAGCCCTGCATCTGCAAGGATGTCTTCGATGAGTACGCCCTCCCAGGCGGTATCCAGCTTGGACCAGGACGTGACGCAGTGAATGTCTCGGGTCATCTTGGTCTTCGGTAGGGCGTTGAACTCGCTCCAGTTCCACACTTTGACGGGCTTCGGACCGATCTTGACGGTGAATTTCCAATCGGAGGGCTCCACGCTCGGCGTTGGCCCGGCCGTCAGAACAGGGAAATTCTCCACGAGATGCTGACCCGGCGGTATCCGATCGGACTGGTCGCCGCCTGGACCGCGGCCTGTGAAACCTCTGGTGACCATAGCGAAACCCCCTTGCTTGTCACGACAGACCAGAACCTGATTCAGTTCAGAATTCTGTAAAAGATCTTTGCGCGCACAACCGCCGAACGAGCCAATTCACTGAAAATCAGAATACCGGATTCTCTATTAGCGTAGAGAAAAGTGTTGGACCATTTTGAGTCGTGGTTATGCGTGAAGACTATAGCGTCAGTCCAGTATGATTTCCCAATACCCTGTAGCTATAGTTTCGATAGCTTCGAATCGGCATTGCAGGCGTATCCCCGTCAGCGGATTTCGAGCGGACGCCGTCGCTTGCCAACGTTGGTGTGAGACCGGCGGGCGAGATCGCCCCTGCCAACGCGACCGCTGAGAGGTCGACTCCTCAACCGCTTGGGCGCTTATCGCCTCCATCCGGATGCTCACCCGCCGAACAGCAATAAACCGCTATTTTCGATAAACTTCTGAATCCGGCTCCGAGGTATGGAAACTATGTCGTACCGCTATTGGATATGTTGCGCGCATACCTTCATAGTCTGACACGCGAAATCTTTAAATCCTGAGTATATTTCGGAAGAAATTTCGATCTGATCGATAAGACTTCAGGATACAGCAAGCTGGAGACACCGATGAAAGCCGTTGGTTACAAGGTTCCGGGACCCATCGCCGAGGACGCCTCTCTGGTCGACATTGATCTGCCTCGGCCTGTCGCTGAAGGAGGCGATATCCTGGTTGAGGTGAAGGCTGTCTCGGTCAACCCGGTCGACTACAAAATCCGCAGCAGCACGCCGCCCGCTGATGGCGATTGGAAAGTGCTGGGATGGGATGCGGCCGGGATCGTGCAAGAGGTCGGCCCCGACGTGACGCAGTTCGCGGTAGGCGACGAGGTCTATTATGCCGGATCGCTCATAAGGCCTGGCACCAATGCGGAGTTCCATCTCGTCGACGCCCGGATCGTCGGTCGTAAACCCGCGTCGCTCGACTGGGCGGAAGCGGCGGCGCTGCCACTCACGACGTTGACGGCCTGGGAAGCCATGTTCGATCGCCTGGACGTGACGAAGCCCGTTCCCGGGGCGGCGGCGATCCTCATCATCGGTGGTGCGGGTGGGGTCGGGTCGATCGCCATCCAGATCGCTCGACAGCGCACGGATCTCATCGTCATCTCCACCGCCTCTCGGCCGGAAACCCAGGAGTGGGTTAAAGGGCTTGGGGCTCATCATGTCATCGACCACTCTCGGCCGCTCGCGCCACAGATTGCCGAGCTCAACATCGGCGCTCCCGCTTTCGTGTTCTCGACCACGCATACCGAGCAGCATGCATCCGACATCGCCGAACTGATCGCCCCGCAAGGACGGTTCGGATTCATCGACGATCCCAAGGCGCTCGACGTCATGCTGTTCAAGCGCAAGGCAGTGTCGATCCACCACGAGCTGATGTTCACACGGTCGCTCTACGGCACGCCCGACATGGATGAGCAGGGCAAGATCCTCAATTCGCTGGCGGTGCTGGTGGACGACGGCAAAATTCGCACGACGCTAACCGAAAAATTGTCGCCAATTAATGCCGCCAATCTGAAGACGGTGCACGCACTGATCGAAAGTGGCGCGGCAAGAGGCAAGATTGTCCTCGAAGGCTTCTGATGACTGCCACCGCCGAACGTCTTTTCTAACCTCAAGAACGCCGGACGGATTACGCCACGGCGAAGGAAATTTCATGACGAAATCCATTGCCACCGCCTCGATCAACCGCGAAACCGCCGTCGCCCTCATCGACGCGGCGATCGCCGCGGCACGTACAATCGGCATCCCGGCTGCGGTCGCCGTCGTCGACGCCACCGGTAACCTGCGCGCGTTCGAGCGCACTGATGACGCGCCGTTTCTCACCGTCGATGTTGCCATCGACAAGGCTTGGAGTTCCGCCTCGTTTGGGTACCCCACCCATGTCTGGAACGACTATGTTTCGAACGATCCAAAAGTGGCGCCGCTGGCCTATCGCCCCCGGATGGTCGCTGTCGGCGGAGGCTATCCGATCCTGGAAGACGGGAAGTTGATCGGCGGGATCGGCATCTCCGGAGGCAACTATCAGCAGGATCAGGATGCGTGCGTCGAGGCACTCACGAAAATCGGGTTCGAGCTGCCAGCCTGACGACTTTAAGGCCATCGCCAGCGGCGGTGGCCTGCAGATGCGACCTTATGAAAGACTTTAAGATGGAAGCGTTCGTCGTCTTCACCCGCGAAGAAACCACCGATCCGGAAGAACTCGCAACCTATTCTGCAGGCGTCGGCCCATCGTTCGATGGCCACGACGTAACCTTTCTCGCCGCTTATGGCGCGATGGAGCATTTGGAGGGGCCGCCCGTCGAAGGGGCCGTAATTTTGCGGTTCCCGACGATGCAGGCCGCCCGTGATTGGTATCATAGCCCCGCCTACCAAACCATCGCTGCGCACCGTTTTGCCGGTTCCCGCTATCGCGCCTTTGTCATTGAGGGGCGGCGGTGACACACCGACGGAAGAACGGCGGGGCTGGCCACGAGGTATCGGTCGGCGAACTCGCATCCTACAACCTGTAGGGGATCAAGGCGGTGAGGTTCGCGTGCCATCGCCACACGCGACCACTCATCGGACTTCTGCATCGGAATTGGAGGATCAGATGAGCGTCGACGAACGACAAGCCCCCGAGCTGCGGGTGCAGAGATGGATTGGCGCGGATGGAGAAAGCATCGCGCCGCTCAAGCTGTCGGATCTCGGCACCGGCCCGAAAGTCCTCTTCGCCTTCCAGCACTGGTGCCGTGGCTGCCATTTGCATGGATTTCCGACGCTACAAAGGTTGCATGGTGCATTGAGCGCCAAGGGCGTGGGCTTCGCGGTGATCCAGACCGTCTTCGAAGGAGCGGATGAGAACACCTTCGAGAAGCTGCGCGTGAACCAGCTCAAGTATGCGCTTCCTGTCGCGTTCGGTCAGGACGAGCCACCTGCCGGCGCGACGCTTCCCACCTTCATGGAGGACTACCGCACGCGGGGAACGCCCTGGTTCTCCGTGATGGACGCTGGCGGCCGCATCGTATTCTCGGACTTCCATCTCGACGCCGATCAGCTCGTGAAGGGACTGGAGCTGGTGTAACCGATGCGGCGCTGGGTCATCCTGATTGCCACCCATCTCGCGATGCTCGCCATGGGCTTCGCGGGCGGTGTCTACACGCTGCCGATCCTGACCGCCCCCCAGGCCCCGGACGCGGCGGCCTTGCGGACCATCTCAGCCGAGACGCTCTACGCAGGGCGTCTGGCCCGCGATCTCAAAGGCAGCGACCTGCTTCACTGGGGGGAAGGCGAGATCCGGGTCTCGCGCGACCGTATCGCCCATATCGGGCGCCTCGCCCCTGGTCCCGACTACAAGCTCTACCTCGCACCACGTTTCGTCGACACGAAGGAGGCCTTTCTCCTAATCAAGGACAGATCAGTCCGCGTGGGCGATGTGAAGACGTTCAACGGCTTCATCGTCGAGGTGCCTGCCGGCATCGATGTCCGTGACTACAACACGGTCGTCATCTGGTGCGAAGCATTCGACCAGTTCATCAGTGCGGCAGAGTATCAACCCTCAAGTCAGGCCCGAGAACGAGCCCGGCGATGGATACCATGAGGTCGGCGGGCAAGCGCGGCCTCGTTCTCGCGCCGGTGGCGGCGCTGCTGCTGAGCGTCGCCGCTCTGCTGCTGGGCAATGGCCTGCTGAGCACGCTCCTGATCGTGAGAGCCGGCCATAAGGGGTTCTCGACCGGCGCGATCAGCGCGATGATGTCCTTCTATTTCGCGGGTTTCACGATCGGCGCGCTCGTGTTGCCACCGATCATCGTCTCCGTGGGACATGTCAGAACCTTCGCCGGCTTCGCGGCCATTGCCTCGATGACCGCCCTTCTCCATGTGGCGTTCGTGGAGCCGATCGCCTGGATGCCGCTTCGCCTGATTACCGGCTTCGCCTACGCGGGCATGATCCTCGCAACGGAGAGTTGGCTCAACGCCCACGCATTGCCATCCACACGCGGGCAGCTCCTGTCGATATTCGGAGTTGTCTCTATGGGCTCATGGGCAATCGGGCAGGCGTTACTCAACATCGCACCGCCCGCCGACGTGACATTGTTCCTCATCGTGTCGCTGCTGATATCAGCGGCGGTGGTTCCGATCACCTTGCTGCCCAGTCATCCGCCGGCCCAGGTGGAACAGGAATGGGTCGCGTTCAGGGACCTCGTCCTCGTATCACCTCTCGCTGCGGCTGGCGCTTTCCTGGCCGGCCTGGCTATCGGTGGTTTCTGGGGCATGGGCGCGAACTTCGCCCAGAGCATCGGCCTCGATGTGGGCGGTATCTCCGCCTTCATGGCTGCGGTTCTTGGTGGAACGCTCGCCTTCCATTGGCCACTCGGTTGGCTTTCGGATCGAGTGCCCCGGAATCTTGTCATCGCCGGTGCGGCGCTGGCGTCCGCAGCGTCTGCCATCGGCGTAGCGTTGGCGGTGGAAGCGCCTCTGCCGCTGCTCCTTGCGGCAGGTGCGCTGTTCGGCGGCTTTGGCATCCCGATTTATTCGTTGTGTCTCGCCGTCGCAAACGACGATCTTCCGGCCGGTCGGCTACTCGGCACCGCGCGCGGGCTTCTGTTGCTCAACGGGATCGGGACAGCCGCTGGCCCCCTAATAGGAGCAGCTGCAATGAATATCGTCGGCCCTGGCGGCCTGTTCCTTTATGCGGCGGCGTTGCTCACGCTCCTGGCAGTGCTGGCCATCGCCCGCAGGCAGCCGAGGCGCGCCAACCAGGCCAAGGCGGCCCCCCGTTCTCCGAGCACGCCGATGATAACCGGATCTCTCGATACGATGATATGCATGGAGAAGCGGGCGCAGGGCGTGCGGGATTAGCGCGGCACGGCGCCTGCACGAACCGCGGGGTCAGGCGATGATAGCTGTTACGCGAATTTCGATACGCATGGTTGGAAGCCCCAGCGCTTCGATTCCCAACTGCGTCCAGATTGGAGCGCGGTCGGGCATGTAGTGGCGATACAGCTTGGCCATTGTTTCGTTGATCACGGGAGGGAATCCACCGACGTGATAGGAATTGACGTGGACCACATGCGGCCAGCGTGCTCCGGCGGTCGCGAGCGTCCGTTCCACGTTCTTGAACGCCTGCTCGATCTCTTCCTCAATCGACTCCGGAATGACGAGATCGTCGTTCCATCCGCCCTGTCCGGAGATCTCCACGCGGTCACCAATGCGCATTGCCTGAGAATAATGAAGCGCGTCATGCAGGCGCGTCCCGTATCCGGGGGTGATGAAGAATGAAGGTGTTGTCATGAGTTTGCCTTTGATGAGCCAGGTCAACGCGGCTGCAAGTGACCGTATGCATGCAGAAAGAGATGCAGGGCGTTCGGCACTAGCGCGCCGGCTGCGGTGGAGGGCTTTATTCCACGTCTTCTACGGTGAGGTCCCGGCCGTTGAACTGCACGGTCTCCCCGGCTCGGGCACCCTCGATCGCTTCGAAGATCGGCGCCATCGTGGAAATGCCCATGAGCTCACGCCCCTGACAGGTAAACTTGCTCGTTGACACCGCGATCACAAAGTGGCGGCCGGACAGCTTGACGACAGCGCCTTCGTTGACGGCCAACTTGGGGCCGAAATCGATCGTCCTGAGCTTTTCGAGTTTATTGGCGTAGTCATGGAGCGTGTCATCGAGCGCTTCAGCGAAGTCGCTCGCGACCTCGGCCTGAGCTAGTTCGTCGTTTTCGATCGGTTCGCTCCGATCGAGCCGAGCGGTAGAGACATAGTCCAGGTAGTTTTCGCGAGCGCTGTGCAACGCTGCTGTCTCCAGCAAGAGCATAGTTTCTCGTATGTGGTCCTTGTTCCAGTCCATAATCACCTCCTAATTTTCGATGTTCTTAAAGTTCAGCCTGCAGATGTGTGGGCCAGGAAGGCCAGCCTTTCCGGCTAAGCGACACCGCTATTCGTCGCTGATGACGTCTTCGCCCTGGTATGGAACCCTGATCAGCCGAGGATCTCGAATGATGCTCGTGACGAGCCAGACATATTCCTGCTCGGCGGTATCGAAGCCGAGGATGCTGAAGGATTGGCCGAAAGGGCATGGCGGGAAGTCCTGAAAGCCCTCGCGCAGAACGTAACGCTCGGGATCGCTGTGAAACTCGCTCTTGTAGACTTTCCGTAGTCCGTGCTTGCTCGGCGCGTCCTGGTCACCTGCCGGTGCTGTTTCCCGATGCGCCACAAGGCGCTCGGACAAGTCGCGGGGGCAGATTTCGTGGAACACGTCGAAGGCGTCGATCAACAGGCCTTTATGCTCTGTCGCCGGATCGGTGATCGCGTAGATGTTGGAGGCATCTTCGCCGTCGTCCCCGCTCTCGAGGCGCAACACCGCATCGACGCGAATGCTGCATGCATCGAGGGTTGACCCTAGTTCGAGATCGACGAGATTGCCGTCCTTGACGCGGTATTCGCGGTCATAGCCTTTGGCGATGAATGACTGGACTGCTTCTAGAACGTCGGTCACCTGGGAGGTCATGGAAGCACCTTCATCTTGAACTGGATTGGACACGCTCGCGCACAAAGCGCGCTGTGACTCGGCGGACGGAGAAGCTCGCGAAGTGCGTTACTCATAGCCACTTGGCCTTCTTGAAGCGCATGAATAGGAGAAGGCAGAACACCGCTATCACTCCGAGCACGACGAAGTAGCCATATGGCGTGTCCAGTTCCGGCATGTGCTTGAAGTTCATGCCATATATTCCGGCGATCGCCGTCGGGACCGTCAAGATCGCCGCCCAGGCCGCGAGCTGGCGAGTGACCACACCGATCCTTTGCGCTTCCAGAAGGCTGCTGGCCTCGAAGACCGTGGACAGGACAAGCAGGAGGCCGTCGACCATGGACTGCACGCGGTGGA
>DAMCQE010000067.1:0-14643 GCA_032105665.1 Pseudomonas sp. | reverse complement strand
GCTCCTTTCCCAAACCCCCGACCCGCGTAAGCTGGTCGGGGGTTTGCTTTTGGGGGCAGAGAAAAGCACAAGGCGCTAAGGTGATGCTGGAATTGCCGATAGTGCAACTGAACTGCAGTTATCTTGCGCTGTTTTCGTCTGCCTGGAGCCGGGGGCGACCAACCACCAACCCTTCATTGCATTTCTGCATTACAAGCTTATAAAGTTCATTCAGGTCGGATGCTTTGGGGTGGTGTTAAAACAGAAGCCTGTCCCCGACAACCGCGTAGCGTTCAGTCCTAACAGCTCCGAAGTGCTGGAGCAGAGCCAGCCGTTTGGTCTTGGCCGGCACTAGCTAATGCTTGAGCTGGAGCCGCCCGCTGCTGTCGTCTAGATACATTGCTCGCAGCCCCAGCCGGCACAGCGCGCGACCTAAGGTTGGCGGCAGGCGTGTTGAGAGCACACAGCAGACAGACGCTTCCGCTACACCGTTATTCCCTTTGTCCGGCTTCAAGCATCGTCTCTGGACGAACCCATTGATCGAACTCCTCGCTGGTAAGGTAACCAAGCTCCATGGCTGCTTCACGCAATGTGGTGCCTTGCGCATAGGCCTTCTTGGCGATTTCAGCTGCCCGGTCATAGCCGATGTGAGGATTCAGTGCGGTTACCAGCATAAGCCCGCGTTCCAGATGCTCGGCCATACGCGCCGGGTCCGGCTCTAACCCGGAAATGCAATGAGCGTTGAAGTTGCGGCATCCATCGGACAGCAGTTGGACCGATTGAAGCAGGTTATGAATGATCACCGGCTTGAACACGTTCAATTGTAGATGTCCTTGACTCGCTGCAAAGCTGATCGTCATGTCATTGCCCATGACTTGGCAAGCGAGCATTGATAAGGCTTCGCATTGGGTTGGATTGACCTTGCCGGGCATGATCGAACTACCTGGTTCGTTGGCTGGCAATCGCACCTCAGCGAATCCCCCGCGCGGACCGGAGCCGAGCAGACGAAGATCATTGGCCAACTTCATCAACGCGACGGCCAGCGTCTTCAGCGCACCGGACATCGCGACCAGCGGCTCATGCCCGGCCAGCGCTGCGAACTTGTTTGGGGCAGAGACGAAGGGGAGGCCCGAGAGAGCGGCCAGCTCCGATGCGATGGCTTCGGCGAAGCCGTGCGGCGAGTTCAAACCGGTGCCTACCGCAGTACCCCCCTGCGCCAGTTCATAAACAGCCGGCAGGCACTGACGGATCGTGCGTTCGGCGATATCGAGCTGCGCGACGAACGCCGACATCTCCTGGCCGAAGGTAATCGGAGTTGCATCCATCAGATGGGTGCGTCCGGTCTTGATCAGCTTATTGTGTCGCACTGCAAGCTCTGCCAGTCCACCGGACAGTTCTGCAATGGCAGGCAGCAGTTGGCTGTGCACGGCTTTGGCGGCCGCAATGTGCATTGCTGTCGGGAAGCAGTCGTTGGAGCTCTGCGCGCGATTAACGTGATCGTTCGGATGGACTGGCGCCTTGCCGCCTCGGTTGCCGCCGGCCAGCTCGTTAGCGCGACCCGCGATCACCTCGTTGACGTTCATATTGCTCTGCGTGCCGCTGCCGGTTTGCCAGACGACCAGCGGAAACTGGTCGTCGTGCTGACCATGCAGAACCTCATCCGCGGCTTGCTCGATCAGGCGCGCGATGTCGGGCGGCAGATCACCAATTCGATTGTTTACACGCGCTGCAGCTTTCTTGATCAGCGCTAACGCATGCAGCACCTGGATCGGCATTCGCTCGCTACCAATCGCGAAGTTGCTCAGCGATCGCTGCGTCTGTGCGCCCCAGTAAGCCTGTTCCGGTACTTCGACTTGCCCCAGACTGTCGGTCTCTATACGCGTCATGCCATGCTCCTGCTCAATATTGCTGGTTAGGCTGCCCTGCGGCATCGGCAGTTCCGTAGCTTTGCCTTCGGCCGCTTGAGGCATTGGAACTCCGAGCGCAGAATGTGTCCATTGAGGGCTACCTATAGCCAGCCCAAGGATTTCCAATGTCGACTTTTCGTGTCCAGACCCTGCGCGCTGCAGCGCTGTTCATCTGTATCAGTTCATCGGCTTTTGCCGATAGTGCGAGCCATGCGGGAAGTGCAGAACGTTTTCTGCAGCTTGCCAATGCTGACCGGCTCGCCGTACCTGTTTATGCCCAAGTGCAGCAGATGTTTGCGCAGCGTTTTGCCGAAGCGCAGGCGCCAGATACCAAGAAGGCGCTGCTTGAGCGCTATCAGGCTCAGGCCAATACTGCTTTGGACAAGGCTATAGGGTGGGACAAGCTGAAGCCGGATCTGGTCGCTTTGTACACCAACCAGTTCTCCGAAGCGGAACTGAATCAGCTGATCGATTTTTATGAGTCGCCACTCGGTAAGAAGATGCTCAGCAAGCTGCCGGAGCTCAATGCTCGCTCGGCTCAGCTTACCCAGGTCAAGTTGGAAAGCGCGGTGCCGGAAGTGAATAACCTGCTGTCCGAGATGACGGCCGAACTCGAGAAACAGAAGCCTTAAGAGACCCTGCTATGCGCAAGCTCGATTTGATCCAAGACGCCCTGCAAGCCTTGCAGCCCGAGCACCTTGAAGTGCTCGATGAAAGCCACACACACAGTCGCGGGCAGGAAACACATTACAAAGCCGTGATCGTCAGCGAGCAGTTCACCGGACTGAATTCGGTCAAGCGCCACCAAAAGGCTTATGCCGCGATGGGGGCACTGATGCAACAGATCCATGCCCTTGCGCTGCATACCTATACGCCTGAGGAGTGGGCGCAACAAGGCACGGCCCCGGCATCACCGGTTTGTGCTGGTGGGCATAAATAGCGCGCCGTCTCGCACGGGACCATTCTTGCCTTTCTTTGTTAGACTTCCGCCCCGCGCCGGCCCACGCCGGCGCTTTCGTTTGTATCCGGTCCACCCTTTACGCGGGTGACCACTGGTGGAAAACCCCATGACACGAAAAATCGTTGTGGCAGCGCTTTACAAGTTCGTATCGCTGCCGGACTACGTCGCCTTGCGTGACCCTCTCTTCGCGACGCTTACCGAAAACGGCATCAAGGGCACCCTGTTGCTGGCGGAGGAGGGCATCAACGGTACGGTATCCGGCACCCGCGAGGCGATCGATGCGCTGCTCGACTGGTTTCGCCGCGACCCTCGCCTGGCTGATATCGACCACAAGGAATCCTACTGCGACGAACAGCCGTTCTATCGCACCAAGGTGAAGCTGAAGAAGGAGATCGTCACGCTGGGCGTACCCGGTGTCGATCCCAATCAGCGGGTCGGTACCTACGTCGAGCCGCGGGACTGGAACGCGCTGATCGATGATCCCGAGGTTCTGCTGATCGACACCCGCAACGACTACGAAGTGGCGATCGGTACCTTCGAGGGCGCGATCGATCCGCAGACCAAGTCGTTCCGCGAATTCCCCGATTACATCAAGGCGCATTACGACCCGGCGAAGCACAAGAAGGTCGCGATGTTCTGCACCGGTGGCATCCGCTGCGAAAAGGCCTCGAGCTACATGCTCGGCGAAGGGTTCGAAGAGGTCTATCACCTCAAGGGCGGCGTTCTCAAATACCTGGAAGAGGTACCCGAGGCCCAGTCGCGCTGGAAGGGTGACTGCTTCGTGTTCGACAACCGGGTCACCGTTCGCCACGACCTCAGTGCCGGTGAGTTCGACTTGTGCCATGCCTGCCGCGCCCCGCTGTCCGTGGAAGACCGGCAATCGGAGCACTACGCTGCGGGTATCAGCTGTCCTCATTGCTGGAACACGCTGAGCGAAAAGACGCGCGCCGGTGCCCGCGAGCGGCAGAAACAGATCGAGCTGGCGCGTCAGCGCAACCAGCCGCATCCCATCGGGCGCGACCCCAGAGAACTGGATCGCTGAAGCCAACTGGCCGTGCGTCGGCCCACCAGGTAGTTGTGGAGTCTTGAAGTGGCCCGACTGATCTATGTGATGGACCCAATGTGCTCATGGTGCTGGGGATTCGCGCCGGTAATGACGGCGCTGGCCGAGCAAGCCGCGGCTCAGGGCGTATCGCTAGAGCTGAGGGTGGGCGGGCTGCGTCGCGAGCAGGGCGTTATGGATCAGGCAGGGCGGCAGCGCACGCTGTCCTACTGGCAGGCCGTGCACTCGGCGACAGGTCAGTCGTTCAATCTGGATAAGGGCTTGCCTGACGCGTTGATCTACGACACGGAGCCCGCCTGCCGTGCGCTTGTCGTTGCTCGCAGCCTCGATGAATCTCGCGTCTGGTCGCTGTCATTGGCGATTCAGCAGGCGTTCTACCAGCACGGGTTCGATGTGACCCTGCCAGCGGTGCTGGTGGACCTGGCCGAGACCGCAGGTCTTTCGCGGAGTCAGTTCGCCGAGCGTTATGACGACCCGGCCACCAAGGCAGCCACCGTGGCTGACTTCACCTGGGTCGAGAACCTCGGCATTGCCGGCTTCCCCACAGTGCTGGCCGAGCACGAAGGGCAACTGGCGCTGGTCACCAACGGCTATCAACCGCTGTCTGCACTAAGCCCGCTACTGGAACGCTGGCTGGAGCGTAACGCCCATGCCTGACCAACTCAGCTGGGCAGAGATACGCCGGCTCGCATTGCACCATCGCAAAGCGCTGATCCTGGCGAATCTGGTTGCCGTGCTGGCGACGCTCTGCAGTGTGCCGATTCCGTTGCTGCTGCCGCTGTTGGTCGACGAGGTGCTGCTCGGAGCGGGCGACTCGGCGCTGCAGATCATGGATCGCTTTCTGCCTGCCAGCTGGGAAACCGCTGTCGGCTATATCGGGCTCATGCTCGGCGTGACCCTGGTATTGCGGTCTTCTGCGCTGGTGTTCAACGTGCTGCAGGCGCGCCTGTTCGCTCGGCTTTCGAAGGACATCGTGTACCGCATTCGCGTGCGCCTGATCGAGCGGCTCAAGCGCATTGCCCTGGCGGAATACGAAAGCCTCGGCGGCGGCACGGTAGCAGCGCACCTGGTCACTGATCTGGAGACCATCGACAAGTTCATCGGCGATACGCTCAGCCGTCTGCTGGTGGCCGTGCTGTCGATTTTCGGCACGGCGGCCATTCTGGTGTGGATGCACTGGCAGCTGGCGTTGTTGATTCTCCTGTTCAATCCGCTGGTGATCTACGCCACGGTGCAGCTGGGCAAGCGCGTAAAGCACCTGAAGAAGCTGGAGAACGACAGCACGTCGCGCTTCACCCAGGCGCTCACGGAAACCCTCGACGCCATCCAGGAAGTGCGCGCCGGCAACCGGCAGGGATTCTTCCTCGGTCGCCTGGGTTTGCGCGCGCGGGAGGTGCGCGACTACGCGGTTGCTTCGCAGTGGAAGACCGACGCGTCCAACCGTGCCAGTGGCCTGCTGTTCCAGTTCGGCATTGACGTGTTTCGCGCCGCGGCAATGCTCACTGTGCTGTTTTCCGATCTTTCGATCGGCCAGATGCTGGCGGTCTTCAGCTACCTCTGGTTCATGATCGGTCCGGTGGAGCAACTGTTGAGCCTGCAGTACGCCTTCTACGCAGCTGGCGGTGCGCTGGGCCGCATCAACCAGCTGCTGGCGAGGGCGGACGAGCCGCAATACGCCGGCGGACGCGATCCTTTCGCCGGCCAGACGACGGTGGCGATCGATGTACGAGGTCTGCGCTTTGCCTATCAGGATGAACCGATTCTGGAAGGGCTTGATCTCAGCATCGCGCCGGGCGAGAAGGTCGCAATCGTCGGAGCCAGCGGTGGCGGCAAGAGCACCCTGGTGCAACTGCTGCTGGGCCTCTATCAACCGCAGGCCGGGCAGATCCAGTTCGGCGGCGTGGCGCTTGGAGAGATCGGGCTGGGCACTGTGCGCGACAACGTTGCAGTGGTGCTGCAGCACCCTGCGTTGTTCAACGACAGCGTGCGAGCCAACCTGATGATGGGCCGCGAGCGAGATGACGACGCCTGCTGGCGGGCGCTGGAGATCGCTCAGCTGGCTGACACCATTCGTCAATTACCGAACGGTCTGGACAGCATCGTCGGGCGTTCCGGCGTGCGTCTGTCCGGCGGTCAGCGGCAGCGCCTGGCCGTAGCACGCATGATCCTGGCCGAGCCGAAGGTTGTGATTCTCGATGAAGCCACCTCTGCGCTGGATGCGGCGACGGAGTATGCCCTGCACCAAGGCCTCAATCGTTTCCTTCAGGGGCGTACGACGCTGATCATTGCCCATCGCCTGTCGGCGGTGAAACAGGCGGATCGCGTGCTGGTCTTCGACGGTGGCCGCATCGCCGAAGACGGCGGCCACCAGCAGCTCATCGCCGAGGGTGGGCTTTACGCTCGGCTCTATGGGCACCTGCAGCACTAGCTGTCGCAGGCACGTCATTCACCCGCAGCGGGTCACCGAGTTCGCCGCTGGGGCTTGGCTGAAAGCTGCAGCTGATCCGCACCCATAGGTGGACATCCAGGCGTCGGCCGCGACAGGGGAAGGTCGTTGGCACTTACCGTCAGTCTTAAGGCGCCAAAAATATCCAGCCGCAACGCTCAACTATTAGTAATCTCTGCCGACTTCCCGTTCGTGCCTCTTTTGTGGAACTTCTCTGATGGAACCAGTGCTGAATTCACTCACTAATCTCTCGGTCGGCAAAAAGCTCATCGGTGGTTTCGGTCTGGTACTGCTGCTCACGCTTGGAGTGGCCGGTACCGGGTTCGTTGCCGTCGATGAAATCCTTGGCCGGGCCCGGCAGATCGAGCAGCTTTCCAGCGTCAACGCCTCCATTCTGGCGGCGCGTGGTGCCGAGCGGGACTACGCGCTGACCCGTCAGTCGCCTTCGGCCGAGGCGTTGCATGGCTCGCTGCAGCAACTGAATCAGAAGCTCGCCGGCCTGACCACCAGCTCCGATGCCGCCGAGCGGGCCTATCTGACGCGGATCAGCCAGGGTGCGGATGAATACGCGCAAAAGTTCGACCGCTACATGCAGCTGATCGAGCGCGGCGTGGCGCTACGTACGCGGATGCAGGAGGCTGCTCAGGTCAGTCGCGAGGAGTTCGAGTTCATCGAGCTGGACATGTACGACGCGGTACGGGTGCTGCGGCTGGAGGGAGATCGGCTCAAGGGAAGCGATCCGCTGACCGTCGCCGAGGCGACTTCGGGCCTGACCAAGCAGATCCTGGACATGCGGACCCTGGAGAATGTCTACGTTGCCAACAGCTCGGATGAAGCAGCCACCAGTTGGAGCGACTTGCACGGGAACGTGACCACCATCGGCAGCAATCTCAAGATCTGGCTGAACGATGACCAGAAGGCTTCCATGGACAAGGCTCTGGCCGAGCTGGACCAGTACAGGCTGGCGTTCGACGAGTTTCGTCAGAATCGTGGTGAGCGCCTCGCGCTCGAACAGTCGATGGCCCAGCAGTCCGAAGTCGTGATCGCTTCTGCCGACGAGGCCTTGGCCAATGCCAGCAGCGCCATGCAGCAACAGAAAAGCAGCAGTTACATGTTGCTCGGCGTGATTGGCGCGCTGGCCATTTTCGTCGGCCTGCTGGCCGCCACGGTGATCTCGCGAATGATCGTCGGCCCGCTTCGCAGCACCGTCCAGCAGGCCCAGCGGGTCGCCAGCGGTGATCTGACGTACTCCGCGGCAAGCTCGCGTCGTGATGAGGTCGGGCAACTGCAGAACGCCATGCACGACATGACCGAAAGCCTGCGCAATCTGATCGGCCGCATCGGTGGCGGCGTAAGCCAGATCGCTGCAGCCGCCGATCAGCTCTCGGCCGTGACTGCGCAGACCAGCGCAGGCGTACAGACTCAGCGCGTCGAGACCGAGCAGGTGGCCACCGCGATGCACGAGATGGCTGCGACGGTGCAGGAGGTTGCACGCAATGCCGAGCAGGCTTCCATTGCCGCGCGCCAGGCGGATCAGCAGGCGCGGCAGGGCGATCTTGTGGTGCAGGATGCAGTCGGACAGATCGGCAACCTGGCCGGCGAGGTGAATCAGTCGGCGCATGCGATCGAAGCGTTGCACGCCGAAAGTGGACGCATCGGTAGCGTGCTCGAGGTGATTCGAGCGGTTGCCGAGCAAACCAATCTGTTGGCACTCAATGCGGCCATCGAAGCGGCCCGTGCCGGCGAGCAGGGCCGCGGCTTCGCCGTGGTGGCCGACGAGGTTCGTGCCCTGGCGCGGCGTACTCATGATTCCACCGAGGAAATCGAGGGGCTTATCGCGAACCTACAGCGGGTTGCGCAGCAGGCGGTGGAGCAGATGCAGAGCAGTCGTGGCCTCACTCAAAGGACCGTAGATCTGGCCAACGAGGCCGGCGTCGCGCTTGGGCGCATTACGGAGTCGGTTTCGACCATCGAGCAGATGAACCAGCAGATCGCGGCAGCTGCCGAGCAGCAGAGCGCCGTGGCCGAGAACATTTCCGAGAGCGTGACCCGCGTGCGGGATATCGGTGACCAGAGCGCCAGTGCCACCGAGCACACCGCCAGTGCCAGCGCCGAGCTGGCACGCCTGGGACTGGAATTGCAGGAACTGGTTCGTCAGTTCCGCACCTGACCCGAGTAGGGGTGTATGCGGCTCAAGCTCCTTGAGCCGCTTTCTTCAGCGACCGCCGTTCAGTTCAGCGGCCCAGGCGGCCAGAGGCAGCGCTGGCTCCTGCTGCCAGATGCGCTGCCACAGGCTGACCAAGCGGCTCATGTCGCCCCGGTTGGCCGGCAGTCGTTCGGGTTGCGCGATAAGCTGCCAGCCTTCGGCAGAGCGCTCTGCCAGTGGAAAGCGGAATGGATGAAAGCCGGTCATGCCCAGCCGCAGGTCGGTCACCAGTAGCTGATCGCCATCCACGTCATAGCGCAGCACGTTTCCGGTAAACCACTTCAAGCGTTCGTGCTGCTCTGAGCCATTGAGCTCGGCGGCCAGCTGCGCGTTGCGTGGAAGCCGCACGAGGCTGGGTGGTGCAGCATCCCACCAGCTGACCAGCGTTTCGTAATAGTGCTCGCCATCGACCAGAATCACCCGCCACAGCAGGCTGTTGAAGGGTGTTGGTGTGCTGAACATCTGCTCCGCCTGGATCCCCTGGCTAGCCATGGTCGCCTGCACGCGGTGCTCGGCCATCTGTTTGCCGGCCAGCGTGAACCCCAGATAACAGGTGGAAATGGCCAGGGCGTAGGCGGGCCATCTGGCCCTGCGTCCGCGCAGGCCAAACAGCAGACCCGCCAGCACCGCAATGAGCAGTGGCACGCTGTAGAGAGGATCAATGATGAATACGCTGGACCAGGCGATAGGCGGCGTGATCAGTGGCCAGAGCAGCTGCGTGCCATAGCTGGTGAAGGCGTCCAGCAGGACGTGAGTGATCAGCACCAGCCAGATGCCGAAGAACAGTCGTGTACCGGTGTATCGCTCGTCTGGGCGGAATCGCCTGATCAGCCAGGTCAGCAGAACGGCGAGCAGACTCAGCACGAACAACGAATGGCTGAAGCCGCGGTGATAGGTCATGTTGGCGACCGCATCGCCGTAGTCGATGACCACATCGAGGTCCGGCAGGGTCCCGAGCACCGCGCCGTAAACGAGCGCCTTGCGACCCTGCCAGCGACCGAGCATCGCGCCTTGTACACTGGCACCGAGTAGAGCCTGGGTGATCGAGTCCATGTTCAGATCCGTTGGGGCGGGCGTTTACCTTAGCCGAACGGCTGCCGGCAGCTGACGGCCAATGTTCTAAAAAGTGTGTCAGTGGCGCGCAGGTCATAGGACAATCACCGACACCCATCGTCCGCCGCGAGCTTTCATGCTGGAAATTTCCAATGCCGTGCAGTTGCCGGATGCCGAGATCGAACTGACTGCCATCCGCGCCCAGGGTGCGGGCGGGCAGAACGTCAACAAGGTTTCCAGCGCGTTGCACTTGCGCTTCGACATCCAGGCGTCGTCATTGCCGCCGTTCTACAAGGAGCGGCTGCTGGCCCTGCGCGATAGCCGGATCACCAGCGAAGGCGTGGTCGTCATCAAGGCGCAGCGGTATCGAACCCAGGAGCACAACCGCCTCGATGCGCTGGAGCGACTGGCTGAACTGATTCGCAGCGTGGCCAAGGTGGAGAAGGCGCGCCGCCCGACCAAGCCGACGCTCGGCTCGAAGAAGCGCCGGCTTGAAGGCAAGACCAAGCGCGGCGCGATCAAGGCGGGGCGAGGCAAGGTCGACTTCTGATCGGCGTGTGTCGCCACGCCGCCCGCGGAGCAGCCGGCTACAGGGTGCCGGTCCGTGGTGGCATCGGCTCGTCCTGCGCGACCGGATGCTCGTCGACCATTTCCGCCTCGTTGGCTGGCGCAGCATCAGCTTCGACTTCCGGGGTGTCGGGCATCAGCTCCAGCACGGTATGGCTGGTACGCAGCATGGGTGTGAAATGACCGTGCGGCTCGGTGACCAGATCCACTACGCGACGCGGGCGCCAGAACGAGTAGATCGCGAGGATGCCCAGCGACACGGCGAAGAACAGCGGCAGGGCGATATGGCCGAACAGGTGCATCAGACCACCGGCGACCACCGGGCCGAACGCTGCACCGAAGCCGTTGGCCAGCAACAAGCCGCTGGAACCCGAAAGAATTTCATCCGGGTGCAACTGATCGACCATCTGCGCAACGGCGATCGAATAGATCGAAAATGCCAGCCCGCCCCAGAGAAACATCAGCCCCAGCAGCAGCGAGCCGGACAGGATCGGTGTGATCACCAGCGCCAGGACCGCGGCGATCGCTACCACCCAGAGCAGCACGACGCGCCGGTCATGCTTGTCCGAGAACAACCCGATCGGCCATTGCAGCACCGCGCCGCCGAGAATCGTGATGCTCATCAGCAGGCCGACACCGGCGGCATCGAAACCGACCTGGCTCGCATATACCGGCGCCAGACCCCAGAAACCGCCCAGCGTGAGCCCGGAAATACCGGCCGCCATCAACGGCAGCGGGGCGATGCGCGCCAGTTGCAGCAAATCGGTGGCTGGCATGTCCGGCAGCGCGGGTTGCGCCTGGCGGGTCAGGGTGATCGGCATCAGCGCGCTGCTGATGAGTATGGCGGCCAGCGCGAACAGCGTGAAATTCATCGGTGTGTCGAGGCTCAACAGCTGTTGGGCAGCCGCCAGCGCGCCGAGGTTGACCGCCATGTACAGGGCGAACACCTGGCCGCGCTTCTCGCCGCTGACCTGCGCGTTCAGCCAGCTTTCGATGACCATGTACAGCGTGACCAGCGACACCCCGTAGAGCACCCGCAGCACCAGCCACACCCACGGGTTGACGATCAGCACGTGCACCAGTACGGCGACCGCCGCCAGCGCGGCATAGAAAGCGAAGGTGCGGATATGGCCGATGCGGCGGATCAGCGAGGGCGCCAGCCAGGTGCCGATCAGGAAGCCGGCAAAATAGCCGGACATCAGCAGACCGATCATGCCGGTGGAGTAGCCTTCCGCAACGCCGCGCAGAGTCAGGAGTGTGTTGAGCAGCCCGTGGCCGAGCAGCAGCAAAGCTACTCCGCCCAGCAACGAACTGATGGGGGCAATCAAGGACTTCATGTCGAACAACCCTAGGCAACTAATACGGTGATGGCAACCTGCTTGTCTGCGGGCCACCGTGAAACATTATGTGCGGACGATGTGCTCCGCTGGGCTCTGCCGTCGGTTGCTTGGGCAGTTTTTCCCGTTCAGGATTCCGCGCACATCGGATTTTCCAGCGGAGCGTTGTGGCTGATGGCCTCGTTGAGCTGCTGCACGGCAGTGTCTATTGCCTCGCGGTCCGGCCGCAGGGCGATGCTTTCCTTCGCCTTGTCGAGCACTGCCTGCGCATGCGCCAGCAGAACGGCTTCGGTTTCGGGCTCAGGATCGCAGAACAAGAGGTTCTTGAAGCACTGCAACAGGCTGAGCACGACCTGGGTATCGCCGCCGCCATAGTGCCGTGGCGGCCCCAGTACGGCCAGGAGCATCTGTTGCAGCTCCAGCTCGCGAATGTACAGCCGCGGCGGTTCGTCGGGCTCGCTGGCAACGTCGAAATCCGGCAGCTTCAGGCGCTCGGCGAACAGCACGCCAAGCATGTCGATCGCCTTTATCGCCGTGCCCGGGTCATTGATGCCTGGGCTTAGTGCCTTGCTGGCGATCTCGGATATCTGCTTGAAACCAAAGAAATAATGCTGATTCGCGTACTCCTCGACATAGAAGTCGAAGGCATCGAGTAGCGTCTCGGTCACTTCTCCATCGACCTGGCGGCTAAGCCTGAACAGTGGGTGGCCAGGCATCACGAAAAAGCCGTTGTGCACCTCAATGGTCATGCGCAGGTCGTGCTTCTTCAGCAGCGCCTTGGCCGCCTCACTGTTGAAGGCCTTGAAGTAGCCAGCACGGGTCGAGCGGGTAACCGGCCAGCCCTGATCATCCGGCCACTGTTGGCGTTCGCTGAACTGACCGAACTTGCCTTGCTGCACCTGCAGCTCCTTCAGGGTCTTCTTGAACAGGCTATTGAGGATGTAATCGACCTGAATCGATTGCGAGATACCGCGTATGAAAGTAATGAACAGACACAGGCTGACGATCCCCAGCCCCAGGGCGAGAAAGATGCCGAGGCTCGGGATGTTGATGTCGTCGCCTTCCTGAATAGTCAGGATCAGCAGCAGCGAGTCGATGATGGTGCCCAGATAGATTCCGAGGATGAACTGGTGGTTGCGGCTGCTGATCAGGCTCGGGATGACGCGTGGCGAGAGTGTCGAGGACGCCGAGTTGAGCACCACCATCACCATGCTGAAACTGAACACCATCAGCGAGACGATGCCGCCAACCAGGGTGCCGAGGATCAGCCGGGCATTTTCCGCGTTGTTGACCAGGCCAAGTTTGATGTCCTCCTTGTAGGCCTGCAGGTAGGTCATCTCCAGCCAGATGCTGACGATGCACAGCAGCACCAGGCCGAGCGTGATCAGCGCGGGGTAGAAGGCGATGCTGCTGACGATGCGCTGGTAGAGGCGAAACAGCCGGTTGCTCGACGTGTCCATGCAGGATTCCGGATTGTGGTGCGTACCGGTTTCGGCAGTGCTGACGGGCAAATGTTCGGTGGGCCGGGATTTCAGAATTGCGTGGAGACCAGGGTTGCGATCAGCGCACGCACGCTGCCGGGCAGCGCGTCCAATTCGCGAACCAGAATGCTACGCTCGCGCACCGCCCAGGTTTCGTCCAGTGCCACCAGCGCAAGCTGCATGGTGCGGCTGTGCCGCCTTGCCGTGGATTCGGGAATGATGCCGATGCCCACACCGGCCTCGATCATCCGGCACACCGCTTCGAAGCTGGAGACCTGGATGCGCAGCGATAGCTGACCACCGAGTTTTTCCACCTGATCGCGCAGGAAGGTCAGCAGTGTGCTGCCCTCATGCAGGCCGATGTGCTGGTAGGCCAGCGTCTGGCGCAGCGTGACCTGTCGCTCGCCTGCCAGCGGATGGCCGATCGGCACGGCGAGCAGCAGGCGATCGGTGCTGAAGTGCAGCACCTGCAGTCCCTCGGCGCGTACCGGCCCGGCGATGATGCCCATGTCCGTGCTGCCGTCGAGCACGCCACGGACGATGTCGCGGCTCAGCCTTTCCTGCAGGTCAACGGTCACGCCGGGGCGCTCGGCGAGAAAGCCGGCCAGCACTTCCGGCAGAAATTCGGTCACCGCGGTGGTGTTGGCGAAGATACGGATATGTCCGGCCGAATCGGTGCCGTATTCGGTGAACTCGCTCTTCAAGTAATCGACCTGACGCATGATCAGCCGCGCGTGCTGCAGCAGCTTGTGTCCGGCCGGCGTCAGCTCGACACCGCGGCTGTCGCGATAGAGGAGGCGGCTGTCGAGCTGGCTTTCCAGCGCCTTGATGCGAGCGCTGGCCGCTGCCGGTGACAGATGGGCACGGCGTGCGCCCTGGGTCAGGCTGGGGGATTCGGCGATATGAATGAACAGGCGCAGGTCGGCCAGATCGAAATGCATGCTTGATACCGGTACTTGGAACGGCGTTCAGCTTAGCCGAACGCTGGTGTCGGTAAATACAAATTCACGGAACGCCGCCTTCGTAGCATTCTCCAGCGAAACAAAGACAAAGACCGGAAGCCGCAATGACCGATATCTCTGCCTGGATTGGCCGCAGCGAAGAAGTGCATGACCAGCTCAGCCGCAACCTGCTGATGCGCATCGCCGCCACATTCGGCGAAACCACCCCTGCCCATGGCGAGGCCTTGCCGCCGTTGTGGCAATGGTGCTTCTTTCAGGAGCCCATCGCCGAGAGCGGTCTGGGCGAGGACGGTCACCCGGCGCGCGGCGGCTTCCTGCCCCCGGCCGACAACCGCAACCGCATGTGGGCCGGCGGTCGGGTCGAGTTCCTTCGTCCTCTGGAAGCCGGTGGCGAGGCGCGGCGGGTATCCACAATCAAACACATCGAAGAAAAGCACGGCCGCACCGGCGCGCTGCTGTTCGTCACCGTCCAGCACGACTACTTGCAGGACGGTCGTCTGGCCATCCGCGAGGAGCAGGACATCGTCTACCGTGAGCCCAGCCCACCGAAGACCAGCAGCGGCGAACCCATGGTCGCCGGTGGCTGGCGCGAGGCGGTAACGCCTACGCCGACGCTGCTGTTCCGCTATTCGGCGGTCACCTTCAACGGCCATCGCATCCATTACGACTGGCCCTACGTCA
>DAMCQE010000066.1:0-14846 GCA_032105665.1 Pseudomonas sp. | reverse complement strand
CAGCATGGCGATCCGCGCCGCGGCCTGTCCAGCGCTTCGACGCCGCGCTGCCAGGTGCCGCGCAGGGCATGCTGGCCGCCCTGCCCGACACTGGCCAGGCCCAGTGCCGCAGGTGCCGGCGCGGTGCCGTCGCGGCCGCCGGAGAGCTGCTGCACCAGCATGTCGGCGATCCCGGTCTGGCGCTTGCCGGCCAGGGTTTCGGCCAGCACTTCGTCGTAGAAGTCGCGCATGGTATCCAGCTCGCGGCTGCGCATCGGGTTGCCGGCCGAGAGCACGTCGCCGGCCTTGCGCATCTGCTTGAGGATCTGCTGCAGAAACATGGCCTCGAACTGCTCGGAAACCATTTCCAGCTGCTGGCGGCGCGCGGCGCTGGGGCCGTCGCTGCGCGCACGCATGGCATTGAGGTGGTGCGGTAGGGAAACGATGCTCATGGCCAGCCTTACATCACGATCAATTCGGCGTTCAGTGCGCCGGCGCGCTCCAGCGACTGGAGGATGCTCATCACATCATCCGGGGTCGCGCCCAGGCTGTTGATGGTGCTGATGATGCTTTCCAGGCTGGCGCCTTCCGGCCACTTGAACATGGCCTTGCGGTCCTGCTCGACGGCCACGTCGGACTGCGGTGTAACCACGGTGTCGCCACCGGCGAACGCGTTCGGCTGGCTGACTTGCGGCCGCTCACTGATGGTCACCGTGAGCGAGCCATGGGCCACCGCCGCGGCCTTCACCCGCACGCCTTCGCCGACCACCACGGTGCCGGTGCGGCTGTTGAACACGACCTTCGGCCGCACACGACCTTCTTCGACGTCCAGGCGTTCGAGCATGGCCATGAAGCTCATGCGCTGGGTGCTGGTGACCGGCGCACGAATCGAAATCTTGGTGGCATTGAGCGCAGTGGCGGTGCCCTTTCCGAAGTAGCCATCGACCGCATCGACCACCCGAGTGACGGTCTGGAAGCTCGGCTGCCGCACGTTGAGCATCACCTCCGGGCGCTCGGTGAAGTCGGTGGGAATCATCCGCTCCACCGTCGCGCCGTTGGGGATCAGCCCGCTGTTGGAGGTGTTGATCGCCACCTTGGAACCACTGGCACCCTCGGCATTCACTCCGCCGACCACCAGCGCGCCCTGGGCCACGGCATAGATTTCGCCGTCGACGCCCTGCAGCGGGGTCATCAGCAGCTGGCCGCCGCGCAGGCTCTTGGCATCACCCAGCGACGACACGGTGACGTCGACGCTCTGCCCCGGGCTGTAGGACGGCGGCAGCGTGGCGGTAACGGTCACCGCAGCGACGTTCTTCAGCTTCGGATCGACGTTCGGCGGCAGGTTCACACCGAACTGCTTGATCATGTTGGTCACCGACTGGCTGGTGAACTTCACCTGGTTCTTGTCACCGGTGCCATCCAGGCCGACCACCAGGCCGTAGCCGATCAGCTGGTTGCCACGGATGCCCTCGATATCCACCAGGTCCATCAGCGGCACGGCCTGCGCCGGCAGTTGCCAGGACAGCGCGACGGCGGCGAGAAACAGCTTCACACGCATCGGGAGAACTTCCACTTAGAGGGGGAACAGCGGGTGGGCGAAAAAGCGCGTCAGCCAGCCGGCCGAGTTGCTGTCGTTGAGCACGCCGCGGCCGGCGTAGGAGATCCGTGCGTTGGCGACGTTCTGCGAGGACACCTGGTTGAAGCGGTTGATGTCGTCCATGCGCACCAGCCCGGCGAGGCGGATGTACTCGTCGCCCTGGTTCAGCCGCAGCGCCTTCTCGCCCTTGACCAGTAACGTGCCGTTGGGCAGCACGCGGTGCACGGTGACGGCGATCGAGCCGCGCAGGGTGTTCTGCTGCGAGCTCTTGGCCGAGCCGCTGAAGTCGCGCTCGGCCGAGGCCGAGGTCTCGACGTCCGGGTAGGTCTTGCCGAGTACGGTGGGCACGCCGACGCCGACGCTGGACTGCTTGCCGAAGCTGGTGCCGGCGCTCTTGCTCGACTGGGTCGATTCGTCCAGCACGATGGTGAGGATGTCGCCGACCCGCACCGCGCGCTTGTCGCTCACCAGCGAGCCACCGTAGCCGGAACGGAACAGACCGCCGCCGGTGGCCGGCGGCAGGCTGTAGTCGAGTTCCAGCGGTTCGTACTCGCTGGAATCCTCGTCCGGCAGCAGCTCGTCGAAACTGGCGCAGCCGCCGAGCAGCAGCGCGGCGAGCAGAAGGGCGATCGGCTTCATCGGCATCACACGGTCTGGTTGAGGAACTGCTGCATGCCGCTGGCGGCATCGAGGACCTTGGCGTTGGCCTCGTAGGCGCGCTGGATGGCGATCATCGCCACCATCGCCTCCACCACCTGTACGTTGGAGCCTTCCAGCACGCCCTGCTTGAGCTGGCCGAGGCCTTCCTCGCCCGGCACGCCTTCCACCGGCTCGCCGCTGGCGACGGTTTCGCGGTACAGGTTGCCGCCCAGCGCTTCCAGTCCGCCGGGGTTGGTGAAGTTGACCAGGGTGATCTGCCCGAGCTCCGACGGCAGGTTGTCGCCGGCCAGCACCGCGGTGACGATGCCGTCGCTGCCGACGGTGAAGCCGGTGCTGCCTTCGGGCACTTCGATCGCCGGGTTCAGCGGCAGGCCCTGGGCGTTGACCATCATGCCCTCGGCGTTGAGCTGGAACTGGCCGTTCTCGGTGTAGAAGATGTCGCCGTTGGGCGCCTCGACCTGGAAGAAGCCGCGGCCGACGATGGCCAGATCCATCGGCTGGCCGGTGGTCTGGATGCTGCCCTCGGTGAACACCTTCTGCGTGCCGGCGACGCGCACGCCGCTGCCCAGCTGGATGCCCGACGGCACGGTGTTGATCTCGTCGGCTTGGGCGCCCGGCTGTTTCTCGATGACGTAGAACAGGTCCTCGAAGACCGCGCGGTCGCTCTTGAAGCCGTTGGTGTTGACGTTGGCCAGGTTGTTGGCCACGGTCGCCATGGCCTTGTCCTGGGCGGCCAGGCCGGTCTTGCTGACCCAAAGTGCGGAATTCATGCGTTATCTCCCGATCAGCTGCCGCGGATCATTCGGTTGCCGGCGTCGGAAAGGTCCTCGGCGGCTTTCATCATCTTCACCTGGGTTTCGAACAGGCGGTTCAGGCTCATGGTCGAGGCCAGCTCGTCGATCGCCGAGACGTTGCTCGACTCGAGAAAGCCGCTGGCCAGCCGCACGTCCTCGCTGGGCTGTGCCGGCTCGCCGTCGCGGGTCACCAGCAGGCCGGCCTGGTTCTTCATCAGATTGGCCGCCGGCACGTCCACCAGACGGATGCGGTCGACCTCGGCCATCATCCAGTCGCCGGGGGCCATGACCGACACGGTGCCGTCATTGCCGATCTCCATGCGGTCGTACTCCGGCAGAACGATGGGTCCGCCTTCGCCGAGTACCGCACGGCCGTTGAGCGTCAGGCGCCCTTCGGCATCGACCTGCATGCTGCCCTGGCGGGTATAGGCCTCGCCGTCGCCGTCTTCCAGCACGATCAGGCCGTTGCCCTTGACTGCGAAGTCCAGCTCGCGACCGGTGGCCACCATCGGCCCGGCGGCCAGGCTGACGCCGTTGTTTTCGATCAGCGCCATGTGCCGGCTGTCGTAGCCGTAGCCTTCCACCGCGACGGCCTGGGCGCGTTCGAGGTCGGCGCGAAAGCCGGGCGTGTTGACGTTGGCCAGGTTGTTCGAGCGCACCTGCAGCGACATCATCGTGCGGCTGGCGGCCGTCATCGCGGTGTATCCCAAGCGATCCATGGGTCAGCCTCAGATTGCGTTGAACAGAACCTGGGTCAGTTCCTTGTTGGTGGAAATGACCTGGGTGTTGGCCTGGTAATTACGCTGGCCTTCCATCAGGCCTACCAGCTGCTGCGTGAGGTCGACGTTGGAGCTTTCCAGCGCGCCGGAGGCCAGGGTGCCGTACTGGCCGACGCCCGGGGCGCCGAGCATGGCGGCGCCAGAGGCGGCGGTCTCGGTCCAGGCTGTGCCGCTGATGTTCTTCAGGCCTTCGGCATTGACGAAGCTGGCCAGCACCACCTGGCCCTGCAGCATGCGCTCGCCATTGGAATAGCTGGCGTAGACCCTGCCGTCCTTCTCCACGCTCATGCCGGTCTGTTCGCCAGCCGCATAGCCGGTGGCACGGTTGTTGGTGACGCTGAACTCCGAGCCGTACTGGCTGGTGCCGCTGTAGTCGAGGTCGATGGCCAATGGCGCGACGCCGCCGGCCAGCGGCGCCGCCAGGGCGACCGTGCCGATCGGCGCGGCGAGCACGCCGGCACTGTCGAAGGTCAGCGCCTGCGGGCCACCGGCCAGCGCAGTGCCGTCGACGTAGTAATGGGCATTCCAGCTGTTGTCCGCCGTCTTGACGAAGTACTGGGTCAGGGTGTGTTCCTTGCCCTGGGAGTCGAACAGCTTGGTGGTGTAGGTGGAGTTGTAGCTGTCCGCTGCCAGCGGATCGAAGCCCACGGCTGGTACCTGCTGGTCGGCGTCCAGGTTGGCGACAAAGCTCAGCGCGTCGGTGGCGCGGGCCGGGATGCCGCCGGAGCGCAGCTGCAGGTCACCGACGATGCCGGTCTGCAGATTACCGGTGGCGTCGGCCGGATAGCCCTGCAGGCGCTGACCGAGGCTGTTGGTGATGTAGCTGTCCTTGTCGGTGCCGAAGATGCCGGCACGGGTGTAGCCGACGTCGCCATTGCTGGCACGGGTGACGAAGAAGCCGCCACCGGAAATGGCCAGGTCCAGGGTGCGATTGGTGGTGGTCAGCGCGCCGCCCTGGCTGATGCTCTGGGTGGTACCGATCACTTCCACGCCCATGGCCTGGGTTTCGGCATAGAGGCTGCCGAAATCGGTGCGCGAGGACTTGAAGCCGACGGTGCCGGAGTTGGCGATGTTGTTGCCGATGGTGTTCAGTTGTTCGTTGACGGCGGACAGGCCGGTCAGGGCGATATTGAAGCTCATGATTGCGTCTCGACTCTGCTGGATGGAGGTTCGGTGGCTGGCTGCAGCGCTCAGGCGCGGCCGGCACCGAACTCGAGAATGTTGTAGAACGGCACCGAGCCGACGCCGTCGATCTGCAGCACCGGGCCTTCGGCGCTGACGCGCACGTTGCCGACCAGACCGGCGACTTCCACCTGCGGGTACTCGCCGTTGTCCGACTCGATCACCACGCTGTACTGGCCGGCCGGCAGGCCGAGGCGCTGCGGGTCGATGTCGAACGGCACCTGGCCGGAAGAGCGGGCACCGAGTTCGACGGTGGTCTTCTGGCCGTTGGAATCGGTCAGCACCAGCGCCGTGCGGTTGGAGGCGTGCGCCAGGGTGAACTGCCCCTGCAGCGGCTGGCCGTCGAGTTGCAGGGTTTCGGTCGCCACCCGCACCTGCTGGCCGACCAGGCCGGCGGCGGTCAGCGTCTGCAGGTTGTCCATCAGCACCAGGTTGTTCTGCGCCAGGCTGGTCATATTCTCCATGCTCTTGACCTGGGACATCGCCGAGAACTGGTTGAGGAACTCGGTGCTGTCGACCGGCTTGGTCGGGTCCTGATACTTGATCTGCGCAACCATCAGGCTGATGAAGTTGTTCTCCATCGTGGTGGCGTCGCTGACGTTCACCGCGCGCTTGACCTGATCGATGCTGTTGCCGGCCAGGCTGGCGTCCAGCGCGGAATTGACGCTACTCATCAGACTTCTCCCAGGCGCAGCAGGCTCTGCTGCATGCTCTTGACGCGGTTGAGCACCTCGACACCGGTCTCGAAGCTGCGGGTGGCCGACATCATGTCGGTCATCTCCTCGATCTCGTTGATGTCGGGGTAGTAGACGTAGCCCTCGCCGTCGGCCAGCGGATTGCCCGGCTCGTAGCGGCGCTTGGGTTCGGCCCCGGAGGTGACCACGTCGAGCACCTGCACATGGGCGCCGCCCAGGCCGACGCCGCGGGTCAGCGAGTTGTTCTCGTACACCGCGGCGAACATCGGTTTGCGTGCCTGGTAGACGTCCGCCGGGTTGGCCGCCGCTGAGTCGGTGTTGGCCAGGTTGCTGGCCACGGTGTTCAGCCGCACGGTCTGCGCGTTCATCGACGAGCCGGCGATGCGGTAGATGGAATCGAATGACATCAGCGGCCCTCGATGGCCTGCTTCAGGCCACGGAATTTCATGGTGATGAAGGTCAGGCTGGTCTGGAAATCCATGGAATTGCGCGAGAACTGCGCCTGCTCGACCGACAGCTCGACGGTGTTGCCATCCTGCGAAGCCTGGGTCGGTACGCGATAGAGCATGCGCGGATCGTTGCCGGCGATGCTCAGGCGCGACAAGGCGCCATCGTCCAGGCGCTGCATCTCGGCGCCGAAGTCGATGTCGCGAGCCTGAAAGCCCGGGGTGTCCTCGTTGGCCAGGTTCGCTGCGAGAATCTCGCTGCGCTGCATGCGCAAGCCCAGCGCGCGTTCATGAACGCCGAGGGCGTCTTCAATCCGTATACTCATTCGCCGATACCCTTGAAGCATGAGCGGTGTGGTCGATCGAATGAGCGTCTGCAGCATTCATGCCGGCCCGCCAACACATAGGTAACCCGTTGTTTTCAATGAACAAAAGCGCAAAGCACAGGTCCCGCTTCAACACCCTGCTTCCGCATCGGGCGCAGCGTGAGGACGGAAGCGGAAAACGTACTTCCGCCTGGGCAGCGCTGCTGTTGCTACCAGGGTTGGTGTGGGCGCAAGGCGGTGCCGATGAGCAGATTCGCCAGGCCGTCGACCGGCATCTGAACGATGCGCTGCTGCGCGAAGCGAAGCGCCAGGGCTGGCAGGGCGCACGCCTGACCCACGACACCAGCCTGCCGGCCAGCGCCGCGCGGCTGCCCCGCTGCGACGAGCCGCTGCAGATTGGCGAAACGGGTGGCAGCCAGTCTTTGCTGGACCGCCAGCGCCTGATGATCCGTTGTGCGCAAGCGGATGGCTGGACGCTGGAAGTCACCAGTCAACCCAGTGTGTGGCTGCCGGCGGTGCACGCCCAGGGCATCATCGAACGCGGGCAGACGCTGGGGCGGGACGACCTCAGGCTCGAACCGATCAATATCGGCAAGGCCCAGCGCGGTTATTTCAATCGCCTGGAAGAGGTGCAGGGCATGGCCGCGAAACGGCGCATCCGCGCCGGGCAGACACTTACCCCCTCGCTGCTGGCGCAGCCCTTGGCAGTCAAGCGCGGCCAGCCGGTAAAGATCGTTGCCAGCCACGACGGTATCGAAGCCTCCACCAACGGCGAGGCGCTGGGTGACGGGCAACCCGGCGAGGTAATTCGCGTACGCAACGTACGCAGCGGCAAGGTGATCGATGCCCAGGTGGTGGAGGAAGGCGTGGTGAGCAGTACGTTCTAGTGGTGATCGTCGCCCTGCTTCGCCGCGAGGGCGCGCCTCCCACTATAAAGCGGGTTAGTGCAGGCCCCGGCTCTTGTGGAGGGCCACCCTCGGCGCTAACTCTAGCCGCCCCGCCAGCTTGGCTAAGGCTATCCCTGACCGCATCGGCAGAGATCGCAGCCGTTAAAAAATTTGGCGTCAGGATTTAATCCTTCTTCGTGGGTTGTCGCCCTACCCAATCAGCAGGCAGTCAAGCCAGCTCCTAACAGCCCACCGCACGAAGGATGATCACCATGGCTCTGTCCATTCACACCAACTATTCCGCGCTGACCACCAATACCGCCCTGAACAAGTCGAATAACGCCCTGGCCACTAACCAGCAGCGCCTGGGCACCGGCCTGCGCATCAACAGCGCTGCCGACGACGCTGCCGGCTTGCAGATCGCCACGCGCCTGAACGCCCAGAGCCGCGGCATGGGTGTTGCCATGCGCAACACCAGCGATGCTGTTTCGATGCTGCAGACTGCCGAAGGCGCGTTCAGCGAGATGACCGATATCGTTCAGCGCATGAAGGATCTGGCAACCCAGGCGGCAAACGGCACCAATAGCGATGACGATCTGGCCGCTCTGCAAGCCGAGTACGCCGAGCTGGGCAAAGAAGTGACCAGCATCCTGGACAATACGAAGTATGCCGGTAAAGCGCTGCTCAGCGGTGGCTCGTTGGCGGGCACCGTCACCTTCCAGATTGGCGCAAGCGCCAGTGAGACGTTGGAACTTGATGTTACCGATGAAATGACCGAGGTAACCGATGAGGCGCTGGCGGACGCCATCGCTGCTGATCTGACGGATGCATCGGTCGTTACTGCCGGTAGCGAAGCAGGTCCGCAAGGCGCGATGAACCTTCTTGAAACTGCCCTAAATGACATCGGCTCGCTGCGTGCAGCGCTGGGTGCCAACATCAATCGCCTGAACCACACCAGCAACAACCTGGCGAACATGAAGGACAACACCGAGATGGCCAAAGGCCGAATCATGGACGCCGACTTCGCCATGGAAAGCGCCAACATGAGCAAGAACTCCATGCTCATGCAGTCCGGAATCTCCATGCTCAAGCAAGCCGGACAGATGCCGGGCATGGTCATGGGCCTGCTGGGCTAATAACTTTTCGCCCCGCCGACACAGCCAGCCGCCCTTTAGGCTAAAGCCTAGCGGTTGGCTCATATTGATTTCAGAAGGACTATCAAAATGGCTCTGTCCATTCACACCAATTTCTCGGCGCTGACCACCAACACCGCGCTGAACAAGTCCAACAACGCCCTGGCTACTAACCAGCAACGCCTGGGCACCGGCCTGCGCATCAACTCCGCCGCCGACGACGCCGCCGGCCTGCAGATCGCCACTCGACTGAACGCTCAAAGCCGCGGCATGGGCGTTGCCATGCGCAACGTCAGTGATTCCATCTCTATGCTGCAAACTGCCGAAGGCGCGTTCAGCGAGATGACCGACATCGTCCAGCGCATGAAGGATTTGGCCACTCAGGCCGCTAACGGTACCAATAGCAACCAAGACCTTGAGTCGCTGCAAGCTGAGTATCACGAGCTCGGCGCCGAACTGAAGAATATCTTTGAGAACACCAAATACGCTGGTGAAGAACTGTTTGGCAACACAACCACGGCGGCCATGACTACCACCACCGCCACCGGGAAGTTGGGTCTTGCGGCAGGGGTGAGTTTCCAGATCGGTGCCAGTGCTGACGAAACTCTCAAATTGGAGATGGGCGGCGACTTGGTGACGCTGCACAACAGCCTGAGAGATGTTTCGGATAGCTTTACCGGCACCGCAAGCTCTGCAACCACCACCGGCAATATCACCTTTAAAACTGCCGGGGCGACTCCTGCTGATGACACCTACACCAATCACGCCAATGACTTGATCGACGGGTTGGAAACAGCGCTAAATGCTGTTGGTAGCGTACGTGCCAAGCTAGGCGCCAACATCAACCGGCTAAACCACACCAGCAACAACCTGGCCAACATGAAGGACAACACCGAGATGGCCAAGGGCCGGATCATGGATGCGGACTTTGCCATGGAAAGCGCCAATATGAGCAAGAATTCCATGCTCATGCAGTCCGGGATCTCCATGCTCAAGCAAGCCGGCCAGATGCCAGGTATGGTCATGGGCCTGCTAGGCTAATGATCCTCGGGTAGGCCCGCGCGGGCCGATCCGCTTTGCTACAAATGAAACGCTCCGACTGTTCGGGGCGTTTTTTTGCCCCGCCGAACACACGCTGGCCGTCTACCGACCAACGGCCAGGCACGACCAACAGCGCTGCCGATATACCTTTCTCCCGCCCCAAAGCCAGCAATGGCGCACCCTGCACGCGCTCCGGCCTGACCACTGAGTCACGAAAACATCGCCGTGATGTCATATAGCCATCATGCATGTCAGCTATAAGTCTGATTAGTTCCCTTGTAAGTTCAAAAAAACGTCGCCAATATATTGCCGACCGGTTCACGGTACTCCCATGTCCTAGATCACAGTCACTGCACCTTTTTCTGAGCCCTATGACTTTATCTCCGCCCAGACAGGCCACCGATGGCACTGCATGCCCGCTCCTGAAGTGCGGGCAGGACGGCCGCGTGGCGCGCTTCGACCGTTCGCTCTACCAGCTAATGCTGATCACCGGTGACGACGCGAAAAAGGTCGATCTCGGTTTCTCCGGCAGCCGCGTATTGGAACGCCTGCTGCAAACTCCGGGAGAAGTGGTTTCGCGCGAGGAGCTGCTCCGCCACGCCTGGGAGGATCGCGTAGTCGGCCAGGGCAGCCTGAACCAGCAGATCTATACCCTGCGCCAGGTGCTATCCGACAGCTCCAGCCAGATCATCCAGACCCTGCCACGGCGGGGGTATCTGTTCAATCCGAACCACCTGCTCGAAGCCAGCGAGGCAGAGCCGGCTCCGCCGAGCATTGGCGCCGCGCAAACACTGGAAATTACGGAGCCACATGCGGCGGCGGCTGCGCTGCAGGCGTCGCCCTGGCTGGCACCGACCGTGCTTGGCACAGCCATGGCGCTGCTGCTCGCAGTGGTCGCCCTGGGCTATCGCTTCATGCATGCGCCCAAGGGCTCGCTGACCCACAACCATTCCATCGGCCAGCTCGAAGTGCTCTATGTGGAGAAAAGCCAGCAGAAGCTTGAGCGCATGATGCAGGAAACCCGGCTGCTGGTTGCCAGTATTGCCGGCCTGAATAGCCACCCGAGTCGGTTGATCGTCAATAAATCCCCCGGCTTCTACGAGCTGCGCTGTCTGCGCAAGGATGGCCAGGTGAACTGGCTGAAAGTCCATCGCAGCCAGGTGAACAGCATTTCGAACCAAACACTGCAAGGTTGTCTGCGATGACTGTGCATTCCGAAAGCGGCGCCGCGAGCAAGCGCCTGCTGCGAGTAATGGTACCGACGGCCATGGCACTCTGGGCGCTGGTCGCCATGGGCACCACCAGCTACAGCGCCAGCCTGGACGGCCGCTATGCCTCCACCGGGCAGGTCCTGCTCAGTAATGGGGAGCTAGCGCCGGTCACCCAGAGCGTGGTGTTCCGCGACGGCCGCTTCTACTCGATGACGCGCAACAGCAGCGCTATCGTCGAAGCATCCGGTCGGGTGGAAACAGATCTTCTTGGCCGCGCTCGGCTGATCGTCGAGGAGGGCGAGATCAGCGGCCTGACAGCCGCCAGCGAGCTTGACGACGAGCTGGTCTTCAATCTGCTTTATGGCAAGCACAAGGGTGCGCGCATCACCCTCGAACAGGTCGGCGCCTGCCTCTACGGCGTCGAAACCCAGCAGGTGTACTGCGCCGAACAGGCCGTGGCACAGCGCTGAGGGCCAGCGTGCGGCCCGGCAGCGCTCAGCTTTCCTCGCTGAGCTCCCCGCTGTATTGCGCACCGCTCTCGGAGAAACGCACCTTGCCGTAGCTGTCGCCGAACAGCTCCTTGTACAGCGTCTCCGCCGAATCGGTCAGCAAGAGAATCTCCACCCGCCGGTTGGCACCGTCTTCCGGCGCCTCGGGGCGCAGCGGCATGACATCCGCCTGGGCCGTCACTTGCAGCACCGAGCGCGCCGGCAGGCCGGCCGATACCAGCACGTTGCGTGCACGCAAGGCGCGATCGCCAGAAAGATTCCAGTTGTCATAGCCCGACTGCAGGCGGTAGGGCGTGGCGTCGGTGTGACCGCTGATGATCAGCTTGTTCTCGACCTTGCCGAGCACCCCAGCCAGCACGCCAAGCAACTTGGCGAAGTGCGGGTTGAGCACCGCGCTGCCGCGCTGGAACATGAAGCGCTGCTGGTCGTCCTTGATCAGGATGCGCAGGCCCTGGGGCACCACGTCCACTTCCAGATTGGCCAGCGCGTCGACCTGCCCGGCGACCTCCTGCATCAGCGCCGCCAGCGCCTGCAATTCGGCGGTCGAGGCATAGCGGCGGGTGCCGTCGGTGGGCATCTCGCCGTCCCGGCTTGCCGTCTCATCATGCCGAGGCGACGGTTCGTCCGGCGCCGGGCGCAGCGGCACACCATCGAGTTCCAGCGGCGAGGTGCTGGTGCCATCGAAGATGCCGGCACCGCCATCGACCAGCGGATTGCTTTCCTGATCACCCGAGGCCGGGTTGGTCAGGTTCATCTGCGGCTGGATGATCCACAGCACCATGAACAGCGCCATCATGGCCAGGGTGAAGTCGGCGAAAGCCACCTTCCAGGCGCCGCCGTGCTCGTCGCCGTGGCCCTTCTTGCTTCGGCGCCTGATGATGATCTCGCGTTCGCCGGCCTTGCCCTTGTCTCGGCTCTTCATGCCGCGTCCCTTTCTTCCTCGTACTGGTTGACCCAGACCTCGAGTTGACGGAAGGCCGGCTTGACGTCCTGTTCGATCAGCTTGCGTCCGGCATCGACCGCCAGCAGCGTCGGCTTGCCGGCCAGATGCGCGACCAGGGTGGTGCGCACGCATTCAAGCGCCGACAGCTCGGTCTTGATCCGCTGGCCCATAGCGTTGGACAGCGGCTCCATCAGGCAGTAGCAGAAGAAGATGCCGAGGAAGGTACCGACCAGCGCCGCAGCGACGTGGGCGCCGATCTCGGCGACGCTGCCGCCGATGCTGCCCATGGTGATGATGATGCCCATGATCGCGGCAAGGATGCCGAAGCCCGGCATCGCCTCGCCGATCTTGAACAGCGAGCGCGACGGCTGCATCAACGCATGTTCCATCGCCTCCAGCTCCTGCTCGAGGAAGCCCTCGAGTTCGTGGGCGCTGATCTTGCCCATGGCCATCAGGCGGAAATTGTCGGCGATGAACGCCATCAGGTTCTTCTCCTGCAGGATCAGCGGGTAGCGCACGAACAGGTCGCTCTGCTCCGGCTCCTCGATGTGCGAATCGAGCACCTTGAGACCGCCCACGTCGACCATTTCCAGCAGCTCATAGAGCAGCATCAGCAACTGGCGCTGGAACTCCTCGCCACGACGCTGGTAGGCGAACACGCCCTTGATCTGGTGCAGCATCTCGATCAGCACTTCCTTGGGATTGCCGACCACCAGGCTGCCGATCGCGGCGCCAAGGATGATCACCACTTCCGCCGGCTGCCAGAGCACCCGCATGTCGCCGTTGGCCATGGCGTAGCCACCGAGGACGCAACCGATGATGATGAACGCACCTAATACTTTCTGCATGACGTTACTGACTTCTCTCGGTTAAGGGTCCACCGACCCCAGAAAGCGACAGGCCTTGCCGATCGCCTGCTTGCTCAACTGACAGACCCTGGCGTCGCTGACTTCCAGCACCAGGGCGATTTCCTTGAGGCTCAACTCGTGCTGGTAGTACAGCGTCAGCACCAGCCGCTCGCGCTCGTCCAGCCGCGCCAGCGCCTGCTCCAGCAGGCGCTCCTTGAGCAGCCGTTCCTCGAACAGCTCGGCGGCATCGGGGAAATGCTCGTGGCCGCTCTGCAGCAGTTCGTCGAGGCTCTCGATGGCCTCCGACGAATCGGCCCAGAGGAAGGCCTGGTAGTCCTTTTCATCCAGCCCGGTGAACGCCTTGATCTCCTCGTCGCTCGGCGTGTGGCCGAGCTGGCGGGTGAGCTCGCGGATCGCGTCGCGCACCTTGTGCGCCTGCTGCCGGACCTGGCGAGGCCGCCAGTCCTGACGGCGCAGCTCGTCGAGGATCGCGCCACGGATGCGCAGCGCGGCGAAGCGACCGAACTGTTCGTCCGGTTCGCCGTAGCGACGCAGGCCTTCGAGCAGCCCGATCATGCCGATCTGCTCCATGTCTTCGCGGTCGAGCACCTGATTCGCCTGCAGCGACAACTGGCGCACGATGCGCTTGACCAGCGGTAGGTACTGCATCATCCAGCGCTGCTCGTCGGCCGGCGCGAACAGCGCGTGGCCGGCCGGGCTGGCGGTGTAGCAGTCGACGGGGCAGGTGGCGTTCATGGCGCGGGCCTTTACTGAACGATCAGCTTGTTGACCAGCACATGGTGGAACGGCACCACCGCCTTCTTGCTGGCAAAGTCGGCGAACAACGCCTCTTCCAGGCGCGTCTGCAGCTCGCCGATGGGCATCGCGCGTAGCTCGGCGAATTCCAGCCCGGACAGGTAGCTGACCACCGAGTTGCGCACCAGCGGTTCGATCTGCTCGAAGTTCTTCGGCTCATCCGAAGCTTCGGCCTGCAGCGCCAGGTCGAGCACGAAATAGCGCTCGCGACCGTCCCCTCGCAGGCTGACGATGACCTTGGGCACGGCATAGAACTCGTACTGCACCGGCTCGATGGTTTCGGCCACCACTTCACTGCCGGCCATGCCCGGCTTGAGCAGCCAATAGGCGGCACCGACGCCACCGGCCACGGTGACGACATTGAGCAGCAGCATCAGAAGAACGAGACGGGGCGTCGACATAACCAATTCGGATCCTGTAGTTGAAAGTGAGCCGGTCAGACCGTGACCAGCACATCGTTGGCAAGCCCGGCCGAGCGCCCGCTGCGCTCCGGCAGCGCGGTGGCAGCCGCGGCAAGCACCTGCTCCTCGTCACGGCTTTGCCGAGGCTGACCCTGGCGGTCCCGGCCGCTATCGGCACCAACCTGCACGTTGACCTGCACGAAATGCTGCGCGACCAGTTCCTGCCGCAGCCGGTCGCTGGTCTGCTGCAGCAGGCGCGCGACATCGGCGTGGGCGGCGCTGAGCTGGACCGTGAGGCGTCCGGATTCATGGCTGAGGTGGATTTCCAGACTGCCCAGCTCCGGCGGATCGAGGCGGATGCTGGCGCTCTGCTGACGCTGCTGCAGCTGCACCTCGACGTGCTCGCGCAGCGCATGCAGCATCTGCTCGCCCCACTTGGCCTCCGGCGCCTGCAACCTGAGTAGGCGCTCGGCGCCTTGCAGCGACGGGCTGGCGGGTCGCTCGCCGGTGAGCAGCGGCGCCTCGCCTACTTCGCCCGGCGCAGCGGGCTCGAGCGGTGCCAGCTGTTCGGTCGGCAGCTGCGCGTCGAGCAACGACGC
>DAMCQE010000065.1:0-15233 GCA_032105665.1 Pseudomonas sp. | reverse complement strand
CAGCTCAATATGGAGAGCGATTGCAGGTATTTCAATGCGCGCGGCAGATTGTCGCGGGACAAACTGTCCAGCCAGTGCATCTCCCCCCAGCTTCGCAACCAGGTGAACTGCCGCTTGGCCAGTTGCCGGGTTGCGATGATGCCGCGCTCCACCATTTCCTCTCGGGTCGATGATCCGTCCAGATATTCCCAGACCTGACGATAACCAACCGCTCGAATCGACGGCATGCCAAGGTGCAGATCACCCCGACTCCTCAGGGCTTCGACCTCTTCGACAAAGCCCTGTTCAACCATGTGCAGGAAACGTCTCTCGATGCGCTCATGCAGGATGTGGCGTTGTGCGGGGGCGATGCACAGTTGCGCGACAGTATAAGGCAAGACTCCTGAGCCTGGAGCGTCTGCGACGGCTTTTTGCGACCTTTGTCGGGCGCGGTGCTCGCTCATGGTCAAGCCGCTGACGCGATATACCTCTAGCGCGCGTACCAGCCGCTGCGGATCGTTAGGATGAATGCGCGCTGCCGACTCCGGATCCACCTGGGCCAGCTGATCGTGCAGCACCTGCAACCCTTGCGTCGCGGCCAGCGCCTCGAGTTCGGCACGTAGCAACGGGTCAGCTGCCGGCATATCGGCGAGCCCTTCCTGCAACGCCTTGAAATACAACATGGTGCCGCCAACCAGCAGAGGAATTCGGCCAGCCGCGCTGATCTCGGCCATGGCCGCCAGGGCATCTGCGCTGAACTCTGCAGCCGAATAGCTCTCGGCCGGGTCGAGGATGTCCACCAGACGATGGGGAAACTCGGCCAACACTTCAGCCGACGGCTTCGCCGTGCCGATATCCATGCCGCGATAGACCAGCGCCGAATCGACACTGATCAGCTCGCAGGGCAGCAAGCGCGCCAGCTCCAACGCAAGATCGGTCTTGCCCGACGCAGTGGGGCCCATGAGGAAGATGGCAGGAGGGAGAGCGGACATCAGGAAGCTCGACGGTCTTGGCCGCATAGTTTCCGGCGACAGGCGGCCAGCTGCAAGCACGGTTCGCCGCGAGGATTACTCAGCGACCGCGCAGGAACAGCTTGTCCAGCTCGTCCATGCCGAGCTGCGTCCAGGTCGGACGCCCGTGATTGCACTGCCCGCTGCGCTCGGTATGTTCCATATCGCGCAGCAAGGCGTTCATCTCGGGCACCGTCAGCCGCCGGTTGGCGCGCACAGCGCCATGACACGCCATGGTCGCCAGCAACTCGTTCAGATGGGCCTGAATACGGTCACTGGTGCCGTACTCAAGCAGATCGGCCAACACGTCGCGGACCAGCCGGGTCGCTTCGGCCTGCTTGAGCAGCGACGGGATCTGTCGAATCGCCAAGGTCTCCGGCCCCAGTCGTTGCAGCTCGAAACCCAGCATCTGAAACCATTGCCCGTGCTCTTCGGCGCAGTCGGCTTCACGCTGACTCAGCGCAATCGACTCAGGCACCAGCAATGGCTGCCCGCGCAAGCCTTCGCTGGCCATGGCGGTTTTCAGTCGCTCATAGGTGATGCGTTCGTGAGCGGCGTGCATGTCAACCAACACCATGCCCTGGGCATTTTCGGCGAGGATGTAGACGCCCTTGAGCTGCGCCAGCGCATACCCCAGCGGCGGCACGTCATCCTGACTCGCCGGCAGTGCCGCGGGACCGCTTTCGGGCAACGGCGTGAAGAACTCGCGATAAGCACCCTGAGCTTCGGCGGTATAGCCGGCCGAAGCTGGCCGTGGCGCCTGATAACCGGCCCCTGCGCCGCGCCAGGACGACGTATCACCCTGGGGCCGCTCAAGCACGCTGGCCGCCAGACTCATTTCGTTCTGCCCGGCGAACTCGCCAGCGGCCAGTCCGGAAACCTGCGTCATCGGCGTGACGCTGGCCGGTGCCGCGAGCTGATCTTCCGGCCGCACATCCCCCAGCGCGCGATGCAGCGTGCCGTAAAGGAAGTCATGCACCATGCGGCTGTCGCGGAAGCGCACTTCATGCTTGGTCGGGTGCACGTTGACGTCCACCACCGCCGGGTCGACATCGAGGAACAGCACGAACGTCGGGTGCCGGCCGTTGAACAGCACATCGCGATAGGCCTGGCGTACCGCATGGGCCACCAGCTTGTCGCGAACCATGCGCCCGTTGACGTAGAAATACTGCAGGTCCGCCTGACTGCGCGAGAAGGTCGGCAACCCGACCCAGCCCCACAGTCGCAAGCCGTTACGCTCGATCTCGATGGGCAGCGCCTGCTCGAGGAACGCCGGCCCGCATACCGAAGCGACACGACGCGCGCGCGCCGCATCGTCTTCGGCCTGGTGCAGCGCCAGCACGACCTTACCGTTATGGCGCAGATGGAAGGCCACGTCGAAACGCGCCAGCGCCAGGCGCTTGATGACTTCCTGAAGGTGATCGAATTCGGTCTTCTCGGTGCGCAGAAACTTGCGCCGCGCCGGCGTATTGAAGAACAGATCGCGCACCTCCACCGAGGTGCCCACTGGATGCGCCGCGGGCTGCACCCGCGCTTCCATTTCACGCCCCTCGGTCTCCACCTGCCAGGCCTCGCTGGCATCGGCGGTGCGTGAAGTCATGGTCAGACGCGAGACGGAACTGATCGAAGCCAGCGCTTCGCCCCGAAAACCCAGACTCATGACCCGTTCGAGGTCTTCCAGATCACGAATCTTGCTGGTGGCGTGACGCGCCAGGGCCAGCGGCAGATCGTCCGGCGGAATGCCGCAGCCGTCGTCGCGCACTCGCAGCAGCTTGACCCCGCCCTGCTCGACGTCCACATCGATGCGTCGCGCGCCCGAATCCAGACTGTTTTCCAGAAGCTCCTTGATCACCGAGGCCGGGCGCTCCACCACCTCGCCGGCGGCAATCTGGTTCGCCAGCCGCGGACTTAGCAGCTGGATGCGCGGCACCTCGCTCATGGTTGCGAGGCCAGCGTGGTGGCGGGAATGCTCAGCGTCTGACCGATCTTGATCACGTCATTGCGCAGATTGTTGGCGCTGCGCAGGGAAGTCAGGCTTACCTGATAGCGCTGGGCGAGCAATGCCAGGCTCTCGCCGGAACGTACGATGTGCTCGCGCGGCGCACTGGCGATCTTGCCGGAATCCCGCAACCAGGCCACATAGGTTCCAGGCGGCGGATTCTCATGAAAGAACTGCCTTACGCCACTGTGGATCGAGCGCGCCAGCGACTGCTGGTGGCTCGCCGTCTGCAGCTTCTTGGCCTCGGACGGGTTCGAGATGAAGCCGGTCTCCACCAGAATCGACGGGATATCCGGCGACTTCAGCACCATGAAGCCCGCCTGCTCGACCCGCCGCTTGTGCAGTGGAGTGATGCGCCCCATGTTGCTCAATACCTTCTGCCCGACATTCAGGCTCGATGACAACGAAGCCGTCATCGATAGGTCCAGCAGCACACCAGCAAGCATCTGATCCTTGTCGCCCAGACTGACGTTGCCGGCACCGCCAATCAGGTCGGAACGGTTCTCGCTGTCGGCTAGCCAGCGCGCGGTCTCCGAGGTGGCACCGCGGTCGGACAGGGCGAACACCGAGGCACCGTAGGCCGCCGAACGCGGCGCGGCATCGGCATGGATCGAGACGAACAGGTCGGCGCCCTTCTTGCGCGCGATCTCGGTGCGTTTGCGCAGCGGGATGAAGTAGTCGCCCGTGCGCACCAGCTCGGCTCGAAAACCCTTGTCGGCGTTGATCTGTCGTTGCAGTTCCTTGGAAATCTGCAGTACCACGTGTTTCTCGTAGATCTTGCCGGGTCCAATCGCGCCGGAGTCTTCGCCACCATGACCGGCGTCGATGGTGATCACGATGTCGCGCTTACTGCTCGCCGTAGCCGGCAGCTTCACCGCCGGCAGGGTCGGGGAAACCGGCGCGGCGGGCGTCGCCGGGGTAGCGGTGGCTGGCGGCTGGGTCGCGGCGCGAGCGGCTGTCGCCTGATCGAAGAGGTCGACCACCAGGCGATGACCGTATTGTTGATTGGGCGCCAGACTGAAGCTCTTCGGCGCTACCGGCGCATGCAGATCGACGACCACGCGAAGTGTGTCGGCATCGTGCTGGCCGGCGCGCAGGGAGGCGACCGGCGTGTTCTTCAACGGCAGCTTGTCGAGTTCGGCCTTGAGCGTCGCGCCGGTCACGTCGATGACCAGCCGATCAGGCGCAGTAAGGGTGAATATCTTGTGCTCGACCGGGCCGGATAGATCGAACACCAGGCGGGTGTTGTCCGGCGCACGCCACAGACGCACGCTCTGCACATCGCTGGCAGCAAACAGGTCCGTCGCCATCAGCGACAGCACCAGGCCAACAACCAGGGTGCGAATGCGCATCCCCAAACCCATGTTATTCATAGCTCTCCGTCGGTCAGGGCGACACACCAGGCTTCGCCCCGCGCGGTGTGGGGCGACAGGCGCAGCGTACGGCCGGCCTCATGCGGTGCAATGGTAATGTCCATGTCGGCCTTTGGCAAAATGCCGGCCCCGCGCTCCGGCCATTCGATCAGGCACAGCGCATTGCCTTCGAAATAGTCGCGGATGCCGAGGAACTCCAGTTCTTCCGGATCGACCAGACGATACAGGTCGAAGTGGTAAACCTGCACATCGTCCAACTCGTAGGGTTCGACCAATGTGAAGGTCGGACTCTTGACCTTGCCCGCATGACCGAAGCCGCGAATCAGGCCGCGCGACAACGTGGTCTTGCCCGCACCGAGATCACCATGCAGATAGATGACGCCAAGACCGCCGGTCGCCTGAGCGATGCGTGCGCCCAGCGCGAGCATGGCAGCCTCGTCCGCGGCATACAGATTCACTTCAGGCATGGCGACTGCTCCTCGAGCAACTGACGAACCACGGGAATCAGATCGCTGGCGGCGAGTCCGCGCCCCTGCTCACCCAAGCGCTCGCCAGCGGAGGCGTGTAACCACGCCCCCAGGCAGGCCGCATCGAATGGCGTCAGGTCTTGCGCCAGCAACGCACCAATCACGCCGGCCAACACGTCGCCCAAACCGGCACTGGCCATCGCCGGATGGCCGCGATCACAGAGCGACAGCCGACCATCCGCGGCGGCGATCAGCGTACCGGCTCCTTTGAGCAGTGCCACGCAGGCGTAGCGATGGGCCAGCGCACGCGCCGCAGCGGGGCGATCAGCCTGGATTTCAGCTACCGAGCACTGCAGCAGCCGCGCAGCCTCGCCCGGGTGCGGGGTGATCACGCTCGCTGCCGGCAATTCGATGCCGCCAGCCGCCAGCAGGTTCAGCGCATCGGCGTCCCACACCTGCGGCAACTCATGTTGCGCCGCCAGCGACAGCAGGCTGCGTCCCCAGGGCGCCTGCCCCAGGCCTGGGCCGACCACCAGCACATCGGCGCGCTCGACCAGCGCGGTCAGGCTATAGGTCGACTCGACGCCACTGCACATGATTTCCGGGCGTCGTACCAGCGAAGCGGTGACATGTTCCGGACGAGTCGCCAGCGTCACCATGCCCGCGCCGCAGCGCAACGCCGCCTCGGCGCTGAGCAGCGCGGCGCCGCCGGTCCCCAGATCGCCGCCAATGACCAGCACCTGACCGAAGCTGCCCTTGTGCGCCACCGGCGAGCGCGGCGCGACAGGCACCAACGTTGACTGATCCAGGCGTACAGCGTCGCCTGCGACCTGACTGACGATCTGCGGATCGGCCTGCAGATCATCGAATACCAACGTACCGACGCGATCCGGGCCGTCCGCGGTGAACAGCCCGAGCTTGAGCCCGATGAAGGTCACACTGAGATCGGCACGCACCGCGTGACCCAGCACCCGCCCGCTGTTGGCGCAGAGCCCGGACGGCAGATCGATTGCCAGCACCGGTAGCGCACTGGCATTGATAGCCTCGATCGCTGCGACATATGGCTCGCGCACGTCACCGGCAATGCCGGTGCCCAGTAGCGCATCCACCAGCACGCCCTGCAACATCGCCTCGGCATGCCAGGGCTCGACGACCACTCCGCTCGCCCGCGCCTCGGCCAGGGCGTGCGCGGCATCGCCCTGCAAAGCTTGCGGATCGCCCACCGCCAGCACCCGCACCTGCCAGCCGGAGCGCTGCGCCAGCGCTGCAACGATGTAGCCATCGCCCGCGTTATTGCCACGTCCGGCCAGCACGGTGACCGCCCCGGCATCCGGCCAGCGCCGACGCAGCGCACGCCATGCGACATGAGCGGCACGCTGCATCAATTCGAAACCGGGAGTGCCGGCGGCAATCAGGCGCGCATCGAGTTCGCGCACTTGGGCGGCGGTATACAGAGCGACGGGCAGGGAATCGGTCATCGGAGCAGGGATCATCGCGGCGGAATGTCTGGCAGAATTATACGCACCCGCCTGTCATGCCGCTCTCCAATGTCCAGCCTCTCTCTCGACCCCGCCGCCCTCGCCCAATCCATCAAGGAATGGGGGCGTGAGCTCGGCTTCCAGCAGGTGGGGATCACCGATGTCGACCTCGGCGAGCACGAAGCGCATCTGGAGGCCTGGCTGGCAGCCGGTTATCAGGGCGAGATGGACTACATGGCCGCCCACGGCAGCAAGCGTTCGCGGCCGGACGAACTGGTGCCGGGCACGCTCAGGGTGATCTCGCTGCGCATGGACTACCTGCCCGGCGACACGCGCATGACGCAGCAGCTCGCAAGTCCGGAGAAGGCCTATGTGTCACGCTATGCGCTGGGCCGCGATTACCACAAGCTGATCCGCAAACGCATCCAGCAACTCGCCGAGCGCATTCAGCAGATGATCGGCCCGTTCGGCTTTCGCGCCTTCGTCGACAGCGCGCCGGTGCTGGAGAAGGCCGCCGGGCAGCAGGCCGGCCTCGGCTGGATCGGCAAGAACACCCTGCTGCTCAACCGCAAGGCCGGCAGCTGGTTCTTTCTCGGCGAGCTGTTCGTCGACATCGCGCTGCCGGTCGACGAGCCGGTGACCCGCGATCACTGCGGCAGCTGCCACGCCTGCCTGGACATCTGCCCCACCGAGGCGTTCGTCGGTGAACGGCTGCTGGACGCGCGGCGCTGCATTTCCTACCTCACCATCGAGCTCAAGGGGCCGATCCCGGTCGAGCTGCGCGACAAGATCGGCAACCGCGTATTCGGTTGCGACGATTGCCAGATCGTCTGCCCCTGGAACCGCTTCGCACGCCCCACCGAGCAGAGCGACTTTCAGCCGCGCCATAGCCTGGACAACGCTGAACTGGCGACCCTGTTCCGCTGGACGGAAGAGGAGTTTCTCAGCCGCACCGAGGGCTCGCCGCTACGCCGCGCCGGCTACGAACGCTGGCTACGTAATCTCGCGGTGGGCCTGGGCAATGCGCCGTCGAGCATCCCGGTGCTGGAAGCGCTTCAGGCGCGCCGCGACGATCCGTCGGAGCTGGTGCGCGAGCATGTGGAGTGGGCCCTGGCCCAGCACGCCGGTCGCGCACCAGCCTGAAACACCCGACTAGGGCGCCGGAAGCGCCGCGGTGTCGGGCGCGGCGGCGCTCAGTTGGCGCAGCTCCTCGGCATCCAGCGTTTCCTGTTGCAGCAACTGCCGGGCGCAGCGCTCGAGCAGCTCGCGCCGTGCCTCGAGCAACGACAGGCTGCGCTGGAAGGCCGCCTGCACCAGCTCCTGCACTTCCTCGTCGATGGCCGTAGCGGTGCTTTCCGCGTAGTCGTGCTGCGGCTTGAGGCCGAGCAACGCTTCGTTGCCGAGAAAGGCGTTGGGCTCACGCTCCAGCGCCAGGTGGCCGAGGCGCGTGGACATGCCGTAACGGGTGACCATGGCGCGGGCGATGTCGGTGACCTTGGCCAGGTCGTCCGCCGCGCCGGTGGACAGATGGGCGAACACCAGCCACTCCGCCGCGCGGCCGCCGAGCAGCACGGCCATCTTGTTTTCCAGCTCCTCGCGGGTCATCAGGAAGCGATCCTCGGTGGGCCGCTGGATGGTGTAGCCCAGCGCGCCCATGCCGCGCGGGATGATCGACACCTTGTGCACCGGATCGACGCCCGGCAGCGCCATGGCCACCAGCGCATGGCCCATCTCGTGGTAGGCGACGATCTCGCGCTCGCGCGGGTTGAGCAGGCGGTTGCGCTTCTCCAGCCCGGCGATGATGCGTTCGATGGCCGCGGTGAAGTCCTGCATCGCCACCGCCTCGGCGTTGCGCCGGGTCGCCAGCAGCGTCGCCTCGTTGACCAGGTTGGCCAGGTCGGCGCCGGTAAAGCCCGGGGTCAGCGCGGCGATGGCCTGGGGATCGACATCGGTGCCCAGCCGCGACTTCTTCAGGTGCACGTTGAGAATCTGCACCCGTCCGACCTTGTCCGGCCGGTCCACCAGCACCTGGCGGTCGAAACGGCCGGCGCGCAGCAGCGCAGGGTCGAGGATCTCGGGGCGGTTGGTGGCCGCCAGCAGGACGAGTCCGCTGGAGGTGTCGAAGCCGTCCATCTCCACCAGCAGCTGGTTGAGCGTCTGCTCCTTCTCGTCATGCCCGCCGGACAGCGGCCCGGCACCGCGGGCGCGACCGAGGGCATCCAGTTCGTCGATGAAGATGATCGCTGGCGCCTGGGCCCGCGCCTGTTCGAAGAGATCGCGCACCCGCGCGGCACCGACGCCGACGAACATCTCGACGAACTCGGAACCGGAAATGGAGAAGAACGGCACCTTCGCCTCGCCAGCGACGGCGCGCGCCAGCAACGTTTTGCCGGTGCCGGGTGGACCGACCAGCAGCACGCCCTTGGGCATGCGCCCGCCTAGGCGGCCATAGGTTTGCGGATCGCGGAGAAACTCGATGATTTCCTTGAGCTCGTCCTTGGCCTCGTCGACGCCGGCGACATCAGCGAAGCTCACCTTCATGTCGGTCTCGACGTAGACACGCGCCTTGCTCTTGCCGATCTGCATCATGCCGCCGCCACCCAGGCCGCTGCCGATGCGCTTTAGCAGGAACAGCCAGACGCCGAAGAAGAGCATGGCCGGGACGATCCACGACAGCAGGTCACGCACCAGCGTGCTTTCCACCTTGCCGGTGTAGCGTACCGGGTACTGCTGCAGATGCTCGGCCAGCTGTGGCTCGACGCGGTTGGTGATGAAACGACGCTGACCACCAGCCAGGGGCTCCTTGAGCCGGCCTTCGATGCGCCGGTCCGTGATGGCCAGTTCTTCGATGCGCCCTTCCTTGAGGTGCTGCTCGAACTCGCTGTAGGGGATGGTCGCCACCTCCTGCTGCGCCGACAGCAGGTACTGGAGGCCGAGAAACACCAGGATGGCGATCATCCAGTAGTTGAAATGGAACTGAGCGCGGTCTTTCACACCGTTTCTCCTTGTGGCGCGGACCCGTCAACTATGCCTGTGCGGCCGCGAGCTTGCCTGGACCCAGATCAGTTATGCCGCGGTTGCCGGCAATCAGAGCCCGCCGCGTACACCGAGCCCGACGCCCAGCTCCGCCGCGACGGCGAAGGGCAGCAACAGCGTGTCCAGCAAGGCGCTGGCCGGCAGATCGAGCGCGGCATACTTGGGCGCCACGGCACCGAAGCGATCCAGTGGGCAGCAGCCACCGTTGAGGCTGTACCAGTCCAGACGCGTGCCGGAATAGATGATCGGCGCGCCGGGCTTGGCGGCATCCAGCGTGCGCACGCTGGCGCAGCCGCCGAGCAGGCTCAGCGTTGTCAGGACGAGCAGCGCTCGGCCGATCATCTCAGTCGTCGCTGACGATATGGTGCTCACCCCAGCGCGGCAGCATGTCCTGCGGGATATTGAGCAGATTGAGGATGCGCGCGACGACGAAATCGACCAGGTCGTCGATGGTCTGCGGCTGATGATAGAAACCTGGCGAGGCTGGCAGGATGGTTACGCCGAGGTTGGACAGCTTGAGCATGTTTTCCAGATGGATGCTCGAATACGGCGCCTCGCGCGGGACCAGGATCAACTGGCGACGTTCCTTGAGCGCGACGTCGGCGGCACGCTCGATCAGGTTGTTGCAGGCGCCGGCGGCAATCGCCGACAGCGTGCCGGTCGAGCATGGCACCACCACCATCGCGGTCGGTGCGCCGGAGCCGGAGGCCGGTGGCGCCATCCAGTCCTCCTTGGCGAACACGCGGATCTGCCCCGAGGCGGCACCGGTGTATTCCGAGAGGAACGCCTGCATGGCCTGCGGCTTGGCCGGCAGCACCACGTCGGTCTCGGTGGCCATCACCAGCTGCGCGGCCTTGGAGATCAGGAAGTGCACCTCGCGGTCCTCCTGGATCAGGCAATCGAGCAGGCGCAGGCCGTACTGCGCGCCGGATGCGCCGGTCATGGCCAAGGTGATGCGTTCCGGTCCGTTCATACATTTGTTCCCTTGTAGCCGCTTGGTCGTCTTCGGGCGGGCTGAAGCGGAACGCCGCCCGGCCCACCCTACTTGCTGATGCGATCCGCGTGGAAATGCCTTCGGCGATTTCCACCCTACCCACGGTCATCGTAGGGTGGAAAACCGCGAAGCGTTTTCCACCTTGAGCAATCAGCTCAACGCCTCAGCCAATTTGCCGTGCAACCCACCGAAACCGCCATTGCTCATCACCACCACCTGGGTGCCCGGCACGGCGTCAGCTTTGACCTTGGCGATGATCGCCTCCAGCGAATCGCACACGGTGGTCGGCACCGGCGAGCCGGCGACGGTTGCGGCCAGATCCCAGCCAAGATTGGCGGGTGCGTACCAGATCGCCTGGTTGGCCAGCACCACGGATTCAGCCAGGCCCTCGCGATGCGCGCCGAGCTTCATGGAGTTGGAACGCGGTTCGACCACCGCGATGATCGGCGTATCGCCCACACGCTTGCGCAGGCCGTCGAGGGTGGTGGCGATGGCGGTCGGGTGGTGGGCGAAGTCGTCGTAGATGGTCACGCCGTTGACCTCGGCAACCTTTTCCATGCGTCGCTTGACGCTCAGGAACTCGCTGAGCGCCTCGGCGCCCTGCTTCGGTATCACACCCACATGCCGCGCCGCGGCGAGCGTCGCCAACGCGTTGTTGACGTTGTGCTGGCCGGTCAGCTCCCATTCCACTACGCCCTGTACGACGCCCTCGAAGATCACCTCGAAGCGCGAGCCGTCGGCGCTGAGCAGCTTCGCCTGCCACTGGCCGCCGTCACCAGTGGTCTGCACAGGAGTCCAGCAGCCCATGCCGATGACGCGCTTGAGCGCACATTCCGACTCGGGATGAATCACCAGCCCTTCGCTGGGCACGGTGCGCACCAGATGATGAAACTGCCGCTCGATGGCCGCGAGGTCCGGGAAGATGTCCGCGTGATCGAATTCCAGGTTGTTGAGGATCGCGGTGCGCGGGCGGTAGTGGACGAACTTGCTGCGCTTGTCGAAGAAAGCACTGTCGTATTCGTCGGCCTCGACCACGAAGAACGGCGTACCACCGAGCCGTGCGGAGATACCGAAGTTCTGCGGCACGCCACCGATGAGAAAGCCCGGGCTCATGCCTGCATGCTCCAGCACCCAGGCCAGCATGCTGCTGGTGGTGGTCTTGCCATGGGTTCCGGCCGCCGCCAGCACCCAGCGCCCCTGCAGCACGTGGTCGGCCAGCCACTGCGGGCCGGAGACATAGGGCAGGCCCTTGTTCAGCACGTATTCCACCGCCGGGTTGCCGCGACTGAGGGCATTGCCGATCACCACCAGATCCGGCGCCGGCTCGAGCTGGCTCGGCTCGTAGCCCTGGGTCAGCTCGATGCCCTGGGCTTCGAGCTGGGTGCTCATCGGTGGATAGACGTTGGCGTCGGAGCCGGTGACGCGATGCCCGAGTTCCTTGGCCAGCACCGCGAGCGAACCCATGAAGGTGCCGCAGATGCCGAGAATGTGGATATGCATGGATGCCCTCAAAAGCGGTGAGACCCACTGAAAAACTGCGGCGCAGGTTAGCACAGCAGGTCCCGCCAGCCGACCAGGCGCCGTTAGTCGGACGCAGAGCCGAAGCACGACCGACTAGTCACCTTCTTGAGCCAGATCATTTCGCACTCAGGTCCAGATGCGATGCTGCGAAAACCTCATTCTAGACAATCGCAGGCATTCACCATGAGCAGCACCTTCTTCATACCCGCAGTGAACATGATGGGCGCCGGAAGCCTTGATGAAGCGATGGTCGCCATCGCTAACTACGGCTTTCGCAAAGCGCTGATCGTCACCGATGTCGGACTGGCACGAGCAGGCGTCGCCGAAAAGGTCGCCGCGCTGCTGGCTGCCGCGGATATCCAATCGGTCGTATTCGACGGCGCACAACCGAACCCAACCGTCGGCAACGTCGAGAAGGGCTTGACCCAGCTGCGCGACAGCGCCTGCGATTTCATCATTTCCCTCGGTGGTGGCTCGCCCCATGACTGCGCCAAGGGCATCGCCCTGTGCGCGACCAATGGCGGACAGATCGCCGACTACGAGGGCGTGGACCGCTCGGCCAAACCACAAATGCCGCTGGTAGCGATCAATACCACCGCCGGCACCGCCAGCGAGATGACTCGCTTCTGCATCATCACCGACGAAACCCGCCACGTGAAAATGGCCATCGTCGACCGCAATGTCACGCCGCTGCTGTCGGTGAACGACCCGGCATTGATGGTCGCCATGCCCAAGGGGCTGACCGCCGCGACCGGCATGGACGCCCTCACCCACGCGATTGAAGCCTATGTCTCGACCGCCGCCACGCCGATCACCGATGCCTGCGCGCTCAAGGCCATCGAACTGATCTCGGCAAACCTGCGTACCGCCGTTGAGAACGGCAGCGACATGCCCGCCCGCGAAGCCATGGCCTACGCACAGTTCCTCGCCGGGATGGCGTTCAACAACGCCTCGCTGGGCTACGTCCACGCCATGGCTCACCAGCTCGGCGGCTTCTACGATCTGCCGCACGGCGTCTGCAACGCCGTACTGCTGCCTCACGTGGAGAGCTACAACGCCAGCGTCTGCCCCGAACGCCTGCGCGACGTTGCAACCGCGATGGGCGTGGAGACCCGCGGACTCGACGCCGCGCAGGGTGCCGAAGCCGCACTCGTGGCAATCCGTACCCTGTCGCAGGCAATCGGCATTCCGGGCGGCCTGGCCGAGCTTGGCGCCAAGGCCGATGACATCCCGACGCTGGCCGCCAACGCCATGAACGATGCCTGCGGCCTGACCAACCCGCGCCGCGCCACGCAAGAGGAAATCGAAGCGATCTTCCATAGCGCCCTCTGAGCCCCTGGGCCGGGGCTTCTGCCCCGGCCCGACCGCGCGGCAGCGCTCGCTCTGCCGCCACGAAAAGCGCCCCTGGCCACCGCGACAGTATTCAAGTCGTGATCTACGCTTTATGCAGCGAATCTCCATTCAAGAACAAACTGGAGCCCCCCATGATCTACGCCCCTCCCGGCACCGACGGTGCCCTCGTTACCCTCAAGGCCCGCTACGGCAACTTCATCAATGGCGAGTTCGTCGAACCCGTCAACGGGCAGTATTTCACCAACCTGTCTCCGGTTAACGGACAGCCGATTGCCGAGTTTCCACGCTCCGACGCCGCCGACATCGAGAAGGCGCTGGACGCCGCCCATGCCGCTGCCGATGCCTGGGGCAAGACCAGCGTGCAGGCGCGCTCGCTGATCCTGTTGCAGATCGCCGACCGCATCGAGCAGAACCTGGAGATGCTCGCCATCACCGAGACCTGGGACAACGGCAAGGCGGTGCGCGAGACGCTCAACGCCGATATCCCGCTGGCCGCCGACCACTTCCGCTATTTCGCCGGTTGCATCCGTGCCCAGGAAGGCACCAGCGCCGAGATCGACGAACACACCGCGGCCTACCATTTCCACGAGCCGCTGGGCGTGGTGGGGCAGATCATCCCGTGGAACTTCCCGATCCTGATGGCCGCCTGGAAGCTCGCCCCGGCGCTGGCCGCCGGCAACTGCGTGGTGCTCAAACCGGCCGAGCAGACCCCACTGGGCATCAACGTGCTGCTCGAATGCATCGGCGACCTGCTGCCGCCGGGGGTGCTCAACGTGGTGCACGGCTACGGCCGGGAAGCCGGCGAAGCACTGGCCTCGAGCAAGCGCATCGCCAAGATCGCCTTCACCGGCTCCACCCCGGTGGGCTCGCACATCATGAAGCGCGCCGCCGAGCACATCATTCCGAGCACCGTGGAGCTGGGCGGCAAGAGCCCGAACATCTACTTCGAGGACATCATGCAGGCCGAACCGGCCTTCATCGAGAAGGCCGCCGAGGGACTGGTGCTGGGCTTCTTCAACCAGGGCGAGGTGTGCACCTGCCCGTCCCGCGCACTGGTGCAGGAGTCGATCTACGCGCCCTTCATGGAAGCGGTGATGAAGAAGGTCGCGCAGATCAAGCGCGGCGACCCGTTGGACACCGACACCATGGTTGGCGCCCAGGCCAGCCAGCAGCAGTTCGACAAGATCATGTCCTACCTGAAGATCGCCCAGGAAGAAGGCGCCGAAGTGCTCACCGGCGGGGCGGCCGAGAAACTCGAAGGCTCGCTCGCCACCGGCTATTACATCCAGCCGACCCTGCTCAAGGGCACCAACCAGATGCGCGTGTTCCAGGAGGAGATCTTCGGCCCGGTGATCGGCGTCACCACCTTCAAGGACGAGGCCGAAGCCCTGGCTATCGCCAACGACACCGAGTACGGCCTCGGCGCTGGCGTATGGACCCGCGACATCAACCGCGCCTACCGCATGGGCCGGGCGATCAAGGCGGGCCGTGTCTGGACCAACTGCTACCACCTCTATCCGGCCCATGCCGCGTTCGGTGGCTACAAGAAGTCCGGCGTCGGTCGCGAAACCCACAAGATGATCCTCGACAGCTACCAGCAGACCAAGAACCTGCTGATCAGCTACGACATCAACCCGCTGGGCTTCTTCTGATAGATCGGCGCGGGCGGCATACCCGTCCGCGCCTTGAACAAGATACCTGCCGGGCTCCGCCGTGGTGCTGCGGAGCACGCAAAAGGTGCGTTCCTGTCAAACTTGGCTGACAAAACACCGTAAATATCGCATTTCCGGCGTGGGGCATGACGCTTGCTAGGGAGAGACCTGCCAACCTATCCAAGAGGATTTCCCCATGGCCCTCGAACACAGCCGTTCAACGCCACCGCACCACGCAATCGATTTCGAAACCGTTGGCAGTAGTTATTTCCAGGAACGCGAACTGAAGAAAGGCGCCGCCGGTTGGGTGTTGCTGGTCGGCCTCGGCGTCGCCTACGTCATCTCCGGCGACTATGCCGGCTGGAACTTCG
>DAMCQE010000064.1:0-15253 GCA_032105665.1 Pseudomonas sp. | reverse complement strand
CCGCCGAACGCCACGCCCTCGGCCTCAGCGCGCCGGCCCCGGCGAGCAGCGGCGGCCAGTCGCTAGCCGAGCAGATGGAAGCCTTCGAGGCGCAATGCCTGCACAACGCCCTGCAGCAGTGCAAAGGCAACATCACCGAGGTCATGACCCAGCTGCAGCTGCCACGGCGCACCCTCAACGAGAAGATGCAGCGCCACGGCCTGAGCCGCAGCGACTATTTGCCGGCGGGCAGCACGGATAGCTGAGCAGTTGGCCGAGCTGCAGAACTTCCGGCAGAGGTCCCCGCGCAACGTGCAACGAGCGCCTCGAACGCCGCACCGCAGCTGAACCGCAGGCTTTGTCGCCAGGCCATTCAAGGCTTAGCGGCATTGAACATCAGCATCCAGCTAGCACCCCGAACAAACCTCAGGGCAACCTTGGCCGCGAAGCTTTTGTGTCGCCGCCGCATGGGATCAGCGCACCGGTCGCCTTTCGCGGTCGAGACCACTCCCACAAAGGTTTCTGGATACGGTCAGTCGCCCAACTCATCCAGCTGCCGCTGCAGGAAACGCCGTTCGGGCTCCAGTTGCACCAGGCGCAGCGCGCTGCGATAGGCCTCGCGAGCCTCGTCGATACGCGCCAGCCGGCGCAACAGATCGGCGCGGGTGGCGTGGCTGAGGTGGTAGTCCTGCAGATCGCCGCGCCCGAGGAGTTCATCCACCAACAGCAGGCCGGCCTCGGGCCCGTCGCGCATGGCCACGGCCACCGCGCGGTTCAGTTCCACCACCGGCGACGGGCTCAACTGCAGCAGCACATCGTAGAGCCGGACGATCTGCGGCCAGTCGGTCTGCGCGGCGCCCGGCGCCTCGGCATGCACCGCGACGATGGCGGCCTGCAACGAATAGGGGCCGAACGCGCGACTGGTCAACGCCAGCTGCACCAGCTGCGATCCTTCGGCGATCTGCTGGCGGCTCCACAGGCTGCGGTCCTGCTCATCCAGCCGCACCAGCTCACCGGTAGCATCGGTACGCGCAGCCCGGCGGGCATCGTGCAGCAGCATCAGCGCCAGCAGCCCCATCACCTCGGCGTTGGGCAGCAGCTCGAGGAGCAGTCGGCCCAGGCGAATCGCCTCGGCACAAAGGTCGGCGCGGGTCAGCTCGGCGCCGGCCGATGCGGTGTAGCCCTCGTTGAACACCAGATAGACCACCCGCAGCACGCTCTCCAGCCGCGCCGGCAGCTCGTCGTGCTCGGGCACCCGATACGGCAACCGGGCGTCACGTATCTTCGCCTTGGCGCGCACGATGCGCTGGGCAATGGTGGCCGGTGGAGCGAGAAAGGCGCGGGCGATCTCCTCGGTGGTCAGGTCGCAGACTTCACGCAGGGTCAGCGCCACGCGGCCATCGGCCGGCAGGGCCGGATGGCAGCAGGTGAAGATCAGCCGCAGACGGTCGTCTTCCATCTCATCGACCTCCACTGCCTGCGCCGCGTCTTCCAGCTGTTCGGCCAGCAGCCGCAACGAGGCATCGAAACGCGCACGGCGGCGCAGGGCATCGATGGCCTTGAAGCGGCCGGCGGAAACCAGCCAGGCACGCGGATTGTCCGGAATCCCATCGCGCGGCCACTGCTGCAGGGCCGCGGCAAAGGCGTCATGCAAGGCCTCTTCGGCGCGATCGAAGTCGCCCAGCAGACGGATCAGCGTGGCCAGCACTCGGCGCGATTCGCTGCGATAGACCGCCTCGACCCGCGCCGCCGTGAAATGTCCCGTCAGCGGCATGCTCAGCGCTGCGGCAGCTGGCGCAACGGCCGGACCTCAACGCAGCCAAGGCTGGCCGGCGGAATCTTCGCCGCGATGGCCTCGGCCTCCTGCTGGTCCGCCGCCTCGATCAGGTAGAAGCCCGCCAGCTGCTCGCGGGTTTCGGCGAAGGGGCCGTCGACCACCGAGGTGACGCCATCACGCACGCGCACCGTGCGCGCGGTGCGCACCGACTGCAGCGGTTCGCCGGCGAGCATGTGGCCACTGGCGCGCAGCTCCTCGCCGCAACTCAGGCAACGCGCGACCAGCGCATGCCACTGCTCGTCGGTCATCGCATCCACACGCTGTTCATCGTAATAAATCAGGCACAGGTAGTTCATGGCGGGGCTCCGTCTGCCGGCAACGCAGCAAAGCTAGCAGCCATTGAGCGACCTCGCCCGATCGCGCGACGAAGACCGCGGGCCAGCCTCAACCGGTCTGTTGCTGCGACGGTGTCTGATCCATGCATACCTGGCCGGTCTGCATGTCGAAGGGCATCGAAAAGTGCTCGTGGATCACCTTCCACTCACCGTTGCGCCGCGCCCAGACCCGCGTGCCGCGCATCCAGGCCGTTTGCATCTCGCCTTCGGCATTGGGTCCGCCACAATGGGTAAGCATGCGGCTGCAGGCCAGCTCGCCGCCGACATCCACATGCAGCTCATGGGTCTCGAAGAAACCTTCGCCCTGGCAGAACTCGAAGCAGCGCTGCCAGTGCGCCCGGTATTCCTCAACGCCCTTGAATTGCAGTGCGCCGACCGCATCGAAGGCGACTACGTCGTCGGCATACTGCGCCATGATCCGGTCGAGATCCTTGGCCTTGGTGGCTTGTTCGAACGTTTCGTGCAGCTGGCGAATGGCGGTTTCGTTCTGGCGGGTTTCGGTATTCATGGCCGTCTCCTGGGTTCGGGTTGAACGAGATACATCCATTAGTCGCCTGGCGAGCGCCCGAATCGACAACGCCAAGGATTTTTTTCCAAGGAGCCGTACCCCCCATGCCAGACGCCTCGCCGCAGTCGTGCGGCAGACTGTCCCAGACACCGTCGGACGAAATACTGTTGCGAACCGTTATCTTTTAGATACGATAATGGCTCTCAGATGGCACTGCTTCTCACACGCCGTCGCACCGTCATCCGCCACTCCACAGCCCAACGCCGGTCAGGTCCGCCATGCCCACTCTTCGCTTTCCGCGTAAAACCGCCCTGCTGCCCGTTTGCCTTGCCGCCAGCTTCGCTGGCTCGCCGCTCATGGCTCAGGAGCAACTCGAAGATCAATCTCAAGGCACTGCCGCCGAGCCGGTCGAACTGCAATCGGTGGAAATCACCGCCAGCGCCGACGCCTCGGCCGATGGCCTGACCCAACCCTATGCCGGCGAACAGGTTGCGCGTGGTGGGCGAGTAGGGATTCTGGGCAATCGCGACTACATGGAAACGCCGTTCACCTCGACGTCCTATACCTCGCAGCTGATCCAGGATCAGCAGGCGCGCAGCGTGTCCGACGTGCTGCAGAACGACCCCTCGGTGCGCGTCGCCCGCGGCTTCGGCAACTTCCAGGAGGTGTACGTCGTACGCGGCTTCCCGGTGTACTCCGACGACATTTCCTACAACGGCCTCTATGGCCTGCTGCCGCGCCAGTACGTGGCTGCCGAGTTCATCGAGCGCGTGGAAGTGTTCCGCGGTGCCAACACCTTCCTCAACGGCGCGGCCCCAGGTGGCAGCGGCATTGGCGGGGCGATCAACATCCTGCCCAAGCGCGCGCCGAACGAGGCGCTGACGCGCCTGACCGTCGGTGCCGAAAACGGTGGCCAGGCCATGACTCATGCCGACATCGCCCGCCGCTTCGGCGAAGAGGAGCGCTTCGGCGTACGTCTGAACGCGGCCAAGCGCGCTGGCGAGACCACGGTCGAAGACGAGGATCGCACCCTTGACATGTTCGCCCTCGGCCTCGACTATCAGGGCGACAACTTCCGCCTGTCCGGTGATATCGGCCACCAGTACCACTTCATCGACCAGCCACGGCCGAACGTCACGCCCAGCGGTGGCGTGCCCAGTGCACCGGATGCCGATGACAATTTCGCCCAATCCTGGACCTACTCGAAGGAGAAGCAGACCTTCGGCACCTTCCGCGCCGAATACGACTTCTCGGACGCCGTGACCGGCTGGCTGGCGGCCGGCGTACGTGAAGGCGAGGAGCAGAACCGGTTGGCCAATCCGACCGCTAATGCGTCGGGCGTTACTTCTGCCTATCGCTTCGACAACATTCGCGAGGAAGATGTATTCACCAGCGAAGTGGGTGTTAGGGCACGCACCTTTACCGGCCCGGTTTCGCATGAGCTGGTGATGTCGGCGGCAATGTTCGATATCGAGGCCCGCAACGCTTATGCATTTTCCAGCTTCGCCGGTTTCGCAGGCGATCTTTACGATCCCTACGATGCAGCCATGCCCGCGGCCGATTTCTTCGTCGGTGGCTCGATGTCCGATCCTCATGTGACCGAGCGCACCCACACGCAGAGCCTCGCGTTCGCCGACACGCTGGGCTTCATGGATGACCGCCTGCTGGTCACCCTCGGCGCGCGCCGCCAGGGCATCGAAGCCAAAACCTACGACTACAACAGTGGCAATCGCCTGTCTTCTTACAACCGTTACAAGAACAGCCCGGTCGCGGGCGTGGTGTATCAGCTGACCGATGAAGTGTCTGTTTACGCCAACTACATCGAAGGGCTGGTCAAGGGCGATATCGCACCGGCTATCAGCGGCGGCGTGGCGATCAGCAACCCTGGCGATGCTCTGGAACCGTACGTCTCGGAACAGACAGAGGTCGGCATCAAGTACGACGGTGGCAACCTGGGCGGCAGCCTGGCGTTGTTCACCACCGAACGGCCATTCAGCACCGTTGAGAACTCCGTGTTTACCGACGGCGGCGAACAGCGCAATCGCGGCATCGAGCTGTCGGTGTTCGGCGAGCCGACCTACGGCGTGCGGTTGCTTGGCGGTCTGACGCTGCTCGATGCCGAGCTGACCAGCACCCAGGACGGCGTCAACCAAGGTAATCGTGCGATCGGTGTTCCACGCACCCAAGCCAACGTGGGCGGCGAATGGGATGTACCGGGCCTGGACGGGCTGACCCTGACCAGCCGGGTGATCTATACCGGCCGCCAGTACGCCGATGCGGCTAACGACCTGGAAGTCCCCTCCTGGACTCGCTTCGATCTTGGCGCTCGTTATCGCATGGTCATCGAGAATCGCGACGTGACCCTGCGAGCGCGGCTGGATAACGTCACCGGCCGCGACTACTGGGCCTCAGCCGGCGGCTACACCGATCGGGGCTACCTCGTCCTCGGCGCCCCGCGCACGCTCTCGGTCAGCGCTACGGTCGATTTCTGATGCAGGCAGTCACCCTGCGGCGGTGGGGCTGGGTCCACAAGTGGTCCAGCCTCGTCTCTACGCTGTTCATCCTGATGCTGTGCCTGACCGGCCTGCCGCTGATCTTCTCCCACGAGATCGATCACCTCACCGGCAACGAGATCGAGGCGCCGGCGATGCCCGGGGGCACGCCGCGCGCTGCGGTCGACCGGGTTGCGGCCGAAGCTGTGAAGGCCTACCCCGGTCTGGTGCCACTGTACTTCTTCGCCGAGGAAGACGCGCCGGACGTCTGGTACGTCAAGCTCGATACCCGCGTCGACACCGACGAGAGCGAGTCGACCCTGATCCTTTCCGACGCCCGCACCGCCGAGGTGCTCGGCGCGCCGAACTTCGACGAAGGCTTCATGAGCGTGATGTACCGCCTGCACGTGGACCTTTACGCGGGGCTGGCCGGCAAGCTGTTTCTCGGCTTCATGGGCCTGCTGCTGATGGTGGCGATCGTCTCCGGCGTGGTGCTTTACGCGCCCTTCATGCGCAAGCTGCGTTTCGGCGAGGTGCGCCAGGAACGCACGCCGCGCACCCGCTGGCTGGATCTGCACAACCTGCTCGGCATCGTCACCCTGGTGTGGGCCCTGGCGGTGGGCTTCACCGGAGTGATCAATACCTGGGCGGACCTGATCTTCCAGGCCTGGCAGGCCGAACAGGTCGCCGCACTGCAAGCCGGTGAAACGCGGGTACTGCTGGCCACCGATTCCAGTGATGCGCCTGCCGCTGATGGCTCCTTGCAGACTGCGGTCGATCGCGTGCTGGCTGCGGCGCCGGACATGGCGGAGTCGATGATTGCCTACCCCGGCACACTGCGCGCCACGCCGGAGCACGTCGCGGTGATCCTGCGCGGCGACACGCCGCTGACTTCCCGCCTGACCCAGGCGCTGCTGGTCGATCCGGCCAATGGCGAGGTGCTCGAAGCCGGCGCGCGGCCCTGGTACGTCACTGCGCTGCAGCTCTCAGAACCCTTGCACTTCGGTGACTACGGCGGCCTGCCGCTCAAGTTCCTCTGGGGGCTGCTGGATATCCTCACCATCGTCGTGCTGGGCAGCGGCCTGTACCTGTGGCTCAAGCGCGGCACGACGGAGGTACGCTCATGATGCGCATCTGGTTGTGGCCGGTGCTGATCGGCGTGCTGTCCACGCTCGGGCTGGTCGCCGGGCTGGTGTCCGAAGGCGCGGGCGACTGGCTGAGCTGGCTGGCCCTGGCGGCGCCCGTCGCCATCGGCCTGCATGGCTTGTCACGCAGCGGCGCCCGCCCCCAGGCACGCGGCGAGGCCCTTACGCCTGCAGGATCTCGGCGAGCTGGTCGAAGCTGAACGGCTTGGGCAGCGAGCGCGCCGGCAGGTTGCTTTCGATACGGCCTTCACCGGAGACGAATACCAGCCGCAACCATGGCTGGGTTCGCAAGGCCTCGGCGGCGAAGTCGGTGCCTGATCGGCCCGGCAGATTGACGTCCAGCAACAGGTGATCGAAGCGCTGTTCGTGCAGCCCCTGCGCGGCCGCTTCAGCATTCGGATAGCCGCAGGCGCGGTAGCCCAGCTCCTCGACCATCTCGCAGGCCAGCACCAGCAGTTGCGGCTGGTCCTCCACCACCATCACCCACTGCTGCTCGACGGGTTTGTCGTCGCTGTGCTGCGTGCCCAGCAACTGGCGCACCTTGCGCGCCAGGTCTTCCTGCCGATAGGGCTTGCTCAGCAACTCCACGCCCGGATCGAGGCGCCCGCCATGCACGATGGCATTGCGCGTGTAGCCGGAGGTAAACAGCACGGCGATATCCGGCAGCAACACGCGAGCCTGGCGCGCCAGTTCGGTGCTGCTGAGCGGCCCCGGCATGACCACATCGGTGAACAGCAGGTCGATGGAAAGACCGCTCTGCAGGATGCTCAGGGCGCTCTGCGCATCGTTGGCGCGCAGCACCGAATAGCCGAGACCGGTGAGCAGCTCGATCACCGTGGCCTGCACCGGCAGATCGTCCTCGACCACCAGGATGGTTTCGCTGCCGCCCACCACCGGCCCGACGGTGGATGGCTGCGCCTGTACCTCGGGTTGCTCGGTGCGCGGCAGGTAGAGCTTCACGCTCGTGCCGGCACCCGGCTCGCTGTACAGGCGGATATGCCCGCCGCTCTGCTTGGCGAAGCCGTAGGCCATGCTCAACCCCAGCCCGGTGCCCTGCCCTTCTGGCTTGGTGGTGAAGAAAGGTTCGAAGGCCTGTTCGATAATGTTGGCGGGCATGCCAACGCCTGTGTCCGACACCGCCAGCAACACGTATTGCCCTGGCGCGACGTCGATCTGGGTACCGGTGTAGTGCTCGTCGAGCATGGCGTTGCCCAGCTCCAGGGTGAGCTTGCCCCCATCAGGCATGGCATCGCGGGCATTGATCGCCAGGTTCAGCACCACCTGTTCGAGCTGGTTCGGGTCGACCATCGTCGTCCACAGCCCGCCCGCCACCACGGTTTCGATTTCGATGCGCTCGCCCAACGCCTGGCGCAGCAGCTCGTCGAGGTCGCGCAAAAGCCGGCTAAGGTTGGTCGGCTGCGGGCGCAGCGGCTGCCGACGGGCGAAGGCCAGCAGTTGCCGCGCCAGCTTGGCACCGCGCTCGACGGCGGAGCTGGCCGCATCGACCCGCTTCGCCGCGCCACGGTTGGCCTCCACCAGCGGCTGCAGCAACTGCAGATTGCCGGCGATCACCTGCAGCACGTTGTTGAAGTCGTGTGCCACGCCGCCGGTGAGCTTGCCGATGGCCTCGAGCTTCTGCGACTGATACAGCGCCTGGCGGCTGAGTTCCAGCTCGCGGGTGCGCTCCTCGACCAGTTCCTGCAGCTGCTCGCTGGAGCGCTGCAGCGCCTGCTGCGCCAGCACCTGGGCGGTGACATCATGGCCCTGGCAGAAGATGCCGCTGACCTGCTCGTCCTCGCTGAACACCGGCTGGAAAATGAAATTCACATAGTGACGCTCGGCCTTGCCGCCGGCCTGCGGGCGCACGCGCACGGCGATGTCGCGGCCGATATAGGGCCGCCCGGTGACATAGACCTGCTGTAGCAAATCGGAGAGCGCGCGGCTTTCCAGTTGCGGAAACGCCTTGAGCGCCGGACGCCCGAGCAGCTCGCGGGCGCCGACCAGCTGGTGGAAGGCGCGATTGGCGATCTTCAGCTCGTGCTGTGGCCCTTCGGTGATGGCGATGAAGCCCGGCGCCTGGTCGAACAGCCGTTGCAGGTGGGCGCGCTCCTCGCTGAGCTGACGACCATGCAGCTCGTTGGCGCGACGCTCCGCGACCAGCGCCGAGACATCGCGCAAGGTCAGCGCCGCACCCACCACCGCGCCATCCGCAGAACACACGGCGGCGACGACGATCTCCAGCGTTCGCCCGTTAGCCGCATCTTCATGCTGCAGGGTCAGCGTCGTGTCGCAATCCTGGACCTGCGCCAGGGCCTGGCCCAGCTCGTCGCTCCAGAACGGCAGCCCGCTCGCCGCACGGCGTAGCACCTCGCCACGGCCAAGGCCGAACATCTCGGCGGCACCGGCGCTCCAGTAGAGCACCGCCCCGGCGCGGTCGAGACCGACGATGGCGTCGCGCGCCGCGTCGATGAAATGATGCAGGTAGAGCTCTGCGGTGAGTGACGAACGCTTGCTCAACTGCCCGCCATCGACCATCGCGTTGGCCTGCGCCAACGTGGTGCGCAGGCGCGCCCGCCGCCGCACGCTGGCCAAGGCCTGATCAAGCTGCGCCAGCGCGCTGGCGCCGAGGGTGACGATCGACCAGTGAGGCCCGAGCAACGGCGCCGGGCCCAGCTCGCGGTGCAGCGAGTCGACGCCCGCCTCATCGCTGAGGAACAGCAACTGGGTGGCCTTCCAGCGACTGCGCAGCTGCCGGGCCTGCGCCACCGGGCGTTGCAGACCGGGCGCCAGCAGCACCAGCGCCGGCTCGTTCTCATCGGGCAGCAACGCGCCTGGATCAAGGCTGCGCACCTGCAGACCGTGGGCTGTCGCCCAGCTGTCGATCTGCTCGCGCAACGCGGCATCGCCTGCCTCCAGCAGCGCGATCTGATCGAGCAGCAGCTCGCTCATAGCAGCGGCAGCCCCAGCAGGCTGCGACCGGTCCAGAGCTTGAGCAGGCCGGTGGTGGGGGTCATCACGTGCGCGGCCCGCGCGTCACGCAGTAGACGGGAAACGCGGCTGTGCTCCCGATAGGCCGCGCCGCCGCAGAGGGTCATCGCCTCGTTGGCCAGGCGTACCGCGGTCTCCGCCGCATCGGCCTTGCACGCCAGAATGAACGACAACGCCTCGGGGTGGGCGCCATCGCCCCGGCGTGCTGCTTCGCGCACCAGCGCGCGGGTCTTGACCAACTCGGTCCAGAGTTCGCCATAGCGGATCTGCAGGCTTTCCACATCCCGCAGCGATTCGCCGGAATGGCTGTAATGTCGCGAGCGCAGATGCAGGCTCGCCTCGTCCAGCGCCGCCTGGGCAACGCCCAGATAGGTGCCGGCCATGGCCATGAGGAAGAACGGTGCGACCACCTCGAACACGTACCAGACCTGATCGCCCGGCTCGCCGAGCAGATTGCTCGCCGGCACCCGCACGCGATCGAGCTGCAACGGCCGCGAGGAATTGCCGCGCATGCCGAAGCCGGCCCAGGGCTCGAGCCAGCGCATGCCGGCGCTGCCCTGGTCGACGATCAGGCAACTGAAATCACCCGCCTCGGCACCCGCCGCGACGGTGGATACGACGTAGGAGTCGGCATAGCCACCATTGGTGACGAACTGCTTGGTGCCTTCGACCACGAAGTCTGCGCCGTCGGCATCCAGGCGAGTTTCCGGCAGGTAGAAATGCACGCCGGTGCCCTGCTCGGAGAGCGCCAGCGTGGTGATGTGCCGTCCCGCGGCGATCTCCCGCAAGTAGTGTTCACGCTGATGCTCGGTGGCCTTGGCCGCGATCACCGCGGTCGCCACGCAATGCATGCCGTAGCACAGCGCCGACGATGGGCAGGCGCGGGCGATGGTTTCGGTAATCACGCACAAACCCAGCAGGCCCTGCCCCAGCCCGCCCAGTTCGCTCGGCACCTGCAGGCCGAGCAGCCCGGCGTCGGCGAGCGCACGCAATGAGTGAGCGGGCCAGCGACAGTCGGCGTCGACCTCGGCGGCCTGCGGCGCAATGACGGTTTCAGCCAGATCGGCGGCGGCGCTTTGCAATTCGACAAGCTGAACGGGTAGCAAATGGTCCATGAATCATCCTGAATTCGCGGGTGGCTGGCGTCCGCCCAGGTGCATATCAGACCCTGGCAGTCGGGTATTGTTCGAACTACCTGTTCGGGAGCATTGGGCGCCGCCGGCGGTCATAGTGGCATGACTTCAATGACCAAGCGCAAACGCCCCGCACTGCCTCGCCTCGCTCTCGCTCTGCTGGTCGGCGCGACGCTGTCTGCCGGCGCGCGAGCCGAGATCGACGACATGCACATCCTTATCGGCAGCTACACGCACGACAGCGACAGCCCAGGCATTCTGCGCCTGCGCTTCGATTCGGCGAAAGGCCGGATCGACCCGCAACCGCTGCAGACGCTCGCCAGCCACAACCCCTCCTGGCTGGTGCTGGACGAGCAGCGCGGGCGCCTCTATGCCACCAACGAGAACAGCCCGACCCACACCGACCCGGTCGGTCGTGTCAGCGCCTGGCAGCTCGACAGCAACGGCGGCCATCAACCGATCGGGCAGAACATCAGCCTGGGCGACGAACCGACCCATGCCAGCCTCAGCCATGACGGGCGCTACCTGTTCATCAGCAATTACGGTTCGCGGCCGAACCCCGGCGGCAGCCTGGCGGTGATGCCGCTGGCCGAGGATGGCCATCCGTTGCCGGTCACGCAGATGCTTGCGCATCAGGCGAGCGGCGTGCACCCGCAACGCCAGCAATCAGCCCATGTGCATTCCGCCGTGCCGAGCCCCGACGGCAGGCTTCTGCTGGTCAGCGACCTGGGCGCCGATCGGGTCTTCGTCTACCGCTATGACCCGCGCAACGCCGAGCGCCCCCTGCACCCCGACGAGCCCGCCAGCATCGAGCTGCCAGCGGGCAGCGGCCCGCGCCATCTGGTCTTCCATCCCAATGGCAAGCACGCCTACCTCGCTCTCGAGCTGAGCGCCCAGGTGGCGAGCTTCGATTACACCGACGGCACCCTGACCCGCCGGCAACTGCTGGACCTCAAAGAGGCCGATAGCGAAGTGCGTCATTCACCCGGCGCGATCCACACATCGGCCGATGGCCGCTTCCTCTATGTCAGCGACCGCGGCGACTACAACCACATCATCGCCTTCGCCATCGAAGCCGACGGCACGCTGCGCGAAATCCAGCGCCGCCCGAGCGAAGGTCGCGAACCACGGGAATTCGCCATCACGCCGAACGGGCGTTTCATGCTGATCGCCAATCAGCTGAGCGACAGCCTGGTGCTGCTGCGCCGCGACCCGGACAGCGGCCTGCTGGGCGAAACGCTGCAGACCCTGACGCTCGGACGGCCGTCGGATATCAAGCTGCTCGCGCCGAACTGAAGCGCGCCGCTCAGGACAGCAGGCTGACCACCGCGAAGCGGCTGATGTTGGCCTGCGCCACCACTGTCTGGGTGACGGCGGCATAGCTGGACGGGCTGCGCTGCATCAGGTTGAACACCGAGTGGGAAAAATCACTGGCCCACTGCTGCTCGTCGGCATCGGCCTGGCGCGCGAGAAACTCGCGGATCTCACGCTGGCGCTGACCCAGCTGCTCGCGCAGCGCAGTGACCTTTTCCAGCCCCGCCACCACGGTATCGAGCATGCGCCGCAGTTCGCGCAGCGAGTCCAGCGATGGCTCCTCGGGAAACTTCAGCAGCTGGTCTTCCTCGCTCTGCACGCGCTGGTAACGACCTTTGGCGAACAGCTTGTCCTCGCCCTGCACCGCCAGCTGATCCTTGAGCTGCTGCCAGTCGCTCTCCCGGGCGGAAAAGCGCAACCGGCCGCTGTCGTCAAGCTCGGCACGAATGCCGGACTGGCCCAGGCTGCCGTTGAAGCGGCGCAGGATCTGCTCGTCGCTCATGTCATCGTCGAGCACCACCGCCACCGGTTCGGCCAGCTGGCGGCCGCCGCTGAACAACAGCGTTTCGCGGCCGGACTGGCGGATCGCTTCGAGGGAATCGAGCCCCTGCAGGCTGAAGCGGCTGCGCACCGGCTCGCTCAGGCGCAGCTTGAGTGTGGCATCCAGCGAGTTGGCCGAACGCTTGCTGCGTTCACGCAACAGCTGCTCCACGTCCTGCAAGGCATGGCGGATGCTATCCGCCCCCGAACCGGAGGTCGGCGAGCTGATCTCGCGGCTGAGGCTGAGCTTGAGCTGGGAAAGGCGGCCATGAAGGTCGTTCAGGTAGCTTTCCGCCGACTGCATCGAGGACAGCTGCTGGTTGAGCTGCAGGCTGAAGCTGGTGCTCTTCTTGCTCGCTACCTCGGCATGCGAGGCATCGGCCAGCACCGACGTCCGTTGCGTCGCCGCCGGGGTTTCCGGCAGCAGCGTCTGGCGACGCTCCTGGGGGTTGATCGCGGAAACAGCCGGTAGCGGCTTGCCAATCTTCATCAGGCTTCCTCGCCTCAGAGCATGCCGAACAGGGTCAGGCCGTTGATCTTCATGTAGGTTTTCTGGGTGGCCTGCAAGGACAGCTGGTAGTTGTTCAGGTCGATGCTGGCGCCGGCGTAATCCAGTCGCGACAGTTCGCCATCGATCTTCTGGTTCACCAGCGAGACGTCCTCGTTGCTGCTGCCGAGCAGAGTCAGGGTGTTCTGCCGCCCGCCGAGATCGGTGACCGCGCCGAGCAGCCTGCCGTGGGTGGCGTCGAGGCTGTCCATGCTCGCGGCGATCTGTGCGCGAACGGCCGGGTCGCTCGAATCCAGCGCCGGGTCCTTGAGCGTCTGCACCAGGCTGCGCAGCTCGTTGAGCATGCCGACCCCGGCGCCGAATATCTGCGCCGCGGTGACGTTCTCTTCCACCAGCACGCCGTTGGCCACCGCGGCCTGGCGATGCTGGTCGTTACCCTGCATGACGTAGACACCGCCAACCAGGGCGATCGCCGGCTGGTTGGAGCGCGTGCCGGAGAACAGGTAGCGGCCCTCCTCGTCGCGCACATTGGCGAAGCTGAGCACGGTGCCTTCGAGGGTTTCCAGCTCGTCGGCGATGGCCGACAGGTCCTCGTCGGTGTTGCTGCCGTTGGCCGCCCACAGCAGCAGGTCACGGATGCTCAGCATGCTGTCGGAAGCCGCCTTGAGATTGGCTTCCTGCTTGGACAGGTTGCCGGAGACGTTGGCGATGTTGGTGCGGTACTGCGTCAGGCTGGCTTCCTCGCGCTGGATGCGCAGCACGCGGACCGCCGAGATCGGGTCGTCGGATGGCACCAGCATGCGCTCGCCACTGGCCATCTGTTGCATCAGCTTGCCGAGTTTCTCGGAGCTGTTGTTCAGCGAACCGTGCATGGTGGCGGTGATCTGGGCGTTGGAAATGCGCATGGTGTCTTCTCGTCAGTCGGCTCAGAACATTGCCAGTACGGCGTTGAACAGGTCGTTGGAGGTGCTGATGACCTTCATGTTGGCCTGATAGGCCTGCTCGTAGGCCATCAGGTTGACCGCTTCCTCGTCCAGGTTCACCGCGCTGACACTGTCGCGCTGGGCCTGGGCCTGCTCGGCGACGACGGTGGCAGCGGCGAGGTCGGCCTGGTTCTGCCGGCTGGCACTGCCGACGCGGCCGACCAGGCCGGCGTAGGCATCGTTGAGGGGGACATCGCTGCCGGCCACGTTGACTTTGGCCGACTTGAGCTCCAGCAGAGCCAGCAGGTTCTCGTTGTTGCCGACCTCGCCCGTGCCGCTCTGCCCGGCGGAGGAGAAGGCCAGCTGTTCCGGAGCCAGCGCCGTCACCGCAAGCATGCCGCTGGTGCTGCCGGGGGTGTAGACGAACAGCGGCTGGCCGGGATCGCCATTCAGGTCGAAGCCGCCGGCCAGGGTGTCGTTGACGCTCTGCGCCAGGGCCGCAGCCATGTCGTGCAGGTCGTCCTGGGCCGGCCGCAGCGCGCCGTACTCCATGTCGTAGAGCGCGCCGAGCGAGCCGCCGATGCCATCCTGCACCAGCGGGAAGGTGGTCTTGGCGAACACCAGGGCCAGCTCTTGTTCGCCGGCCAGGTTCTGCTCGACCGTCAGTTGCCCCGCGCTACCGCCGGCGACCAGCGGCTGGCCGTTGGCCAGGGACACGGTCAGCGTGCCGTCGGCGACCTCCTGCACACGGATGCCGGCGTACTGGCTGAGGTCCTTGATCAGGTTCTCGCGGTAGTCGCGCAGCGTGGCGGTATCGCGCCCGGCCGACTCCATCTTGAGGATTTCCACGTTCAGCTCGGCGATGTTGTCGGACAGCCCGTTGATCTCCGCAACCATTGCCACGCGCTGGCCCTGCAGGGCGTTGAGCTGGGTGCCGATGTTGCTGTTCAGGCCGTTGAAGCGCTGCGCCAGCTGCTTGGCCTCACCGATGATCTGCTGACGCAGGGGAATGGATTCTGGCGTGGAGCTGGCCTCGCTGAGCGCGGCGAAGAAATTGTCCAGGCCGACGCTGACGCTGGAGCCTTCGCTGTGGATCAGGCCTTCCAGCGCCGAAAGGTACTGCTGGCTGGTGCCGTAGTAGTTCTTGTCGGTGCTGGCGCGCCAGAGCTGCTGGTTCTGGAAATCGTTGGACAGCCGGCGAATGCTGCTGACCTGCACGCCACCGCCGATGCTGGTGGCGGTCTGCCCGCCGACCGAATGCAGTTCCGGGCCGAGGCGGCTGAAGCCGGGCGTGTTGACGTTGGCAATATTCTGCCCGGTCGCGGTTAGGGCGATCTGCGAGGCGCGGACGCCGCTGTAGCCAATCTGACTCAAGACACTCACGACAGCACTTCCTTCGAATCGATGCGGATCGGTTGGGCGAACGCCACGGAGAGATGGCGCGCGACGACCGGTGGTTGTCTATCCAAGGCGACTGCCGCGGGCGGCTCATTAAGCGCAACGGATGCCGGCTGTTGCGTGCCGATGCGCTTGCCCTCCAGCGTGGCCAGC
>DAMCQE010000063.1:0-15410 GCA_032105665.1 Pseudomonas sp. | reverse complement strand
CCATGGAAGACGGCCTGCGCTTCGCAATTCGCGAAGGTGGTCGTACCGTTGGTGCCGGCGTGGTTGCCAAGATCGTCGAATAACGATTGATCTGTTTGAAGCAGGTCGGCATAATAGTCGGCCTGTCTCTTTCTAGGCCAGTAGCTCAATTGGCAGAGCGGCGGTCTCCAAAACCGCAGGTTGGGGGTTCGATTCCCTCCTGGCCTGCCATTTTCAATATCGAATATGGCAGTCTTTACAAGGTTCTAGCAGATGAATGTCAAAGCTGAAGCCAATGATGCGCGCTTCGATCTGGTGAAGTGGCTTGTTGTGGCTGCTTTGGTTGTGGTTGCTGTTGTTGGCAATCAGTACTACTCCGCTGAGCCTATTCTCTATCGTGTCCTTGTTGTTCTCGCAATAGGCGTGGTTGCCGCGTTTATTGCTCTGCAGACGTCCAAGGGGCGTTCGTTTGCCGTGTTGCTGAAAGAAGCGCGCGGCGAGATTCGCAAGGTCGTCTGGCCGACCCGTCAGGAAACCACTCAGACTACGTTGATCGTGGTCGTTGTCGTTCTGGTTATGGCGCTGCTGTTGTGGGGGCTCGATTCCCTGCTTGGCTGGTTGGTCTCCATGGTTGTGGGTTAAGGGTGTCTCGTGGCTAAGCGTTGGTATGTTGTGCATGCTTACTCGGGTTACGAGAAGCACGTCATGCGCTCTCTTGTTGAGCGTGTCAAGCTTGCCGGCATGGAAGATGAGTTCGGCGAGATTCTCGTTCCCACCGAAGAGGTGGTCGAGATGCGTAACGGGCAGAAGCGCAAGAGTGAGCGAAAGTTCTTCCCTGGTTACGTTCTGGTTCAGATGGAAATGACTGAGGGTACTTGGCACCTCGTCAAGGATACTCCTCGAGTAATGGGTTTCATTGGTGGTACGGCTGACAAGCCGGCACCCATTACCGATAAAGAGGCCGAGGCTATCCTTCGTCGCGTTGCTGACGGAAGTGACAAGCCGAAGCCGAAGACGCTCTTCGAGCCGGGTGAGGTGGTGCGGGTGGCGGATGGCCCCTTCGCTGACTTCAATGGTGTGGTTGAAGAGGTTAATTATGAGAAGAGTCGGATCCAGGTTGCGGTTCTGATCTTCGGTCGCTCTACGCCAGTAGAGCTGGAGTTCAGTCAGGTCGAGAAGGTTTAACTGAACGAAGCATCCCTCACCCCGCAGTTTCAGGCTGCGGGGTTTTGTCGTCACTGGGATAAATCAGTAATGGGGAGCCGAAAGGCGCTATAACCCGTAATGGAGTAACTATGGCTAAGAAAATTCAAGCTTACATCAAGCTCCAGGTAAAGGCCGGTCAGGCTAACCCGTCGCCGCCCGTTGGTCCTGCCTTGGGTCAGCACGGGGTAAACATCATGGAGTTCTGCAAGGCATTCAATGCCAGGACCCAGGGCCAGGAGCCCGGTCTGCCAACTCCAGTGATCATCACTGTATACAGCGATCGTAGCTTCACCTTTGAAACCAAGAGTACTCCGGCTGCGGTGCTGTTGAAGAAAGCTGCTGGTATCACCAGCGGTTCCGCTCGCCCCAACACCCAGAAGGTCGGCACCGTCACTCGTGCGCAGTTGGAAGAGATCGCCAAAACCAAGCAGGCTGATCTGACTGCTGCCGAAATGGAGGCTGCTGTTCGGACCATCGCTGGTTCCGCTCGCAGCATGGGCCTGAACGTGGAGGGTGTGTAATGGCTAAGTTGACCAAGCGCCAGAAGGCTATCGCCGAGAAAGTCGAAGCCGGCAAGCAGTACGCTTTCGAAGATGCCGCAAAGCTGTTGGCTGAGGTTTCGGCTGTTAAGTTCGCCGAGTCGTTCGATATCGCGATCAATCTGGGTGTTGATCCGCGTAAATCCGACCAGGTCGTTCGTGGCGCAACCGTTCTGCCGAATGGTACTGGCAAGAGCGTTCGTGTTGCCGTGTTCACCCAGGGTCCCGGTGCTGAAGCCGCACTGGCCGCTGGCGCAGACCGCGTTGGTATGGACGAGCTGGCTGCCGAAATGAAAGGTGGCGATCTGAACTATGACGTGGTCATCGCCTCGCCGGACGCCATGCGTGTTGTTGGTCAGTTGGGCCAGATTCTTGGTCCGCGTGGTCTGATGCCGAACCCGAAGGTAGGCACCGTAACTCCAGATGTCGCTACCGCCGTCAAGAATGCCAAGGCTGGTCAGGTACGTTTCCGTACCGACAAGAACGGCATCATCCATACCTCGGTGGGTAAGGTTGGTTTCGAGGCTGGCCAGCTGAAGCAGAACGTCGAAGCGCTGCTTTCGGATCTTAAGCGTCTGAAGCCGTCGACTTCCAAAGGTATTTACGTCAAGCGCGTGACCCTGAGCACCACCATGGGTCCGGGACTGGTCATCGATCAGGCTTCCCTGGAAGCGTAAGGCGACGGCGCCCCTTCGAGGGCGCCTGCAAAGATTGGGGTCCCTGCCTGGCGGGGGCTATCCAAGACCGTAGGCGGCGAAAGCCTTAAACCGCAAGCCTACGCAGAGGTGCTCCCGATTCGTACCGAATCAGACACCAAATCCAGTCCGGTTTCGACCGGATGAAACGGTAACATCCAGGAGTGTAACCCGTGGCAATCAAACTCGAAGACAAGAAGGCCATCGTCGCTGAAGTCAACGAGGCTGCCAAAGCCGCCCTGTCCGCTGTCGTGGCTGATGCCCGTGGCGTGACCGTGGGGGCCATGACCGGACTCCGTAAAGAGGCCCGCGAAGCTGGTGTTTACGTGCGTGTTGTACGTAACACCCTGCTGCGCCGCGCTGTTGATGGCACGCAGTTCGAAGTGCTCAACGACGTGTTCAAAGGCCCGACCCTGATTGCGTTCTCCAACGAACATCCGGGCGCTGCTGCTCGTATCTTCAAGGAGTTCTCCAAGGGTCAGGACAAGTTCGAGATCAAGGCCGCTGCGTTCGAGGGGCAGTTCCTCGCAGCCAACCAGATCGACGTACTGGCAACTCTGCCGACCTACGACGAAGCCATTTCTCAGCTGATGAGCGTTATCCAAGGCGCCACCAGCAAGCTGGCTCGTACACTGGCGGCCGTTCGCGACCAGAAAGAAGCTGCTGCCGCGTAATAGCGTAGATTCTTTCGCAATCACTTTTTGAATTAGATGGCCGTAGGCCGTCACCTAATACAGGAACTAGAGTCATGGCTCTGACCAACGAAGATATCATCAACGCCGTTTCCGAAATGTCCGTGATGCAGGTTGTTGAACTGATCAAGGCAATGGAAGAGAAGTTCGGCGTGACCGCTGCTGCTGCCACCGTTGCTGCTGCTGGCCCGGCTGCTGCTGCTGTCGAAGAGCAAACCGAGTTCACCATCGTTCTGGCTGAAGCTGGCGAAAAGAAGGTCAACGTGATCAAGGCTGTTCGCGAGCTGACCGGTCTGGGCCTGAAAGAAGCCAAGGCTGTCGTTGACGGCGCCCCGGGCGTGGTCAAGGAAGGCGTTTCGAAGGAAGAAGCCGAAGCAGCCAAGAAGGCTCTGGAAGAAGCTGGCGCCAAAGTCGAGCTCAAGTAAGCGACGACCTTGCGTCTACAGCCCGAGCGACTCGCGACAGGCTGATGGCTGGTGGCTCTTGCCACCGGCCTTTTTCCGTTATGGAAAGCCAGCCACGCTGGCTCTTCCTCGGAAGCCACCTACAGGTGGCGCGAACCATGGGGTTCGCAAGATTTTCTGGCTGCTCCCGTCGGGAGAAGCCAACAAGCAGGTGACCAAGCTGGGGAACGCTGATGGCTTACTCATACACTGAGAAAAAACGTATCCGCAAGGACTTTAGCAAGTTACCGCACGTGATGGACGTGCCGTATCTTTTGGCCATCCAGCTGGATTCGTATCGCGAATTCCTGCAGGCGGGAGCGACCAAAGATCAGTTCCGCGACATTGGCTTGCATGCAGCCTTCAAATCCGTTTTCCCGATTATCAGCTATTCCGGCAATGCAGCGCTGGAATACGTCGGCTATCGCCTGGGCGAGCCGGCGTTCGATGTCAAGGAATGTGTCCTGCGCGGCGTGACCTTCGCCGTTCCGCTGCGCGTCAAGGTGCGTCTGATCATTTTCGACAAAGAGTCGTCGAGCAAAGCCATCAAGGACATCAAGGAGCAGGAAGTCTACATGGGGGAAATCCCCCTGATGACCGAGAACGGTACCTTTATCATCAACGGTACCGAGCGCGTTATTGTCTCCCAGCTGCACCGCTCGCCGGGCGTGTTCTTCGATCACGACCGTGGCAAGACTCACAGCTCCGGTAAGCTTTTGTATTCTGCTCGTATCATTCCTTACCGTGGCTCTTGGCTGGACTTCGAATTCGATCCGAAGGATGCCGTATTCGTCCGTATTGACCGTCGCCGCAAGCTGCCCGCGTCCGTGCTTCTGCGTGCTCTGAATTACAGCACCGAAGAAATTCTCGATGCCTTCTACGACACCAACATCTTCCATGTGAAGGGCGAAACCCTTGCGTTGGAGCTGGTGCCGCAGCGTCTGCGTGGCGAGATCGCCACGTTCGACATCAAGGATGAGAACGGCAAGGTCATCGTCGAGCAGGGTCGTCGCATCACGGCTCGTCACATCAATCAGCTCGATAAGTCCGGTATCAAAGAGCTTGAGATGCCGATGGACTACGTCTTGGGGCGCACCGTTGCCAAGGCGATCGTGCATCCGGCCACCGGCGAAATCATCGCGGAGTGCAACACCGAGCTGACGGTTGATGCCATGGCGAAGATCGTCAAGGCTCAGGTCGTTCGTTTCGAGACCCTGTACACAAACGATATCGACTGCGGTCCGTTCATTTCCGATACGCTGAAGATCGACTCGACCACCAACCAGCTTGAAGCGCTGGTCGAGATCTATCGCATGATGCGTCCTGGCGAGCCGCCAACCAAGGATGCAGCTGAGACGTTGTTCAACAATCTGTTCTTCGCCTCGGAGCGCTACGATCTGTCCGCTGTGGGTCGGATGAAGTTCAACCGTCGTATCGGTCGTACCGAGATCGAGGGTTCGGGCGTTCTGAGCCGCGAAGACATCGTCGCCGTCCTCAAGACCCTGGTCGATATTCGTAACGGCAAGGGCATCGTTGACGACATCGATCACCTGGGTAACCGTCGTGTTCGTTGCGTTGGCGAGATGGCCGAGAACCAGTTCCGTGTTGGTCTGGTCCGTGTCGAGCGCGCCGTGAAGGAGCGTCTGTCGATGGCCGAAAGTGAAGGCCTGATGCCGCAGGACCTGATCAATGCCAAGCCGGTTGCGGCGGCGGTCAAGGAGTTCTTCGGTTCCAGCCAGCTTTCGCAGTTCATGGACCAGAACAACCCGCTGTCGGAAATCACCCACAAACGCCGTGTCTCCGCACTTGGCCCGGGTGGTCTGACCCGTGAGCGCGCCGGCTTCGAAGTGCGTGACGTACACCCGACCCACTACGGTCGCGTATGCCCGATCGAGACTCCTGAAGGTCCGAACATCGGCCTGATCAACTCACTGGCTGCCTATGCTCGCACCAACCAGTACGGCTTCCTGGAAAGCCCGTACCGCGTGGTCAAGGAAGGCGAGGTCACTGATGAGATCGTGTTCCTCTCGGCGATCGAAGAAGCCGACCATGTTATCGCTCAGGCCAGCGCCAAGCTGGAAGGTCGCAAGCTGGTCGACGAACTGGTTGCTGTACGTCACTTGAACGAATTTACCGTCAAGGCTCCGGAAGACGTGACCCTGATGGATGTGTCGCCCAAGCAGGTCGTTTCCGTCGCTGCCTCGCTGATTCCGTTCCTCGAGCACGACGACGCCAACCGCGCTCTGATGGGCTCGAACATGCAGCGTCAGGCGGTGCCGACTCTGCGTTCGGACAAGCCGCTGGTCGGTACTGGTATGGAGCGCAACGTGGCGCGCGACTCCGGCGTTTGCGTGGTTGCCCGTCGTGGCGGTGTGATCGATTCAGTCGACGCGAGCCGTGTAGTCGTACGTGTTCATGATGGGGAGGTCGAGACCGGCGAAGCTGGTGTCGACATCTACAACCTGACCAAGTACACCCGTTCCAACCAGAACACCTGTATCAACCAGCGTCCGCTGGTTCGCAAGGGTGACGTGGTGGAGCGTGGCGACATCATGGCTGACGGCCCTTCCACTGATATGGGGGAGCTGGCGCTCGGGCAGAACATGCGCGTCGCGTTCATGCCTTGGAACGGCTACAACTTCGAAGACTCCATCCTCCTCTCGGAGCGTGTGGTGCAGGAAGATCGTTTCACCACTATCCATATCCAGGAACTGACCTGTGTGTCGCGTGACACCAAGCTCGGTCCAGAGGAAATCACCGCGGACATCCCGAACGTGGGCGAAGCGGCGCTGAACAAGCTGGACGAGGCGGGTATTGTCTACGTTGGTGCCGAAGTCGGCCCGGGCGATATCCTGGTCGGCAAGGTGACTCCGAAAGGCGAAACCCAGCTGACTCCGGAAGAGAAGCTCCTGCGCGCGATCTTCGGTGAGAAGGCGTCCGATGTGAAGGACACCTCCCTGCGTGTGCCGACTGGCACCAAAGGTACCGTTATCGACGTGCAGGTCTTCATCCGCGACGGTGTCGAGCGCGACTCCCGTGCGCTGGCTATCGAGAAGATGCAACTCGACGAGATCCGCAAGGACCTCAACGAGGAGTTCCGTATCGTCGAAGGCGCTACCTTCGAACGCCTGCGCTCGGCTCTGGTTGGCGCGACTGCCGAGGGCGGTGCTGGCCTCAAGAAAGGTGCTGTCATCACTGACGAGATCCTCGACGGGTTGGAGCATGGGCAGTGGTTCAAGCTGCGCATGGCCGAAGATGCGCTGAACGAGCAATTGGAAAAGGCTCAGGCCTACATCTCCGATCGCCGTCAGCTGCTCGACGACAAGTTCGAAGACAAGAAGCGCAAGTTGCAGCAGGGCGACGACCTGGCGCCGGGCGTACTGAAGATCGTCAAGGTCTACCTGGCGATCAAGCGTCGCATCCAGCCGGGCGACAAGATGGCTGGTCGTCACGGTAACAAGGGTGTCGTCTCGGTCATCATGCCGGTCGAAGACATGCCGCATGACGCGAACGGCACGCCGGTCGACATCGTGCTCAACCCGCTTGGCGTACCGTCGCGTATGAACGTCGGTCAGATCCTCGAAACCCACCTGGGCCTCGCCGCCAAGGGCCTGGGCGAGAAGATCAATCTGATGCTCGAAGAGCAGCGCAAGGTCGCCGAGCTGCGCAAGTTCCTGCACGAGATCTATAACGAGATCGGCGGCCGTCAGGAAAATCTGGACGACCTGAGCGATCAGGAAGTGCTGGACCTGGCCAACAACCTGCGCAAGGGCGTTCCGATGGCTACTCCGGTATTTGACGGAGCCAAGGAGCGCGAGATCAAGGCCATGCTGAAGCTGGCCGATCTGCCGGAAAGCGGTCAGATGCAGCTGTTCGACGGTCGTACCGGTAACAAGTTCGAGCGCACCACTACTGTCGGCTACATGTACATGCTGAAGCTGAACCACCTGGTCGACGACAAGATGCACGCGCGTTCCACTGGCTCCTACAGCCTGGTTACCCAGCAGCCGCTGGGTGGTAAGGCGCAGTTCGGTGGTCAGCGCTTCGGGGAGATGGAGGTCTGGGCGCTGGAAGCCTACGGCGCCGCGTACACCCTGCAGGAAATGCTCACGGTCAAGTCGGACGACGTGAACGGGCGGACCAAGATGTACAAGAACATCGTGGACGGCGATCACCGCATGGAGGCCGGCATGCCGGAGTCCTTCAACGTGCTGATCAAAGAAATCCGCTCGCTCGGTATCGATATCGATCTGGAAACCGAATAACCACGCACCGCCTGCGCGGCACCCGGCGTCAGCCGGCTGCCGCAGGTCCGTGAGGAGGAAAGGCCTTGAAAGACTTGCTGAATCTGTTGAAAAACCAGGGTCAAATCGAAGAGTTCGATGCCATCAAGATTGCCCTGGCGTCCCCCGAGATGATCCGTTCCTGGTCCTTCGGTGAAGTGAAGAAGCCGGAGACCATCAACTACCGTACGTTCAAGCCCGAGCGTGACGGCCTTTTCTGCGCCAAGATCTTTGGCCCGGTCAAGGACTACGAGTGCCTGTGCGGCAAGTACAAGCGCCTCAAGCATCGCGGTGTGATCTGCGAGAAGTGTGGTGTGGAAGTTGCGCTGGCCAAGGTGCGTCGCGAGCGCATGGCGCACATCGAACTGGCTTCTCCGGTCGCGCACATCTGGTTCCTGAAGTCGCTGCCGTCCCGTATCGGCCTGCTGCTGGACATGACCCTGCGCGATATCGAGCGCGTGCTCTATTTCGAGAGCTACGTGGTGATCGATCCGGGCATGACCACTCTGGAGAAAGGTCAGCTGCTGAACGACGAGCAGTACTTCGAAGCCCTCGAAGAGTTCGGTGACGACTTCGATGCCCGCATGGGTGCCGAGGCTGTCCGCGAGCTGCTGATCCAGATCGACCTGGAGCACGAGATTGGCCGTTTGCGCGAGGAAATTCCGCAGACCAACTCGGAAACCAAGATCAAGAAGCTCTCCAAGCGTCTGAAGCTGATGGAGGCTTTCCATGGCTCGGGCAACCTGCCGGAGTGGATGATCCTGACCGTGCTGCCGGTGCTGCCGCCGGATCTGCGTCCGCTGGTTCCGCTGGATGGCGGTCGTTTCGCGACTTCGGATCTGAACGATCTGTATCGCCGCGTGATCAACCGGAACAACCGTCTGAAGCGCCTGCTCGACCTGTCGGCGCCGGATATCATCGTGCGTAACGAAAAGCGCATGCTGCAGGAAGCGGTCGATGCGCTGCTGGACAACGGCCGCCGCGGCCGCGCCATTACCGGTTCGAACAAGCGCCCGCTGAAGTCCCTGGCTGACATGATCAAGGGCAAGCAGGGTCGTTTCCGTCAGAACCTGCTCGGCAAGCGCGTGGACTACTCCGGTCGTTCCGTGATCACCGTAGGTCCGACCCTGCGTCTGCACCAGTGCGGCCTGCCGAAGAAGATGGCGCTCGAGCTGTTCAAGCCGTTCATCTTCGGCAAGCTGGAAATGCGCGGCATGGCCACCACCATCAAGGCGGCCAAGAAGATGGTCGAGCGCGAGCTGCCGGAAGTCTGGGACGTTCTCGCCGAAGTGATTCGCGAGCATCCCGTACTGCTCAACCGCGCACCGACCCTGCACCGTCTGGGTATCCAGGCGTTCGAGCCGGTACTGATCGAAGGCAAGGCGATCCAGCTGCACCCGCTGGTCTGTGCCGCGTACAACGCCGACTTCGACGGTGACCAGATGGCCGTGCACGTGCCGCTGACGCTGGAAGCCCAGCTGGAAGCGCGCGCGCTGATGATGTCGACCAACAACATCCTTTCGCCAGCGAACGGCGAGCCGATTATCGTTCCGTCGCAGGACGTGGTTCTGGGTCTGTACTACATGACCCGTGAAGCCATCAACGCGAAGGGTGAAGGCCGGGTCTTCGCGGATCTGCAGGAAGTCGACCGTGTCTTCCGCGCCGGCGAAGCGTCGCTGCACGCCCGGGTGAAGGTGCGCATCAATGAAACCATCAAGGATCGTGACGGCAGCATCACCAAGAACACCCGTATCGTCGATACCACTGTGGGGCGCGCGCTGCTGTTCCAGATCGTGCCGGCCGGCCTGTCGTTCGACGTGGTCAACCAGCCGATGAAGAAGAAGGCGATCTCCAAGCTGATCAACCTGTGCTACCGCACTGTTGGCCTGAAGGACACTGTGATCTTCGCCGACCAGCTGATGTACACCGGTTTCGCCTACTCGACTATCTCCGGTGTTTCCATCGGCGTGAATGACTTCGTCATTCCGGATGAGAAGGCACGCATCATCGATGCGGCCACCGAGGAAGTTAAGGAGATCGAAAGCCAGTACGCTTCCGGCCTGGTAACCCAGGGCGAGAAGTACAACAAGGTGATCGACCTTTGGTCCAAGGCCAACGATGAAGTCTCCAAGGCGATGATGGCCAACCTCTCCAAGGAGAAGGTCATTGATCGTGATGGTAACGAAGCCGAGCAGGACTCGTTCAACTCGATGTACATGATGGCCGACTCGGGCGCGCGGGGTTCCGCTGCGCAGATTCGTCAGCTCGCCGGTATGCGTGGTCTGATGGCCAAGCCGGACGGCTCTATCATCGAAACGCCGATTACCGCGAATTTCCGTGAAGGTCTGAACGTACTCCAGTACTTCATCTCCACTCACGGTGCGCGTAAAGGTCTGGCGGATACCGCTCTGAAAACCGCGAACTCCGGTTACCTGACCCGTCGTCTGGTTGATGTCGCGCAGGATCTGGTCGTTACCGAAGTGGATTGCGGTACCGAGCAGGGCCTGTTCATGACCCCGCACATTGAAGGCGGGGATGTCGTCGAACCGCTGGGTGAGCGCGTACTTGGCCGCGTGATCGCGCGTGACGTGCTCAAGCCGGGCACCGATGATGTGCTGGTGCCGGCTGGTACGTTGGTCGACGAGCAGTGGGTCGACTTCATCGAGCTGAACAGCATCGACGAAGTGGTCGTGCGTTCGCCGATTTCCTGCGAAACCCGCTACGGTATCTGCGCCAAGTGCTACGGCCGCGACCTGGCCCGTGGGCATCAGGTGAACATCGGTGAGGCAGTGGGCGTTATCGCTGCGCAGTCCATCGGTGAGCCGGGTACTCAGCTGACCATGCGTACGTTCCACATCGGTGGTGCGGCCAGCCGTACTTCTGCTGTCGACAATGTCATGGTGAAGAACGGCGGCACCATTCGTCTGCATAACCTGAAGCACGTTGAACGTGCCGATGGTGCGCTGGTGGCGGTATCCCGCTCCGGTGAGCTGGCGGTGGCTGACGACTTCGGCCGTGAGCGCGAGCGCTACAAGCTGCCGTACGGCGCGGTGATTTCCGTCAAGGAAGGCGACAAGGTCGATGCGGGTGCTGTGGTCGCCAAGTGGGACCCGCACACTCACCCGATCGTGACCGAGATGAAGGGTGTCGTGACCTTCGTCGGCATGGAAGAGAACATCACCATCAAGCGCCAGACCGACGAGTTGACCGGTCTGACCAACATCGAAGTGATGGATCCGAAGGACCGTCCGGCATCGGGCAAAGACATTCGCCCAGCGATCAAGATGGTCGACGCCAATGGTAAGGAACTGCTGCTGCCGGGTACCGATGTGCCTGCTCAGTACTTCCTGCCGGCTAACGCCCTGGTGGGTGTGGCTGACGGTGCCGAGATCAACGTGGGTGACGTTATCGCACGTATCCCGCAGGAAACTTCGAAGACCCGCGATATCACCGGTGGTCTGCCGCGCGTTGCTGACTTGTTCGAAGCACGTCGTCCGAAGGAGCCGTCCATCCTGGCGGAAATCAGCGGTACGATTTCCTTCGGTAAGGAAACCAAGGGCAAGCGCCGCCTGGTGATCACGCCTACAGACGGCAGCGATCCGTACGAGGAACTGATTCCGAAGTGGCGTCACCTGAACGTCTTCGAAGGCGAGCAGGTGAACAAGGGCGAGGTCATCTCTGATGGCCCGAGCAACCCGCATGACATCCTTCGTCTCTTGGGTGTCAGTGCGCTGGCCAAGTACATCGTCAATGAAATTCAGGACGTGTACCGTCTGCAAGGCGTGAAGATCAACGACAAGCACATCGAGACCATCCTGCGGCAAATGCTGCGCAAGGTTGAGATCAGTGAGTCGGGCGATTCCAGCTTCATCAAGGGTGACCAGATGGAGCTGACCCAGGTATTGGAAGAAAACGAGCGTTTGAGCGACGACGACAAGTTCGTCTCCAAGTACGTCCGCGTTCTTCTGGGTATCACCAAGGCATCGTTGTCGACCGAGTCGTTCATTTCTGCGGCGTCGTTCCAGGAAACAACGCGTGTTCTGACCGAGGCTGCCGTTACTGGCAAGCGCGATTATCTGCGCGGTCTCAAGGAGAACGTAGTCGTGGGTCGCCTGATTCCAGCTGGTACGGGCCTGCAGTATCACAGCGAGCGCAAGCGCAAGCGTGAAGCCGACAAGCCCGTTCGTGTGAGCGCCGATGAGGTCGAAGCAGCTCTGACTGAGGCGTTGAACTCCAGCGGTAACTAAAGTGCTTGGCCTCGGTCACAAGCCGGGGCCTGCCTTGACGGTGGGCGAGAAGCTCTTTAGACTCTCGTACCCCTAAATTGGCGGGGCTTCGTGCCCTGCCATTTTTCGTTTGTGTCGAAAGACAACAGTGGAGCTAGTAGATGGCAACTATCAACCAGCTGGTACGTCAGCCGCGCAAGCGGGTCGTCGAGAAAAGCGACGTCCCTGCGCTGCAAAACTGCCCGCAGCGTCGTGGCGTGTGCACCCGTGTGTACACCACCACGCCGAAGAAACCGAACTCCGCACTGCGTAAGGTGTGCCGTGTTCGTCTGACCAACGGCTATGAAGTCGCCTCCTACATCGGTGGTGAAGGTCATAACCTGCAAGAGCACAGCGTAGTGCTGATCCGTGGCGGTCGTGTAAAAGACCTTCCGGGTGTGCGTTACCACACCGTGCGCGGTTCGCTGGATACCTCCGGCGTAAAAGACCGTAAGCAGGGTCGTTCCAAGTACGGCGCCAAGCGTCCGAAGTAAGCAGTATTTCTATTTATTTGAGTCGATAAGAGTAAGGTCGGGCGTAACCTGCGCGTTACCGTTCCGAGCTAACCTGAAGACCGTTTGAGGGCTTATCAATGCCAAGACGTCGTGTAGCAGCCAAGCGCGAGATCCTGGACGATCCGAAGTACGGAAGTCTGATCCTGGCCAAGTTCATGAACCACGTGATGGAAAGCGGCAAGAAGGCCGTTGCCGAGCGTATCGTTTATGGTGCCTTGGACAAGGTGAAGGAGCGCAAGAATGGCGACCCCCTGGAAGTCTTCGAAAAAGCACTCGATGCCATCGCTCCGCTGGTCGAAGTCAAGTCCCGCCGTGTAGGCGGTGCTACCTACCAGGTTCCGGTCGAAGTTCGTCCTTCCCGTCGTAACGCGCTGGCCATGCGCTGGCTGGTAGATGCTGCGCGCAAGCGTGGCGAAAAATCCATGGCGCTGCGCCTCGCTGGCGAGCTGCTGGATGCTTTTGAAGGTAAAGGCGCTGCGGTCAAGAAGCGCGAAGACGTGCACCGTATGGCTGAAGCCAACAAGGCCTTCTCGCACTACCGCTTCTAAATCAAGCGCAACTTTTACGAGGACCTTATTGTGGCCCGTACTACCCCTATCAACCGCTACCGTAACATCGGTATCTGTGCCCACGTCGACGCGGGCAAGACTACCACCACGGAGCGGATTCTGTTTTACACCGGCCTCAGCCACAAGATGGGTGAAGTGCATGACGGTGCGGCGACCACCGACTGGATGGTGCAGGAGCAGGAGCGTGGTATCACCATCACCTCCGCTGCTGTCACGACCTTTTGGCAGGGTTCGCGCGGTCAGTACGACAACTATCGTGTAAACGTCATCGATACCCCCGGTCACGTTGACTTCACCATCGAAGTAGAGCGCTCCCTGCGCGTTCTCGACGGTGCTGTCGTTGTGTTCTGTGGTACCTCCGGCGTTGAGCCGCAGTCCGAAACCGTATGGCGTCAGGCCAACAAGTACGGCGTGCCGCGTATCGTCTACGTCAACAAGATGGACCGTCAGGGTGCCAACTTCCTGCGCGTCGTCGGTCAGATCAAGCAGCGCCTGGGTCACACCCCGGTTCCTGTTCAGCTGGCCATTGGTTCCGAAGAGAACTTCGCCGGTCAGATCGATCTGATCAAGATGAAGGCCATCTACTGGAACGATGACGACAAGGGAACCACCTACCGCGAGGAAGAGATTCCGGCGGAGCTGATGGATCTGGCCGAAGAATATCGCTCGAGCATGATCGAGGCTGCGGCCGAGGCCAACGAAGAGCTGATGAACAAGTATCTCGAAGGTGGTGAGCTGACCATCGAAGAGATCAAGGCTGGTCTGCGTCAGCGCACCATCGCCTGTGAAATCGTTCCGGCCGTTTGTGGTTCGTCCTTCAAGAACAAGGGCGTGCCCCTGGTTCTCGATGCTGTCATCGACTATCTGCCTGCGCCGACCGAGATTCCCCCGATTCAGGGCGTCAATCCGGATAACGAAGAGCAGATCGACGAGCGTCATGCAAGTGATGACGAGCCGTTCTCCGCTCTGGCGTTCAAGATCGCTACCGACCCGTTCGTGGGTACCCTGACCTTTACTCGTGTTTATTCCGGTGTGCTGTCTTCCGGTGACTCGGTAATCAACTCGGTCAAGGGCAAGAAGGAGCGCGTGGGTCGGATGGTGCAGATGCACGCCAACCAGCGTGACGAGATCAAGGAGTGCCGTGCCGGCGACATCGCCGCGCTGATCGGCATGAAGGACGTCACCACGGGTGACACCCTCTGCTCGATCGAGAAGCCGATCATCCTCGAGCGTATGGACTTCCCGGAGCCGGTTATCTCGGTAGCTGTCGAGCCGAAGACCAAGGCAGACCAGGAAAAGATGGGTATCGCGCTGGGCAAACTGGCTCAGGAAGACCCGTCGTTCCGTGTCCAGACCGACGAAGAGACTGGTCAGACCATCATTTCCGGTATGGGTGAGCTGCACCTCGACATTCTCGTCGACCGTATGCGTCGCGAGTTCAACGTTGAGGCGAACATCGGTAAGCCGCAGGTTTCCTACCGTGAAACCATCACCAAGGACAATGTCGAGATCGAAGGCAAGTTCGTTCGTCAGTCCGGTGGTCGTGGTCAGTTCGGTCATTGCTGGATCCGTTTCTCGACCCCGGACGTGGACGAGAAGGGCAACATCACCGAAGGCCTGGTGTTCACCAACGAAGTTGTGGGTGGTGTGGTTCCGAAGGAATACATCCCGGCAATCCAGAAGGGCATCGAAGAGCAGATGAAGAACGGCGTTGTCGCCGGCTATCCGCTGATCGGCCTGAAGGCGACCGTGTTCGATGGCTCCTACCACGACGTCGACTCCAACGAGATGGCGTTCAAGGTTGCAGCTTCGATGGCGACCAAGCAGCTGGCCCAGAAGGGCGGCGGCAAGGTGCTCGAGCCGATCATGAAGGTCGAAGTGGTGACCCCTGAGGACTACATGGGTGACGTGATGGGTGACCTGAACCGTCGTCGTGGTCTGATCCAGGGTATGGAAGACTCGGTCTCCGGCAAGGTTATCCGTGCTGAGGTTCCGCTCGGAGAGATGTTCGGTTACGCAACCGACGTTCGTTCCATGTCTCAGGGTCGCGCGAGCTACTCCATGGAATTCTCCAAATACGCTGAGGCTCCGGCGAATATCGTCGAGACGCTCGTCAAAAAACAAGGTTGATTCAGCCCTTTAAGTAAGAGGTTTACTGTCGTGGCTAAGGAAAAGTTCGAACGTAACAAACCGCACGTCAACGTCGGCACCATTGGTCACGTCG
>DAMCQE010000062.1:0-15421 GCA_032105665.1 Pseudomonas sp. | reverse complement strand
TTCATCGGCTCGCCACCGATGAACTTCGTGCCGCTACGTATTCGTCAGCGCGACGGGCGCTGGGTAGGCGTGCTCAACAGCGAGCAGGGCAGCTGCGAGCTGCCGCTGCCGATCACCAGTGATGACGGTCTGCGTGATCGCGAACTCATCCTCGGCATTCGCCCTGAACAGATCGGCCTCGCCGGAGTCGGAACAGCTGATTTTTCGCTGGCGGTCGACATCGAAGTGGTCGAACCCACCGGGCCAGACACCCTGGTGGTGTTCACGCTGAATCAGGTCAAGGCCTGTTGCCGGTTGATGCCGGACCAGGCTCCGCGAGTGGGGGAGACGCTCAATCTGCAGTTCGACCCGCGCAAGGCGCTGCTCTTCGACGCGCAGACCGGCGAGCGGCTTGGCGTTGTGCAGCCGGAGCCGGTGCGCGAGAGCAAGGTCACCCGGCTGGTTTCCAACGGAGCGGGCACAGCGCAGTGAACTGCCGCCTGCCTTGCCAGCAGGCGGTCGATGAAAGTGGACGGTTACAGGAATGAACAGAGCCGTCTCGGCTCGATCCAGCGATCAATAACAACAAAAGCGGAGTGGATATGAAAAGAACACTGACAGCCCTGGGCGTTGCGACTGCCGTTGTCGGGATGGCCCTGCCGTTGAGCGGCCATGCCCTGGAATTCACCGGCTACATGCGTAGCGGCGTGGGTGAATCGGTCAACAGCGATTCGCAATCGTGCTTCCAGTTGCCCGGCGCGCCGAGCAAGTACCGCCTCGGTAACGAGTGCGAGCAGTACGCCGAGCTGGACCTGCGCCAGGACCTCTACACCTTCGCCGATGGCTCGGTACTGAGCCTGGAAGGCATGGCGGCGCTGTACAACCAGTACAACCACACCCCGGAATTCACCGGCGACCACGGCTGGGCGCGGATGGTCCAGGCCTACGCCGAGTGGAGCAAGGTGCCGGCGCTGAACAACGGCTCGCTGTGGGCGGGCCGCCGCTTCTACAAGCGTAACGACATCCATATCTCCGACTTCTACTACTGGAACCAGAGCGCTACCGGCGCCGGCGTCGAGGACATGGAGATCGGCGGGCTGAAGTACAGCTATGCCTTCTCGCGCAAGGACAGCGTGTTCCAGGAAGAGTACGTCACTCGCCACGATTTCAACGTCGGCGGCTTCGACAGCAACCCGGGCGGCGAGCTGGAATTCGGCCTGAGCTACCTCGACAAGCCCAGTCGCGACGACGCCAACAGTGGTTGGGCGGTGACGGTGCAGCACGTGCAGTCGGGCTTTCTAGGCGGCAAGAACACACTGGCACTGCAGTACGGTGAAGGGCCGGGCACCGGCCTCGGCTATACCGGCGACGTGACCCTGGACGACAGCGCCAAGAGCTGGCGGGTGGTGGAGTACTTCGACTGGCAGGTGACCCCGCGCTTCGGCGGCCAGGCTCAGGTGGTCTATCAGAAGGACAAGCGCGCCGACGGTGGCGATCAGGACTGGTGGTCGGTGGGGGCTCGCCCGGTCTATGCGTTCAGCGAGCAGTTCAAGCTCGTCGCCGAGGTCGGCCATGATCAGATCGACGCCACCGACGGTACGCGCAAACTGACGAAGTTCACCATCGCGCCGACCTGGTCACCCGCCGGCCCTGGCTTCTGGGCGCGGCCGGAGTTCCGGCTGTACTACACCTATGCCAGCTGGAACGAGGCGGCGCAGCGTGCCGCCAACCTCATGGCCGAAGGCTCGGCGCTGTCAGACACCGGCGCATTCGGCAATGCCCGCCATGGTTCGAACTTCGGCGTGCAGGTGGAGCATTGGTGGTAAAAGTCGCGGATTAGCGCGTCGCCATCCAGATCAGCAGGCCGGCCTGGAACAGCGCCAGCGCAATCAGGCAAACAATGGTGAATCGCAGCGCACCGTCCTCGCGGCGGAAGCGGGCGATGCGCTCCTGCAGGTCGCGGATCTGGTTTTCCTGCGCCTGCAGGTTGCGGTCGGCCTGTTCCAGCATCGCCGCCGCCTCCTGCAGCTCCACTACCTGCACCTTCTCGCTGTTCCAGTCCGCTCGCAGGGCGCTGACCCGCGGTGCGCCGTAGGTTGGCTTGAGCGGCGTCGCCTGGGGGTAGTCGATATCGAAGCCCTGGGTGCGCAGGCAGTGATCGCGACGCAGGCGCTGGTCTTCGCTCGCCACATCCTTCGGCAACGCGCCGCCCTCGACCAGATAGTGGCTCCAGCGCTTCTGCGCCCATGCCGCGCCCTGGGCCAACAGAAAGCGGCCGAGGCCTCGATTGGCCGGGTCCAGTTGTAATCCGCTATCCGGCCCGAAGCGCAGTTCCTTGCTGCGGTGATCGGCCCACACCTCCAGCACGTTGTTCTTGCGCGAGCGCACCTGGCCGGGGATGTTGATGAACATCCGCAGCAGGCTCTGCTCCGGCGTATGCCGTTCCAGTTGCGCAAGTTCGACGAATCGCAGCGGGCGCGCGCCGCCGTCGCGCTCGGTGGGCAGTGGTGCCAGGCGCAGCAGGCGGAAGCGGTCGGGCTTGAGTTCCGTCCACGGATGCTTTGGTGCTGCCGGCTGGTCTTTTTCAGTGCTCTGGGTGGTTTCGCTGTCGGTCATCTGCGCGTTCCTGGGCCTGCGCGGCGGCTCGTTCAGGAGCCGATCGGGCCCTCGTCATGCGGGCTATCGGCAGCGCGGCGCCTAACTGGAGGCTGGCAGGATGCCATTGGCCTGCAGGAAGTGTCGGATACGTTCCTGCAGGCCCCAGGCGAGCGGCAGGTTGGGGTCATCATAGGAGGCCAACTGTTGCGCATTCGCCGGGACGATGCGCAGCACATGGTTCATGCCATCGATCAGCGCCAGCTTGGCGTCGGGTTTTGCGCGCTGCAGGGCTTCGGCGTCCTCGATGCCGACCTGGATGTCGTGGCGGCCCTGGACGATCAGCGCGGGTGTCTCGACGGCCGCGAAGGCCTCCGCCGGGTCGTAGGCGAACAGCGAAACCAGGTACGGCTGCACGCTGGGGCGGAACAGCACCTGCAGGGGCTCCGGCACTTCGGCGTGGGTTCGGCCGGCCTTGAGCTCGTCGATCAGAAAATAACTGGTGGCGAGCAGTGCCGGCGGCAGGCGACCCTGCAGTTGCTCGCGCAGCACCTCGTCGATCGGTCGGCCGCTGCCGGCGATGCTGATCAGCGCCGCGGCGCCCGACTTCGGCGCGGCGAGACTGGCGATCAGTGCGCCTTCGCTGTGGCCGATCAGGATCAGTTGGCTGAAACGGGGATCGCCCTTGAGCTTCGCGCTCCAGGCCAGCGCATCGTTGACATAGCCCTCGACGCTCAGCTCGCGCTCGTCCGGTGCGGCCGCCAGGCTGGCGCCGACGCCGCGCTTGTCGTAGCGCAGGCTGGCCACGCCCAGCTTGGCCAGGCCCTGGGCCAGGCGCTTGAGGCTGTCGTTGCGTCCGGCCGGGTTGTTGCCGTTGCGATCGGTCGGGCCGGAACCTGCGATCAGCAGCGCTACCGGTACCGGTTGGTCGCTTTTCGGCAGCAACAGGCTGCCCTGCAGCACGCCGCTGCCGGTATCCAGGTTCAGGATCTGGTTGAGCAGGTTCTGCGCCTGCGAGAAAGAGGGCATGGTCAGTAGCAGCAGTATCAGCAGGGCACGCATGGAAGGATTTCGTTGGTCACTGAGCAGGTTGGACGCGGCAATCGACGCAAAGGTCAGTATGCGCCGGCAACAGGAGCGATGACACCGTAGCGGCCTCAGGTATACTTCCGGCCCCTGTTTTTCGGTCGATCGCGGAGCGTCCTGCATGTCCGGCAATACCTACGGCAAGCTGTTCACCGTCACCACTGCCGGCGAAAGCCACGGGCCTGCGCTGGTGGCCATCGTCGATGGCTGCCCACCCGGGCTGGAGCTGTCGCTGGACGATCTGCAGCGCGATCTCGACCGTCGCAAGCCCGGCACCAGCCGGCACACCACGCAGCGCCAGGAAGCCGACGAGGTGGAAATCCTTTCCGGCGTGTTCGAAGGCAGAACCACCGGGTGTCCGATCGGCCTGCTGATCCGCAATACCGACCAGAAGTCCAAGGACTACTCGGCGATCAAGGACCTGTTCCGCCCGGCCCACGCCGACTACACCTATCACCACAAGTACGGCCTGCGCGACTACCGCGGCGGTGGCCGCAGCTCCGCGCGCGAGACCGCCATGCGCGTGGCGGCCGGAGCCATCGCCAAGAAGTATCTGGCGACCCTGGGCATCCAGGTGCGCGGCTACATGAGCCAGCTCGGTCCGATCGAGATCCCGTTCAAGACCTGGGACAGTGTCGAGCAGAATGCCTTCTTCAGTCCGGACCCGGACAAGGTGCCGGAGCTGGAGGCCTATATGGACCAGCTGCGTCGCGATCAGGATTCGGTGGGCGCGAAGATCACCGTGGTCGCCGATGGCGTACCGCCGGGCCTTGGCGAGCCGATCTTCGACCGCCTCGACGCCGAGCTGGCCCATGCGCTGATGAGCATCAATGCGGTCAAGGGCGTGGAGATCGGTGCCGGCTTCGCTTCGGTAGCCCAGCGTGGCACCGAGCACCGTGACGAGCTGACGCCCCAGGGATTCCTCTCCAACAATGCCGGCGGCATTCTCGGTGGCATCTCCTCGGGACAGCCGATCGTCGCCCACCTGGCGCTCAAGGCCACGTCCAGCATCACCACGCCAGGGCAGTCGATCAATGTGAATGGCGCGCCGGTCGAGGTCATCACCAAGGGTCGCCATGACCCCTGCGTCGGCATTCGTGCCACGCCGATCGCCGAGGCCATGATGGCCATCGTTCTGCTCGATCACCTGCTGCGCCACCGTGGTCAGAACGCCGATGTGCAAGTGCTCACCCCGGTGCTGCCGCAACTGTGAATCCGGGCCGTAGACGGCCGACCGACGGCGGCAGCATAAGGCGGCCGTTGTCCGCAGTCGGTAGCTTGTAGCCTATGGCCGCTGCTCTGCCGTACTGGCGTCTGTCCGGTTTCTATTTCTTCTACTTTGGCCTGCTCGGCTCCACGGCGCCGTTTCTCGGCCTGTACTTCGATCATCTGGGTTTCTCGCCGGAGCGGATCGGCGAGCTGATCGCCATTCCCATGCTGATGCGTTGCGTGGCGCCGAATCTCTGGGGCTGGCTGGGTGATGCAACCGGTCGCCGGCTGGAAATCGTCCGTCTCGGCGCGCTGTGCACCTTGCTGTCCTTCGGGCTGATCTTCTTCGACAAGAGCTTTGCCTGGCTGGCGCTGGTGATGGCGTTGCATGCGTTCTTCTGGCACGCGGTGCTGCCGCAGTTCGAAGTCATCACCCTGGCGCATCTGCACGAGCAGACTGAGCGCTACAGCCAGGTCAGGCTGTGGGGCAGCATCGGTTTCATCTTCGCGGTGGTAGGGCTCGGGCTGCTGTTCCAGCGGCTGAGCCTCGATCTTTACCCGACCGCGGTGGCCTTCGTGATGGTCGGTATCGTGCTGAGCAGCGCCTGGGTGCCCAACGCTCATCCGCGGCAACGTAGCGAGGCGGCCGGGCAGGGCGGGTTCCTCGCCCAGCTGCGGCGGCCTGGCGTACTGGCCTTCTACGGCTGCGTGGCGTTGATGCAGCTGGCCCATGGTCCGTACTACACCTTCTTCAGTATTCACCTGGAAGCACTGGGCTACAGCCGCAGCTTTATCGGACTGATGTGGGCGCTGGGCGTGGTCGCGGAAATCCTGCTGTTCCTGGTAATGGCGCGGCTGCTCGAGCGTTTCTCGCTGCGTCAGGTGATGCTGGCCAGCTTCCTGATCGCTGCGCTGCGCTGGGTGTTGCTCGGGCAGTTCGCCGAGCATCTGGCCGTGCTGCTGGTCGCGCAGCTGATGCACGCGGCGACCTTCGGCAGTTTCCACGCCGCCGCCATTCACTTCGTCCAGCGCAGTTTCGGCCATCGCCAGCAGGGCCAGGGCCAGGCGCTGTATGCCAGCCTGTCCGGCATCGGTGGAGCGCTGGGTGCGCTCTACGCGGGCTACGCCTGGTCCGGTCTGGGACCAGGCTGGTCGTTCGCCATCGCCAGTCTGGCGGCGCTGGCCGCAGCCGCTATCATTGCCTGCCGTTTGCAGGAGGACCGTGCATGACTGCCGCCCGCCAGCACCTGAGCCAGGCGATCATCGACGCCAGCCGCTTCTTGTATGGCCGTGGCTGGTCGCCGGCGACCAGTAGCAACTACTCGGCGCGCCTGACCAGCGCCGAGCTGCTGCTGACCGTTTCCGGGAGGCACAAGGGCGAGCTGACTGCCGATGACCTGTTGGCCGTGGACATGCACGGCAACAGCCTGGAGGAGGGCAAGAGGCCTTCGGCGGAGACACTGCTGCATACCCAGCTGTATCGCTGGAAACCGGAGATCGGCGCGGTGCTGCACACCCATTCGGTGAATGCCACGGTGCTGTCCCGCGTCGCCCTGGCCGATTCGCTGGTGTTCGCCGATTACGAGTTGCAAAAGGCCTTCAGCGGCATCTCGAGCCATGAATCGCAGGTGCTGGTGCCGATCTTCGACAACGATCAGGACATCGCCGCCCTGGCCACCAGGGTGCAGCCGTGGCTTGACGAGCATCCCGATTGCGTCGGCTACCTGATTCGCGGCCACGGCCTGTACACCTGGGGCGAGACGATGAGCGATGCGCTGCGACAGATCGAGGCATTCGAATTTCTGTTCGAATGCGAACTGAAGATGCGTGCCCTGCAGCCCAGATAAATTCCAGCCTGCCCGGTAGCGACCGGTCAGACGACCTTTTCGGAGAGCCGAACATGAGTGTCCTCAGCGTCTATCACGAGACCCGACCCGATCAGCCGCTCAAGGTGCTGACCCACCTCGAAGACATCGCCCCGACGCTGGCCAAGGTCGGTGTGCAGCTGGAGCGCTGGGAGGCCAACGCACCAATCGCCGCCGGAGCCAGCCAGGAAGAGGTGATCGCTGCCTACCGGCCGCAGATCGACAAGCTGATGACCGAGCGTGGCTACGTCACGGTGGATGTGATCAGCCTGACCCGCGATCACCCGCAAAAGGACGAACTGCGTGCGAAGTTCCTTGACGAGCATCGCCATGCCGAGGACGAAGTGCGCTTCTTCGTTGCCGGGCGCGGGCTGTTTACCCTGCATATCGATGACATGGTCTACGCCGTGCTGTGCGAAAAGAACGACCTGATCTCCGTGCCCGCCGGCACGCGTCACTGGTTCGACATGGGTGAAGAGCCACACTTCGTCGCGATCCGCCTGTTCAACAACCCGGAAGGCTGGGTCGCGGAATTCACCGGCGAAAGCATCGCCGATCAGTTCCCGCGGCTGGACGACTGAGATGCCGATCAAGGCGATCCTCACCGATATCGAAGGCACCACCAGCGCCGTCAGCTTCGTCTTCGATGTGCTGTTTCCCTATGCGCGCGAGCATTTGCCGGCGTATATCCGCAGCCACGCCGGCGAACCTGCGGTCGCTGCGCAGCTCGAGGCGGTGCGCGGCGAAAGCGGTGAGTCCGATGCCGATATCGAGCGAGTCATCGAGATACTGCTCGGCTGGATCGCCAGCGATCGCAAGGCGACCTCGCTCAAGGCGCTGCAAGGCATGGTCTGGGCCGAGGGCTATCGGGCCGGCCAGCTCAAGGGGCACGTCTATCCGGACGCAGTGGCTGCGCTACGTGAGTGGAAGGCGCAGGGGTATGCGCTGTACGTGTATTCCTCAGGCTCGATCCAGGCACAGCAGCTGATCTTCGGCTGTTCCGAGGCCGGCGACCTGACGCCGCTGTTCTCCGGTTATTTCGATACCACCAGCGGGCACAAGCGCGAGGTGGCCTCCTACCAGCGCATCGCCGAAGCCATTGGCGTGCCAGCCGTCGAGGTGCTGTTCCTTTCCGATGTGGTCGAAGAACTCGATGCCGCGCAGCAGGCCGGCATGTGCGTCTGCGGCCTGGGCCGCGATGGCGGCGTCCTCGGTGAGCATGAGACCGTTGCCAGCTTTGCGCAGATCGACCCGCGGCGCTACTGAGCCACCGGGCGATTACTGAACCCTGCCGCCGCGCTGGCATCGTAGATTAGGTACTCACCCAAACAGGAGCGAACCCATGGGAGATGCCTTCGGCGGTATTTTCGGCCTGCTCATCCTGATACTGGATATCTGGGCGATCATCAGCATCGTTCGCAGCGACAGCACCGGGGGCAAGAAGGTGCTCTGGGTGCTTCTGATCGTTCTGCTGCCAGTGCTCGGCCTGATCATCTGGGGAATCATGGGGCCGCGTGGTAATCGCCCCGACGCGCGTGGGCCGTATCGGTAGCCGTTGATGGAAAGCCTCAGCGGCCCGCTGGCCATCGTGGTCCTCGTTCTCGACGTCCTCGCCATCGCTTATGTGTGGCGCAGCCGCATCGAGGTCGGGCGCAAGGTTGTCTGGTCGTGTGTGATCCTGCTGCTGCCCGTGGTCGGTCTGATCATGTGGGCGGTAGCAGCCGGGCCGTTCGGCAAGGCGCGGTTGTGACACATGTGGCGCAGCGGTCTGCTGATCAGTCTGCTGGCGCTTGCTGCCGAGCCGCTTCGGGCTGACGACGCGGCGGCATGGCAGGCACTGCGCGAGGGTCGGGCGATTCTTGTCATGCGTCACGCCAGCGCTCCAGGTCTCGGCGATCCCGAAGGCTTCGTTCTGGAAGACTGCAAAACCCAGCGAAATCTGAATCAGCGCGGCCGGGATGAGGCCCGGCGCTGGGGCGCGCGGCTGCGCGGAGCGGGTCTGCATGAAGTGCGCTTGTTCAGCAGTCGCTGGTGCCGTGCGCTGGAGACCGCCGAGCAGATGGCGCTCGGCCGGGTGGAGCCACTGCCTGCGCTGGATTCGTTTTTCACTTCGCCCGCAAACGAGCATTGGCATACCGAAGCCTTGCGCGAAGCCGTCGAGCAGCTTCCGGCCGGCGAGGTAGCGGTGCTAGTCACCCACCAGGTCAACATCACTGCACTGACGGGCATCTTCCCGCAGTCGGGCGAGGGACTGATCCTGGAGCGTCCGCTGACGACTCCGCCCAAGGTACTGACGCGCATCGCGCCGCCCTAGCCAACCTTGGCCCCTTTGGAATAGTTGTCCCAGATATGGATGGCCGCATAGGCGCGCCACGGACGCCAGGCTTCGGCGCGTCCGGCCAGCGCCTTGGCGCTGATGCCATCCGCGCCCCACAGTGGCGCTTTCAGCAGTCCGAGATCGGCTGCAGGAAAGGCGTCCGCGACGCCGAAGCCCCGTAGCGCGATGTATTCGGCGGTCCAGGGACCGATTCCCGGCAATTCGCAGAGTCGTTGCACCAGCGCATCGGCGCCATCTTCCACATGCAGCTGCAGCGCCCCTTCGGCCACCGTTGCAGCGAGCCGGCGTAGCGCCTGGGCTCGCTTGGATGGCATGCCGATATTGTCCAGCGGGTCATCGGCTATCGCTTGTGCGGTAGGGAAGAGCATCTCCAGCCCCGGTAGCGCGTCCTGCAGCGGCTCGCCGAGGCGTTCCACCAGACGTCGCGTAATGGTCACCGCCGCCTTGACCGTGACCTGCTGGCCGACCACCGCCCGCACCGCCTGTTCGAACGGGTCATAGGCGGCTGGTAGGCGCAGGCCGGGGTTCGCGGCGATCAACGGGCCGAGCGCGGGATCGCTAGCGAAGTGTGTGGCGATGGCCTGCGGGTCGGCATCCAGATCGAACATCCTGCGAACCTGCCCGACGAGTGGCTGGGTAGCCTGTTGCAGGGAGTCGCTGAAAGTCAGTTCGAGCGCCGAGCGGTCGGCCTGCGTGCGCACTTGGAGCCAACCGCAGGCTTCGCCGAGTCGCAGCGTACGCGCGTAGCCGTCAACGTCCAGCCGCTCCACGCCGGGCAACAGGCGCAGGGCGAAATGGCGGTGGAACTGCTGCCAGTCCCAGGGTTCGAGGTAGGGCAATTGGATGATTTCGCTCATGACCAGACTTTAGGGGCTGCCAATGGCTTTGTCGTCCCGAAGTGTGCTTTTGCTGCCAGCGGTTTCCGCTGTCATCTTGGCCAACGTAGAATGCGCCTCTTTTCGGTGGGCAGGCTGCATCGCCCGTCGAGCCAGATTGCCATCATGCGGCGGAGCGCTGCTTCGTCGCCGGTCAAGGGAGATACCCCATGAGCGACTTTCAGGAAACTCTCTACGAGGGATACGGGCAGCGGTTCCAGGTCGACAAGCTGCTGCACGAGATGCGCACCGAGCATCAGCATCTGGTGATCTTCGAGAACCCGCGCATGGGCCGGGTGATGGCCCTGGACGGCGTGATCCAGACCAGCGAAGCCGACGAGTTCATCTACCACGAGATGCTCGCCCACGTGCCGATCCTGGCCCATGGCCTGGCGCGCCGGGTGCTGATCATCGGTGGCGGCGACGGTGGCATCCTCCGTGAAGTGGCACGTCATCGCGATATCGAAAGCATAACCATGGTCGAGATCGACGGCGCCGTAGTGGAGATGTGCAGGGAGTTCCTGCCGAATCATTCCGCCGGCACCTTCGAGGACCCGCGGCTGAATCTGGTGATCGATGACGGCATGCACTTCGTGGCGACCACCGAAGAGAAGTTCGACGTCATCATTTCAGACTCCACCGATCCCATCGGCCCGGGTGAAGTGTTGTTCTCGGAGAACTTCTACCAGGCCTGTCGCCGCTGCCTGAACGAAGGCGGCATTCTCGTTGCGCAGAACGGTACGCCGTTCATGCAACTGGGCGAACTGCAGACCACTGCCAAACGCATGCAAGGCCTGTTTGCCGACTGGCATTTCTACCAGGCGGCCGTGCCGACCTACATCGGTGGGGCCATGTCCTTTGCCTGGGGCGCGTGCAGTGCCGAAAGCCGCAAGCTGCCGCTGGAAGCTCTGATGCAGCGCTTCGCCGGCAGCGGCATCGTTACGCGGTATTACAACCCGCATGTGCACATTGGCGCTTTTGCTCTGCCGCAATACGTGTTGCATGCGATCGCCAAGCCTAGCAACGACTGATTCCAGATCCTGATAGCGGCGCAGCAACACGCGCTGTGCTTGATCCACGGCCCGCCCGGCAACGGTGCGGGCCGTTTTTGCATCCAGCGTCCGGGTTGAACTGCCGGGACTTTTCCGGGTTCTACTGAAGCGAGGCCGCGCGCTTGGGCCGGGGGTTAATTAAGCCCTCGCAGTTGGCACCGCGGCCTGCTAGCTTGTCAGCGTGGACTGCGTCCACCGCGTCATTTCGACTAGCTGTTGCGACTCCCGTTTGCCCGATGTCTTGACGACGGAGCCGATCTCCCGCTGAGCTCGTGGCAACTTCATCCAGGTATGAGAGGAGGTTGATTTATGAGCACCACCTTCCACGAGGATGTCAGCAGCACCGTTCTGCGCCGGATGAAGGAGGGCGGTTTCGATTTCGCCCGAGTCCATCCAATCGAGTTCTATGCGGTATTTTCCGAACAGGACCGCGCTCAAAGGGCCGCGCAGAACTTTCGCGGCGAAACCATCAATACCCAGGTGTTTCCGCGTGAGGACGGAAGCTGGAATCTGCAGGTAAGCAAGGTGATGTATGCGACGTTCGATGGCATCGGCGATTTCGAGCAGGATCTTGAATACCTGGTCGAACCCCTCGGTGGGGTGCTTGATGGCTGGGGCGTCACCCAGGAGATCGAAGGTCAGGGTGCCTGACCGTTCTATCCTCACTCCCGCTTGAAGCCGCTCTGAAGTGCCTGGTCCCAGGGAGGGACCGGGCCGAAGCGGTTTTTCAGAAACTCCAGCAACAGACGGCTCCGCGAGTCGGCCTCGCGTCGCAATCGCAGCGCGTAGATGCCGCTGGCTTCCGGTTGCGGTAATCCCCCTTCGCAGAACAGCGGCAGCAGTTCGCCACGCAGCAGCTGGTCGCTGATCAGCCAGGTTGGCAGGTGGGCGATACCGAGCCCGGCTAGCGCCCCTGCCAGCAGCGCTTCGGCATTGTTCGCCACCATGCGCAGGCGACCCGGGCGCAGCAGTTGCGGTCGCCCGCCGCGCTCGAAGCGCCACGCATGGGGCGGCGCCAGCGCGTCCCAGTCCAATCCATCATGGTCGGGCAATTCCTCCGGTTGTAGTGGCACGCCGCGGCGTTCCAGATAGGCAGGGCTGGCGCAGACTACTCGCACCATCGGCGCCAGCGGTGTGGCGACCAGACGGGTATCGGCCAGCGGGCCGATGCGCAACACCAGATCGACCTCACCCAGGTGCTCGCCGTGCAGGTCGACGAAGCTGTCGATCAGACGCAGCTGGATATCGACTCCCGGATAGGCCTGGAGAAATTCGGCCAGGGCCGGCGCCAGGTGACGGCGACCGAAGGGGGCCGGTGCGTCGATCCGGATGCGGCCTTCCGGTGCGCTGTCCAGCGACGTCGCTTCGGCGCGCGCCAGGTGCAGTTCCTGCACGATGCGCCGGGCGCGCTCGGCGAATGCCAATGCGGCGGGCATCGGGCGAACCGCGTGGGTGCTGCGGTTGAACAGCTGGCAACCCAGTGCCTGTTCCAGTGCATCGATGCGCCGCGCCACCGCCGAAGGTGTCAGGCCGTGGCGGCGCGCGGCGGCGGAGAAGCTGCCAGCGTCAAGCACATCAATGAACAGGCTGAGCTGGGCGGAAAGGGCGTCGGGCAGCATTCGAATTCCTTGCTTGTGCGATCTATGCAAAGCCATTGTGCGTGGCTATGCGTACCGGCGCCAGCGGCGGCGGCGTACGATGAGCGCCCCTGTGTATTGGAGCGTCGGAATGCTGCTGGATATCGGATTGAACGTACTGCTCGGATTAGCGCTAGGCACGCTGGGCGGCTTGTTCGGTATCGGCGGCGGGCTGATCGCGATTCCCGTGCTGGGCGTGCTGTTCGGCCTGGACCAGCAACTGGCGCAAGGCACCGCGTTGGTGATGGTCGTGCCCAACGTGCTGCTTGCCATCTGGCGCTATCACCAGCGCAATCGCATCGACTGGCGGCATGCCCTCGCGCTGGGCAGTGCCAGTTTCGTGTTCGCCATCGCCGGTGCGGCCGTTGCCGTGTCGCTGGATGCCGGGCGCATGCGCATGGCGTTCGTCGGCTTTCTGCTGGCCCTGGCTGCCTACACATTGCTACGGGTGTTTCTGCGCCCGGCCGCCGGCGACGGACAGCTGCGTCATCCCTGGCCATGGCTGGGCCTGCTCGGTGCGGGTGCCGGCGCAATGGGAGGTTTGTTCGGTGTCGGTGGAGCGGTTATCGCCACGCCGATCCTGACCAGCGTATTCGGCACCTCGCAGGTGGTCGCTCAGGGCCTGTCGCTGGCACTGGCCGCGCCGAGCACCGGCGTCACTCTGGTGACCTATGCGCTGCATCATCAGGTCAACTGGTCGCTGGGCCTGCCGCTGGCGGTAGGCGGATTGCTCAGCATCAGCTTGGGCGTGCGGTTGGCGCATGCCTTGCCGGAACGTCTGCTGCGACTGCTGTTCAGCGTTTTCCTGGTGGCAAGCGCCGTGTTGCTGGCGATGGAAAGCTGATCGGCGCGATTTCGCCAGTCGTTTAGCCGGTCAGGCCGATCAGGCCACCACCCACAGCGCCACTGATCACCACCAGCCAGGGCGGTAGTTTCCAGTACATCAGTGCGGCGAGGGCGAGCAGGGCAAGGACGAAATGCTCTGGCGCCTTGATGCCGCTGGTCCATACCGGATCGTACAGCGCAGCCAGCAGCAACCCGACCACTGCCGCGTTGACCGCAGCCAGGGCTGCCTGCGTGCGCCGGTTGCTGCGCAGGCGCTCCCAGAACGGCAGCACGCCGTTGACCAGCAGAAACGACGGCACGAATACCGCAACCAGGCACACCGCCGCTCCCAGCAAGCCGCTGGGCGACTCATTCATCGAGGCGCCGAGAAACGCGGCAAAGGTGAACAGTGGTCCGGGTACCGCCTGGGCCGCGCCGTAGCCAGCGAGGAACGTGTCGCGGTCTACCCAGCCTGGCTGCACCACTTCGGCCTGCAGCAGCGGCAGCACTACGTGGCCGCCACCGAACACCAGCGCGCCAGCGCGGTAGAACGCATCGAGCAACGCCAGCAACGGGTTGTCCGTGCCGCTGGCGAGTAGCGGCAACAGCATGAGCAGCGCAAAGAACAGCGCCAGTGCTGTGAGCGCGGCCCGACGCTTCACCGCAACGGGCAATGCGACATGTGCTTCTGTGGTGGCAGGGCGAAAGAAAACTACTCCGATCAGACCCGCCGTGGCGATGACCGCAACCTGACTCCAGATGAACGGGAGCAGCAGCACGGTGCTCGCCGCCGCCAGCGCAATGGCGATTCGCGGCGCGTCGGTGCACAGCGTTCGTGCCATGCCCCAGACGGCCTGGGCAACCACGGCCACGGCGACGATCTTCAGACCCTGAAGGACGCCAGCAGGCAGCGCGTCGCCCCATGTGGCGATTCCCAGCGCGAACAGCGTCAGCGCGATCGCCGATGGCAGGGTGAAGCCTGCCCAGGCCGCCAGCGAGCCACGGTAACCGCCGCGCAGCAAACCGATCGCCAGGCCTACCTGGCTGCTGGCCGGGCCTGGAAGAAACTGGCAGAGCGCGACCAGATCGGCATAGCTGCGCTCGTCCAGCCAGCGGCGACGCTGGACGAACTCCTCGCGGAAATAGCCGAGATGCGCGATGGGACCGCCAAAGGAGGTGAGGCCCAGGCGCAGGAACACCAGAAAAATGGTCCAGGCGTCAAGTCGGGAGGATGTCGAATGATGCTGCGAGTCGGTGGGCATGCGGGTTCGTCGGCTATCGATCTGTAGGGTCGAGTCGGGCAGGCAGTCTAGCTGTTCAAGGTGTCAGGTGGATGACAGCGGACGCGCTGCGGCGCCGTTGCAGGGCCAATCATCGGCAACCAGAAACAGCCGTTCCTGCTCCAGCCAGACGCCCGATGCATCCGGTTCGAGCCGCGCCAGCAGCTGCGCCCGCGCCTGTGCCGGATTGGCGGCTTGCCAGTCGGCGAACCGGTTTGCAGTCCACAGTTCGGCTGGCGTAACACGTGCTGGCGCGAGCCAGGCCGAGCGAGCGATGGGTTGCCAGACGGCGTCGGGATTCTCAGCCTGGAATCGCGGCCAGTCAGCCTGGCGCAGCCATTTGCCCTGCAGGTGGTGCGGGTTGGCGCCAAGTGGCGACGTGCAGCTCTGCGGCCAGGGGCGGAACAGGTACCCGCTGAGCCAGAAGCTGCTTTGCACCGGGCGGCCGGTAAGTTCGGCGAGCACCGCCAGCGTTGCTGGCTGGGTACACAGCGGCAGCTGGCGCTGGCACATATGGTCGAGTTTCAGATCGAGTCGATCGTGACTGCCGGGACCAAGCCAATGCGCGTGCCGGCTGCCATCGCCCTGCCCGAGCCCCAGGTAGAACTTCACGGCCAGCTCCATGTGGTGCACGCCCTGGTCATCGCAGAACAGCAGGTCCAGCTCGCCGAGGGTGCTGC
>DAMCQE010000061.1:0-17133 GCA_032105665.1 Pseudomonas sp. | reverse complement strand
TTCGGCTTCGGCTTCGGCTTCGGCTTCGGCTTCGGCTTCGGCTTCGGCTTCGGCTGGCAATTCTGTCAGCAAAATCTCGCCAGGAGCAGCAACCGGCACGGGGTCGCCCGGCTGCTCCAGAACCAATGGGTCAATGGCTTCGGCGAGCAATGCTTCGAGCCGCGCCACCAACTCCGACTGCTCACTCACCTGCAGCGCTGCAGCTACCTGATCCATCATGCCGACCAGCGCTTCATGGCCCTGCTCGACGTCGTCGAAGAAGCGCTCGCTGACAGCCAGTCGCCCCTCCTCAACCACCGCGTACAAACGCAGCAGCACCTGGCACAACGCTTCCATCTGCGGCAGGTCGGCCATCTTCGCGCCCTGTCCGAGCGTGGTCAGCTCCTGCAGCAGAGCGGAGAGTTCCTGACGCTCGGCAGGATGCTCGCGCCAGCTGCGCAGCAAATCTTCGGCATCCAGCAGGATGTCCATGCCTTCAGAGAGGAACAGCGCGATCACGCTCGGATCGCGAGCCTCACCAGCATCGTTATGCTGGCGGGCGCCGGCTTCGACCAATCTGGCCTGATGCAGGGCGTGCACCTTGGCCAGGAACTCCGGGGCGCCTTCTATCGGCGCCAACGGTTCGTGATCGAGATTGGCCAGCCCCTGGCGTAACAACAGCTCGGCCTCATGCAGCAGCTCGGCTTCGGCCAGATCCATCTGGATCAGGTTGGTCTTGAACTCCTTGACCATCTTCTCCAGAGGCGTTGCGATTTCCGCCACCGGCAGGATGCCGGCCATGTGCGCACTACCCTTGAGCGTGTGCAAGGCACGTTGCAGTGCATCGGTCACCGGCTGCGGCAGGCGCTGGGCGCAATCGGCGAGAAAACTGACCAGCGTGGTCAGATGCGATTCGGCCTCGTTGCGAAAAATTTCCAGCAACTGGGGGTCCAGTGCGTCGTCATCGTCTTGCGGCGCCGCGGACGGGGCAGGCTCGTCCGCAATCGCAGCAGGCTGCGAAAGCACCACTGACTGCCCCTTGGCCAGGGCATGCGCTGCTGCCGCAAGACGATCAACGTCATCACGCTGGCGCTGGGCCTTGGCTGCGAATTCATCGACGAGGGCCGGCATCAGCGCAACGACATCGCTCACGACCTGCCTCACCGAGTCGGTCGGCTGGATGCTGCGATCAAGAACCCGATTGAGCAGGTTCTCGATGGACCACGCCAACTCGCCGATGACCAGTGCACGCACCATTCGCCCACTGCCCTTGAGCGTGTGGAATGCACGTCGCACTTCGCCCAGGGCATCCTTGTTGTCACTGTCGGCAAGCCAGAGTGGCAACTGCTCGCCAATCGCCTCCAGAACTTCTGCCGCTTCCTCGATGAAGACTTCCAGCAGGTCCTCGTCAACCGGTTCTTCGTCGGCAGGAGGCGGCAGGAGGCTAGGCGGTACATCCTGAGCAGGCGGGTTGATGGCTGCGACCGGCGCCGCCATGACTTCCTCAAGGCTGAGTACAGGCTCGAGTTCAACCTGCAGGCTTTCAGGTTCGGAATAATCTGGCAGGCTCACTTCCGGAAGATCGAGCTCGGCGACCTGCGCATCGCTCCATTCGCTCAGGTCCGACTCATCTTCAAGTGAGTCTGGAGGCGTTTCGGACGCCGGCATCTCTCCTGGCAGGTTGAAAATGATTTCTTCATCGCCGGACAGGTCTTCCAGCGTCCACTCGCTTTCCTCGGCCTCCGCCGCGATCTCCGCATCATGGCTCTCGAGTGGCGCTTGCGCCTCGCTCAAGAAATCAGGGTCCATCGGTGCCGGAGATTCTTCCTGGTCGACCGCAACGGAGTCGAACGCTTCCAGACTTGCGTCCGGCTCCTCAGGCAGCACTTCGATCTCGTCCAGCGGATCGGCGAATTCGTTCTCGAGCGCCGCGACCTTCATCGGTGCATTTGCATGTCCCAGCGAGTAGCCGAGGTTCTGCAGGCTTTCTTCGGCCACATCCAGAATCAGATCGCCCTGGGTACCGCAATCCTCGGACAGTCGCTCGAGGTAATACTCGACGCTGGTGATCGCGTCAGCCAGGGTATCCAGGCTCTGCCAGTCCGGCACAGCCTGTCGCGCCAGAAGCTGATCCTGGATGTAGCCATTGCAGGCTTGCAGCAGGGACGCAGCACGCTCCAGGGGAATCATCGCCAGACCGCCGCGAACCTGAGTGAGCAGATCCGGCACCCGGGCCAGATGCTCGTGGTTCCATTGCGAGGCAATGAATTCGATGATTGCGTCCTTGGCCTGCTCCAGCCCGTTACGCGCTTCGCGAATGACCAACTGGTGAATCTGGGCAACATCGGTGGTCGGCAGGTGGCTTGCTTCGCTGCGCTCCTCCGCGGGACCGCCGACCATGCCGGCCAGCGTAGCCTCGACATAGAGCAACGCACCGGCGATATCCATCAGTATGGCGTCGTCGGGCGCCTGCTGCCCCTGCGCTACGGACTGGACGAGGACGATCTGATCGAGAATGATCTTGCGCGGTTGAGCGAAGCCGAGCACTGCCAAGGTATCGGCGATCTGCTTGAGCGGCACCTCGAGGCCGGACAGCTCGGCAATGACCTTGCGATCGCTGCGCACGAACAGGTCCAGGCTGTCCTTTACCCGCACCAGCTCTTCACAAAGGGCAGCGACCACCGAGCGCATCGCACCACGGTCGGGACCAGCCAGCTGAGCACGCTCCTGATCGACCACGGCGCTGTCTGGCAGCGCTTCGTCGAGGCGGTAAAGCTGCTTTAACGCCTGGATACGGGGCGTCTGCCCCGGCGCCTTGGCGACGTAGAAGAGCAGGTTCTTGATCAGCTCATCGGGCGCAGCCTGATTTAGGCCATCAGCGCCTTCCTCGACCAACCGCTTGAGCTGCTTGTCTACCTGTCGCAACAAGGTGCGGACGGAGGTGCCGTTGCTCACGCCGCCACTGGCCAGACCTTCGACCATGCCCGAGGCGATCTGCCATAGCGCCGCCAGTGGCGCATCCTTGCAGAGCATTTCCAGGCGGGCGAATACGCGCGCCATGTAGCCGAGATTGGTCGGCAGGTCCTGGTTGCGAATCACCCCAACCAGCGCAACCTGCAGCATCTGGCGCAGCTTGCGCAGCAGGGCCGGCAGCTCGTTGGTACGCAGACGCTCGACCGACTCCTGGGAAAGCGCCGGCGTGCGTCCGGACAGGTCGGGTGAAAATAGGCTGGTTTCAGAAAGCAGCTTTTCACCGCGAGCGGCGCGCAGGTCGTTAAGCAGCGGCAGCACCACCATCGGCAGGTCGCGGCGCGCACTCTGAATGCGGTCCAGATAGGCAGGCAGCTGCAGGATGGCCTGCATCATCACCTCGAGCGCCTCGCCCTGATTGGCCACCCGCTCGTCGAGCAGGGCCCGCGCCAGCTGCTCCATTTCCTCGGCGAGCAATGCTGCGCCGAAGAACTCCACCATCTGCAGAGTGCCGTGGACCTGATGCACATAGGTCAGGCAAAAGCGCATCCGGGTCGAGTCCTGTGGGTTCTCGACGAACGCCTCCAGAGCCTGACGCGCCTGCTTAAGCGTCTCGGCAATCTCGCCTTTCACCCACTCCAGGGCGACATAATCGTGCCGATCACCCATAGCGACTCCGCTCATAAACTTTTCCGGGTAAAAGCCAGAACCTGATCGTTGGCAACCGGAAGCAGATCCGGATGTTGCCAGCCGACCACCTCGCCTACGCCTATCACCAGCAGTCCCCCTGGGGCCAGGCACTCGGCCAAGCGATTGAGGATGTCGCGACGACGCCAGCGGCGGAAGTAGATCAACAGGTTCTGGCAAAAAATGACGTCCATGCCGGAGATCGGCGAATTCGCCAGCTCCAGCACATTGAGCCTTGCAAAGCAAACGCGTGCAGCGAGATCAGGGACGACTTGAAAACGATCATCGGGTAACGACAGGAAGTAGCGCTCACGCAATGCCGGCTCGACCTGCTCCAGCCGACGGGCGCTGTAGACCGCCGCGCGACACTTGGCCAGGGCGCTGAGGCTGATGTCGGTGCCGGTAACCCCGAAACCCACCTTGACCGAGCTATGCACCTGTGCCTCGGCAGCGGTCATCGCCAGCGAGTAGGTTTCCTCGCCACTTGCACAACCCACGCTCCATAACGTCAGTGGCCGATCACCCGCCCTTTGCTCCAGACACTGGTCCAGATGAGCCTTCAGCAGCTCGAAGGAAGCGGGATGGCGAAAGAAGCGCGTCTCCTGGACCGTCAAGCGATCCATGAGCGTGGACCATTCGACCGCACCTCGCGGACCGGACGTGACCTGACGATAGTAGGTGGCATAGTCGGGAGCCCCGACTTCGCGCATCCGTGCACTCAGGTTGGCCTGCAGGAAACTGCGCCGCTGCTCGCTGACGACCATGCCGGAGCGCTCTTCGAGAAGTGCCTGCCAGTCATGGAATTCCGCCGGCGACATATCGGCCAAGGGCTCCAATGCCCAGTCAAACCTCGGCTGCATGCCCTGCCCCTCGCTCATGATCATCGGCGGCAGCCATCAATGACTGCCGCACCCATCAAGTCAGGCCTGATCCTGAGCATCCGGCAGGGTAAAACCGGAAACGGAATGGCGCATCTCGTTGGCCATCTTCGCCAGGTTACCAATGCTCTTGGCAGTAGCGGTGGTACCCGACGACGTTTGCGAGGTGATCTCCTGGATCACGTTCATGGTGTTGGAGATGTGACCAGCCGAGGAAGCCTGCTGGCGTGCCGCGTTGGAGATGTTCTGGATCAGCGCCGCAAGCGTCTTCGATACCTTCTCGATCTCTTCCAGTGCCACCCCGGCGTCCTGCGCCAGACGGGCTCCGCGCACCACCTCGGCGGTGGTCTGTTCCATCGAGATGACCGCCTCGTTGGTGTCGGTCTGAATGGTCTTAACCAGCGCCTCGATCTGCTTGGTCGCCGCCGACGAACGCTCCGCCAGACGCTGTACTTCGTCCGCTACCACCGCGAAGCCCCGGCCTGCGTCACCCGCCATGGAGGCCTGGATCGCCGCGTTGAGCGCGAGGATGTTGGTCTGGTCGGCAATGTCGTTAATCAGGCTGACGATGTCACCGATCTCCTGGGACGATTCGCCGAGACGCTTGATCCGCTTCGACGTGTCCTGGATCTGCTCGCGAATGTTGTCCATGCCGGTGATGGTGTTGTGCACCACCTCGTTGCCCTTGTTGGCAATGGCTACCGAGCGCTCCGCTACCGCCGACGACTCCGCGGCGTTGGCCGATACCTGGTCAATCGACACCGCCATCTCGTTGATTGCCGCCGACGCACCGGCGATCTCCTGCGCCTGATGCTCGGAAGCCTCGGCGAGGTGCATGGCCGTCGCCTGGGTTTCCTGGGCCGCGCCCGATACCTGCACGGCAGTCTGGTTGATGGTGGCTACCAGTTCACGCAGCTGGTCGATGGAGTAGTTGATCGAGTCGGCGATCGCACCGGTGAAATCCTCGGTTACGGTGGCGGCTACCGTCAGGTCACCGTCAGCGAGGTCGCCGATCTCGTCCAGCAGTCGCAGAATCGCTGCCTGGTTACGTTCGTTCTTCTCGGCGGTTTCGCTCAGGCGGCGACGTGCCTCCTGAACCATCACCAGGCCGATGAGAATGATCGCTGCCAGTGCAAGCGCACCCAGCACGTAGCCGATGATGGTGTTGATGTAACGCGCATCGGCGCGATTCTGCAGGCCTTGCGACAGCGCAGAGGTCTTGTCCAGCAGGGTCTGGGAAACTTCGAAGATGCTGTTCGCCGATTCGCGCACCTGGAACAGTTCCGGCGACGTCTCGAGAATCTCGTCCACCGAGCCGGATACGAACTGGAACAGCTCGGAAATTTCGGAAAGGCGATCGCGTGCCTCTTCGTCGGCAACCGCGGTGACGCCCATGGCGACGTTGCCTTCGATCATGGCATTCAGAACCCGCCCGAACAGACTGGCATCACGACCGAACATGTCCGCCGCCTGGACCGAATCCTGGTCACCGGAAAGCACCTTGTTCACCGAACCGAGGATACGCTCCGCCAGCAACGACTGACGCTGTGCTACCGATACCTGAGCCGCAGGCGCACCGCTCTCCAGCAGGATGTCGACGACTTCCTCGTATTCGACCTGAAGCTGGGGAATGGTTTCTGCCAGGGTGCTGGCAACCTGATGCAGCGAGAGAACGGTTTGTTCACTGGAGAGGATGGCGTCGGTGTCGCGACGCAGCGTGCTCCAGTCCTGCTCTACGGCATTGACTTCCGCGCGCAGCGACTCGGGCACGGCGGGCAGGCCAATGCTGTCGTTGCCCTGAGACAGATAACCCCAGCGCTGGTTGAAGTCGTTACGAGCCTGTTTCAGGGAAGCAAAAGCCTCCTGTGTTCCCGTTGCCGCTTCCACGGCGTCCTTGGCGATCTGCTGGGACAGTACGCGCAGCTCTCCAGCGTGAGCGATGTACTCGTTATCGTGATCCGCTTGCGTATTCACGTACGCGAAGTTCGCGAACAGCAATACGATCGAAACGATCAGCACGATAAACAAACCGGTGATCAGCGTATTGCTGCGCACCCCGCTCAACAAAGCATTAGCATTCATTTTGATCATTATCCGGCCCCCGCCTGGACCTCCGTGCGCTTCCATCCAAGAACCAAAAGGCCGACCTCGGTCGACCCCACCTACAACTCAATAAGCGACGTCTAGAAACGCCTGATGTGTTGCCAGAGCGTGCGGGCTGAAGACCAGCCAGGGCTGCTCGCGCTGGAACACACCATGAATGAACGGTTGAATCGATGCCTCGATCGGAGGCAGCTCCTCGGAAAAGGTCTCCACCGGGAAGTGCTGCATGCCGAAGACTTCGTCGACGGTCAATCCGGCAAACACTTCCTGATGATCAACTACCAGTACCCTGCGCTGCTTTCGCAATGGCGAGAGCTCAAGTCCGAAATACCCACAAAGGTCCATTACCGGCAGCAATCTGCCACGGACGTTCGCTACGCCCTTGACCCAGCTCTTGACGCCGGGCAGCAACGTATATCGAGGCTCATGCAGGATTTCACCGACCTCTCCCATCGGAGCGACGAACAGTCGCCCGCCCATCCGGAAACCGATCCCTCCCCAGGTTTGTACGGCTTCCTGCTGCGAAGGCAGACCGGCCGCATAGCTGCGGCATCGTTTATCTAGCTCCAGCAACTGCTGAAACGGCGTTTGCATGTCAGGCATGCTGGCCACGTCCCTTTGTCCGAGTGTTGGCTACCCCGGCATCAGCCTGCCAGAACGGCATTCAGGGTTTTCAGCAGTGTCGCTTCGTCCACCGGCTTGGTCAGGTAATCCTTGGCCCCCTGGCGCTTGCCCCAGACCTTATCGGTTTCCTGATCCTTGGTGGTAACGATGATCACTGGAATGTGACTGGTTTCAGAATCTTTGGTCAGCTGGCGCGTAGCCTGGAAGCCGTTCAAGCCAGGCATGACGATATCCATCAGCACGGCGTCCGGTTTTTCCTGGCGAGCCAACGCTACGCCGTCGGCCCCATTCTCGGCCTTGAGCACCACATGACCATGCTTCTCCAGCATGGCGGTGAGCTTGTACATTTCGGTCGGCGAATCATCAACAATCAGAACGCGAGCCATGATTTCTCCATTAGGAAGGCTTCAGCGGCAAACAATGCCGAACTTCAGGACGCTTGCTCCACCGGCGCGAAATCAGGGACATGAGCCTTGATTGCACCGAGCAGCTCTTCTTTGCTGAACGGTTTGGTGAGGTATTGATCGGAGCCGACAATGCGCCCCTTCGCCTTGTCGAACAGGCCGTCTTTGGAAGACAGCATGATCACTGGCGTCGACTTGAAGGAACTGTTGTTCTTGATCAACGCGCAGGTCTGATAACCGTCCAGCCTGGGCATCATAATATCGACAAAGATGATGCGGGGATGAGTATCCGCAATCTTGGCGAGGGCATCGAAACCGTCCACTGCGGTGATGACATCGCAACCTACTTTCTTCAGCAGGGTTTCAGCAGTGCGACGAATCGTTTTCGAATCGTCGATCACCATGACCTTCAAGCCCTCGGAGTGCTGTTCCATTTCGCCCTACCATCGCCTCGGTGAGTCGTAGTTTATCGTTATGTCAGTGCGCCGGAGGCCCTGCCACCGATGGGCTGCACCCAATCGCCGGACCTTTTTAGCACACTCCTCCTGGCCACGCTATCAACCGGAAAAGCATCCGGATTTTCCTTGACCCAGTGCACAACCACGGCCAATCTGCAGCGACCTTTTGCGCCACCGGCGGCACGTTGCCGCCCATAGCTGGAGAAACTCTCATGACCGTTCGCGTCGGGATCATCATGGACCCTATCGCGCAGATCGCCTTCAAGAAGGACAGCTCGCTGGCCATGCTGCTGGCTGCCCAGGCGCGAGGCTGGACACTGTTCTACATGGAGCAGCGCGACCTATATCAGCTCGGCAATCAGGCCCGGGCGCGCATGTGCCCGCTGCGGGTATTCAACGACCCACAACATTGGTTCGAGAAGGATGGGGAGGTCGATGCGGCCCTGACTGATCTGGACGTGATCCTCATGCGCAAGGACCCGCCTTTCAACAGCGAGTATGTCTACGCAACCTATCTGCTGGAACTGGCGGAAAAGGCCGGAACGCTGGTGGTCAATCGACCGCAGAGCCTGCGCGACTGCAACGAGAAGTTCTTCGCCACCCAGTTTCCACAATGCACCCCGCCGACACTGGTCAGTCGGCGCTCGGACATTCTCCGCGAGTTCGCCCGCGAGCACCGTGACATCATTCTCAAACCCCTCGACGAGATGGGCGGTGCATCGATCTTTCGTCATCGCGAGGGCGACCCGAATCTGTCGGTTATTCTCGAGGTTCTGACCGAGCATGGCAGCCGCCAAATCATGGCTCAGCGATACATTCCCGCGATCAAGGACGGCGACAAGCGCATCCTGATGATCGATGGCGAGCCGATCCCCTATTGCCTGGCGCGAATCCCCGCCGCTGGCGAGACGCGCGGCAATCTGGCCGCGGGTGGTCGCGGCGTGGCACAGCCGCTGTCGGATCGCGACCGCGAGATTGCAGCGATCGTCGGCCCGGAACTACGCAAGCGCGGCTTGCTGTTTGTAGGCCTGGATGTGATCGGCGACTACCTCACCGAAATCAACATCACCAGCCCGACCTGCATCCGCGAAATCGACAATGCCTTTGATACCCGCATCGGCGAACGGCTCATGGACGCGATCACGGCGAAGCTGCAAGGTTGAACCAGCTAACAGCTTTGAGCTTGGAGCTTGCGGCTCCAAGCTCAAAGCCGGCAGACTGCGCGGCACTTCGAGCCGACCCGACCTGCGATGAACGCCGCTATCCGCCATCCCGTGCCTGAAACCACCCGAGTCCGCCCGGCGGACAGGCTCGGCTTCACGCTTTTTCTGGCTACCGCATTGCATCTGGCCTTGATTCTCGGGCTTGGCTTTACCCTCTCCGAGCCGAAGCAGATCAGCAAGACGCTGGAAATCACCCTGTCGACCTTCAAAAGCGAAGAGAAGCCCAAGGAAGCGGACTTCCTCGCCCAAGACAATCAGCAGGGCAGCGGCACACTGGAGCACAAGGCCACGCCGAAAACCACCGAGCAAGCGCAGTTCCAGGATACCGAGGTACGCAAGGTCACCCCGCCGGCAGCACCGCCTCGCGGCACCCGGCCGGAACCGGCGAAGACCGTCGTCACCACTCGCAGCCCGCAGCGTGACAAGGCCGAAGTCAAACAACAGACCCCACCGCAGCCCGAGCCGCAAGCAGCACCGGCATTCGACAGCTCACAACTGAGCGCGGAGATCGCCAGCCTCGAAGCCGAGCTGGCGCAGGATGTCGAACGCTACGCCAAGCGACCCAGAGTCAGCCGGCAGAACAGTGCCGCCACCATGCGCGATATCAGTGCCTGGTATCGCGACGAATGGCGCAAGAAGGTCGAGCGCATCGGCAACCTCAACTATCCCGACGAGGCCCGCCGCCAGCAGATCTACGGCAGCCTGCGCATGCTGGTGACCATCAACCGCGACGGCACCATCCAGGAGCTGCGCGTGATCGAGTCCTCCGGCAAGCCGGTGCTGGACGATGCCGCGCTGCGTATCGTGCGACTGGCAGCGCCTTTTGCGCCCTTCACCGGCGAACTGGCGCAGAAGTTCGACCAGGTGGAGATCATCCGCACCTGGCGTTTCGAGCGCGGCGACAGGCTTTCGAGTCGCTGAAATCGGCAGCCGGGCGAACCGTCGCACCTGTAGCCGGAACGCGGTGCAACGCTTAAGCTAATGCGCATGAAAAGCACCGCGCCCAGCTACCTCAAGCATCACTTCCTGATCGCCATGCCGCAGATGGCCGATCCGAACTTTGCCCAGACGCTGATCTACCTGATCGAACACGGCGCAGAGGGCGCCATGGGCCTGATCGTCAATCGCCCGAGCGGGCTGAGCCTGGCTGATGTGCTGGAGCAGCTGCGCCCGGACGAGCCGATCCCCCCACTCTGCCAGAGCCTGCCGATATTCTCCGGCGGCCCAGTGCAAACCGATCGCGGCTTCGTTCTGCATTCACCCGACCAGCAATTCCAGGCCACCCTCTCCCTCGGCCCGCTGGGCATGTCCACATCGCAGGACGTCCTGTTCGCCATTGCGGACGGCCAGGGGCCTGCCCGGCACTTCGTGGCCCTCGGTTATGCCGGCTGGGAAGCGGGACAGCTGGAAGCCGAACTGGCCGACAATGCCTGGCTCAGCTGCCCCGCGGATACCGAGATCCTATTCGACCTACCTTATGACCAACGCCTGAACGCCGCGGCAGCATCACTCGGCGTCGACCTGCGCCTGCTCAGCACCCAGGTCGGCCACGCATGAGTGCGCCGCGACTGCTGCTCGGCTTCGACTACGGCACCAAGCAGATCGGCGTCGCTGTCGGCCAGGTCATTACCGGGCAAGCACGTGAACTCTGCGTACTCAAGGCGCAGAACGGCGTGCCGGACTGGCAACAGATCGAAGCGCTGATGCGCGAATGGCAGCCCGATGCGCTGGTCGTCGGCCTGCCGCTGAACATGGACGGCACGCCCAGCGACATGAGTGCCCGGGCGGAAAAGTTCGCCCGCCGACTCAACGGTCGCTTCAACCTGCCGGTGCACACTCACGACGAACGCCTGACCACGTTCGAAGCCAAAGGCGAGCGTCTGCGCCAGGGCCAGCACGGCGGCTATCGCGATCGCCCGGTGGATGCCCTGGCCGCAGCCCTATTACTGGAAGGCTGGCTGAGCGAACACCCTGCCGCCTGATCCAGACCTGTAAGGAGACCCCATGACTCTGCCCAATCCCGAACAGCTGCTGCCCGAGATGGTCGCCACACTGAGGCAACACCTGATTGATCGCGACATCCAGGAGCCGCGCTTCATCGGTATCCGTACCGGCGGCGTCTGGGTGGCCCAGGCGCTGCTCGCAGCCCGCGCGCAGAACGAACCGCTCGGCATTCTCGACGTGTCCTTCTATCGCGACGACTTCACCCAGAAGGGCCTGCATCCGCAGGTGCAGCCGTCGGAACTGCCTTTCGAGATCGAAGGCCAGCATCTGGTGCTGATCGATGACGTGCTGATGACCGGCCGCACCATCCGCGCTGCGCTCAATGAGCTGTTCGACTACGGTCGTCCTGCCAGCGTAACGCTGGTCTGCCTGCTCGACCTGAACGCGCGTGAGCTGCCGATTCGCCCTGACGTGGTCGGCGCCACCCTGTCGCTGGCGCCCGAGCAACGCATCAAGCTGATCGGACCGGAGCCATTGGCCCTCGAACAACAGATGGAAACCAGCGGCTCCTGAGCGAGCCGGCAAGTCCGCCCCACAGCCCCGCCAACCGAGATCCTGCGATGACGCCCACCGACGCCAAGCGCCCGCTACAGTTGAACGACCAAGGCCAGCTGCGCCATTTTCTCTCCCTCGACGGCCTGCCGCGCGAGTTGCTCACCGAGATCCTGGACACTGCCGATTCATTCCTCGAAGTCGGCGCCCGGGCGATGAAGAAGGTTCCACTGCTGCGCGGCAAAACCGTCTGCAACGTGTTCTTCGAGAACTCCACACGCACCCGCACGACCTTCGAACTGGCGGCGCAGCGGTTGTCGGCAGACGTCATCACGCTGAACGTCTCGACCTCCTCCACGAGCAAGGGCGAGACCCTGACCGACACGCTGCGTAACCTGGAAGCCATGGCCGCGGACATGTTCGTGGTGCGCCACGCCGACTCCGGCGCCGCCCATTTCATCGCCGAGCACGTCAGCCCGGAGGTCGCGGTGATCAATGGCGGCGACGGGCGCCATGCGCACCCGACCCAGGGCATGCTCGACATGCTTACCATCCGCCGCCACAAGGGCAGCTTCGAGAACCTCTCGGTCGCCATCGTTGGTGACATTCTGCATTCGCGGGTAGCCCGCTCGAACATGCTGGCGCTGAAGACACTGGGCTGCCCGGACATCCGCGTGATTGCACCGAAAACCCTGCTGCCCGAGGGCATCGAGCAGTACGGTGTGCGCGTGTTCAACGACATGAACGAGGGGCTGCGCGATGTCGACGTGGTGATCATGCTGCGCCTACAGCGCGAGCGCATGCAGGGCGGCCTGCTTCCCAGCGAAGGGGAGTTCTACAAACTCTACGGTCTGAACACCCAGCGTCTCGCACTGGCCAAGCCCGACGCCATCGTCATGCACCCGGGCCCGATCAACCGCGGCGTGGAGATCGAGTCGGCGGTGGCCGACGGCCCGCAATCGGTGATCCTCAATCAGGTCACCTATGGCATCGCCATTCGCATGGCCGTGCTGTCCATGGCGATGAGCGGCCAGGCGGCCCAGCGCCAGATCGATTCTGAATCCGTATCCGAGGAGCAGCAGTGATGGTGGCAACCCGAATCCTCGGCGCACACGTGATCGACCCCGTCAGCGGGCGCAACGAAATCGCCGATATCTACCTACAGCACAACAAGATCGCCGCCATCGGCCAGGCGCCAGCCGGCTTCGAAGCACAACAGACAATCGACGCACAGGGTCTGACCGCCGCACCCGGCCTGGTCGATCTTGCGGTAGCCCTGCGCGAGCCCGGCTACAGCCGCAAAGGCAGCATTGCCAGCGAGACCCTGGCCGCCGCCGCTGGCGGCATCACCAGCCTGTGCTGCCCGCCGCAAACGCGACCGGTGCTGGATACCGCGGCAGTGACCGAACTGATCCTCGATCGCGCCCGTGAGTCGGGCCATGCCAAGGTGTTCCCCATCGGCGCGCTGACGCGCAACCTGGCCGGTGAGCAGCTTTCCGAGCTGGTCGCGTTGCGTGAAGCCGGGTGTGTCGCGTTCGGCAACGGCCTTACCGAATTTGCCAGCAATCGCAACCTGCGCCGTGCGCTGGAATACGCCGCCACCTTCGATCTGACGGTGATCTTCCACTCCCAGGACCGCGACCTGGCCGAAGGCGGGCTTGCTCACGAAGGAGCCGCCGCCAGCTTCCTCGGCCTGTCGGGGATTCCGGAGACTGCCGAAACCGTGGCACTGGCGCGCAATCTGCTGCTAGTCGAGCGCTCCGGCGTTCGCGCGCATTTCGCCCAACTGACCAGCGCCCGTGGCGCGGAAATGATTGCCCAGGCACAGGCTCGTGGCCTGCCGGTGACGGCCGACGTGGCCATGTATCAGCTGATCCTCACCGATGAAGCGCTGCACGGTTTCTCCAGCCTGTATCACGTGCAGCCGCCACTGCGCAGCGCAGCGGATCGCGATGGCCTGCGTGAGGCGGTGAAGGCGGGCGTCATCTCGGCGATTTCCAGTCATCACCAACCACACGAGGCCGATGCCAAACTGGCCCCGTTCGGCGAAACCGAACCGGGTATCAGCAGTGCCGAAATTCTGCTGCCACTGGCGCTGACATTGGTGGACGACGGCTTGCTCGATCTGCCGACCCTGCTGGCGCGCCTGACCAGCGGGCCCGCTACAGCACTACGCCTGCCGACCAGCACCCTGCAAGCTGGCCAACCTGCGGACCTGGTGCTGTTCGATCAACACAGTTCGACCCTGGTCGGCGAGCGCTGGTATTCCAAAGGTCGTAACTGCCCGTTCATGGGCCACTGCCTGCCGGGCGCGGTACGCTACACCATCGTCGACGGCCACATCAGCTTCGAAGGCTGATGCGAAAGATCTGCGCAGGCTGGACATCAACCCGTCCATGCCTGCCAGACTTCTAAAGCGTTTCCTGCCCTACTCGTTCAGCTCCGCGCCAGATTGCGCTCGGATATCTGCGAGTTCAGCGTCCAGAAGTCGTAAAGCACACCGATAAAGAACAAGCCACCGGTGAACAGGTAAAGGATTCCTGTGATCCACTTACCCTGATACATGCGGTGTACACCGAATACGCCGAGAAAGGTCAGCAGTATCCAGCCGACCGTGTAGTCGATGGGCCCCGGCTGGAAGCGCATGTCCGCTTCACGATCCATCGATGGGATCAGAAACAGGTCGATGATCCAGCCGACAAAGAACAGGCCGAGGGTAAAGAACCAGATGGTGCCGGTGATGGGCTTGCCGTAGTAGAAGCGGTGGGAGCCGAGAAAACCGAATATCCACAGGAGATAGCCGATCAGCGTGCTATGGGTGTTCTGCTGCATCCGAACCTCGATGTGCGATTGATGAGTGGCGTCCAGCTTATCCGATAATGCGCCTGAACCGCCCCGCCAGACGGACCTTGTCGCCATGCGCAACCGTGATACTGTATATGCAAACAGTATCACGGCCACCATGATGCAATTGATCGACAAACTCAGTGTGCTCGCCGACGCGGCCAAGTACGACGTTTCCTGTGCCAGCAGCGGCGCGCCGAAGCGCAGCTCGAAGGGCAAGAGCGGACTCGGCGCCACCAATGGCATGGGCATCTGCCACAGCTTCACGCCGGATGGGCGCTGCGTGGCGCTGCTGAAGATCCTGCTGACCAATTTCTGCCTGTACGACTGCCAGTACTGCGTCAATCGCCGCTCCAGCGATGTGCCGCGGGCGCGCTTCACGCCGGAAGAAGTGGTCAGCCTGACGCTCGACTTCTACCGGCGCAATTGCATCAGCGGTCTGTTTCTCAGCTCCGGCATCATCCGCTCGGCGGACTACACCATGGAACAGCTGGTGCAGGTCGCCAGGCTGCTGCGTGAGGAGCACGAGTTTCGCGGCTACATCCACCTCAAGACCATTCCCGACGCCGACCCGCTGCTGATCGCCGAAGCCGGCCGCTATGCCGACCGGCTCAGCGTGAACATCGAACTGCCGACCGAAACCAGTCTGATCCGCCTGGCACCGGAAAAGCAGGTGGTGACCATCAAACAGGCCATGCACACCATCCACCAGGGCGAAACCGAGGCCAGCGCCGAGCGGCGGGCGCCGCGCTTCGCACCCGCCGGGCAGAGCACGCAGATGATCGTTGGCGCCGACAACACCGACGACAGCACCATATTACACACCGCCCAATCGTTGTACGGCAGCTATCGACTGCGCCGGGTCTACTACTCGGCCTTCAGCCCGATTCCGCACAGCCCCAACACCGTGCCTTTCGCGGCACCACCGCTGATGCGCGAGCATCGCCTGTATCAGGCCGACTTCCTCATGCGTGGCTACGGCTTCAAGGCCGACGATCTGCTCAGCGGGCCAGGCAACCTCGCGCTGGATATCGATCCGAAGCTGGCCTGGGCGCTGGCGCACCGCGACCAGTTTCCGGTGGACCTCAACCGCGCCGAACCGACGATGATCGCCCGCATTCCCGGAATCGGCATGCTCAGCGCGAAACGCCTGGTGGATCTGCGCCGACAGAAGCGCATCCGCTTCGAGGATCTGACCCGTCTGCGCTGCTCGCTCGAGAAAGCCAAACCCTTCGTCATCACTCAGGATTACCGGCCAAGCCTGGCAGGGCAGGAGTCGGCCATGCTGCGCCAGCATCTGCGCGACACGCCCGCACAACTGGCGCTCTGGTAATGGTCACGGTGCGTTTCGATGGAAGCTTCCAGGAGTGGCGAGTTCGGGCTCGCGCGCTGCTGCAGAGCCGCGTCGCACCACATGAGCTGAACTGGGCCAGCGACGATGAATCGACAGGGCTATTCGACGATCCCTCGCCGGCACCTTCAACGGAAGGCGGACCGCGCATTCGCGTCCCCCGACAACTGCTGGACGAACTCGAAATGGCCGCGCGCTATCGCACCGAGCAGCGCTGGAGCCTGCTGTATCGCGTGCTCTGGCGGGTCACCCAGGGCGATTCGAGCGCGCGAATGGTCGGCGACATCGATGGCAGCGAACTGCATGGGCGCATCAAGGCAGTCCGTCGTGAGGCCCATCATCTGCATGCCTTTCTTCGCTTCAGCCCACTGCAGACCAGTGATGGACCGCGGCACGTCGCCTGGTTCGAGCCTGCGCACGACATACTGCCCTGGGCGGCGGGACACTTCGCCGAACGGATGGGTGGCAACAGCTGGCTGATCGCGACGCCGGAAGAAGGGGTTTGCTGGGATGGCCAAGACATGTACTACATCCGCCCCTGCCCGCCACAGTGGCGGCAGCTGGCGCAGAACGCAGCGGACCCCGGCGGCGAGCTATGGAAGGCGTATTACGAAAGCACGTTCAACCCGGCCCGGCTGAACCGCGGCGTACTGGAGAGCAACCTGCCTGTGCGCTTCTGGAAGAATCTGCCCGAAGGCATGTTGATCCCGCAGTTGATGAGCCGCGCGCGCGCCGGTGCGCAGCGTGACGGCCAGGCCGAGCGCGTCGCCGCGAGAAGCGGAAAGCGCATCGGCCGGGATGCAAAACAGGCCGACTAGCGGAAGCTGCGGCCTGGATCGTCGTCACTGACCTCAAGGCTCAGGCCCTGGGACACGCTGGTCAGATGCTCGCCATCGGTTTCCGATCCCAGCTTGATCAGCAGACGCAAATCGTTGGCCGAATCGGCGTGCAGCAACGCATCTTCGTAGGTGATTTCACCCTGCACATAGAGGTTGTACAGCGCCTGGTCGAAGGTCTGCATGCCCAGCTCGGTGGAGCGCTTCATCAGCGACTTGAGCTCATGCACCTCGCCCTTGCGGATCAGGTCGGCCGCCAGCGGCGTATTGATCAGCACCT
>DAMCQE010000060.1:0-17140 GCA_032105665.1 Pseudomonas sp. | reverse complement strand
CTTCCGGCGTCGCCAGCTGCTTGAGCGTGGTGTAGAGCGTGGTGGTCTTGCCCGAGCCGGTCGGTCCGGTGACGAGGATGATGCCGTTGGGCTGGCTGGTCATGCTCTGCCAGCGGCGCAGGTCGTCGGCGGAAAAGCCCAGCTGGTCGAAGCCCTTGAGCAGCACTTCGGGGTCGAAGATACGCATCACCATCTTCTCGCCGAATGCCGTTGGCAGCGTCGACAGGCGCAGCTCGACTTCGCCACCTTCCGGCGTCTTGGTCTTGACCCGGCCATCCTGCGGTTTGCGCTTCTCGGCGACGTTCATCCGGCCGAGAGACTTTAGTCGGCTGACCATCGCCATCGTCACCTGGGGCGGAAACTGGTAGACGTTGTGCAGCACGCCGTCGATGCGAAAGCGTACCGAGCCTTGCTCGCGACGCGGCTCTATGTGGATGTCGCTGGCGCGCTGCTGAAAGGCGTACTGGAACAGCCAGTCGACGATGTTGACGATGTGCGAGTCGTTGGCGTCCGGCTCCTGATCGCTGGCACCGAGGTTGAGCAGCTGCTCGAAGTTGCCGACGCCGCTGATCTTCTGATCCGTGCTGCTGGCACCGCTGACCGACTTGGCCAGGCGGTAGAACTCGACGGTGAAGCGTTGAATGTCCGTCGGGTTGGCCACCACACGCTTGATCGGCCGCTTGAGCACGTGGGTCAGGTTGGCTTCCCAGCCATGCACGAAGGGCTGGCTGCTGGCGATGGTCACGGCGCTGCTGTCCACCGCCACGGCGAGGATGCTGTGGCGCTGGGCGAAGGCGTAGGACATCAATGGAGTGACCGCGGCGACATCGATCTTCAGCGGGTCGATGCGCAGGTACGGCTGACCGGCCCGCTCTGCGAGCCAGACGGTCAGGGTTTCCAGGTCGAGCTTCTTGCCGGGGCGCAGCAGATCATCGAGCTGCTGCGCGGCGAGGAATTCCAGCGGGTGCTGCTGGTTGGCCACCGCGCTGCGGCGGACCGTCAGGCACTGTTCGGCGCTGTCCTGAGCCACCCGGCCCTGAGCGACCAACTCGCGCAACAGATCGTTGAGATCGAGAGGGCGGTCCTTGGGGGGCGAGTTCAGCACGGACATGGGATTCCTTGGATGCGACGGCGGAAAAGCCAAGCTTGCCGCTAAACCCCGGCGTTGTCTGCCGCCGGGGTCCAACTTTGAGCAGCCAGCGCCGCCCGGTGGGCTTATTTCTCCAGCTGCTTCCAGGCCTTGAGCGTCCAGACCAGATGCGCCTGTTCGACGCGCAGTTCCAGCGCTTGATCGTCGATGGGCTGACGGGCCAGCTCATGCAGTTTGGCCAGCTCGCCATACAGACGGTCAACCTCGGGCAGCTCCAGTACGCCGCGGGCGAGGTGCAGCCAGACCAGCAGCCGCTCCATGCGCGGGCTCTGTTCGGCGAGGTCCTCGGGCTGCTGCTGGTAACGCGGCAGTTGCAGTGCCTTGGCTTCTTCGGCGAGCAAATGCAGCAGCCACTTGCCCAGCTCGGCGGCACCCTGACGATCGCCTCGGGCGTTTCGGCCTGCGGTCCAGCTGCGTTGCAGCAGCCACAGCGAAGCTTTCAGCGACAGCAGACCCCAGCGGGTTTGCCCCAGCTCCTCGGCAAATTGCGCCGGTGCGGCCTTGCGCACGCCTTCATCGTCCTGACCAGCCTCGACACGCGGGCGCCAGTCCTGGATCAGCGCATCGAGCAGCTCGCGCAAGTCACGACTGCTGGCGCGCGGTGCGGCCTGGCCGAGGCTGCCGAGCAGGGCGCGCAGTTCGATCAGCTGCTGCAACCACTCGCCGAGCAGCTTCCAGCGACCATTGAAGCGGTACTGCTCGGCCAGGCGCTGACTGTTGCCGAGCAACTGCCAGCCAAGGGCAACCACCGCTTCATCCAGCGGCATCGTGGGGTCGAGTGCCGGCGCCGGCAGCTGCAGGTTGTAGCCATCGGCATCTTGCAGGCGGTAACCGCGCTCGGCCTTGCTGATATCGCAGGGCATCAGCGGCAGGTCGGCGGCCAGCTCGGCAGCCAGTTCCAACAACGCTTCGGGATCGCCCTGGCGCAGCTCCAATTCAAACTCGCAAATCTCCTCGGACTGCTTGCCGGCCTTGACCTTGCCCAGATCCAACGCAGCCTCGATGACCACTTTGGTCTTGCCGCGGCCCCAGGCGATTTCCGCTTTCTCACGGACGAAGTCGGTGGTGAAGATCGGTTTCAGCGTTTTTTTGTCCAGCTCGGCAAGGCTGGCCGGCCAGCAGTCGTCGCCCAGCTTCTTGGTATCGAGCTTGGCCTTGTCCAGATACCAGTCCCATTCGTTGCGCTCGGAAAGGCCTGCGACACTTTGACCGCGGCTCTTCAGGGTCTGGATGAACTGCTCGCCATCGCGACGCAAGCGCAACGCGACGCGGGCCTGGGCGAGGTCGCGCTCGGCGGTGTCGTAATACTGGTTGAACAGCTCATGGCGCGACCAGCCACTCTTGTTGCGCTTCTTCAGCAACGGGTGTTCGCGCAGGGCGAGCAGGGTTTCGCGGCTGGCGCGTAGCTTGATTTCGGTTTCTTTCTGCATGATGCCGACTGGGTGCCTATGATGTGTTGGTGTTGCCGCCTGATGACACACGGTAGCAGGCGTGATGGCCTGTCCGTATACTTGCCGCCTCTTTCAAGCCGGGGCCATACCCTATGCCAGTCAATCCTTTCGTCAGCTTGTTCGGACGTTCGCCAATCGGCCCGATGCAGCAGCATATGGCCAAGTCGCATGAATGTGCAGCGAACCTGGTGCCGCTGTTCCAGGCGGTAATGGCCGAGGACTGGGAAAAGGTCGAGCAGATCCAGCAGCAGATGGCGCAGCTGGAGAACGAGGCCGACAAACTGAAGAAGAGCGTACGCCAGCACCTGCCCAAGAGCCTGTTCCTGCCGGTGCCGCGCTCCGATCTGCTTGATCTGCTGAGTGTACAGGACAAGATCGCCAACCGCGCCAAGGACATCGCCGGCCTGATGCTGGGTCGCTGCATGACGATCCCGCAGCCGCTGCAGCCGCAGATGCTGGCCTATGTACAACGCACCGTCGATGCCAGCGCTCAGGCGCTCAAGGCGCTCAAGGAACTGGATTCGTTGCTGGAAACCGGTTTCAGTGGCCGCGAAGCCACACTCGTCGAAAAGATGGTCGAGGAGCTCGAGGAGATCGAGCGCGAAACCGACCGCATGCAGATCACGGTACGCCGTGCGCTGTTCAATCTGGAAAAGGACCTGCCAGCAGTCGACGTGATCTTTCTCTACAAGATCATCGAATGGATCGGTGATGTAGCCGACCGCGCCGAGCGCGTCGGTAACCGTCTGGAACAACTGCTGGCGCGCTGAGGCGCCAGCATCCTTTCTGGGTTCAACAGGTAATTCCTTATGTCTCTTATTGCGGATTACGGCTTCGTACTCCTGATCCTTGCCTGCGCATTCGGTTTCTTCATGGCCTGGGGCGTGGGCGCCAACGACGTGGCCAATGCCATGGGTACTTCGGTCGGTTCTCGGGCACTGACCATCAAGCAGGCCATCGTCGTGGCCATGATCTTCGAGTTTTGCGGAGCCTACCTGGCCGGCGGCGAAGTCACCGAGACGATCAAGAACGGTATCGTCGACGCAGAGGTTATTTCCCCTGACCTGATGGTGCTGGGGATGATGTCGGCGCTATTGGCAGCCGGCACGTGGCTGCTGATTGCCACCATGAAAGGCTGGCCGGTTTCCACCACGCATTCGATTATCGGCGCGGTGATTGGCTTCGCCGCGGTGGGTGTGTCCACCGATGCGGTGCATTGGGACGCCATCGGCCCGATCGTCGCCAGCTGGGTGGTCACCCCGATGCTGTCCGGCATCGTCGCCTTTGGCCTGTTCATGAGTGTGCAGAAGCTGATCATCAATACCGATCATCCGTTCGAGAACGCCAAGCGCTTCGTGCCGCTGTACATGTTCCTGACCGGCTTCATGGTCGCGCTGATGACGGTCACCAAGGGCCTCAAACATGTCGGTCTGACCCTCAGCAGCGGCCAGGGCATCCTGCTGGCCTTCGGCATCGGCCTGCTGGTGATGCTCGTGGGTATCGCACTGCTCTCGCGGATCAAGGTCGACGTCGAGGCCGACAAGACCTTCCACTTCGCCAGCGTGGAGAAGGTGTTCGCCGTGCTGATGATCTTCACCGCCTGCTCGATGGCCTTCGCCCATGGCGCCAACGATGTCGCCAACGCGGTTGGTCCGCTGGCCGCCATCGTCGGTGTGATCGAATCCGGCGGCGCCGCCGACATCGCCGCCAAGTCCGCCGTGCCGGGCTGGGTGTTGCTGCTCGGTGCGATCGGTATCGTCATCGGTCTGGCCACCTACGGTTACAAGGTGATCGCCACCATCGGCAAGGAAATCACCGAGCTGACCCCAAGCCGCGGCTTCGCCGCTGAATTGGCGACCGCGACCACGGTGGTCGGTGCATCGGCCATCGGTCTGCCGGTTTCCACGACTCACACGCTGGTCGGGGCCGTGCTCGGCATCGGTATCGCGCGCGGTATCGGTGCGCTGAACCTGGGTGTTGTGGGCTCGATCTTCATGTCCTGGTTGATCACCCTGCCGGCCGGTGCATTCCTGGCGATCGTCTTCTTCACCGTGCTCAAATTCATCTTCACCTAACTCCGGCCGATGCCGTCTGCGCCCCGCTTCGGCGGGGCGTTTTCGTTTGTGGGTCCCGCCGTGGCGCGTTTCATGCTTCACTGCAGGCTCGTTCCGATTGCATCACGGAGGTAGCCGGTGCCCATTCCATCATTCAAGGAGCAGTTCGCTGCGCTCCTCGCGGCACCCTCGGTCAGCTGTACGCAGCCGGGCTGGGATCAGAGCAATCGTCCCGTGATCGAGTTGCTCGCGGCCTGGCTCGGTGAGCTGGGATTCACCTGCGAAACGCCGGAAGTAGCGCCGGGGAAATTCAACCTGCTCGCCAGCTATGGCAGTGGTCCCGGCGGGCTGGTGCTGGCCGGGCACAGCGATACCGTGCCGTTCGATGCCGCGCTGTGGCAGTCCGATCCACTGAAGCTGCGCGAGGCCGATGACCGCTGGTACGGCCTCGGCAGCTGCGACATGAAAGGCTTCTTCGCCCTGATCATCGAGGCGGTTCGGCCGCTGCTGGAGCAGCCGTTCCGCCGCCCATTGCTGATTCTCGCCACCTGCGATGAAGAGAGTTCGATGTCCGGCGCCAGTGCCCTGGCCGAAGCCGGTCGCCCGCTCGGGCGTGCTGCGGTGATCGGCGAGCCCACCGGCCTGCGCCCGGTACGCCTGCACAAGGGCATCATGATGGAGCGCATCGACATCCTCGGGCAGAGCGGGCATTCGTCGAACCCGGCCTATGGTCATAGCGCCCTGGAAGCCATGCACGGCGTGATTGGCGAGATGATGACGCTGCGCCGCCAGTGGCAGGGCGAATACGACAACCCGCTGTTCGACGTGCCCAAGCCGACGCTCAACTTCGGCTGCATCCATGGCGGCGACAACCCCAACCGCATCTGCGGGCAATGTTCGCTGGAGTTCGATCTGCGCCCGCTGCCGGGCATGGACCCGCAGCAGCTGCGAACGATCATCCGCCAGCGCCTGCAGCCGCTGGCCGAGCAGCACCAGGTGCAAATCGACCTGGCGCCGCTGTTCCCCGCGGTGCCAGCCTTCGAGCAGGCGGCGGAAAGCGAATTGGTACGGCTGGCCGAGCGCCTCACCGGGCACCAGGCCGAGGCGGTGGCGTTTGCCACCGAAGCGCCTTATCTTCAGCAGCTCGGCTGCGAGACCCTGGTGCTCGGCCCCGGTGACATCGCCTGCGCGCACCAGCCCGACGAGTACCTGCAGCTCGAGCGCATCGAACCGACCGTGCAGCTGCTGCGTCGGATGATCGAGCACTACTGCCTGCAGCCGCAGACCGCCGCGAACTGACTCCAATACAGACGAATAGAACCCGCCACGAAGGCTTTTACATGCACGACTACGTCACCTGGCTTCGCGACTCCTCGCCCTATATCAACTCGCACCGTGACCGCACCTTCGTCGTCATGCTGCCGGGCGACGGCCTGGAGCACGCCAACTTCGCCAACATCGTCCACGACCTAGTGCTGCTGCACAGCCTTGGTGTACGCCTGGTGCTGGTATTCGGCTCGCGTCCGCAGATCGAGGCGCGCCTGGCCGCCCGTGGCATCGAACCGCGCTTCCATCGCGATCTGCGCGTCACCGACGCGCCGACCATGGAGTGCGTGATCGACGCGGTTGGCCAGTTGCGCATCGCCCTCGAGGCACGCCTGTCGATGGACATGGCAGCGTCGCCGATGCAGGGCGCGCGACTGCGTGTGGCCGGTGGCAATTTCGTCACCGCGCGGCCGATCGGCGTGCTCGATGGCGTCGATCTGCATCACACCGGCGAAGTACGCCGTATCGACCGCAAGGGCATCGGCCGGCTGCTGGACGAGCGCACCATCGTGTTGCTGTCGCCGCTGGGATATTCGCCGACTGGCGAGATCTTCAACCTGGCCTGCGAAGACGTCGCCACGCGTGCGGCCATCGATCTGCAGGCCGACAAGCTGGTGCTCTACGGCGCCGAGCCGGGCTTGCTCGACGAAAGCGGCAAGCTGGTGCGCGAGCTGCGTCCGCAGCAGATTCCGGCCTATGTCGAACGCCTCGGCAGCCAGTACCAGGCCGAGCTGCTCGACGCCGCCGCGCAGGCCTGCCGCGGCGGCGTGCGGCGCAGTCATGTGGTCAGCTACGCCGACGACGGTGCGCTGCTCAACGAGCTGTTCACCCGCGATGGCGGCGGCACGCTGGTAACCCAGGAGCAGTTCGAGCAGCTGCGCGAGGCAACCATCGAGGATGTGGGCGGGCTGATCGATCTGATCACGCCGCTGGAGGAGCAGGGCATTCTGGTGCGGCGCTCGCGCGAGGTGCTGGAGCGGGAGGTCGAGCAGTTCAGCATCGTCGAGCGTGACGGCCTGATCATCGCCTGTGCGGCGCTTTATCCGATTTCCGACTCGGATGCCGGCGAGCTTGCCTGCCTGGCGGTCAATCCGGAGTACCGCCACGGCGGTCGCGGCGATGAGCTGCTAGAACGCATCGAGGAGCGTGCCCGGGCGCTGGGGCTGAAGAAGCTGATCGTGCTCACCACACGCACCGCGCACTGGTTCCAAGAGCGCGGCTTCGAGCCGATCAGCGTCGACCGTCTGCCGGCCGCGCGGGCTTCGTTGTACAACTTTCAGCGTAATTCGAAAATCTTCGAGAAACCGCTCTGAAGTGTGCCGGCGGGCGTTGCGCCCGCCGTTTGTTTAGAGACTAAGACCGCGCTGGTACTCGACGACGAAGCTGTCGAAATCCAGCTCGTCCGTCGCTTCCATCTCCGCCTGGCGCTCCAGCGACTGATGCGCGGCGGATTCGAGCTGATCCAGCTCGCTTGCACTCGGTGCCTGGCTGCGGAAGTAGTCGGCGTGGGCCAGGGTCTGGCGCATGGCGAATTGGCTGAAGCTCTCACCGCTGCGGCGCAGCTCGTCAAGTACGCGGGCGGACGGCGTAAGGCTGCTGTCAGCGACCTTGGCGCGCTGCTCGGCAAGCGCCTCGACATGCTGCGAATCGCCATGGCTGCGGTCGAGGAGGGCGGCAACCTGGCCGATCTCGTTGAGCAACTGGTTGGCCCAGTCACTGAGCAGGACATCCCCACTACAGCGCTGCAATTTGAGCCCGGGACGGCGGCCTTCCTTGACTACCTTGAGGAAGTTGTCGGTAGCTGCGCCACACTCGCCGTCTGCCAGGCAGGGGCTATCGTCCAGCGCACAGAACAGCAGGAAGGCGTCGAGAAAGCGTGCCTCGCTGAGGTCGATGCCCAATGGCAGGTACGGGTTGATATCCAGGCAACGCACTTCGATGTACTGAATGCCGCGTGCCCGCAGCGCCTGCAACGGCCGCTCGCCAGTGGCGGTGACGCGCTTCGGGCGGATATTGGAGTAGTACTCGTTTTCGATCTGCAGCACGTTGGTGTTGAGCTGCTGCCAGTTGCCTGCGGCGTCCTTGGTCCCCAACGCCTCGTAAGGCGCATAAGGCGTGGAGACCGCGCGGAAAAGGCTTTCGGTGTAGCTTTCCAGGTTGTCGTAGCAGGGGGTGAGCCCGGCCTGGGCATTGTTCTGGTAACCCAGATCACTCATGCGCAGGCTGGTGGCGTACGGCAGGTACAGGGTGTCGGCATCGAGGGTTTCGAGCTGGTGCTGGCGACCGCGCAGAAAGCCGGCATCCAGCGCCGGCGAGGCGCCGAACAGGTACATCAGCAGCCAGCTGTAGCGACGGAAGTTGCGAATCACGCCGATATAGCGCGTCGAGCGGTAGTCCTGCGCCGAGCGTGTATCGCCATCATCGGCCTGCAGCACCGGCCACAGAGTCTCCGGCAGCGAGAAATTGTAGTGAATGCCGGCGATACACTGCATGGTCTTGCCGTAGCGCAGGGCCAGCCCCTGACGGTAGACGTGCTTGAGCCGGCCGATGTTGGAGCTGCCGTACTCGGCGATCGGGATGTCCGCCTCGCTCGGTAGCGGGCAGGGCATCGACGGGCTCCAGAGGAATTCTTCGCCGAGCTTGGCATAGGTGAAGCGGTGGATCGCTTCGAGCTCGGCGAGAGTGTTCTGCGGGTCGCTGTCGGTGCCGGTGATGAACTCCAGCAGCGCCTCCGAATAATCCGTGGTGATTTGCGGGTGAGTCAGCGCCGAACCTAATGCAACGGGGTGCGGCGTCATCGCCAACTGGCCGCGAGCGTCGACGCGCAGGCACTCGCGTTCGATCCCGTGCAGGCATTGGCTGAGCAGCGGCAGGTGGGACGGCTCGGCCAGCAACGCCAGGCGGTGGGTGAGAAGAGCGCTCAACTTGTGGATTCCTTCACGCGACAGTCGCCCCAATATGGGGATGGAAACGCCGCTTCACAAGAGGCAGCGTTGCTTCGACCACAGGCCAGGCGTGCCGACTCCGCGAGCGGCTGGTGGCACAGGCCGCTAGAGGCAGGCGAAGGTCGCCTGGGCCTTGGCGATCAGCTTGTCGCCCTGATGGACCTCGGCTTCGAGCACCTGGGTCCGCCGGCCACCGTGCACCACCCAGGCGCGACAACGCAGCTCGCCATCGGTCACCGGGCGGATGTAGTTGACCTTGCATTCGAGCGTGACGCTGTTCGGCGAGCCATCGCCCAGGCTGTGGCTGGCCTGGCCCATGGCGGTGTCGATCAGCGAAAACAGCGCGCCGCCATGCAGCTTGCCGTGCAGGTTGCGCAGGCCGTCGTGCATGGACAGGCCGAGCACGGCCTCGCCGTTGCCGACCTGGTGAATCTCCAGGCCGAGCAGACGGCCGAAGGCGCTGGAGCTGCCCACCGCCTCGACTTGAATGCTCATGCTTATTTCCTCAGCTGCTTGGCGTTGGCGAACAAAGCCGCCATGGCGGCATTGGCCGGCGCCGGCTTGTCCTCCCTGGCGTGGCGCTCGCTACGCGGCGCATTGCCTCGTGGCTTGCCACCGCTGCGCTGCGGGCCGTCGGTCTTGGCGCCGGGCGTGTCGCTCATGCGCATGGACAGGCCGACGCGGTTGCGTGGGATGTCCACTTCCATGACCTTGACCTTGACGATGTCGCCGGCCTTGACCACCTCGTAGGGATCCTTGACGAACTTCTCCGACAGCGCGCTGATGTGCACCAGGCCATCCTGGTGCACGCCGATGTCGACGAAGGCGCCGAAGTTGGTGACGTTGGTCACCACGCCTTCGAGCACCATGCCCGGCTCCAGATCGCTGAGCTTCTCCACGCCGTCCTGGAACTCGGCGGTCTTGAACTCCGGACGCGGGTCGCGGCCGGGCTTGTCCAGCTCGCCGAGAATGTCGGTGACGGTGGGCAGGCCGAAGGTCTCGTCGGTGAACTGCTTGGGGTCCAGGCGCTTGAGAAACGCCGAGTCGCCGATCAGCGAGCGGATATCGCGGCCGGTGTCCTGGGCGATGCGTTGCACCAGCGGATAGGTTTCCGGGTGTACGGCGGAGGCGTCCAGCGGGTTGTCGCCGTTCATCACGCGGAGAAAGCCGGCGGCCTGTTCGAAAGTCTTCTCGCCCAGGCGCGGGACCTTTTTCAGCTCGCTACGAGACTTGAACGCACCGTTGGCATCGCGGAACTGCACGATGTTCTGCGCCAGCGTCGCGTTGAGGCCGGAGATGCGCGCCAGCAGCGCGGCGGAAGCGGTGTTGACGTCGACGCCGACGGCGTTCACGCAGTCCTCGACCACGGCATCCAGCGAACGCGCCAGCTTGAGCTGGGACACGTCGTGCTGGTACTGGCCGACGCCGATGGACTTCGGGTCGATCTTCACCAGCTCGGCCAGCGGGTCCTGCAGGCGGCGGGCGATGGAGACGGCACCGCGCAGGGAGACGTCCAGGTCCGGGAATTCGCGGGCGGCAAGCTCCGAGGCCGAATACACCGAGGCGCCGGCTTCGCTGACCATGATCTTGGTGAGCTTGAGACCCGGTACCTTCTTGATCAGCTCGCCCGCCAGCTTGTCGGTCTCGCGGCTGGCGGTGCCGTTGCCGATGGCGATCAGGTCGACGGCATGCTTGGCGCACAGCTTGGCGAGGATTGCCAGGGTGCCGTCCCAGTCGTTGCGCGGTGCGTGCGGGTAGACGGTGGCGGTTTCCAGCAGCTTGCCGGTGGCGTCGACCACTGCGACCTTGCAGCCGGTGCGCAGGCCCGGGTCCAGCGCCAGGGTCGCGCGCGGGCCGGCCGGCGCAGCCAGCAGCAGGTCATGCAGGTTACGGGCGAACACCGAGATCGCCTCGTCTTCGGCCTTGTCGCGCAGCTCGCCGAGCAGGTCGGTTTCCAGGCTGGTGTAGAGCTTGACCTTCCAGGTCCAGCGCACCACCTCGGCCAGCCACTTGTCGGCGGCGCGGCCGCGGTTGGCGATGCCGAAGCGCTCGCCGATCATGCCTTCGCCCGGGTGCATGCTGCCCGGGGTCTCGTCACCGACCTTGAGGGCGATGCTCAGAATGCCCTCGTTGCGCCCGCGGAAGATCGCCAGTGCCCGGTGCGAGGGGGTGTTCTTCAGCACCTCGTCGTGTTCGAAGTAGTCGCTGAACTTGGCGCCTTCGGCTTCCTTGCCCGGTACGACGCGGGCACTGAGGGTGGCGTTGTGCTTGAGGAAGTCCCGTAGCTTGGCCAGCAGGTCGGCGTCCTCGGCGAAGCGCTCCATGAGGATGTACTTGGCGCCTTCGAGCACGGCCTTCACATCGGCGAAGCCCTTCTCAGCGTCGATAAAACGGGTGGCTTCGCTTTCAGGGTTCAACTCGGGATTGCCGAACAACGCATCGGCCAGCTCGCCGAGACCGGCTTCCAGGGCGATCTGGCCCTTGGTGCGGCGCTTCTGCTTGTAGGGCAGGTAGAGGTCTTCCAGGCGGGTCTTGGTGTCGGCCAGGTTGATCTCGCGGGCCAGTTCGGGGGTGAGTTTGCCCTGCTCCTCGATGCTGGCGAGGATCGAGGCGCGGCGTTCGTCCAGCTCGCGCAGGTAGCGCAGGCGCTCTTCCAGATTGCGCAGCTGGGTATCGTCGAGGCTGCCGGTGACTTCCTTGCGATAGCGGGCGATGAAGGGAACGGTGGAGCCTTCGTCGAGCAGCGCCACGGCGGCGGCGACCTGTTGCGGGCGCACGCCCAGCTCGTTGGCGATACGGGAATTGATGCTGTCCATGAACCTACCTGGGTCAGTCAAACCATGCAGGCCGGGCCTGCGCGAAAGCCGGCGATTATAGGGGAACTGCGACGGCCGACCTCAACCGATTGCCGGTGAGCGGTCGCCGGTCTGGGTCGAATGCTTCGGGAATCGGCCGTTCGACGAAAAATCTGCTAACAATGGCTGTCAGTAGGGCCGATCCACACTGCGCAATAATGCGCCGTCGACCATCTGGGAGTTTCCATGAGCAGCACTGCGCAAGCCAACAAAGGCGAAAAGATCCTTATCGTCGATGACGATGCCCGTCTGCGGCGTCTGCTCGAGCGCTTTCTCGACGAGCAGGGCTACCGCGTCCGTACCGTGGAAAACACCGAGCAGATGGACCGCCTGCTCAGTCGCGAGCTGTTTCAGCTGGTGGTGCTGGACCTGATGATGCCGGGCGAGGACGGGCTGTCCGCCTGCCGCCGGCTGCGTGAGGCGAACAACCAGATCCCGATCATCATGCTCACCGCCAAGGGCGACGAGGCCAGCCGCATCCAGGGCCTGGAGCAGGGCGCCGACGACTACCTGGCCAAGCCGTTCAACCCTCGCGAACTGCTCGCGCGCATCCGTGCGGTGCTGCGCCGGCAGGCGCCGCAGGTGCCCGGCGCCCCGGCCAGCGAGGACGAGACCGTCACCTTCGGCGAATACGAGCTGTCGCTGGCGACCCGCGAGCTGAAGAAGGGCAACGAGGTGCACATGCTCACCACCGGTGAGTTCGCGGTGCTCAAGGCGCTGGTGCAGCACGCTCGCGAGCCGCTGACCCGGGACAAGCTGATGAACCTCGCCCGCGGCCGCGAGTGGGATGCGCTGGAGCGCTCCATCGACGTGCAGATATCCCGCCTGCGCCGGCTGATCGAGCCGGACCCGTCCAAGCCGCGCTACATCCAGACCGTCTGGGGTGTGGGTTACGTGTTCGTGCCGGACGGCAACAAGTGAGTCGACCACGGCGTGCCACCGGCTGCGGGCGCGATAGCCTCGTTACCCGCAGCCCGAGGCGTGCCGCCGCTTTTTCATGAAGACCCCGCTCTGGTTCCCGCAAAGCTTCTTCGCCCGCACCCTGTGGATGGTGCTGATCGTGGTGCTGTTCTCCAAGGTCCTCACCCTGGTCTATCTGATGACCAACGAGGACGTGCTGGTGGACCGCCAGTATAGCCACGGGGCGGCGCTGACCCTGCGCGCCTACTGGGCTGCCGACCTGGAGGACCGCGACCGCATCGGCCGAGCCGCCGGCCTGCAACTGGTGGCCGAGCAGAACGTGCCGCGCAGCGAGTATCACTGGCCCTACACCGAGATCTTCCAGCGCCAGATGCGCGACGAACTGGGCGACGACACCGAGGTGCGCGTGCGCATCCAGCCGTCCACGGCGATCTGGGTGCGCGCGCCTGCGTTGGGGCCGGACTGGGTGCAGGTGCCGCTGTATGCCTATCCGCTGCGTGGTCAGCGCATCTGGAGCGTGCTCGGCTGGTTCCTCGGTATCGGCCTGCTGTCCACCGGGGCGGCGTGGATCTTCGTCAGTCAGCTCAACCTGCCGCTCAAGCGGCTGGTCTTCGCCGCGCGGCAGATCGGCAAGGGCCGGCGCGTGCGCCTGCCGATCGGCGACACACCGAGCGAGATGACCGAGGTGTATCGCGCTTTCAACCAGATGGCCGAGGACGTCGAGCAGGCTGGCCGTGAGCGCGAACTGATGCTGGCCGGGGTTTCCCACGATCTGCGCACGCCGCTGACGCGCCTGCGTCTGTCGCTGGAGCTGATGGCCAGTGATGACGAGCTGACCGAGGACATGATCCGCGACGTCGAGGACATGAACGCCATCCTCGACCAGTTTCTCGCCTTTGTCCGCGATGGCAGTGACGAGCCGGTGGAAACCACCGACCTTGCCGAGCTGATCCGCGAGGTGGTAGCACCCTATAACCAGCAGCAGGAAACCGTGCGCCTGTGCGTCGAGCCGATGCCGCCGTTCGCCCTGCGCCGGGTGTCGATCAAGCGCCTGCTGGTGAACCTGATCGAGAACGCCCTGCGTTACGCAGGCGGCGGCGTCGAAGTGGCTGCCTATGTCTCCGGCGACCAGCACGCGCCCTACGTGGTGCTCAGCGTGCTGGACCGTGGCCCGGGGGTCGATCCGGCCGAGCTGGAAGGCATCTTCAATCCGTTCATTCGCGGCGATCGTGCCCGTGGCGGGCAGGGCGCCGGGCTGGGCCTGGCGATCGTCAAGCGCATCGCCTCGCAGCATGGCGGGGTGGTCGAGTTGCGCAATCGCGAGGGCGGTGGTCTGGAAGCACGGGTCAGCCTGCCGCTGGGGCTGCTGCTGCCGCGCGATGCGGTGCAGGGCAAGCCGGCCGAATAAGCCGGCTCGCAGCGCGGTGGGATCAGCCCTTGCCCTTGGTGCGGGTCAGGTGCGGGCCGCCGTTCTTTTCCAGGTACTGGATGATCAGCCCGGCGACGTCCTTGCCGGTGGTTTCCTCGATCCCGGCCAGGCCCGGCGAAGAGTTCACCTCCATCACCAGCGGACCGTGGTTGGAGCGCAGGATGTCGACGCCGGCGACGTTCAGGCCCATCACCTTGGCGGCACGAATGGCGGTCATGCGCTCTTCCGGGGTGATCTTGATCAGGCTGGCGGAGCCACCGCGATGCAGGTTGGAGCGGAATTCCCCAGGCTTGGCCTGACGCTTCATCGCGGCGATGACCTTGTCGCCAACCACGAAGCAGCGGATATCGGCGCCGCCGGCTTCCTTGATGTACTCCTGCACCATGATGTCCTGCTTGAGGCCCATGAAGGCCTCGATCACCGATTCGGCCGCCTTCTCGGTTTCGCAGAGCACCACGCCGATGCCCTGGGTGCCTTCCAGTACCTTGATCACCAGCGGTGCGCCGTTGACCATCTGAATCAGATCGGGAATGTCGTCCGGCGAGTGGGCGAAGCCGGTCACGGGCAGGCCGACGCCGCGGCGCGACAGCAGTTGCAGCGCACGCAGCTTGTCCCGCGAGCGGGCGATGGCGACCGATTCGTTGAGCGGGAACACGCCCTGCATCTCGAACTGGCGCAGCACCGCACAGCCATAGAAGGTCACCGAGGCGCCGATGCGCGGGATCACCGCGTCGAAGCCGTCCAGCGGTTTGCCGCGGTAATGGATCTGCGGCTTGTGGCTGGCAATGTTCATGTACGCGCGTAGCGTATCGATCACCACCACCTCATGGCCCCGCTGCTGGCCGGCTTCGACCAGGCGTCGGGTGGAATACAGGCGCGGATTGCGCGACAGCACGGCGATTTTCATGGAGCACCGGAGGAAGTGAGGATCTGGGGTTTGTCCTGAATATAGGTTCGCGACGGATCGATCAGCCATTGCCCTTCGACCAGTGCCTTTGAACCGAGCAGCAGGCGATAACGCATGGTCTTGCGGCAGGTCAGGGTGAACTCCACCGGCCAGACATGACTGCCGAGTGCAAGCAATGTTCGCACCACGTAGCGCGTCTGCACCTGCCCGTTGGAACTCTTGATCAGCTTGCGCGTGACCAGCGGTGCCTCGCAGCGGTGGCGGCGCTGTACCAGCGTGCCCAGGTGGGCGGTGAATCGGACCCAGCGCTGACCGTCGCGTTCGAACTCGCTGATCTCGGTAGCATGCAGCGCCGATGTGCTGGCCCCGGTATCGACCTTCGCGCGCAGGCCCACCACGCCGAGATCCGGCAGGGCGATCCACTCACGCAGACCGATCACGGTATGGGGGTCGAGTCTCTTCAATGGGAGCGTCCGAAGAATTTGCCGGCATTCTAGTCGGGGTGCATGACAACTGCATCCGTCTGTAACACCCTAGAACGACGTGTAGAGGATAGAGCTGGACGATGGCCGAAAAAGACGACGACAAGGTGCGCCTGGACAAGTGGCTGTGGGCTGCGCGCTTCTTCAAGACCCGTGCGCTGGCCAAGGCAGCCATCGAAGGTGGCAAGGTGCACTGTCGTGGCGAGCGTTGCAAGCCGAGCAAGGAACCGAAGGTGGGCGACGAGCTGATGATCCGCATCGGTTTCGACGAGCGCACGGTGGTCGTCCGCGCTTTGTCGGCGGTGCGCCGCGGAGCGCCCGAGGCGCAAACACTCTACGAGGAGACGCCGCAAAGCCTGGCCGCGCGCGAGGAAGCGGCGGCGCAGCGCAAGGCCGGCGCGCTGGGGCTGCAGACCGATGGGCGGCCGAGCAAGAAGCAGCGCCGGCAGATCCAGTACCTGCGCAACTACAAGCCGGACTGATCTTCGCAACGCTGGCGAGCTGCATCACCCACGAGGCCGTCCGGCAGCCGCCCTTGGTCCGGGCCGGCTTTGCGCCTAAAATCGCCGGCTTCCTCCGCCGTTCCAGCGAGCCCCGGCATGTCCGACCAAACTCAGCGCTTTATCTTCGACGATTCCGACGTTCGCGGCGAAATCGCCACGCTGGACGAAAGCTTCCAGCACGTGCTGGCCAAGCACACCTACCCTGAGCCCGTCGCCCAGCTGCTTGGCGAGCTGCTCGCGGCTGCCGCGCTGCTGGTCGGCACGCTCAAGTTCGACGGGCTGCTGATTCTCCAGGCGCGTTCCAGCGGAGCCGTCCCGCTGCTGATGGTCGAGTGCTCCAGTGCCCGGGAGGTGCGCGGCATCGCGCGCTACCACGCCGAGCAGATCGAGACGGGCGCAACGCTGGCCGAGTTGATGCCCGAGGGCATGCTGGCGATCACCGTCGACCCGGCCAACGGCCAGCGCTACCAGGGCATCGTCGGCCTGGACGGGGTCAACCTGGCGGAATGCCTGACCAACTACTTCGCTGCGTCCGAGCAGCTGCCGACGCGCTTCTGGCTCAATGCCGACAGCCGCCGGGCATGTGGCCTGCTGTTGCAGCAGCTGCCGGCCGATCGAATCAAGGATGCCGATGAGCGTGACGCCAGCTGGGAGCACCTGCGCACCCTGGCCGACACCCTGACGGCCGAGGAACTGCTCGGGCTGGATGCCGAGACGCTGTTGCACCGGCTCTACCATCAGGAGCAGCTGCGCCTGTTCGACGCGCTGCCGATCCGCTTTCGCTGCAGCTGCTCGCGGGAGCGCTCGGCTCGTGCGCTGATCAGCCTGGGCGAGGAAGACGCCCAGCAACTCGTGGTCGAGCAGGGCGGTGCGGTGAGCATCGATTGTCAGTTCTGCAACGAGAAGTACACCTATGATGCCGCGGACGTGGCCCAGCTTTTCGCCGGTGGCGGCAGCGACGCGCCCTCGGGCACCCGTCATTGAGCGGCGCCTGGCGCTCGGCAGCCATCCGCGGAGCGCCAGTACGCTAAGGAATGAGACAGGGATGGACCTGCAGCCAGCCAGTGAACTATTTGGCCATCACGGCCTCATACCCAGCGCGGCGCATTATCTGGCA
>DAMCQE010000059.1:0-17446 GCA_032105665.1 Pseudomonas sp. | reverse complement strand
AGGTGATCGAGCAGGTGTGGCAGCCGATGCACTTGTCCAGGTTCAGGACCATGCCCACTTGTGAACGAATCTTCATGGCCTATTCCTCAGATGTCTTGCGGCAGGGGTTGCGGCAGGTCATTGCCGTTCGGGCCGTCGAGCCAGTCGACCTTGGCCATCTTGCGTACCACGACGAACTCGTCACGGTTGCAACCCACGGTGCCGTAGTAGTTGAAGCCGTACGCCTGCTGGGCGTAGCCGCCGATCATGTGGGTGGGCTTGAGCACCACACGGGTCACCGAGTTGTGGTGGCCGCCGCGGGTCTTGGTGCTCTCGGCGCCCGGCACGTTCACGATGCGTTCCTGGGCGTGGTACATCATCACCATGCCTTCCATCACGCGCTGGCTGACCACCGCGCGGGCGGTCAGGGCGCCGTTGGCGTTGAAGCACTCGATCCAGTCGTTGTCCTCGATGCCGGCCTTCTTGGCGTCGACTTCGGACATCCACACGATCGGGCCGCCACGGCTGAGGGTGAGCATGATCAGGTTGTCCGAGTAGGTGCTGTGGATGCCCCACTTCTGGTGCGGGGTGATCCAGTTCAGGACGATCTCGGGGTTGCCGTTGCTCTTCTTGCCCTTCACGTAATCGATGGTGCGGGTGTTGATCGGCGGCCGGTAGCTCATCAGCTGCTCGCCGAAGGCCTGCATCCAGGGGTGATCCTGGAAGAACTGCTGGCGACCGGTGATGGTGCGCCACGGGATGTACTCGTGGACGTTGGTGTAGCCGGCGTTGTACGACACATGCTCGTCTTCCAGGCCTGACCAGGTCGGGCTGGAGATGATCTTGCGCGGCTGCGCCTGGATGTCACGGAAGCGGATCGCCTCGTGCTCCTTGGGCAGCGCCAGGTGGCTGTGGTCGCGGCCGGTGAATTCCGACAGCGCGGCCCAGGCCTTCACGGCAACGTGACCATTGGTTTCCGGTGCCAGGCTGAGGATGACCTCGGCAGCATCGATGGCCGATTCGATCTGCGGACGCCCTTGGCTGACGCCCTCGTCGCGCACCTTGTAGTTCAGCTCGCCGAGGAAATCGACTTCATCCTGGGTGTTCCAGTTGATGCCCTTGCCGCCGTTGCCGAGCTTGTCGAGCAGCGGGCCGAGGGAGGTGAACTTCTTGTAGGTGGCCGGGTAGTCGCGCTCGACCACGGCCATGTTCGGGCAGTTCTTGCCCGGCTGCGGATCGACGCCAGCGGTCTTCCAGTCGGTACCGCCGAACGGCTGCGCCAGTTCGCCGGGGCTGTCGTGCAGGAGCGGCACGGTGACCAGGTCCTTCTCCACGCCCAGCTGACCTTCGGCCATCTTCGAGAAGGCCTTGGCGATGCCCTTGTAGATCTCCCAATCGGACTTGGCTTCCCAGGCCGGGTCGATCGCCGCCGACAGCGGGTGGATGAAGGGGTGCATGTCCGAGGTGTTCATGTCGTCCTTCTCGTACCAGGTCGCGGTCGGCAGAACGATGTCGGAGTACACGCAGGTCGAGGACATGCGGAAGTCGAGGGTGGTGACCAGATCGAGCTTGCCGATGGCGCCCTCGTCCTGCCATTCGGCCTCTGTCGGCTTGAAGCCGTCGGCGCGCTTGCCCAGGTCTTCGTTCATCACGCCGTTCTTGGTGCCCAGGAGGTACTTGAGCATGTACTCGTGGCCCTTGCCCGAACTGCCCAGGAGGTTGGAGCGCCAGACGAACATGTTGCGCGGGAAGTTATCCGGATTGTCCGGCTGTTCGCAGGCGAACTTCAGCGAGCCGTCCTTCAGCGACTGGGTGACGTAGTCCACCGGCGACATGCCGGCGGCCTCGGCGTCACGGCAGATCTGCAGCGGGTTGCGGTTGAGCTGCGGTGCGCTCGGCAGCCAGCCGGCGCGTTCGGCGCGGATGTTGTAGTCGAGCATGTGCTCGGGGAACTGCGACTTGTCGGCCAGCGGCGAGAGCACTTCGTGGATGCTCATCTTCTCGTGGCGCCACTGCGAGCTGTGGTTGTAGAAGAAGCTGGTGCCGTTCATCTGGCGCGGCGGACGGCTCCAGTCGAGGCCGAAGGCAAGCGGCAGCCAGCCACACTGCGGACGCAGCTTTTCCTGACCCACGTAGTGCGCCCAGCCGCCACCGGTCTGACCGACGCAACCGCACAACATCAGCATGTTGATCAGGCCGCGGTAGTTCATGTCCATGTGGTACCAGTGGTTCATCGCCGCACCGACGATGATCATGGACCGGCCATGGGTCTTGTCGGCGTTGTCGGCGAATTCACGGGCGATCTGGATGGCCTTCTCGCGGGAGACGCCAGTGATGACTTCCTGCCAGGCCGGGGTGCCGGGCACGCTGGCGTCGTCGTAGCTGGAAGCGACGTTGCCGCCACCCAGACCACGGTCGATACCCAGGTTGGCAGCCATCAGGTCGAACACGGTGGCGACCTTGGTGGTGCTGCCGTCGGCCAGGGTGATGGTGCGGACCGGCACGCGGCGCAGCTGGATGCTTTCGCCTTCGGCGTGCTGGAAGTGCTCGTGGAGGATGCCGCCGAAGTACGGGAAGGCGACCTCGGCCGTCTCGCCGCCATCGATCTGGGTCAGGGAGAGGTCGACATCACGGCCGTCCTTGCCTTCGCGGGCTTCGATGTTCCACTTGCCCTTCTCGCCCCAGCGGTAGCCGATCGAGCCCAGCGGCGACACCAGCTCGCCGGTGGTGCCGTCGACGGCGATGGTTTTCCACTCGGGGTTGTTTTCCTGGCCGAGGTTGCCAGCCAGATCGGACGCGCGCAGGAAGCGGTCGGCGATGTAGCTTCCATCCTTCTCGTTCAGGCGCACCAGCACCGGCAGGTCGGTGTAGCGCTTGGCGTAGTCGCGGAAGTACTCGCTCGGCTTCTCGAGGTGGAATTCCTTGAAGATGACGTGGGCGAAGGCCTGGGCCAGCGCGGCGTCGGTGCCCTGCTTCGGGTTGAGCCAGAGGTCGGTGAGTTTGGCGACTTCGGCGTAGTCCGGGGTGATGGCGACAGTCTTGGTGCCTTTGTAGCGGACCTCGGTGAAGAAGTGAGCGTCCGGCGTACGGGTCTGCGGGACGTTGGAGCCCCAGGCGATGATGTAGTTGGAGTTGTACCAGTCGGCCGATTCCGGCACGTCGGTCTGCTCGCCCCAGATCTGCGGCGAGGCCGGCGGCAGGTCGCAGTACCAGTCGTAGAACGACAGGCACACGCCGCCGATCAGCGACAGGTAACGGCTACCGGCCGCGTAGGAAACCATGGACATGGCCGGGATCGGCGAGAAGCCGATGACGCGGTCCGGACCGTACTGCTTGACGGTGTAGACGTTGGCCGCGGCGATGATCTCGTTGACTTCGTCCCAGCTCGAGCGGATGAAGCCGCCCATGCCGCGCTTGCTCTTGTAGGACTCGGCCTTGGCCTTGTCCTCGACGATGCTGGCCCAGGCGTCCACCGGGGTCATGTTGCGCCGTGCTTCACGCCACAGCTTGAGCAGCGGCTTGCGCACCTTGGGGTACTTCAGGCGGTTGGCGCTGTAGATGTACCAGCTGTAGCTGGCACCGCGCGGGCAGCCGCGTGGCTCGTGGTTGGGCAGGTCGTTGCGGGTGCGCGGGTAGTCGGTCTGCTGGGTTTCCCAGGTGATCAGGCCGTTCTTGACGTAGATCTTCCAGGAGCAGGAACCGGTGCAGTTCACGCCGTGGGTCGAGCGCACGATCTTGTCGTACTGCCAGCGCGAGCGGTAGACGTTCTCCCAGTCGCGGGATTCGATGCGGGTTTCACCATGACCATCGGCGAACTCGCCTTGCTTCCTGTTGAAGAAGCGCAGTTGATCGAGCAAGTGGCTCATCGTTTTCTCTCCTCACTCCGGTTGCGAACCACTGGCCCGACCGGTCGGCTTATCAATCTCGGCTTGCGCCAGCCGGCGTGGCTGGCGCATTCGTTCGGTGAAATCTCAGGACGCGAGCTTCTGGCGGGCCTCCAGCTCACGGTCGACGCTGGATACGTAGTACTCGTCGGAGAACGCGCCCTCGGGCTCCTTCAGCCACAGCAGGCAGAGCGCGAAGCTGACGAACGCGCCGGCGGCGATGATCAGGAAGAACTGCGAAGGCGTAACGAAGGTGTAGAGGGTCAGGTAGCAGACGGCGCCGACGTTGCCGTAGGCCCCGGCCATGCCGGAGATCTGCCCGGTGACCCGGCGCTTGATCGACGGGATGATCCCGAAGGTCGCGCCCTCGGCTCCCTGCACGAACACCGAGCAGAGCACGGTGATCGCCACGGCGACGATCAGCGGCCACTGCGAGTTCATCAGGCCCATCAGCAGGAAGCCGACGGCGATCCCCGCCATGTAGGCCAGCATCACGAAGCGGCGGTTGCCGAAGCGGTCGGAAACCAGGCCGCCCATGGGCCGCGCCACCAGGTTCACGAAGGCGAAGGAGGCGGCGATGATGCCGGCGGTGGTCGGGGTCAGCCCCCAGGTCTGCTCGAAGAACATCGGTAGCATCGACACCACGGCCAGCTCGGCACCGAAGTTGGCGAAGTAGGTGGAGTTCAGCGCAGCCACGGTGTTGAAGGGGTACTTGTCGTCTTCCGGCACGCCCTTTTTCAGGATCGGCACGTTGACCCGCAGGATCTGCACGATCTGGAAGATCACCACCAGGGCGATCACCGCGTAGCAGATCATGGCGCCGGTGGAGCCCAGGTAACCCAGACCCTCGATACGCCAGACCAGGATGCCGAGCACGCCGACCATGGGGATGGTCCAGATGATCAGCTTGATCATGTCGGCCCAGGTGCTGACTTCCAGCGCGCTGGCCTTGTGCGGCTTGCGGTGCACGGTGCCGACCGGGCCGTCGGTTAGCGCGAACCAGTAGTAGACACCGTAGACGGCCATCACGATGGCCGAGCTGGCGATCGCCCAGCGCCAGCCTTCGGGGCCGCCGAAAGCGTGGATGGCGATGGCCGGCAGGCTCATGGCGGCGGCCGCGGAACCGAAGTTGCCCCAGCCGGCGTAGAAGCCTTCTGCGAAACCGATGTCCTTGGGCTTGAACCACATGGCGGTCATGTGGATGCCGACCACGAAGCTGGCGCCGATGGAGCTGAGGATCAGGCGCGAGACCAGCAGCTGGGTGCGGCTGTCACCGAAGGCGAAGAACAGGGCCGGGATCGCCATGACCACCAGCAGCACCGAGAACACCCGACGCGGCCCCCAGTGGTCGAGCGCCATGCCGACCAGGATGCGCGCCGGGATGGTCAGCGCCACGTTGGCGATGGCGAACAGCTTGAGGTCTTCGGGCGTCAGCCAGTTCACGCTTTTCAGCATGCTCGAGGCCAGCGGCGCCATGCCGAACCAGACGAAGAAACAGATGTAGAAGGCGATCCAGGTCAGGTGCAGGGCCCGGATCTCGGGGCGCTTCCATTCGAACAGCGTAGAAACTCTCATGATGAGCTCCTCACTCAGGGGCAGGCTTGAATCAGGACCGGGCAAGGCGCCCGGCGGGCCAGGAAGGCGCTGACGCTGCCGAAGGTCATGTAGTCGAGCTCGTCGACCAGCAGATTCAGCGAGCGGGAAATGAAGCCGCCGTCCGGTTCGTTTGAATGTCGCGCGATGACCAGCAGGTCCGGCTTCTTGTGCTCGGCAGCCTTGAGGATCATCTTGCGGGCGTCGCCTTCGGCGAGGATCACGTCGACGTCCAGGCCGAAGGCGCTGACCTTGGCCGCCGCCTCCTGCAGGAAGGCCTGGAATTCGCGACGCTCACGCTCGTACAGCTCGACCGCCGAATCGCTGGTGTCACGGGTCTCTTCCACCACGCCGATCAGCATGATCAGCGGCTTGAGCGGGCCGAACATGTCAAGGGTGGCGTCCAGGGCTTTCCTGGCGTTACGCGAGTTGTCGTAGGCAATCATGATGTTCATGGCAGCTCTCCGGACTCAGGGGTTCTTCACGTAGGCGTTGGGGCGCAGGTAGAACCACCAGTTGAGGATCAGGCACAGCGCGTAGAACACCGCGAAGCCGTACATCGCCATTCGCCTGGCTCAGGAGATCGAGCCCGATCTGATCCTGATGGACCTGAACATGCCGGGCATTGACGGCCTGGAGACCACCCGGCGCATGCGCGACGCGGACATCGATGCACGGATCATCATGTTCACCGTCTCCGACGAGCAGAGTCATGTCCTCGAAGCCCTGCGCAACGGCGCCGATGGCTACCTGCTCAAGGACATGGACGCCGAACAGCTGATCGAGCAGATCCGCATCTCCGCCACCGGCCGCATGGCCCTCAGCCCCGAGCTGACCCAGGTGCTCGCCGAGGCCATCCGGGTGCGTCCCAAGCCCACCGGCCAGGTGCAGTTTTCCAGCCTGACCAAGCGCGAGAAGGAAGTTCTGCGGCTGATCGCCAAGGGCCAGAGCAACAAGATGATCGCGCGCAAGCTCGGCATCACCGAAGGCACCGTGAAGGTCCACGTGAAGAACCTGCTGCACAAGCTGGGCCTGCGTTCGCGGGTCGAGGCAGCCGTCTGGGTGCTGGAGAACGAAGCGAAGGGCTGACCGGCACCGTCGCCCGGCAGCAGTTTTGTGCGTGATCGCTCAACTCGCGAAGCGGCTGCCGCCCCCTTGACGATCATCAATGCCATCACCGCGAAGCGCTCTATCTTCTCGTCCCCAACCGACCTGACCGCGTGGTCAGCATCGCGCCCATCCGGACGTAAGGAGCGCCCCATGTTCAAGATTCTGCTGCCCACTTCCCTGCTGCTCGGCCTGCTGGCCGCCAGCCTGCCCTGCCAGGCCGCCATCAGCGACGCCGAAGCGGTCAACCGCGCCGGCATGCAGCGCATGCTCGGCCAGCGCATCGCCAAGAGTTACCTGATGATCGGCACCGATACCCGCGTCGATCTTGCCGCCAGCCAGCTCGACAGCAGCATTGCCAGCGTCGAGGAGAACGCCCAGCTGCTCGACGAGTACGCCGCCAACGATGCCATCCGCAAAGCGCTGGAAGACGCCACGCAGACCTGGCATCAGTATCGCCAGCTGGCCCTGACCCAACCGGATCGCGAACAGTCCGCCGAGCTGCTGCGCCTGGCCGAGCGCTTCCTCGGCCAGAGCGAAGCGCTGGTGCAGGAGATCGAGCGCCACAGCGGCAGTCAGGCCGCTCGCCTGGTCAACCGCAGCGGGCGCCAGCGCATGCTCAGCCAGCGCATCGCCATGCTCTATCTGGCGATGACCTGGAAGCTGCCGGAACAGCGCCTGCGCAGCGATTTCGACGCGGCAGTCGCGGAGTTCGAGCGCGGCCTGGACGAGCTGAACAAGGCGCCGCAGAACACCGAGCAGATCAACCGCCAGCTCGATCAGATCGGCGCGCAATGGCGTTTCGCCCGTGCCGGTTTCAGCCTCGCCGACGACGCCCGTTTCGTCCCGACGGTAATCGTCACCACCAGCGATTCGCTGCTGCGAAAGATCGAACAACTGACGCTGGACTACGAGCGACTGGCCGGCAGCACCCGCTGATCGACTACCTACCCTGCCCAGAAAGAGGTATGGCCTGCCCGCACGGCGCGACCTAGCATGCCGTTCATCGAAAGGAAGGGGGATGGCCATGCTGACCGGCTCTGCAGTGCTCAATACGATGCGCCGTCATCATCTGTTCAGTGGGCTGGCCGAGACGGCTCTGCAGAACCTCGCGGCGCATACCACGGTCAAGCGCCTGCCGGCCGGCTGCACGCTGTTCCATCAAGGCGACGCCGCCGAGCACTTTCACGTGCTGATCAACGGCCAGGTCAAGCTGCACAGGGTCACCTGCGATGGTCAGGAAAAGGTCATCGAGGTAGTCCGGCCGGGCGAGGCCTTTGCCGAGGCGCTGCTCTTCAACAAGCAGCCCGAACATCCGCTGAGCGCCACCACCCTCAAGGAAAGCCTGGTGCTCAACGTGCAGAACGCCCACTACCTGCGTCTGCTCGAGACCCAGCCACAGCTGTGCATGCAGCTGCTCAGCAGCCTCAGCGACCGACTCAACCAGCGGCTGCACCAGATCGACAGCCTGACCTCGTCCAACGTCTGCCAGCGCGTGGTGCGTTACCTGTTCCAGGAACTGCAGGCGGCACGCAGCGGTGTGATCGACCTCGACCTGCCCAAGCGCCTGATCGCCTCGCAGCTGGGCATTCAACCGGAAACCTTGTCGCGCATCCTGCATCGCCTGACCGACGCAGGGCTGATCGCCGTGCAGCGGCGGCGCATCGAGATCCTCGACCAGCGCAGCCTCTCGGCCTATCTCGAAGCAGCCGCCTGATCAGCCCTGGGCGTCGGGGTCACCACGACGGAACGGCTGCGGGGCGACTTCAACCGGTGCCGGCTCGACCGGCGGCGGACCATCGCCAAGCTTGAAGGGTTTCGGCGGCTCGCTGACCAGTCTCCGCGTGGCCGGCTCGAGGCGCTCCGGCTCAGGCTCCGGGCGCTCGCGGACAAGATGCCAGGCAGCGGCGGCGAGGGCGGCGGCCAGCACACGATAGAACAGCGATGCCAGGTCGAAACCGACCAGCTCACCGCCATCCAGCCACAGCGACACCAGGCGCCCGAGCACCAGCGCGGTCATGGTGATCATCAGCATCATCAAGGCCGGGCGCGCTCGCTCGGGTGCACGCGCTGCCCAGATCAGGAACAGTGCCAACCCCAGTTGCAGGCCACCGTAGTAGACCCGCATGTGGCTGACCGAGGCGCCCTCCATCAGCAGCATGCCGTTCAGATTGGCCATCTCGTAGGGACGAAACCAGTAAGCCAGGCTCAGACTGGCCATCACCAGCGCCTGCGCAAGCAGAACGAAACGGGCAAAACGCATCGAAAACTCTCCTGATGTGCGACTCGCTATCCCGGTTGGCATGGGACTGTGCTGCGCCCGTTTTGTTTCGCGACCGCGATGTCGACCGACCGTCCGAAAGCGTCTTACGGCGTGACAATTGCGCGCGGGGTGCGGCTTGGGAATGGCGTCGCCCCAGCGTATTCTGGGCCTCTCGCTCGTTGGAGATTCCCATGCGCCGTCTTCTGCTCGCCCCCCTCCTGTTCGCCGGTATCGCCCAGGCGGCCGACCCCATCGCCATCGACGTCTACCGTGACCCCAACTGTGGCTGCTGCAAGGCATGGATCGAGCATCTGGAAGACAACGGCTTCGCCGTGGCCGATCACGTGGTCAACGACATGACCTCGGTGAAGATGGAGCATGGAGTACCGCACCGCCTCGGCTCCTGCCACACCGGTGTGATCGACGGCAAGTTCGTCGAAGGCCACGTGCCGGCGGCGGACATTCTCAAACTGCGCGCACAGCCTGACCTGATCGGCGCCGCGGTGCCGGGCATGCCGGTCGGCTCACCCGGCATGGAAATGGGTGAGCGCAAGGACGCCTTCCAGGTGATCGGCGTCAGCAAGCAGGGCAAGGAGAGCGTGATTTCCGAGTACCCCGGCAACTGATCGGTACCCGACAGCCAACATCCGCTGCAGCGTTTTGCCCGGTGCACGGGTCTGAGTGGAAAGCGCTGGCCGCTTCGCTGCGGCCGGCGCTCCCATCCATCCACCCGAGGGGCAACTCATGCGCTGGAATCGAGCCCGACGCAGCGACAACGTAGTGGACGCCCGAGGCCGCAGCGGCATGCGCCTGGGCGGCGGCCTCGGTCTGGGCGGCATCGCCATCGTGGTGGTGATCGGCCTGCTCTCGGGCCAGGATCCGCTGCAGATTCTCGGCCAGCTGGCCAGCCAGGGCGGGCCCGCAGTCTCTCAGCAAGGCCAGCGCCCGGCTGGCGACGATCCGCAGGTGGAGTTCGTCCGCGCCGTGCTCGGTGACACCGAAGACACCTGGCGCGCCCTGTTCCAGCAGAACGGCGTGCAGTACCGCGACCCGACCCTGGTGCTGTTTCGCGGCGGCGTCAACTCGGCCTGCGGCTTCGCCAGTTCGGCAGTCGGCCCGTTCTATTGCCCCGGCGATCAGCAGGTCTACCTCGACCTGCAGTTCTTCGACGAGATGGCCCGGCGCTTTTCCGCCGCCGGTGACTTTGCCCAGGCCTACGTAATCGCCCATGAGGTCGGTCATCACGTGCAGACGCTGCTCGGCGTTTCGCAGCAGATGCAGGCCGCCCGCCAGCGCGGCGCGCGGATGGAAGGTGACAACGGTCTGCTGGTGCGCCAGGAACTTCAGGCCGACTGCTATGCCGGCGTCTGGGCCTATCACGCCCAGCAACGCCACGACTGGCTGGAGGAAGGCGACCTGGAAGAAGCGCTGAACGCCGCCAATGCCATCGGCGACGACAACCTGCAGAAGCGCAGCCAGGGCCGCGTGGTCCCGGATGCCTTCACCCACGGCACCTCGGCGCAGCGGGTGCGCTGGTTCCGCGATGGCTTCGAACACGGTGATCCGGCGCGCTGCGACACCTTCAAGGCGGCGCGGCTGTAGGCGCTTCCGGGCGCGCCCGCACCCTGAGGGGCGGGCACGCCTGCGAGGGCCGTTGCAATGACTGGTGGGCCTGAGCCCACCTCCAGGCGCCGATGTCCGCTCTCAGCCCAGCATGCCGTGCAGCGCACGACAATCAGGCGCGTACAGGTCGGCCAGCTCCGGCCATTCATTGTGCGGCACGTTGACCAGCACCCCGCGCGCGCCGGCGGCCCTGGCGCATTCCAGGTCGAAGCGGTAGTCCCCCACCATCAGCATCGACGCCGGCGCCACGCCCCAGCGCTCCGCCAAATGCAGCAGCCCGCCCGGATGCGGCTTGGGCGGTGCCTCGTCGCGCCCGAGGATGTCCTCGGGCAGAAAACAGTCACCCATGCCCACCGCCTGCAGGGTCACCAGCGCCAGTTCGTGGGCATTTCGGGTCAGCACGCCGAGGCGGCAGCCGCGCTCGCGCAGCGCATGCAGCAGCTCGCGGGCGCCTTCGGCGGGGCGTGCGGCGTAGGCGAGTTCGCGTTCGTGCTCCAGCAGCCAGGCGCGCTTGGCCGCCGCTTCGTCGGCCGGCAGCGCAGCCAGGTGATGGAGGATGTCGTCCTCCTCGGGAATCTCCAGGGCGCGGCGGATCGCGGCGAAATCGTGCACGGCGATGGTCAGGGTGCCGTCCATGTCGAACACCCAGTGCCGTACCTCGGTGATCGTCACATCCAGTCCTCGCGCACGCGGATCAGGCCTTCCTGCGCCACCGAGGCGACCAGCTCGCCCTGGCGGTTGAAAATGCTGCCACGGGCGAAGCCGCGGGCATTGCCGGCCCAGGGGCTGTCGATGGAGTACAGCAGCCAGTCGTCCATCTTCACTTCGCGGTGGAACCAGATGGCATGATCGAGGCTGGCCAGCTGGATGAACTTGCTCCATGAGCTGACGCCGTGGGGCTGCAACGCGGTGCCGATAAAGCTGAAGTCCGAGGCGTAGGCGAGCAGGTACTTGTGCAGCGCCGGGCTGTCGGGCAGCGAGCCGTCGGCGCGGAACCACAGGTGGCGGACCGGTTCGATCGGCTGCGGGTTGGCCGGATCGACCAGGGTGACCGGGCGAATCTCGATGGGCTTGGGCCGGCGCAGCTTCTCCATCACACGTTCCGGCACCATCGGCGAAAGCTTGTGCAGCAGCTCCCACTCGTTGGGCAGGTCGTCCGGCCCGATCACATCCGGCATCGGCAACTGGTGCTCGTAGCCCGTTTCCTCGGCCTGGAACGAGGCGATGCCGGTGAAGATGGTCTGCCCCTTCTGGATCGCGCTGACCCGTCGCGTGGTGAAGCTGCCGCCATCGCGCACGCGATCGACGTCGTACACCACCGGCTGGTGCGAGTCACCGGGACGCAGGAAATAGCCGTGCAGCGAATGCACATGGCGCTCCGGCGTCACCGTCTGGCTGGCAGCGGAGATCACCTGGCCGAGCACCTGCCCGCCGAACAGCTGGGGAAAGCCGAGGTCCTGGCTGGCGCCACGGAACAGGTTTTCCTCGATGCGTTCCAGGGTCAGCAGATTGACCAGGGCGTCGAGTATCTGGGTCATTTCGGCATCCTTGATAAGGGGGGCGGACAGGCGCGCCATGTTACGGATTTCGCCGGCAACGCTCCAGCAACAGGGCTTATTGTCGCCAATCGCCCCGCTGCAGCCGGTAGAGCAGCTGCTCGTGCAACGGGTGCCCCGCCGCCAGCTCCGGGTGGGCAAAGGACGCAGCCTGATCGGCGCGCATGCCCAGCTCCGCCACCAGCTGCTTGGCCGGCTCGTTGATCTGCGCCATGCAGGCGACCACCTCGGGCAATTGCAGGGTGACGAAGGCATGCTGCAGGACCGCCCGTGCCGCCTCGAGCACCAGGCCCTGGCCCCATTGTTCACAGGCCACGCCCCAGCGCAGCTCCACCGCCGAGCCCGGCACCGACGACGGCGCCCAGACCAGCCCGCAGTAGCCGATAAAGGCACCACTGTCCTTGCGTTCCAGCGCCCACAGGCCGAAGCCGTGCCGCAGCAGATGAAGGCGACTGCGCACCATCAGCGCGGCGCACTCATCCCGCGACAGCAGGGCCGGGTCGTAGCGCATGACTTCCGGGTCGGCGCACAGCTGCGCCAATGGCTCGAGGTCGTCGTCGTGCCAGCTGCGCAGCCGCAGACGCGAGGTTTCGAGGGCGATTCGATCGACCATCCTTGCTCCTTGAGCGCGTCGACGGCCAGCCTGCATACTGCGGCGCACATCTGTCGAACACGCGTGGTTCATGTCCCTTCCCCTGGTCTATCACGAAGATTACAGCCCGCCGCTGCCGCCGGGCCATCGATTTCCCATGGAGAAGTTTCGTCTGCTGCGTGACCATCTGGTCACTCTCGGTATGACCACGGACGCAGCGCTATTGCGCCCGTCACTTTGCAGCCGCGACATCCTGACTCTGGCCCATGACGCCGATTATGTCGCGCGCTACTGCAGCGGCGAGATGGGCCGCGACGAGCTGCGCCGGCTCGGCCTGCCCTGGAGCCCGGAGCTGGCGCAGCGCACCGTGCGGGCGGTAGGCGGCTCGCTGCTGGCGGCGGAGCAGGCGCTGCAGCACGGTCTGGCCTGCCATCTGGCCGGCGGCACGCACCATGCGCATCGCGATCACGCCTCAGGCTTCTGCATCTTCAACGACCTGGCGGTGATCGCGCTGTACCTGCTGGAAAGCGGTCGTGTCGGGCGCGTGCTGATCTTCGACTGCGACGTGCACCAAGGTGACGGCACCGCGCGCATCCTGGAGAACGTGCCGGATGCGGTGACCGTCTCGCTGCACTGCGAGAAGAACTTCCCCACCCGCAAGGCCCATAGCGACTGGGACATCCCGCTACCGCCGGGCATGGGCGACGAGGCTTACCTCCAGGTCGTGCACGACACGCTGAACTACCTGCTGCCGATCTATCAGCCGGACCTGGTGCTCTATGACGCCGGCGTCGACGTCCACCGCGACGACGCCCTGGGCCTGCTCTCGCTGACCGACGCCGGGCTCGCCGCGCGCGACAGCGCCGTGCTCGATCACTGCCTGGGCCGCGACATTCCCGTGGTCGGCCTGATCGGCGGTGGCTACGACAAGGACCGCGCCCTGCTCGCGCGTCGCCATGCGACCCTGCATGTCAGCGCCCACTCAGCCTGGCAGCGCCACGGACTCGGCTGAGCACCCGTCAGCGGCTACAATGCCCGCCCTGCTCGCCTGCCCGGTTGCCGCCATGCCCCAGCCCGCTTCTTCCTTTCGCGTCGCCATCATCGGTGGTGGCCCGGCCGGCCTCATGGCCGCCGAAGTGCTCGGCCAGGCGGGCGTCAGTGTCGATCTGTACGACGCCATGCCCTCGGTGGGTCGCAAGTTCCTCCTGGCCGGGGTCGGCGGCATGAACATCACCCACGCCGAGGACTACTCCGCCTTCGTCAGCCGCTACGGCGAACGCGCCGGCGAGCTGCGCCCGCTGCTGGACGCCTTTACACCCGCCGCGCTGCGCGAATGGATTCACGGGCTGGGTATCGACACCTTCGTCGGCAGTTCCGGCCGGGTATTTCCCACCGACATGAAAGCCGCGCCATTGCTGCGCGCCTGGCTCAAGCGCCTGCGTGAAAACGGCGTACACATTCATACCCGCCAGCGCTGGCTGGGTTGGGACGAGCACGGTGCGCTGCGCATCGCCGGGCCGCAAGGCGAAAGCCTGATCGACGCACACGCCACCCTGCTCGCACTCGGCGGCGGCAGCTGGGCACGACTGGGCTCCGATGGCGCCTGGGTGCCGCTGCTCGCAGCCCGCGGTATTGCCATCGAACCGCTGCAGCCGGCCAACTGCGGCTTCGAGGTGGAAGGCTGGAGCGCCCATCTGCGGGACAAGTTCGCCGGCGCGCCGCTGAAGACGGTCAGCCTCGCCCTACCGGGTAGCGCGCCGCGCAAGGGCGAGTTCGTACTTACCGCGACCGGTATCGAGGGCAGCCTGGTCTATGCGCTGTCGGCACCGATCCGCGAGGCCATCAACCGTGACGGCGGCACCACCGTGCTGCTCGACCTGCTGCCGGATCGCACCCTGGCGCAGGTCGCCAGCGCCCTGGCCAGACCGCGGGGTTCGCAGTCCATGGCCAAGCATCTGCACCGCCAGCTGAAGCTCGATGGGGTCAAGGCCGGGCTGTTACGCGAACTGAGCGATGCGGCAACTTTCCAGGATCCACAGGCGCTGGCCGCGGCGATCAAGGCGCTGCCGATCCGCCTGCTGCGCCCGCGCCCGCTGGACGAAGCGATCAGCAGCGCCGGCGGCGTGCCCTTCGAAGCGCTGGATGCCAACCTGATGCTGCGACAGATGCCCGGGGTGTTCTGCGCCGGGGAAATGCTCGACTGGGAGGCACCAACCGGCGGTTATCTGCTGACCGCCTGTTTTGCCAGTGGCCGAGCCGCGGCCGAGGGAATGCTGCGCTGGCCGCGGGCTGATCGGCCCACAGCCGCGCAGGCTTGATCGACGGGTGAGCGGCGGCCGGATGCACCGGCCGCACCCAGCGCTCTACATCTTCATCACGATACGGCCCTCGATGCGCCCGGCACGCATGTCGTCGAGGATCTGATTGATGTTGTCGAGGTTGTCGGTATGGATGGTCGCCTTGACCAGCCCCTCGCCGGCGAAGTCCAGCGCCTCCTGCAGATCGGCGCGGGTGCCGACGATGGAGCCGGTGATGCTGATCGCCTTGAGCACCACATCGAAGATCGGCGTCGGAAAATCTCCCGGCGGCAGCCCGACCAGCGCCACTGTACCGCGCCGCCGGGCCATGCCGATGGCCTGGCCAAAGGCGCTGTTGGACACCGCCGTCACCAGCACGCCGTGAGCGCCACCGATGTCGCGCTGCACCACTTCCACGGGGTTTTCCTTGCGCGCATTGACGGTCAGATCGGCGCCCAGGCGCTTGGCCAGTTCCAGCTTGGCGTCATCCACGTCCACCGCCACCACGTGCAGGCCCATCGCCTTGGCGTACTGCACCGCGACGTGGCCCAGGCCGCCGATACCGGAGATCGCCACCCACTGACCGGGTCGCGCCTCAGTGACCTTGAGGCCCTTGTAGACGGTGACCCCGGCACAGAGGATCGGCGCGATTTCGTCGAATTCGACGTTCTTCGGCAGGATGCCCACGTAGTTAGGGTCCGCCAGCACGTACTCGGCATAGGCACCGTTGACCGAGTAACCGGTGTTCTGCTGGCCTTCGCAGAGGGTTTCCCAGCCGGTCAGGCAGTGCTCGCAACAACCGCAGGCGGTGTACAGCCAGGGCACACCGACCCGGTCGCCTTCCTTCACCCGTTTCACACCGGCGCCCACAGCGGCCACATGACCGACGCCTTCGTGACCCGGGATGAACGGCAGGGCCGGCTTGACCGGCCAATCTCCCTCGGCCGCATGCAGGTCGGTGTGGCAGACGCCGGAGGCGGCGATCTTCACCAGGATCTGGCCGGGGCCGGGCATCGGCACCTTGACTTCCTCGAGGCGCAGCGGCTCGCCGAAGGCGTGTACCACTGCTGCTTTCATGGTCTGGGTCATCGGTTGGCTCCTTGAGAAGGGACGTTCGGGCCTGCAACAGGCAGACCGGATCAAGCCTAGACTCGAATCAGTAGCCGCGTGATGACGCCGACGCCCGCGGTGCAGCCGCCAGCCCGCAGCGTTGCACGAATGTTCCAGACCGGCCACGCTCGCGGGGCGACACTGCGTCGCGCAGCATCACCGCCTTGCGTTTCACGGAGCCGTCATGGGTACAGCTGACTGGATCGATCTGAAGAAGGATGCCGAGACCGGTATCGAGACGATCCGTGCGCATTTCGAAGGTCATGCCTACGACCCGCACTTCCATGACAGCTACCTGATCGGCTTCACCGAACAGGGTGTTCAGCAGTTTCACTGCCGCCGGACGCTGCACAGCAGCACGCCAGGGCAGGTGTTTCTGCTCGAACCCGGCGAGCTGCACGACGGCCACGCGCCGACACCTGGTGGCTTCACCTATTCGATGCTCTACCTCGACCCGTACTGGATCGAGCGCGAACTGCGCGCACTGTTCGAGGATGCGCCCAGCCAGTGCCAGCCGGCATTCGCCAAGACGCTGGAAAGCGAGCCGGCGCTGGTGACGGTGATTGCCGACGCCTTCCAGGCCTTGCAAAGCCAGGACCTGCGCATCGTTCGCCAGGCCGCGCTGGACGCGCTGCTGGGCAAGCTGGCGCGGCACCTGGCATGGCAACCGCGGCTGGCTGCCTACCCGCGCCTGCCGACCGTGGCGCTGCGGGCACGGGACTATCTGCATGCACACATGGATCAGGATCTGGGGCTGGACGATCTGGCGCGGGCCACCGGTGTCGATCGCTTCAGGCTGACGCGGGCGTTCAAGGCGGCCTTCGGCCTGGCGCCGCATGCCTATCTGGTCCAGCTGCGCCTGGCCAAGGCCCGTCGCCTGCTCGCAGCCGGCCAGCCACCGGCGCTGGTGGCGATGAGCCTCGGTTTCGCCGACCAGAGCCACATGGGCCGCTGGTTCCGCCGCGCCTACGGGCTGACACCGGCGCACTACCGCAGACGTTGCTCGAATCTTCCAGACCGCTGAGCCGACAGGCGCGAGCATTCGGGCATCCGCCACCCACGGAGCCGACCAGCATGCCTCGCCTCGCCGCCACCCCCGGATCATTCGCCACGCTCATCATGGAGCAGCCGTCATGAGCCAGCTGCTGCCTTTCGTGCTGTTCGCCTTCGTCGCCTCGATCACGCCGGGGCCAACCAACATTCTGGTACTGAGCAACAGCTCGCGCTTCGGCCTGGGCGCAGCCATGCCGATCATTTTCGGCGCCTGCTCGGCCGCGGCCCTCATCGTGCTACTGGTGGGCCTGGGTGCCGGCGAATGGTTGCTGCGCCATCCGCAGTTGCAGCAGCTCATGACCTGGCTCGGTCTGGCCTGGCTGCTCTACCTGGCCTGGCAGATCGCCCGCAGCCCGGCCGAGCCGGTCGAGGCCGCCGCTGCGCCGCGC
>DAMCQE010000058.1:0-17998 GCA_032105665.1 Pseudomonas sp. | reverse complement strand
GCTCGACCTTGTGCAGGCTGGTGCTGGGGTAGAGCACCATGTCGCCGGCAGCGAACTTCACCCGCTGCGTGCCGTAGGTGTCGTGGATCACCAGTTCGCCGCCGTCGTACTCGTCGGGATCGCTGAAGAACAGTGTGGCGGACAGGTCGGTGCGCACGCGTTCGGCGCTGTTGCGTACCTGACGCACCGCATTGTCGATGTGATAGCCAAACTCGCCGCCTGCCGTGTAGCAGTTGAACAGGGGCGGAAAGACCTTGCTCGGCAGCGCGGCAGACATGAACTGCGGGTGCTGCCAGAGCCGTTGCAGCATGGCTTCGGCAATCTCGCGGGCGAGTGGGTCGTTCTCCTCCAGCTGCAGATTGTATTTGGCCTTGGCCGACTGATAGCCAGCGGTGACGCGGCCGTCCTGCCAGTTGGCCTGTTCCAGCGCGGAGCGAATACGGTCGGTTTCTTCACGGGAAAACACATTGGCAATGCGTAGAAGCATGGATCACCGGCAGGAGTTAAAAGAGCAAATGATATTAGTTTGCATTCAGGTGTTTCAGAATGCGACAGAATGTATCAGAATGCTACCTGCTAATAATAGCAATTCGCAGTTGCATAAACTTCCAAGGATCCGCATTACATGTCGCGTCAGTCTCTAGAACTGGCCCAGCCACCTCGCGTGTTGGCTTCGGCTATCGGTGTCGCCCTTACCGCTTTCTCCGCTCCCTCCATGGCTCAGGTCGTCCCTGCAGCGTCATCGCCCAGCGAAGCGCCGGTTGCGCTCGATGAAGTGACGGTGATCGGTGAGCAGGAACAGGCCTACAAGGCCGATACATCCGCCTCGAAGAAATACACGGCACCGCTGCGCGAAACACCGAAGTCGGTCACCGTGATCACCGACCAGGTGATTCGCGACACCGGTTCGCTGACGTTGGTCGATGCGTTGCGCACCACTTCCGGCATCACCTTCGGTGCGGGCGAGGGCGGAAATCCGGCGGGCGACCGGCCGATCATCCGCGGCTTCAACGCCGAGAGCGACACCTTCATCGACGGCCTGCGTGACGTTGGCTCGCAAACCCGCGAGATCTTCAACGTCGAGAGCATCGAAGTGAGCAAGGGGCCGGGCTCCGCCTACACCGGTGCCGGCTCCACGGGCGGCAGCCTCAACCTGATCAGCAAGACCGCCAAGCAACGCGACTTCGGCGATGCCAGCGTCACCCTCGGTTCGGACCAGACGCGCCGCTATACGCTGGACGTCAACCGCGTGCTCGGTGACAACGTCGCCGGCCGTCTGAACCTGATGAAGCACGAGGCCAACGTCGCCGGCCGCGATGGTGTGGATGTCAGTCGTTGGGGCGTGGCACCGACCATCACCTTCGGCTTCGATACGCCGACTCGGGCGACGCTGTCTTACTACCACCTGGAAACAGACGACATGCCGGACTACGGCATTCCGCTGACCGTGGCTACGCCAGGCAATCCAGGTCGCGAGCCAGTGAGCGTGGATCGCGACAACTTCTACGGCCTTGAAAGCCGCGACTTCCGCGAGAGCACCACGGATGCCGGCACCATTCGGCTCGAGCACGACCTGAACGAGAACCTGACCGTCTCCAACACCACGCGTATCGCCCGCACCACCCTGGACTACATCGTCACCAACCCGGACGACTCGCGTGGCAACGTGCCCAATGGACTGGTTTCGCGCTCTGCCAAGAGCCGCAATTCCGATACCCAGAGCTGGGTCAACCAGACCGATCTGACGGCGCGATTCGACACCGGCAGCATCGAGCACACCCTGGTGACCGGCGTGGAAATCAGCGATGTCGGCGTGCACAACCGACCCTACGTGGTCACTCCGGGCACCAGCGGCAACACCTGTTCGTCGGCGCACCTGGCTTCGGGCGACTGCATCAGCCTGTCCAACCCGAGCTCCAAGGATGCCTGGACCGGCAGCATCGCGCGCAGCGCGGCGACGACCGATACCGACACCGAAACGCTGGCGGCCTACGTCTTCGATACGCTGAAGTTCAACGAGCAGTGGTCGCTGAACATGGGCCTGCGCTACGACGACTACGAAACGGAGCAGAAGGCCGTCTCCACCGCCGGAGTGGTGACGCGGCCGGAGAACAAGAGCCACTTCTGGAACTACCAGTTGGGCCTGGTCTTCAATCCGCTGCCCAACGGCAGCCTCTACGCGGCCTGGTCGACCTCCAGCAACCCGTCCGGCGAGACCGGTGGAGAGGGTGCCGATGCGCTCAGCGTCAACAACGCGATTCTCGATCCCGAGCGCAACCGTAACTACGAGATCGGCACCAAGTGGGACTTCCTCGATGAGCGTCTCGGCCTGACCGCCGCGCTGTTCCGCACCGAGAAGACCAACGCGCGGGTGACCAACGCCAGCGGTTTCCAGGAAAGCATCGGTGAAACCCGGGTCGATGGCCTGGAACTGGGCGCCACTGGTCAACTCACCCGCAACTGGCAGGTGTTCGCCAGCTACACCTACCTGGACGCCGAACTGGTCAAGTCCGGTGCCGCCAATATCGGCACGCGGACCAACCCGATCTACGTCGAGGGCCTGTATGACGGCAATGAGGTGCCCAGCACGCCGAAGCACAGCTTCAGCTTCTGGAACACCTACAACCTCACCCAGGACCTGACCATCGGTGGCGGTGCGACCTACGTCGACTCCCGCTTCGGCGACACGGCCAACAACATCGAGGTACCGGAATACTGGCGTTACGATGCGATGGCCGCCTATCGCGTGAGCAAGAATCTGGACCTGCAGCTGAACGTGCAGAACCTGACCGACAAGCGCTATTTCGATCAGGTCTACGGCAGCCACTATGCCCACGTCGCGGCCGGTCGTACTGCGTTACTGAGCACCAACTTCCACTTCTGATCCCGCTGTGAAAATGACAAAGGCCGCTCTTCGAAGCGGCCTTTGTCGTTATGGCGGACATCAATACAGGTCGCGGCGATAGCGTCCCTGCTCGCTCAGCTGTTCCAGCCGCGCCTGGCCGAGCAGACCGAGCAGGATCTGCTGCACTTCCTGCCCCATGCCTTCCAGGCTGCCGCAAACGTAGATCGCCGCGCCCTGATCTATCCAGCGGCGCAGGTCGTCGGCCGCGTCCCGCAGGACTTGCTGCACATAGCGCTTTTCCGGCTGGTCGCGAGAGAACGCCAGGTCCAGCCGCTCCAGCAGGCCGCTGTCGAGCCAATGCTGCAGTTCGTCTCGAAAGAAGAAGTCGTGGGCGGCGTTGCGTTCGCCGAACAGCAGCCAGCTGCGTGAGCCTTGGGGCGCGGCTGCGCGTTCGCGCAGGTGCGCGCGCAATCCGGCGATCCCGGTGCCGTTGCCGATCAGGATCAGCGGTGTATCGACCGAGGGCCCATGAAAACCGGGGTTGCTGCGGATGCGCAGGGCGATCCGCTCGCCAATCGCCGCGTGACGGCACAGCCAACCGGAGCCGAGGCCGAGCGTGCCGTCCGGATGACGAGCTTCGCGCACCACCAGCTGCACGGCGCCGTCCGAGGGTATCGAGGCGATGGAGTATTCGCGGTGCGGCAAGGGCGGCAGGGCCAGCAAGGCGGGCAGGTCGAGCGTGCGCAACACGTCGAGGTCCGGCAGGCGTAATCCGGCCAGCTGGCTTGCCAGACGCTGTCCATCCACCCGCTGCTGCGGGTCGTGATCCAGCTGCTGCAGCAAGCGTTCCATGCGGGCCAGTTCGTGCTGCGGGCCGACCTCGACGATATCGCCGGCGCGCCAGCGTTGCTGATCGTCGACTGGCACGAGCGTCAGATGCTGCACTGGCCCGCCGGCACTGCCGGGGTTGAGGCAGCGGCGCTCGGTGAGCTGCCATTGCCGATAGGGCGCCGGCAGCCAGTCGCTGAAATCACTGTTGCCGCTCAGCTGGGCCAGCTGTTGTTGCCAGTGGCGCAGTACGCCGGGATCGGCTCGGTCAGCTTCCAGGCGATCGAACAGTGGCGTGGCGCCGCATTGGCGCATTCGTTCATCCAGACGCTGGCCGAACGCACAGAAATGGCGGTACTGGCGATCACCGAAGGCCAGCACGGCATATTCGAGGTCCTGCAGCTGCAGGTTTGCCGTGCTCAGGCGCCGCTCGAAACGCGCGCCGTCGTCCGGCGCCTCGCCTTCGCCATAGGTGCTGACGACGAACAGGATGCGCCGCGCTGGCAGCCGGCTCGGCTCCAGCGCATTCAGCGGCAGCAGCTGCACGTTTAGGCCAGCTTCGCGAAGCTGCTCAGCACTGCGCTCGGCATAGAGCCGGGCTTGCCCGCCCTGGCTGGCATAGGTCACCACAAGCGCCGAGGTCGCGTCGGTAGATGCTGCCTTGCGGGGTAGCTGTCTACGCCAGCAATACAGCGACATGGCCAGATAGACGAGGACGACCACGGCAGCGCTGATCGCTCGCGGCGGCTGCCACCACAGCAGCAGCGCAGCGACCGCGAGACAGCCGAGCAGCGGCGACAGGCGCCGGACGGATTGGAAAGGTCTGGGCAAGAAGCGGACTCGTTGCGGGGAATGCGGTAGCGCGCTGCCTGAGCGTCAGTGCTCAGGCAGCGGGCTGGCGTCAGGGCGCCAGCACTTCCAGCGTGGCGCTGTAGCTGGCGCGGCGCTCGGTGGCCGGCTTGCTGACGCCCTTGTCGGTAGTGAGCTCGGCTTCCAGCCAGTACATGCCGGCTTCCGGCCAGGTGATGCTGGCCTTGCCGTCCTTGTCGGTTTTCGTCCTGATCTCCCCCAGTTGGTCGCGGTAGCGGTTGCCGCCCGGGATCACGCTGATCTCGACATCCGCGGCCGGCTTGCCGTCGAGCAGAAAGACGAACTCCGCCGCTTCGCCGGCGAACAGGTCGTTGGGGTGGGTGACGGGCTTGAGTTCCAGGCCCTGGCCGCTGGGCACGAGTACGTCAGTGCTGGGCGCACCGGAGGTCACGAACACTTCCATGCGGTTGCTGGTCTGGCTGACCTTGAGACCTTCGGCCTTGGCCGGGACGTCCTTGGCGAAGCTTTCCGGGGTGCCCATCCAGCGGCGCATCTGGCCGTTTTCCTTCCAGCTGGCGAACAGGCCGTTGTTGGCGACCGCCAGCTTGTAGGTGCCTTTCTGGCTCAGCTGCACATCGAAGGTACTGCGGTAGCGGCCGATGGCGCCGTTCTGTACCGCGACCTTGGAGCCATCCGGGGCGATGACCTGCAGCTCCGGAACCGGCCGCCCGCGCATGCCGGGCGGGCCACCTGCCGGCGCCTGGGCTGCCTCGCCGATACCCTTGAGGCGCATCGGCACGTGTTCGAAATAGAACAGGTCGTTGGAAACCGCGGCGTCGACGGTGATCCAAGGCTCTTCACCCGAGAGCACGGTGGCCGAAGGCAGCATCCAGGCGCGGTGGGCCTGGGCCGAAAGCGGCAGGCAGACGGCGAGGGCCAGGGCGGTCCATTTGATGACGGGTTTCATGGTGTGCTTCCTGTTCAAGGGGTCAGCGTGAGATTGATGGCGCCCAGCTCACTCTTGCCCTGGGCTTGATGTTCGGCGTTCTGCTGGGGCGGCCAGCTGAATGGGACTCGCAGCAGCTCGCGGCCACCGACCTCACGGGCGGCCTCGACCACCACGCGGTACTCGCCGGCCTCCAGCGTTTTGAACGGCGCCTGCTGGTCAGAGAACTTCAGGCTGTGGCTGCCCACGGCACGGGTGGCGCCGCTGACGCCATCAACCGGCATTTCCAGGCTGCGGCCGCTACGGCGCCACCACTGGCGCAGATCCTTGAGCCACTTTTCACCTTCCTTGTCCTTGAGCTTGGTGTCGTACCACACCGCCAGATTGGCAACGTGGCTCTGGTCCGGGCGCTCGAGCCAGATGGCGACATAGGGGCGGTGGTACTCGGCGACATCCAGGCGGGGGATTTCCACGTCCAGCTGCAGGTCCGCCGCGTATAGCGGGGTGCTAAGCAGGGCGAGGGGGAACAACAGGCGTTTACGCATGAGCAGTCCTTAGTGAATGAAGAGCAGCGCCAGTAGCAGCGGAATCACCAGTCCCAGGCCAACCAGTGGCCAGGTGCCGGGGCGATTGCCGGCATGGCGTTGCAGGAGCAGCAGGCCGGTGAGGCTGAACACCACACAGGCAACGGCGAACAGATCGATGAACCAGCTCCAGGCCTCGCCGCTGTGACGGCCCTTGTGCAGGTCGTTGAAGTAGGCGATCCAGCCGCGATCGGTCGACTCGTATTCCAGCTCGCCGCTTTCCAGGCTCAGACTCAGCCAGGCATCGCCGCCAGGACGGGGCAGGGCGACGTAGAGTTCGCCATCGCTCCACTCGGCTTCGCGACCGGCCAGCTGCACGTCCAGGGTCTGTTCCAGCCAACGCTGCAGGTCAGCTGGCAGACCGTCCTCCGGAGTGTCGGCCTGCAGACTGTTGAGCAGCCGCTCGGGCAGCTGCCCTTCGCGGGTGTCCACCAGCGGTTTGCTCTCGATTTGCCCGGCGTGGTTCAGCGTGATGCCGGTGACCGCAAACAGCAGCATGCCGACCAGGCACAGCGCGGAGCTGATCCAGTGCCATTGGCGCAGAGTGCCGAGCCAGATATGCATGGTGGTCCTTGGCGTATGGGAGGGTGGGCGAATTCTAGGGCGACTGACGCGGCGATGCTAAAGATTTACAAACAGCATACATTCGCGTTTTTCATGATCCGTATGGGCGAGAAACAACAGAGCCGGGATGATCCCGGCTCTGTTGTGTCGCCTTCAGGTCAGAAGGTCAGGTTGGCTGACAGCCATAGGCGGCGGCCTTCTTCCACAATACCGGTGGTGGCGGCGCCGGAGTGGCTGTAGTCGGTGCCGTAGGCCGTGCCGTTTGCGCTCCCGCCATTGGAGTAGGTGGTGTAGGCCTTGCCGTCGACGAAGTCCTTGTCGAAGAGGTTGTAGATCGTCGCGTTGAGCGTCAGGTTCTCCGTAGCCCGATACGACCCGCCCAGGTGAAACAGTGTGTATGCCTTGGCGTTCTTGCCCAGCGTGTCGTAGATCGACTGGCTGGTGGAGTAGCTGCCGTTGGCGTTAGCGAGATTCTCGTAGCTGGAGGTGAAGCGCGCGCGCTCACCGCGGTACTCGCTCTTCAGCCACAGGCCCAGACGGTCGGTGGTCTGCCAGTCGAGTTTGGCGTTGGCCAGGTGTTCGGGCGTGTTGGTCAGCGGCTCTCCCTGGTTATCGCCGCTCTTCTGCTCGCTGTCGGTGTAGGTGTAGTTGGCGCTCAGTTTCCAGGCTGGTGCGAACTGCCAGCTGCCAGCCAGCTCCAGGCCACGGGTCACCGCTTCGTCGACGTTGATCTGCTGCGAGCAGGTGCCGTTGTTGTTGCCTGCGCACAGTGGATCGGTGATCGGGTCGCCGCTGGCGATCTTGTCCTTGAACTTGTTGTGGAACAGCGTGGCGTTGGCATTGAAGCCAGCCAGGCTGTCGAAATACACGCCGAATTCGGTGCTCGTCGTGGTTTCCGGCTCGAGATCAGGGTTGCCGATGGTGATGACCTGGCCCTGACGTGTGGCGCCATTCACGCCGGAGTGGAGATCGTTCAGGTCCGGCGTGCGGTAGCCGCGGCTCACACCACCCTTCATGGTCCAATTCTCGGAGGTATTCCAGACCAGGTAGGCGCGTGGGCTGACATGACCGCCGAAGGCTTCGTGATCGTCGTAGCGGGCACCCAGTGTCAACGCCAGATCTTCGCGCAGGCGCCACTCGTCTTCGGCGAAGACGGCCCAGGTTTTCTGCTCGAACGTGGTCTGAGCGATGCCGTCGTCCATCTCGGCTTTCCACCACTGGCCGCCAACCGTGGCGATGTGCGATTCGCCCACCGGCGCGACCAGTTTGGTGTCCAGTACCAGATTGGTCGTCTCCAGTTCGCGTGGCGCACCGCCGATGGCACCCGGGACTGCGGTCGGGGTGCCGATTGTGCCCGGAATGGTGCGGCCAATGGTTTCGGTCGTGTTGTGCATTAGGCTGGATTCCAGCGTGCCGAAACCCAGACGGCCGGTATGGGTGAGCGCGATCTGCTCACGTTCGAAACGAAGCTCGTCGGCGTAACCATTTGCCCGGGTGGCCGCACTGGCGGTGCATTCCTGATTCTGGCCATCAAGGCTGCCGAGCTGACATTCGTCGTTGTTGTAGACCTGGCGACCACGTTCCACGTCCAGGCCGAAATCGTGATCCTCGTGCGGGGTCAAGCTCAGGCGGGCGCCCAGGTTATGCGTGCGGCCCTCGACCGGAGAGGGGCCGCGCTTGCTCACTTCGATGCCGTTGCCGTAGCTCAGGTCGGACGCTTCGCGATCGAACAGGCTTCCGCGCAGCTGCAGGCCCAGCAAGCCATCGACCAGCGGGCCACTGGCGTAGATGCTGGTGTTGCGGGTATCGCCGAAGTCGCGGTCTTCCTGGTAGGTGTAGTCCTGCGTCAGCGATCCGGTCCATTCCTTGGCCACCTTGCGGGTAATGATGTTGATCACGCCGCCCATGGCGTCAGAACCATAGAGCGTCGACATCGGGCCGCGGATGACTTCGATGCGTTCGATGGCAGACAGTGGCGGCATGAAGCTGGTGGACGTTTCGTTGAAGCCGTTGGGCGTGACATTGCCCGCCGCGTTCTGACGGCGCCCGTCGATAAGGATCAGGGTGTACTGGCTCGGCATGCCGCGGATGCTGATATTCAATCCGCCGGTCTTGCCCGTGCCCTGGCCGATGTCGATGCCTTCCACGTCGCCCAGAGCCTGCGCCAGGTTGTTGTAGCGCTTCTGCTGCAGATCTTCACGGCTGATGACGCTGATGCTCGCCGGTGCTTCGGTGATCTTCTGTTCGAAGCCGGAGGCGCTGACGACCGTGTCGTTGAGCGTGACAGGCGCGTTCTGGGCGAGAGCCGTCCAGCTGCAGCCGATCATGGCGCAGAACAGGGCGGTACGTGCGAAGGGGATAGACATGCGGGCTCCTTGTAGCCGTCTCGTTGGCGCTCGCATGATAATCATTCGTAAACGAGAATTTAGAATTTACTGCATTAGTTTCTCATCTGGGTCGTCAAATCGGTTGCCAGCCCTTGCACAGCGCGGGCTGGGTATTTGTAAGCGAATATTTAGAAGTGGTCCGAACGGTCAGTTTCGGTCACGGCATCTGAACTTCGATGACGCCGTCGGCGTTGATCGTGACCTGGCGAGTGCCCGCTTCGATTTCGGGGATGGGTGCCGATTCCATCATGTCCATCTTCATCGCGCTGCTGCGCATGACAGGTTGAAATCCGCCGCCGTTGAGGTTGAGGCTCACCAGCTTGTAACCGCTGCCGCCGAGCGCCTCGGTCGCGAGTTGGGCGCGCGCCTGGAACGCGGCGACCGCCTCCTTGAGCAGGGCATCCTCGTTCTGCTTGCGGATCGGGTCGGAGACACTGAAGTGCATGCTGCTCATCTTCAGGCTCTTCATCAGCTCGGCGGTCAGCTTCGACAGGCTGGCAAAGTTGCCGCTCTCCAGGCGCAGTTCGGCATGCTCCCGCCAACCGGAGATCTGCTGGCCCTTGTCGTCATAGACTGGATAGCTGTTGCGGCTGCCCTGGCTGACGATCACATCCTTGCTCTGCCGAGCGGTCTGCAGCGCCTGGTTCAGCGCGCGGGTGGTCTCTGCCGCGAGCTGGGCGGGATCGTTGTGTTGTGCTTCGCTGTAGAGCGTGACGTGCATGCGGTCATGGGCCACTTCGCTGCTGACCTCGGCGCGCAGGGCGACCTGGTTGTAGCGTGGTTCCTCGGCCATGGCGGGCAGGCTGACGAGGCTGGTGATCAGCGCCATGAGGGCTGCGCTGCGGAAGAGAGTTGGCTGCATAACGGATCCTTGGCATGTGCACCGGCCGGTGCGATAGCGCAAGACTCTACCTGCGCCGGTGAATGTATGCAGCTGTCCGTGCGTCGAGTTGCCGCATTTCGGTTTGGCCGCCAGACGGCTTGGTTATACTCCGCCGAATTCTTGGAGACTCCATGTACACATCCGTCCCGCTGCTATCTGCCAGCCGGCAGAACCTTCGGCTTCTGACCCTTATTCGCATCGTGGTGCTGGCTGCACAGTCCGGCGCCGTGGGCGTGGCTTACGCGACGCAGATGCTGACGCTGCCTTGGCTGGCGCTGGGCATCACGCTGGCCGTGTCGGCGGTGCTCTGTCTGGGTACGGCACTGCGTTTGCGCGGCCCGTGGCCCGTCACCGAGCTGGAATACGCCGTGCATCTGGGCTGCGACCTGATGATCCACAGCGCGCTGCTGTACTACTCCGGCGGCTCGACCAATCCGTTCGTGTCCTACTACCTGGTGCCGCTGACCATCGCTGCGGCAACCCTGCCGTGGCTTTATTCCATCGTGCTTTCCGGTCTGGCGCTGCTGGGTTACACGCTGATGCTGGTCTGGTACGACCCGCTCACCCTGCCACCCTTCGAGCGGGCGACGCTGCAGGTTTACGGCATGTGGCTGAGTTTCGCGCTGGCGGCCGCGCTGATCACTTTCTTCGTCGCGCGCATGGCCGAACAGCTGCGCCGACAGGAACAGCAGCAGGCCCAGCGCCGCGAGGAGAGCATGCGTGACCAGCAACTGCTCGCCGTGGCCACCCAGGCCGCTGGCGCCGCTCATGAACTGGGCACGCCGCTGGCAACCATGAGCGTGCTGCTCAAGGAGTTGCGCCAGGAATACAAGGACCCGCAGCTGAGCGAGGATCTCGGCCTGCTGCAGTCGCAAGTCCAGCTCTGCAAGGAGAGCCTGCGTCAGCTGGTCCGCGCCGCCGAGGCAGACCGGCGCCAGGCGGTCGTCGAGCAGACCGCACGCGAATGGGTCGACTCGGTCCTGCAGCGCTGGCACCTGATGCGTCCAGAGGCAACATTCCGCTTCCAGTGCGTCGGCCTTGGCAGTGCGCCGAAGCTGATGCCGCCGGCTGACCTCAGCCAGTCGCTGCTCAATCTGTTGAACAACGCCACCGATGCCAGTCCCGAGGATCTGGAAATACGCCTGGACTGGGATCCGCAGTGGATCAAGCTGACCATCCGTGACCACGGCGCCGGTGTTCCGCTGGCCATCGCCGAGCAGATCGGCAGACCCTTCATCACGACCAAGGGCAAGGGTTTCGGCCTTGGTCTGTTTCTCAGTCAGGCCAGCGTCACCCGCGCCGGCGGCACGGTGAAGCTCTACAATCACGAAGAAGGTGGCACACTGACCGAACTGCGCCTACCGCATGGTTCGGTACGCGCCTGATCCTGATCGTGACCAATGCGAGGAATGCACAGATGACCGACGAGTTGCAGCAAGAGGGTGAAGAACAACCTCACCTGCTGTTGGTGGATGACGATCCGACGTTCACCCGGGTGATGGCGCGCGCCATGAGTCGCCGGGGCCTGCAGGTCAGCATTGCTGGTTCTGCTGAGGAGGGCCTGGCCCTGGCCAAGCAGGATATTCCTGACTACGCAGTGCTCGACCTTAAGATGGAAGGCGATTCGGGCCTGGTGCTGCTGCCCAAGTTGCTCGAGCTGGACCCCGAAATGCGGGTGTTGATCCTGACCGGTTACTCGAGCATCGCCACAGCGGTGGAAGCGATCAAGCGCGGCGCCTGCAATTACCTGTGCAAGCCTGCCGATGCCGACGACGTGCTCGCGGCATTGTTGTCGCAGCATGCCGATCTCGACAGCCTGGTGCCGGAAAATCCCATGTCGGTCGATCGCCTGCAGTGGGAGCATATCCAGCGGGTGCTCAGTGAGCACGACGGCAACATCTCCGCTACCGCCCGTGCCCTGGGCATGCATCGACGGACCTTGCAGCGCAAGCTACAGAAACGTCCGGTGCGACGCTAACCGGCGTCATCGTCTCGCGGGGGCGGCGTTGTCATCACACGACGCCCGAGCCCTCGCGTAACGCATGCTTTATGCTTGCGAGCTTTGTAGTTGCAGGCGTCTTCCATGCTCCCCCTCGTACTGCAAACCCTGAGCGTCACTGCGCCGGTGTTTGCCATGTTGTTTCTCGGTGTCGCGCTCAAGCGCCTCGGCTGGATCGACGCTGCGTTCGTGTATACGGCTTCGGCGCTGGTGTTCAGGGGCACCATGCCGACGCTGCTGTTCATCTCCATCATCAAGGCCGATCTGACAGCGGCGCTGCAGCCGGCACTGCTGCTCTATTTCGTGCTTGCCACAATTGCGACATTCATCGTGGCCTGGGTCTGGGCCTTGTGGCGTTGCCCAGCATCCGATCGCGGCGTATACGTGCAGGGCGCTTTTCGTGGCAACAACGGCATCGTCGGTCTGGCGCTGGCCAGCAGCCTCTACGGTGACTACGGCCTGTCGGTTGGCGGTGTGCTCGCCGGGGTGGTGATTCTGGTCTACAACAGCCTCTCGGCGATGGTGCTCGCCATCTACAGCCCGGATGGACAGGTCGGCCCGAAGGAAATTTTGCTCAGCATCCTGCGTAATCCACTGATCATTGGTGTGGTCGCGGCCGTTCCCTTCGCCTATTGGCAGATTGACTTGCCGGGCTGGCTGATGACCTCGGGCCAGTACTTTGCGCAGATGACCTTGCCACTGGCGCTCATCTGCATCGGCGCCACGCTGTCATTGGATGCGTTGCGCAAGAGCAGCGGCAGTGCGCTCAGTTCGAGTCTGATGAAGATGGTCTGGCTGCCGGCACTCGCGACCCTGGGTGCTTGGGCCTACGGCTTTCGCGATGCGGAGCTGGGTATCCTGTTTCTCTACTTTGCCAGCCCAACGGCGGCAGCGAGTTTCGTCATGGCGCGTGCGGTCAATTCCAATCATCAGCTGGCCGCGACCATCATTGTCATCACGACGCTGATGGCAGCGCTGAGCATTAACGCCGGGCTGTTTCTGCTGGGCTGGCTGGGCTGGATCTAGTCGAGACCTTGGCTGCGATTCGCCGCGCCGTTCGTCGCCAATGCGGCTCTCAGCTTAAGAATCGCGGCGCGATGGTCGTAATCGGTCATCAGGCCTCAGAAAAAAAAGTGCGTTTGCGTCAAATTGCCCTGGACGTTCAACGGCTTGCCTGGCGAGGCGGCCGCTCCGTGTTCTAGGGAATCTCTCATGGCATTTTTCACACCTTCGAGCCGCTCGCTGACGCGTGACGACATACGCGTGGTGAACCTGCGGCGCCTTGCGGTTCCGGGTTTTGCGCTGTTGCTGGTGCTGAGTCTGGGAAGCTTTGCCGGCGGTGTCTGGCTTGGCAGCGATCTGCGCACGCCGAACCTGGCCACGCATCAGGGTGATGTACCCGTCGAGGATGAGGACCGCTTTGCCATCGCCCGCGTCGGCGAGGTGGTCGGCCGGTTGAAAACTCTCGAATCCGATCTGCTCGCCCTGCAGCAGATGATGGATCAACAGCGTGTTCTGCATGGCCAGCTGTCGGCGTTGGACCCGACGCTGCTGCCCGTGCTGGTGCCGGCACGCACGGACGGCGCAGGGCAGGGCGGCGCGCTGTTGCCGCCTCGGGGTTGTTCGGGGGGCCTGCAGGTCGATGCCGAGCGGCTGGGCCTTGCCGACCTGCAGCACAGCGAGACCTCGGCACGCTGCATGCGGGTGATGCTGGACGGGCTGATGCAACAAGTGGCCGAGCGCAACGCGGCGCTCATGGCGATTCCGTCACGGCGACCGGTAGGCGAGGCACGGCTGGGCTCGGCATTCGGCAATCGCGTCGACCCCTTCCGCAAGAAACTGGCGTTCCATTCCGGGGTGGACTTCGCGTTGCGCAGCGGCTCCGACGTAGTCGCTGCGGCGGGAGGCCGGGTGCGCTTCGCCGGCTACCGAGGTGCCTACGGGAAACTGGTGGAGATCGACCATGGCAATCGCCTGGTCACGCGCTATGCCCACCTGTCGCGACTGGATGTTCGCCAGGGTGAGGTCGTCACGCCGGCACAGCGTATCGGTGCGGTGGGTTCGACAGGTCGATCCACTGGTCCTCATCTGCATTTCGAGGTGCTGCACAAGGGGCGCTTCGTCGACCCGCAGCGGTTCCTGGCCCTGGGTGATCTGGAGCGTGACAGCGATGGCCTGGCTGAGGACTAAACGCCCTTCCACGCGCGAGTTGCTACGCGCCGAGCACCGACTGCAAGCCGCGCGCAGCGCGCGCAGCGGACGTTGGCTGATCTTTGGGCTGCTCTGTGTGATCGGCGCGCTGCTGTACCTGCGCAACCACGAGCAGGTGGCTCATGCACGGCAGGTCGAGGCGCTGACGCAGGACAGCCAGGCACTCAGGGCCGCGCTTGGGCAGAGCCGGTTGAAGCGCCAGGAAATCCAGGCCACCGAAGAGCAATTGCTGAGGCGTATAGCCACTCTCTCAGCGCAGGTCGAGCGGCTGCAGACCGATCTGGCGTTCTTCCGTCAGCAGAAGAAGGCCCGTTAACTTTTTTGGAGTAGATGATGTTCAACAAGAAGAAGTCGGTACCTCGCGTCACCATCGATCAGTTTTCCAGCCTGATCTCCGGCAACCTGTCCCTGATCGGGGACGTGACCTTCGAAGAAGGGTTGAAGGTCAGCGGTGAAGTGCGCGGCGATGTCTGCCACAAGCCGGGCACACACAGCTTGCTGGCGCTGAGTGCCGAGGGAAGAATCGAGGGCAACGTGAGCAGTTACGATGCGCTGATCGACGGCACCATCGTCGGCGATCTGGTGGTCGAGCATCTGCTCGAACTGCATTCCAACGCCCGCGTGCGCGGGAACATCCGCTATCGCCAGTTGAGCATGGAGAACGGCGCGGTGGTCGACGGGACCCTCAACCGCATGGGTGACGAAGAGGAGGGTGCCCAGGTGTTCGAGTTGCCGCGGCCTCAGGTCCGGGAGGGCTGAGTGAAGGCGGGCCAGCCAGGCCCGCCGGTGGTTCGTCCTGTTGTCAGCGCTGGGTTTTCCAGGCGCGGCCGGCGATGACCAGCAGCGTGATCGCGGTCAGCGGCAGTGCATAGCCCAGCATGGCGTCGCCAAAGGTTTCCGCGAACGGGCGGCCGGTACTGGTCAGCACCAGGTACAGGGTGTAAGCCACGTAATAGGCGACGAACAGGGCGCCTTCCCAGCGCTTGATGCAGTAGCCGGCGAAGAAGATCGGCAGGCAGGCTACCGCTACCGCGATCATCACCGGGAAATCAAATGCTAGCGCGTTCGAAGACACGCCGATCGCCTGCGGCGACACCAGCGAGGCCAGGCCGAGTACGCAGAGCAGATTGAAGATGTTGCTGCCAACGATGTTGCCGACGGCGATATCGCGCTCGCCGCGAAAGGCCGCCATGATCGAGGTGGCCAGTTCTGGCAGTGAGGTGCCGATGGCGATCACGGTCAGGCCAATGACCAACTCCGATAGGCCGAGCGCCCGGGCCAGGGCCACGGCGCCCTCGACGAGGAAATTGGAGCCCACCACCAGCAACACCAGGCCTGCGATCACCAGGCCAGCGTTGATCAGCCCAGCATGCGGCTTGGCCGGCTCATCCAGGCCGAACTCCTTGGCAAACTCGTCGTCGACTTCCGCAGCTTTTTCGCGGCGACTGCTTATGATCAGGAACAGCGTGTAGACCACTACCGCGGTGAACAGCAGTGCACCGTCGATACGGCTGAGTTCTCCGTCCCACGCCAGGCCGAAGGTCACCAGGCTGGCGCCGATCATGATCGGCACGTCCAGACGGATCAGCTGACGCGATACCACCAGTGGTGCGACCAGTGCGGTCATGCCGAGAATCAGCAGCACGTTGGCGATGTTGCTGCCCACGACGTTACCGATCGCGATGTCACCGCTGCCATTGAGTGCGGCCTGGACGCTGACGGCCGTCTCCGGCGCGCTGGTGCCGAAGGCGACCACGGTGAGGCCAATGACCAGTGGGGAGATGCCGAACTGGGCGGCGAGTTTGGCTGCACCTCGCACCAGGACCTCCGCGCCGGCAACGAGCAGCACCAGGCCGGCTATGAGGTAGACAAAGGTCATCAGGGTCACGATGGGGCGCTCCGCAAAAAATCCAGAAAGTGGGTGTTTCAGCGCTGGTGTTGCCAGGCGCGCAGGAAGATCACCAAAAGCGTGACGGCCGTCAAGGGGAACGCGAACCAGAGCATCGCGTCGCGCAGCAGCTCGATGGCACCCAGGCCGGTGGCGAACATCACCAGATACAGGGTGTAGGCCAGGTAATAGGCGAAAAACATCAGACCTTCCCAGCGCCGGATGCAATACCCGGAAAAGAAAATCGGCAGGCAGGCGACGAACACGGCCAGCATTACCGGGAAGTCGAAGGACTGCGCATTGGGGGAAATGGACAGGCCTTCCGCGGCCACCGCGGCGCCGGCGCCGAGTACCAGCAGCAGGTTGAAGATGCAGCTGCCGACCACATTGCCGACGGCAATGTCGCGCTCCCCCTTGATGACCGCCAGCACCGAGGTCGCCAGCTCCGGCATCGAGGTGCCGACCGCAACCACCGTCAGGCCGATGACCAGCTCGGAAAGACCGAGCGCGCGCGCAAGGCCAACGGCACCTTCGATCAGCAGGTTCGAGCCTCCCACCAGCAGCCCCAGGCCGAGCAGGATCAGCAGCAGCTGGAGCACCCAGGCATAAGGCTTGTCGCCAGCGGCCGGGCCGAACTCCGTGTCGAATTCGTCGACGCCTGGTCCAGGCTTGTCCCGCTTGCTGGCGAGGACCAGAAACAGTGTGTAACCAATCAGGGCAACGAGCAGCAGGATACCGTCCAGTCGGCTGATGCTGCCGTTCCAGGCCAGTCCATAGCAGAGCAGGCCGGCGCCGATCATCACTGGCACATCGAGGCGGATCAGTTGCCGGGATACCACCAGCGGTGCGATCAGTGCGGAAATGCCGAGAATCAGCAGGATGTTCGCGATGTTGCTGCCGATCACGTTGCCTACTGCGATGTCACCGCTGCCATTCAGCGACGCCTGCACGCTGACGGCTGTTTCCGGGGCGCTGGTGCCGAAGGCCACCACCGTCAATCCGATGATCAGGGGCGGAATGCCGAAGCGGCTGGCCAGTTTGGCCGCGCCGCGTACCAGCGCTTCGGCACCGACGACGAGCAGTACCAGGCCGCTGATGAGGTAGCCAAAGGTAATCAGCGACATGCAGGCGCTCCCTTGGCTGGGGTAGCGCAGTCTGTGCTCTGTGACATCACTGCAGGTGCCTGTTCCTTCATGGGAGGGTTTCGATACGCACGCGGATCACGCCGCTCTTGAGCATGTCCAGTTGTGCCGCCGCGGCGCGAGATAGGTCGATGATGCGGCCGCGGCGAAATGGTCCGCGGTCGTTGATACGTACCACCACCTGCTTGCCGTTCTGCTCGTTGGTGACCCGCACCCGCGTGCCGAAAGGCAGGCTGCGATGGGCCGCTACCAGCGCGTTCTGATCGTGGGTTTCGCCGTTGGCGGTGCGTTGGCCGTGATGCATCCGCGCGTAGTAGGAGGCCTTGCCGCTCTGGCTGAAGCGCTCTTGCGTGGTCGGTGGTGCCTTGGCGGGTTGGGCCGGCTGGCGATCTGCGCAGCCGCTGACCAGCAAGACCAGCAACAATAGGGCGGTGAAGCGTGTCAGGCGCATGAACAATCCTTCCGTTGGGTCGATCGCTGAGTCGGCGATGGCCCGCGGCAGGTGTCGTGACGTTGTGGCGATGCCGGGAGCGGTGATGCAGCGATGTCCGCGGTTGCAGCAGGGGCAACCGCGGAGGGCCATCGCTCAGCTTAGCCTTCGAGTTTTTTCTTCAGCAGTTGGTTCACCTGGCCAGGGTTGGCCTTGCCCTTGGAAGCCTTCATCGCCTGGCCGACGAAGAAGCCGAACATCTTGCCACGCTTGGCTTCGTCGCTGGCGCGGTACTGTTCGACCTGCTCGGCATTCGCTGCCAGCACTTCGTCCAGCATCGACTCGATGGCGCCGGAATCAGTGACCTGCTTGAGGCCCTTCTTCTCGATGATCTCGTCAGCCGAGCCTTCGCCGGCGGCCATGGCCTCGAAGACCATCTTGGCGATCTTGCCGCTGATGGTGTCGTCCTTGATGCGCAGGA
>DAMCQE010000057.1:0-18629 GCA_032105665.1 Pseudomonas sp. | reverse complement strand
AGCCCGGACGACCCGCGTATCGACCCGGACATCCGCGAGCGTCTGGCGACGCCGCATGTGGAGAACGGGCTGTTCGGCATCGAGTGAAGGCTCAGAGGATCTTGCGGTACTGGATGAAGCCCGCGCGTTCGGCGATGCGGTCGTAGAGCATGCGCCCCGTATAGTTGGTCTCCTGGGTCAGCCAGTGGACGCGCGAGGCGCCGGCGGCTGCGGCCTGGGCGTAGACGTGCTCGATCAGCGCCCGACCGATGCCTTTGCCGCGGGTGCCCTCGGCCACGTAGAGATCCTGCAGGTTGCAGTAGTCACCGCGGGTCCAGCAGCTGCGATGGAAGATCCAGTGCACCAGGCCGATGGCGTGGCCGTCATGCCAGGCCAGTGCGGCGTGCATCGGCTCGGCTGGATCGAGGAAGCGCTGCCAGGTGAGATCGCTGGTCTGCTCCGCAATCGCAGCGGCGTAGAAGCGTTGGTAGTTCTGCCAGAGTTCTCTCCAGACAGCGTGGTCGGCAGCGGTGATAGGGCGGATCTCAGGCACAGTGCATTCCTCTTCAATCGGTGATGGGCATGCGCGCGGCCAGGGCCTGGTCGCGTGGATCGAGCGAGGCGGCCAGGCCCTGGCGAACCCCGGCCTGGTCCGCCGGCGAGCGGTTCTGTCCGAGCTTCCACTTGCCCTCCAGCCGGCGAATCGGCAGGGCGAAGCCGACGATGGCGCGCAGCATGGCGTCCAGGTAGTCGTCTGGTGCATCGCTTACGGCCCAGGGCTGTGGGCGGCTGGCTTCATGCTGATCGCTGAGGCGGCTGACGATCTGCAGCAGGCTCTTGCGATCCTTGATCAGCCGCACCGGGCCGCGGGCATGCACGGCAATGTAGTTCCAGGTCGGTACGACCTTGCCGTGCTCCGCTTTGGTCGGATACCAGCTGGGGCTGATGTAGGCATCAGGGCCGCTGAACACGGCTAGCGCTTCGCAGCCGTCCTGCAGCTCGCGCCAGTGCGGATTGGCCTTGGCGAAGTGCCCGTAGAGCGTGCCGAACTCGCCTTCGTCCGGTTCCAGCAGCAGCGGCAGGTGGCTGGCGAGGACACCGTCCGCTCCCGCGCTGGTGAGCAGGGCGAACGGCGTGGCGCGCATCTGACGATGCAGTTCATCACGATCATCCTGGCGAAAGGCGGCGGGCAGGTACATGCGACAGTCTCTGGCGTGGTGGAGTCATGCTAGGCAGGATATTGGCCCGCTGTAAGATCCATTACTTGTGACTTTGATAGAGCCAATGCGGCCTATGTCGACCACACCCCCATTGCCCGTCGATCTTTCCGGCATTTGTCTGGAGCGCAGCCAGGGGCTGACACGCCAGCTTTATCAGGCCCTGCGCGAGCGCATCCTCGACGGGCGTCTGGCTGGAGGAAGTCGGCTGCCGGCCGGTCGCGATCTGGCGGCATTGCTGGCGGTGTCACGCAACACCGTTACCCGGGCGTTCGATCAGCTCTACGCCGAGGGCTACATCGAAGGCCGGGTAGGCGATGGCACTTACGTGGTGGAACTCGGCAGCGCGCGGCCGCTAATGCAGCCGCCTGCTCCCGGGATAGTGCCAACCGAGGCGCTGTTGCGCCTGCAGCGCAATCACCTTGCGCTCCCCGTGAGCGGTGCGCCGAGGGCCTTTCGCATCGGCGTGCCGGCCTTCGATCTTTTTCCCTTCGAAATCTGGGCGCGGCTCACGGCGCGCTTCTGGCGCAAGCCATCGCCGGCGCGCCTGGGCTATGGCGACCCGGCGGGTGAGCCTGCCTTGCGCGAACTGGTAGCGGCCTACCTGCGCAGCAGTCGTGGGCTGAACTGCGATCCGTCCCAAGTGGTGATTACCTGCGGTGCGCAGCAGGGCATCAGCCTCTGCGCCCAGCTGCTGGTGCAGCCTGGCGATCGCGTGGCGCTGGAAAACCCCGGCTATCGCGCCGCCGGCCATGCCTTCGCCGTGGCTGGCGCCGAGCTGTGTGGGGTCGCGGTGGATGGCGAGGGACTGGATACCGCCGCCCTCGCGCAGATCGAAGGCTGTCGGCTGGCCTATGTTACGCCCTCGCATCAGTACCCGACCGGTGTGACCCTGTCGCTGGCGCGGCGCCTGGAATTGCTCGCGTGGGCCGAACGCAACGAGGGTTGGATCGTCGAGGACGACTACGACGGCGAGTACCGTTACAGCGGCACGCCGTTGACGCCTTTGGCGGCGCTGGACCGGCAGGGGCGGGTGCTCTACGTCGGCACCTTCTGCAAGATCACCTTCCCCGCGCTGCGCCTCGGCTACCTGGTGTTGCCTCCCGGCCTGGCCGAGGCCTTCGCCCGTCGCCGCGCATTGGATATGCGTCACTCGGACATTGGCAGCCAGATGGTGATGGCGGAGTTCATCGCCGCCGGCCATTTTCAGCGTCACGTGCGCCGTATGCGCCAGGCCGCCCGGGTGCGCCGCGACACCCTGTTGCAGCACTGGCCAGAGGCGATACCTGGCTGCGCGGAGTTGCCGGTGGTGGATGCCGGGCTGCATCTGTGCGTGCCGGTGCACAGCCACGCCCGCGAAGCCGAGCTGGTTGCCGCGGCGCGAGCGGCCGAGGTGGAAATGAACGGGCTGGCCGACTACTGGCTGGACGGTCAGGCGCCGAGAGGCGCACCGGGCGGCCTGGTGCTGGGCTTTGCGGCGGTTCCGGAAGTGGAAATCATCGCCGCGCTGCAACGCCTGCGTCACGCCTGGGACCTGCCGAGCTAGCGGCAGGTCTTCGGGCGGCGCTCACTCCTTGTTGCTGGCGTCGTACACCGCTCGGTCGAGTTCCTGCTCGCTGCGACCGACCAGCGTGGTGGTCATCAGGTCGCCGGCGACGTTCACCGTGGTGCGTGCCATGTCGAGGATGCGGTCGATCCCGGCGATCAGCGCCACGCCTTCGAGCGGCAGGCCGGCGGCGGTGAGCACCAGGCCGAGCATGATCAGCCCGGCGCCGGGAATGCCGGCGGTGCCGATGGAGGCCAGCGTCGCGGTGAGGATGATCATCGCGTACTGCCCGGCACTGAGGTCGATGCCGAAGGCCTGGGCGATGAACAGTGCGAGCACGCCCTGGTAGATCGCCGTGCCGTCCATGTTGATGGTCGCGCCCACCGGCAGTACGAAACCGGCCACACCCTCGGACACGCCGAGGTTCTTGCGTGCGCATTCGATGGACACCGGCAGCGTGCCGGAGCTGCTGGACGTACTGAAAGCCACTGCCAGCGCCGGGGCGATGCCCTGGAAGAAACGCAGCGGATTGAGCCGCCCCAGAAGGCCGAGCAGCCCGCCGTAAACCAGCAGCACATGGGCGATGCTGGCCAGGTAGATCACGCCGATCACGCCCGCCAGCGGCAGCAGCACTTCGGCGCCATGGCTGCCGACCACGCCGGCGGTCAGGGCGAAGACGCCGATCGGCGCGACGCGCATCACCAGGTCGGTGAGCTTGTAGAAGGTCTCGGCCAGCGCATCGAACAGGCGCACCGCCGGCGCGCCGCGCTCGCCGATCAGGTTGATGCTCACACCCAGAGCGATGGCGAAAACGATGATCTGCAGAATGTTGCCTTCGGCAAAGGCGGTGACCGGGTTGGATGGCACCAGGCCGACCAGGATCGACACCAGTGAGGGCGCCTGCTTGGCCTCCTGGGTGCCGCTGGCGACCATGTTCATCCCTTCGCCGGGGCTGAACAGCGCGCCGAACAGCAGGCCGATGCTCACCGCAAAGGCGGTGGTCACCAGATAGATGGCGATGGTCTTGAGGCTGATGCGCCCGAGCTTGGCGCTGTCCTGCATCGAGGTGATGCCAGCCACCAGCGAAACGAACACCAGCGGCACGATGAGCATCTTGATCGCGTTGAGAAACAGCGTGCCGACGGGGGCCAGCAGCTGCGCATCCGCGCCGAAGGCCATGCCGGCGGCGACGCCGAGGGCCAGGCCGATGAGGATCTGCTGCCAGAGCGGCAGGCGGACGAGCAGGCGCAGGGGAGCGGAGAGGGTCGTACTCTGAGTCATGGGTCTTCCTGTTGTTTTTATTGTGCGAACGGGCCGGGCTGGCGGCCCGTAAAGCAAGCGCCCGGCTATATGCCGGGCGCAGGGAGCGATCACACCGCCAGCGGGGCCAGGCGTGGCGCGATCATGTTTTCAGGGCGCAGGATCTCGGCCAGCATGGCCTCGTCCAGCAGCCGCTCTTCGCGCACCAGCTCCAGCACGCTGCGGCCGCCGAGCAGGGCCTCACGGGCCAGGCGAGTGCTGTTGTCGTAGCCGATGTAGGGATTGAGCGCGGTGATCAGGCCGATGGAGCTTTCCATCAGCTCGCGGCAGCGCGCTTCGTTGGCGGTGATGCCTTCGATGCAATGCTCGCGCAGCATGTCCATGGCGCGCTGCAGCAGGCGGATCGAATCGAACAGCTTGTAGGCGATCAACGGTTCCATGACGTTGAGCTGCAGCTGCCCGCCTTCGGCTGCCATGGTCAGCGCCAAGTCGTTGCCGATCACTTCGAAAGCGACCTGGTTGACCGCCTCGGGGATCACCGGGTTGACCTTGCCCGGCATGATCGAGCTGCCCGGCTGGCGCGGTGGCAGGTTGATCTCGTTGAAGCCGGTGCGCGGGCCGCTGGAGAGCAGGCGCAGGTCGTTGCAGATCTTCGACAGCTTCACCGCCAGGCGCTTGAGCATGCCGGAGAACAGCACGAACGAACCCATGTCCGAGGTGGCCTCGATCAGGTCGGCGGCCTGGCGCAGCGGTTGGCCGCTGATCTGGGCCAGGCGTTGCACGGCGATGGCCTGGTAGCGTGGATCGGCATTGATGCCGGTGCCGATCGCGGTGCCGCCGAGGTTCACTTCCAGCAGCAGTTGCGGGGCGAAACCGCGCAGATGCTGCAGGTCTTCGCCAAGGGTGGTGGCGAAGGCGTGGAATTCCTGGCCGAGGGTCATCGGCACCGCGTCCTGCAGCTGGGTGCGGCCCATCTTCAGCACGTGGGCAAAGGCGTGGCCCTTGCCGGTCAGCGCCTCGCAAAGGCTCTCCAGGCTGGCCAGCAGCGTGTCATGGCCGAGCAGCAGGCCCAGGCGAATGGCGGTGGGATAGGCGTCGTTGGTGGACTGCGCCATGTTCACGTCGTTGTTCGGGTGCAGGTACTGGTACTCACCCTTGGCGTGGCCCATCGCCTCAAGGCCGAGGTTGGCGATTACTTCGTTGGCGTTCATGTTGGTCGAGGTGCCGGCGCCGCCCTGGATCATGTCCACCACGAACTGCTCATGGAATTCGCCGCGAATCAGTCGTGCACAGCCCTGGCTGATTGCCACGTGCTTGGCTTCGGGCAGGTAGCCCAGCTCGCGGTTGGCGTCTGCGGCGGCCTGCTTGACCATCGCCAGGGCGACGATCAGTTTCGGGTAATGCGCCAACGGCACGCCGGAGAGGCGGAAGTTGTGCAATGCGCGCAGGGTCTGGATGCCGTAGTAGGCGTCGGAAGGAACGGGGAGGGTGCCAAGCAGGTCTTTTTCGACTCGCGATGATGCAACTTCGGACATGATGGTAATGTGGCTTCGGTAGGCGCAGGCAGTGCTGCAGTGCGCCTAAAATAAGGCTTTCAGGCGTTTCGCGGCCAATGCCGTTGCTGGCTGCCCTATGCCGAAACGGCATAATGTCCGTGTGACTTTGTACCGGTCGCAATCGTATCGAGGGATGTTCAGGTGAATCTGGAAACCAAGTGGCTGGAGGATTTCGTGGCGCTGGCGGCGACCCGCAGCTTCTCCCAGGCCGCGCAACGCCGCTTCGTCACGCAGCCGGCCTTCAGCCGGCGGATACGCTCGCTGGAAGAGGCGCTCGGCCTGCAACTGATCAACCGCTCGCGCACGCCGATCGAGCTGACCGAGGCCGGCCAGCTGTTCCTGGTCAGTGCGCGCAACATGGTCGAACAGCTCGGCGAAGTGGTGCGCCATCTGCACCACGTCGAGGGCCAGCAGGGCGAGGTGTTGCAGATATCGGCCGCGCACTCGCTGGCGCTGGGCTTCTTCCCGGCGTGGATCGCCGGCCTGCGCCACGACGGGCTGAACATCGCCACCCGGCTGATCGCCACCAACGTCGGCGAAGCCGTGCATGTGCTGCGCGAAGGCGGCTGCGACCTGATTCTCGCCTACTACGATCCGGATGCCGCGCTGCAGCTCGACCCGGAGCTGTTCCCCTCGCTGCACCTGGGCCGCACCGAAATGCTGCCGGTCTGCGCGGCAAGTGATGACGGCACGCCGCTGTACGACGTTGACAGCGGCCAGACGGTGCCGCTGCTGGCCTACAGCGCTGGCGCCTTTCTCGGTCGCTCGGTGAACCTGCTGTTGCGTCAGCGCGCACTGCGCTCGACCACTGTTTACGAGACGGCGATGGCCGACAGCCTGAAGAGCATGGCACTGCAGGGGCTGGGCATTGCCTGGGTGCCGCGCCTGAGCGTCGAGCCCGAGCTGCAGCGCGGCGAGCTGGCGATCTGTGGTAGCGAGCAATGGCGCGTACCACTGGAAATCCGCCTGTATCGCTGCTCGCTGATGCGCAAGGGTGCAGTGCGCTTGCTCTGGCGAAGGCTGGAAAACCGTGCCGCGCAAGCGCAGCGACAGGCGGGCGAAGCGGCAGGTTAAAGCGCCCCACGCAGCCAAATGTGCGTAACAAGCGGTTAACTGCACACATCTTGTTGCTTCGCGCGAGGCAACTTTTTCGGGCGACGCTGTCTTAGCTGAGCAATCCGTGCCATGGCCAGGCCGGACTCTAGCCAAGGACAGACAGCCGTGAATTACGACTCCGACGCCGCCTTGCCCCCTGCGGGCTCGGTCTTTGCTGTGCTCGACCCGGCGACCACCAGCATCGCGCCCTTCACCCTGCATGCCGCGCTGACCCGAATTGCGCGAGGCGCGCCCGATCGACCGGCGGTGCTTTCGACCCGCTTCGCGCCGCTGGACCATCGCGGCCTGCAGCAGATGATCGAGCAGACCCGTCGCCAGTTGCGCCTGGCCGGCTTCGGCCGCGACGCGCGGATCGGTGTATTGCTGCCGGAAGCCCCGCAGGCGGCGGTCGCGATCATTGCCATCGCCTGTTCCGCGGTTGCCGTACCGCTCGATCCGCGCCTCGGCTCGGCCGAACTGGACCAGTTTCTCCAGCAGCTGCCGCTCGATGCCCTGCTGATCAGCAGTGACGGCGATCAGCAGGGCCGGGCGGCCGCCGAGCGCCACGGGCTGACGCTGATCAGTGCCGAAGCGGCCGCGGACGGCAGCCCGGCGTTACAGCTCGACATGCCGCTGGCTGCACAGCCGGCCGCCGATGATCTGCCCGAGGCAGACGCTCCGGCGTTCATCCTGCGCAGCTCCGGCACCACGGCGCTGCCCAAGCTGATTCCCTTCACCCATCGCAACATGCTGACCGCCGCCCGCAAGTGGCAGCGCTGGTTCGGCTTGGATGGCGGTGACCGCTGCCTGTGCGTCTCGGCGCCCTATTATTCCCACGGGCTGAAGGTCACCATTCTCACGCCGCTGCTCACCGGCGGCAGCGTCGCCTTTCCGCTCAGCCCGGCGGTGGTGGACCTGCACGAGTGGTTCGAAAGCCTGCGGCCGAGCTGGTATTCCGCCGGCCCAGCGTTGCACCGCGCAATTCTCGAAGCGGCCAGCGCGCACCCGGAAGGGTTGGGCACGCAGCGGCCGCGCTTCGCCTCATCCGGCGGCGCGCCGCTGGGACAGGACATCATCGATGCCTTCGAGCAGACCATGGGCTTCCCGCTGCTGGAGCACTACGGCTCCAGCGAGGCCGCGCAGATCGCCGTCAACACCCCGACCGAGCGCAAGGCGGACACGGTCGGTCGGCCCTGGCCGGAAACCCTGAGCATCGTCGACGAGAACGGCATTCCGCTGGCGGCGGGCGAGCGCGGCGAGATCCGCGTGCGTGGCGCGACGGTGATGCCTGGCTATCTCGGCGATGACACGCTTAACCGCGAGGTGCTGCGCGATGGCTGGTTCCACACTGGCGACATCGGCAGCCTCGACGAGGACGGCTTCCTGCGCCTCCATGGACGCCTGCGGGAAGTGATCAACCGCGGCGGCGAGAAGGTCAGCCTGTCGGAAGTCGATGCGGTGCTGTTGCGCCATCCGGCGGTGGCCGATGCAGCGGCGTTCGCCGTGCCGCATCAGCGCCTCGGCCAGGATGTCGCCGCCGCCGTGGTCTTGCACCCCGGCATGCGGGTGGCGGCCGAGGAGCTTCAGCGCTACCTGCGGGGCGAGCTGGTGTACTTCAAGGTGCCGCGGCGCGTGCAGATCATCGACGCCTTGCCGCGCGGCTTGACCGGCAAGGTGTTGCGGCATCGGCTGGCGGATGCCTACCTCGAACAGCGCAGCGCGCGGGCCCGGGCCGCGGCGGTGGCCGAGGCGGCGTCCGAACTGGAGCAGCAGGTGCTGGCGCTCTGGCGGCGACTGCTGAAAACCGAGGCGGTCGGCCCGAACGACAACTTTCTCGATTGCGGTGGTGACTCGCTGCTGGCCACCGAAATGCTTGCCGAGCTGGAGCAGATGCTCGGGCGAGTGATCCCCGAATCGTTGCTGGTCGAGGCCGAGACCGCCCGCGAGCTGGCAGCACGTCTGGAGAATCTTGCCAACCACGTCATTCCGGTCATCGATTTCAACGCCCAGCCAGGGCGCACGCCGTTGTTCTGGTTCCACGGCGATTTCGCCCATGGCGGCTATTACATCCGTCGCCTGGCCCGGCTGCTCGGCCCGCAGCAGCCGCTGACGGCCATCGCTCCGCATGGCATGGACAACGAGCCGATACCAGAGTCGGTGCAGCAGATGGCGCGTGAACGTCTGCCGCTGATCCTCGCGCGCCAGGCGCAGGGACCGTACCGCATCGGCGGCTACTGCAACGGCGCGCTGGTGGCCTTCGAGGCCGCTCGTTTGCTCATCGAGGCGGGCCATGAGGTGGAGATCGTCGCTCTGATCGATCCGCCCACTGCCAATGTTCGCCCGTGGTCGCGGGCCATCCTGCGTACCCTCGACCGCGTGCTGCCGGACATGCACCTTGCCCGCGCCTACGAGGCGCTCAGCCGTTTCGGTGAAACCAGCAAGTGGCCCTACCCCAAGCGCTTCGCCAACCTGGCCTGGAAGCTGTCGCGGCGCAGCGTGCGCATGGTGCAGCAGCGGCTGGCCGGTCACGTGCCGACACCACCCACCGCGCGTGATCGTGAGGTGCGCGTGCGCTTCCTGCAGTACTCGCTGGTGATGGCGCGCTACCTGCCCCGGCGCATCGACGCGCCGGTGGTGTATTTCTCCGCCGACTACACCAGTCGCGCCTGGCGCGACATGGGTGCGAGCTTCGAGAGTTACGACGTGCTCGGCGGCCATCATCGCTGTGTCAAGGACTACACCGCCTCCATCGCCACGCCGCTGCGCGCGCTGCTTGAGGATCCGACTGCGGCAATGCCTGGTCAGAGCGGCTTGATGTTGCCGCTGGCCGAGCCGGGCGAGCGCGATGGTCTGGTGCCCTGATCATGCTCGCGTCGACCCCAGCGCTGCCGCGCAACTTCCCGAGTCACCCGGTAACAGGAGTAACCGCATGAAACGCTCGATCGCCACCGTGTCGCTGAGCGGCACCCTGCCGGAGAAGCTGGAGGCCGCCGCGGCGGCTGGATTCGATGGCGTCGAGCTGTTCGAGAACGACCTGCTCTATCACTCCGGCAGCCCGCAGGACATCCGCCGCCTGTGCGAGGACCTGGGCATTGCCGTCACGCTGTTCCAGCCGTTCCGTGATTTCGAGGGTTGCCCGCGGGCGCGCGTGCAGCGCAATCTCGATCGCGCCGAGCGCAAGTTCGACCTGATGCACGAGCTGGGCGTCGACCTGATGCTGCTCTGCAGCAACGTCCAGGCCGATGCGCTGGGCGATAACGAGACACTGGTGGGTGACCTTGGCCAGATCGCCGAGCGCGCCGGTGCACGCGGGCTGCGCGTGGGCTACGAGGCGCTGGCCTGGGGCCGCCACGTGAAGACCTGGCGGCAGGTCTGGTCACTGGTACAACAGGTCGACAATCCTGCACTGGGGGTGATTCTCGACAGTTTCCATACGCTGGCGCTGGGCGATGACCCGAGCGGCATCGTCGATATCCCGGGCGAGCGGATCTTCTTCGTACAGCTCGCCGATGCGCCGCTGCTGGCAATGGATGTATTGCAGTGGAGTCGGCATTTCCGTTGTTTTCCCGGTCAGGGCGAATTCGACCTGGCGGGCTTTCTCGCACCTGTGCTGCAGGCCGGCTACAGCGGCCCGTTGTCGCTGGAAGTGTTCAACGATGGCTTCCGCGCTGCTCCGCCGCGAGGCATCGCCGCTGACGGCCTGCGTGCGCTTCAGCACCTGGAAGAGAAAACCGGGCAACGTCTGAGTGCCTCGACCAGCCCGGCGCTGGCGCAAACGCTGTTCGCGCCACCGCCGGCACCGCGCTACGAAGGCATCGATTTCCTCGAGTTCGCGGTGGACGAGCCGCACGCCGTGCGCCTCGGCAGCTGGCTGCAGCGTCTTGGCTTCGCCCATGTCGGTCAGCACCGCTCGAAGGATGTGCAGCTGTTTCGCCAGGGCGAGATCAATATCGTGCTCAACGCCGAGCCCTATTCGTTTGCCCACAACTACTTCGAGGCGCATGGCCCTTCGGTGTGCGCCATGGCGCTGAAGATCGACGAAGAGGGGCCGGCGCTGGCGCGTGCCTGCGCCTTTGGCGGCCAGCCTTACCGTGGCCTGATCGGGCCGAACGAACGGCAGATTCCGGCCGTGCGGGCGCCGGACGGCAGCCTGATCTATCTGCTCGAATCCGGTGCGCCAGGGCAGAGCAACTACGATATCGACTTCCGTTTGCATGCGGTCGGCCCGAAGGATGCGGGCTTGCAGCGTATCGATCACATGGCTACCGCGCTGCCGGCCGAAAGCCTGGCCAGCTGGGTGCTGTTCTATCGCAGCCTGTTCGATTTCGAGGCCGACAACGAGCTGCTGCTGCCCGATCCCTACGGACTGATGAAGTGCCGCGCCATGCGTAGCCCCTGCGGTCGCGTCCGGCTGCCGCTGAACACCTCGCAGGATCGCGACACCGTGATCGCCCAGGCGCTGTCCAGTTATCGTGGCGCCGGGGTGCACCACGTGGCGTTCGCCTGCGACGACATCTTCGCCGAGGTCGCCCGGGCGCAGGCGGCCGGGGTGCCGTTGCTGGAAATCCCGCGCAACTACTACGACGATCTGGCGGCGCGGTTCGATTTCGACGACGCGCTGCTCGCCGAACTGGCGCGCTACAACGTGCTCTACGACCGCGATGCCGAGGGTGGCGAGCTGTTCCACGTCTACACCGAACCGTTCGAAGGTCGCTTTTTCTTCGAGATCCTGCAGCGCTGCAATGGCTACACCGGCTACGGCACCGCGAATGTCGCGGTGCGCCTGGCGGCGATGGCCAAGCAATGCCGCCGTTCGGCTCCCAGCGCCACCAGCGTCGCCAGCGCCTGCTGAGATGGCGGCGCCCGCGCCGCAAGGCTCCAGCGCCTTGTTTCGGAGCCATCTATATTCCGAACTGCCTCACCGCGCAGGCCACTAGCTCGACGCCGCGAGCGCGATGGTATGATCACGGCCTCGCCGCGCCTACTGCTGATTATTCGCCTTGCGCGGCCGCTGGAGCCCATCGTGCCCACCTCAAAGCCAATCGGCCTGCGTCAATGGATCTGGCGGGCCTTCGTGCGCAGTGCGCTCATCCCACTGGTACTGGTGGAGACGGCGCTGATCGCGATCTATCTGCTGACCAACAACGCCATTCGCGACGCTCAGGTCGAGCATCTGCGCGAAACCGCGCTCAACGACCTGCAGGCGGCGGTAAGTCTCGAGTCGCGTCTGATCAGCGAGCAGCTCAGCCAGGTCAGCTCCCTGACCCAGTTGTATCGCAACCTCACCGCGCAGGCGCTGCAGGGCGTCGCGCCGGGACAGGTGCCCGAACTGGCCCTGAGCGACGAGGGCGTGCGCTACAGCCCCAGCGATGACGGCGGTGCCGCCGTGTTCTATTCCAACGCTACTGCCCCCGAGCGGCATGACCTGCAGAAGATCGCCAGGCTGCGGCAGCTGGAGCCGCTGATGAAGGAGATCGAAGCGCGCAATCCGCTGGTCGCCAGCCTCTACTTCAACAGTTGGGATAGCTTCAACCATATCTATCCGTGGTTCTTCACGCTCGATCAGTACCCGGCGGACATGGATATCCCCAAGTACAACTTCTATTACCTGGCAGACGCCAAGCACAACCCGTCGCGCGGCGTAGTGTGGACCGATGTCTACCTCGACCCGGCCGGGCACGGCTGGATGATGTCGGCGACCGCGCCGGTGTACCGCGGCGATTTTCTAGAAGGCGTGGTCGGCATCGACATCACCGTCAGCGGCATCCTCGAGCAGATCGGCCAGGTGCAGGTGCCCTGGGGTGGCTACGCCATGCTGGTCAGCGATGATCTGTCGATCATGGCGCTGCCCGAACCTGGCGAAGCGGATTTCGGCCTGGCCGAGCTGACCGAGCATTCCTATCTGGATGCCATTCGCCGCGAGGTGTTCAAACCGGAGGATTTCCAGCTCGATCGCCGCCCGGAAACCGCTGAACTCGCCGCGGCGATCTCCGGGGCCAGCAGCGGCGTACAGCAAGTGATGCTTGGCGGCCGGCCGCAGCTGGTGGCATGGACCACTGTGGCGCAGACCGGCTGGCACCTGCTGGCGGTGGTCGATGAGGCCGCGGTATTTCGCCAGACCAATGCCCTGGCGAGCCGTTATCAGCAGATCGGCTATCTGCTGATTGCCGGGCTGGTGCTGTTCTATATCGGCTTCTTCGCCCTCATGTGGCTGCGTGCACGCCAGCTCAGCGGTGCGCTGCTGACACCCATCGCCGGCATCTCGCGGATGCTCGGCGAGATTGGCGTCGGCCGCTGGCAACCGGAGCCGGCACAGTCGCAGATTCGCGAACTGGACGAGATGTGCCGTCACACCCAGGACATCGGCAGCCGCCTGGCCTATAGCGAATCCGAGCGCTGGGAGGCGCAACGACGCCTGGAGCTGGTGCTGGAAAGCGCGACCGAAAGCCTCTGGGAATACGACATGCCCAACCACCGGCTGCGTATACGCGGCGGCATGGTGACGCGCTTCGGCCTGCCGTCGGGGCAGCTCAGCGACAGCGAGTTTCGCCGCCGTATCCACCCCGATGACTTGCCGCAGGCGCTGGCGCAGATCGAACGCGTCAGCCGCGGACTGCAGCAGCGCTATGAGGCCGAGTACCGCTTCGCCGATACCCAGGGCCACTACCACTGGTTGCTCAGCCGCGGGCGTGTGCTTGAACATGATCCGGATACCGGCGTGGCGAAGATACTCGCCGGTACTCATGTGGATATCGACGCGCTGAAGCGGGTCGAGGAAGAACTACGCGCGGCGACCCTGCAGGCCCAGGCTGCCAGCGAAGCGAAGGGCCGGCTGCTCTCGGGTATCAGCCATGAACTGCGCACGCCGCTCAATGCGATTCTCGGTTTCGCCCAGCTGATGCGCATGGACTGCGACGACGAGAGCCAATCCGAGGCGGCGGAATACCTCGACGAGATCCTGCTTGCCAGTCGCCATCTCAACCAGCTGCTGGGCGAGATTCTCGAGTGGTCCAGCCTGCAGAACGAACCGGCGCAGCTCGAACTGCAGGCGGTGGACGTCTGCAAACTGATGCGCGAGTGCGCCGAACTGGTCTCGCTCGAGGTTCAGCAACGCGGCCTGCATCTGCAGTTGCAGTTGCCGGATGAGCCACTGCAGGTGCTTGCCGAGCCGCGTCGGTTGCGCCAAGTGCTGCTCAACCTGCTGTCCAACGCGATGAAGTACAACGTTCCCGATGGCCACATCAGCCTGCGTACCGAAACCAGCCCGGGGCATGTGCGGCTGTTGGTCGAGGATACGGGATTGGGCATCGAGCCCGCGCAGCAGGCGCAGGTGTTCGAACCCTTCCAGCGGCTCGGGCGCGAGAACAGCATGATCCAGGGCACCGGCATAGGGCTGTCGCTGTGCCTGGAGTTCGCCCGTCTGATGAACGGCCAGCTGGGGTTGCACAGCGAACCCGGTGTCGGCAGCCGTTTCTGGATCGAACTGCCACGCCTGGCGCCTGCTGCGCTGCAGTAGCGCGGGGTACTGGCTGGTCACGCCTTGCGCTATACTGCGCGGCTTTCGCGCGGGCGGCCAAGGTCAGTCCGCGACTGTCCAGGCCACGCTCTTTTGCGTGGTTTGTTGTTCTTGACGCGCCCGCGGGCGCCCAATGAGAGGCACGACGATGAGCGCACTGGTAGGCGTGATCATGGGCTCCAAGTCCGACTGGTCCACCCTGAGCCACACCGCCGACATGCTGGAAAAGCTGGGCATTCCCCATGAAGTGACGGTGGTGTCCGCCCACCGCACCCCCGACCTGCTCTTCCAGTACGCCGAACAGGCCGAAGCGCGCGGCCTGCGCGTGATCATCGCCGGTGCCGGCGGTGCCGCCCATCTGCCTGGCATGTGCGCGGCCAAGACGCACCTGCCGGTCCTTGGCGTGCCGGTGCAGTCGTCGATGCTCTCCGGTGTCGATTCGCTCCTGTCGATCGTGCAGATGCCGGCCGGCGTGCCGGTCGCCACCCTGGCCATCGGCAAGGCCGGTGCGATCAACGCCGCGCTGCTCTCGGCAAGCATCCTCGGCCATGAATTCCCCGAGTATCACCAGGCGCTGAAGAAATTCCGTGACGAGCAGACCCAGACGGTGCTCGACAACCCGGACCCGCGTGGTTGAGCCGGGACTAAACTCTGCTTCCTGGCGCCGCGCCTGTCGCGCGCTTGATCTGCCGCCTACTGAAGGGCCGTTGATATGAAAATTGGTGTGATCGGTGGCGGCCAGCTGGGCCGCATGCTGGCCCTGGCGGGCACTCCGCTGGGCATGAGCTTCGCCTTCCTCGATCCGGCGCCGGATGCCTGCGCCCAGGCCCTCGGCGAGCACATCCGCGCCGACTACGACGACAAGGATCATCTGCGCCGGCTGGCCGACGAAGTGGACCTGGTCACCTTCGAGTTCGAGAGCGTGCCGGCCGAGACGGTGGCCTTTCTCTCGCAGTTCGTGCCGGTCTACCCGAGCGCCGAATCGCTGCGCATCGCTCGCGATCGCTGGTTCGAGAAATCCATGTTCAAGGACCTCGGCATTCCCACCCCGGATTTCGCCGATATCCAGTCCCAGGCCGACCTCGACGCCGCGGTGGCCAGCATCGGCCTGCCAGCCGTGCTCAAGACCCGCACCCTGGGTTACGACGGCAAGGGCCAGAAGCTGCTGCGCAAGCCGGCCGATGTGAGCAATGCCTTCGCCGAGCTGGGCAGCGTGCCGTGCATCCTCGAGGGCTTCGTGCCCTTCACCGGGGAAGTCTCGCTGATCGCCGTGCGCGGCCGCGACGGCGAAACCTGCTTCTATCCGCTGGTGCACAACAGCCACGAGAGCGGCATCTTGCGGCTGTCGGTGGCCAGTAGTAATCATCCGCTGCAGGCGCTGGCCGAGGATTATGTCGGTCGTGTGCTCAAGCAGCTCGACTACGTTGGCGTGCTGGCCTTCGAGTTCTTCGAGGTCGATGGCGGCCTGAAGGCCAACGAGATCGCCCCGCGCGTGCACAACTCCGGGCACTGGACCATCGAAGGCGCCGAGTGCAGCCAGTTCGAGAACCACCTGCGTGCCGTCGCCGGTCTGCCGCTGGGCTCGACCGCCAAGCTGGGCGAGAGCGCCATGCTCAACTTCATTGGTGAAGTTCCGCCGGTGGAAAAGGTCATCGCCATCGAGGATTGTCATCTGCATCACTACGGCAAGGCCTTCAAGGTCGGACGCAAAGTTGGCCACGCCACCCTGCGCTGCCCCGATCGCGCCACCCTCGACCGGCAGATCACCGCCGTAGAGACGCTGATCCCGCATTCCTGACGCCCGGCCGTCAGGCTTCGGCGAACGGTGACAGAGCCCTCGGGTCCGATTGGTTACCCACCTTTCGGACCTCAGGAGCTTATCCATGGGCATCATCGGCACCATCATCATCGGCCTCATCGTTGGCCTCATCGCGCGTTTCCTCAAGCCCGGCGACGACAGCATGGGCTGGATCATGACCATCCTGCTCGGTATCGGCGGCTCGCTGCTGGCGACCTATGGCGGACAGGCGCTCGGTCTGTACCAGGCGGGCGAAGGCGCAGGCTTTATCGGCGCGGTGGTCGGTGCGATCATCCTGCTGGTCATCTACGGCATGGTCACCAGCCGCAAACATTGATCCACCGGGGGCCGCGCCCAGTGGCCCCGTTCTCTCTCATGTAGTTGCCTTATGCGCACATTCGTCCTCTCGCTGCTCTGCTGTCTCGCACTTGTTTCCCACGCCCAGGCCACGCCGCCCGAACTCGACTGGCTCGAGCTGATGCCGCCCGAGGACCGCCAGGCGCTGGAGGAAATGCCCGAAATCGACCACTCGACGCCGGAAGATGCCGGCTTCAGCGATCAGGGCGGGCTGAAGCAGGACGCCGGGCTGCCGGCGGTGATGTACTCGGCCAAGACCGTCGCCGAACTGAATGGCCGCGAGATCCGTCTGGGCGGCTATCCGGTGCCGCTGGAGAGCGACGCGCGCGGGCGCAGCACCGAATTCTTCCTGGTGCCCTATCCGGGCGCCTGCATTCACGTACCGCCGCCGCCGCCGAACCAGATCGTGCTGGTGCGCTACCCGAAGGGCATCGCCCTGGAGGACATCTACGCGCCGCTGTGGGTGGACGGTCGCCTGCAAATCGAGCCGGTCAGCAACGATCTGGCCGATGCCGCCTATGCGCTGGAAGCCGCCGCAGTCGAGCTGGTCGACGAAAGCGACTTCTGAGCCACAGGCAATGACGCTACCCACCGAGATATGTCAGGCGCTGCGCGAGCTTGCCGCGCACACCGATGGCATCGATCGACCGGTCTACCAAGCATTAGAGCGTGATCCGCTGGAGCCAATCATCGGTCTTGGCGACGCCGATGCGCCGCTCTGCTTTTTCGGTCGTGACCCAGGCCGCGAGGAGGTCCGCCATGGCGAGCCCTTCATCGGCTCCGGCGGGCAGATCGTCCGCCGCGTGCTCTATCGCCACCTGCATGGCGAGCAGATGCCGGATTTCGAGGCGGGGCGGGCGCTGGGGCGGCACTACTTCTGGATCAACACCGTGCCGTACAAGCAGGTCGGCAACAAGGCCTGGTCGATGGCAGTCAAGCGCCGCTTCCATCCGCTGATGCGCCAGTTGCTGGTGGACAACTGGCGCGGGCGGCACATCATCACCCTCGGGCGCGAGGCGTTCCTCTGGTTCGGCATCGACCAGCCGCGTGAGACGCGCCAGCGCCTGCAAGACTTCTGGCAGCGTGAGGACCGCTTCACCGCCAGCGTCGACGTCGAGCTACAGGACGAGCAGGGGCGGGCCCGAACCTTCACCCTGCACCCGCTGCCGCATCCCTCGCCGTTGAACCAGACCTGGTTCAAGCGCTTCCCGGACCTGCTCGAGGCGCGCCTGCGCCAGCTCGACGAAAAACCAGCGCGCTAGCCGCTGACCTGATTGCTGATCTGCCCGGCCTGCCAGGCCGCGACATTGCCCAGCGTGGTGCCGGCGATCGCAGCCAGCGCCTCGTCGGTGAGAAATGCCTGGTGCGCCGTGACGATGACATTGGGAAACGACAGCAGCCGCGCCAGCACATCGTCCTGCAGCGGCAGGCCGGAGTGGTCCTCGAAGAACAGCCCGGCCTCTTCCTCGTAGACGTCCAGGCCCAGGTAGCCGAGCTGACCGCTCTTCAGCGCGCCGATCAGTGCTGGCGTGTCGATCAGCGCGCCACGGCCGGTGTTGATCAGCATGGCGCGCGGCTTCATGGTCGCCAGGCTCTGCTGGTTGATCAGGTGACGGGTCTGCTCAGTCAGCGGGCAGTGCAGGCTGACGATATCGCTGCTGGCGAGCAGTTCATCGAGTGCCACGTAGCGCATGCCGAGGCGTTCCAGTTCCGGGTTGGGGTAGGGGTCGTAGAGCTGCACCTCGCAACCGAAGCCCTGCATGATCCGCGCGAACACCGCGCCGATCTGCCCGCTGCCGACCACGCCGACCCGCTTGCCGACCAGATCGAAGCCGGTCAGCCCCTGCAGCGAGAAATTGCCCTCGCGGGTACGGTTGTAGGCCCGTGGCAGGCGCCGGTTGAGTGCCAGAATCAGTGCCACGGTGTGTTCGGCCACCGCGTGCGGCGAATAGGCCGGCACCCGCACTACCGGCAGGCCGAGACGCTGGGCACAGGGCAGATCGACATGGTTGTAACCGGCCGAACGCAGCGCGATTAGCCGTGTGCCGCCAGCGGCGAGCTTTTCCAGCACGGGCGCCGACAGCACGTCATTGACGAACGGGCAGACCACCTCGGCGCCGGCGGCCAGCGCCACGGTATCGGGATCGAGGCGCGACTCGAGGAATTGGAGCTCGAAGCCATGTGCCTGATTGGCGGCCTGGAAGCTGTGGCGATCGTAGGGTTTGCTGCTGAACAGGGTGATGCGCATGTGAGCCTCGCGATAAGGGGCGACTGCCGACAGGGTGCGACAGTTGCCCGCCGCGGC
>DAMCQE010000056.1:0-18736 GCA_032105665.1 Pseudomonas sp. | reverse complement strand
TCGGTGTTGGAGAACATCTTCTTCTCGATCACCACGCGCAGCTTCTCGTAGGACAACCACGACGGATTCTTGCCATTGTTGTTGGCCCGCGCGCGCAGCACGAAGTTGACGATCTCGTTGCGGAAGTCCTTCGGATTGCTGATGCCGGCCGGCTTCTCGATCTTCTCCAGCTCCTCGTTGAGCGCCACGCGATTGAGGATCTCGCCGGTTTCCGGATCGCGGTATTCCTGATCCTGAATCCAGAAATCCGCATACAGCACGTAGCGGTCGAAGATGTTCTGCCCATACTCGCTGTAGGACTCGAGGTAGGCAGTCTGGATCTCCTTGCCGATGAACTCGATGTAGCGCGGCGCCAGGTACTCCTTGATAAAGCGCAGGTAGCGCTCGCGCATCTCGGCCGGGAACTGTTCCTGCTCGATCTGCTGCTCCAGCACGTAGAGCAGGTGCACCGGGTTCGCCGCGATCTCGTGCGGGTCGAAGTTGAAGACCTTGGAGAGGATCTTGAAGGCGAAACGAGTGGAGAGACCGTTCATGCCTTCGTCGACGCCAGCGGTGTCGCGGTATTCCTGAATCGACTTGGCTTTCGGGTCGGTGTCTTTGAGATTTTCGCCGTCATACACGCGCATCTTCGAGTAGATGTTGGAATTCTCCGGCTCCTTCAGGCGGGACAGCACGGAGAACTGCGCGAGCATCTTCAGGGTGTCCGGCGCGCAATGAGCATGGGCCAGCGAGCTGTTGGTCAGCAGCTTGTCGTAGATCTTGATCTCGTCACTGACCCGCAGGCAGTAGGGCACCTTGACGATGTAGATACGGTCGATGAAGGCTTCGTTGTTCTTGTTGTTGCGGAAGCTGTGCCATTCCGACTCGTTGGAGTGGGCCAGCAGGATGCCGCTGTAAGGAATCGCGCCGAGGCCTTCGGTGCTGTTGTAGTTGCCTTCCTGGGTGGCGGTCAGCAGCGGGTGCAGCACCTTGATCGGCGCCTTGAACATCTCGACGAATTCCATCAGACCCTGGTTGGCCCGGCACAACGCACCCGAATAGCTGTAGGCGTCCGCATCGTTCTGTGGAAACTCCTCCAGTTTGCGGATATCGACCTTGCCCACCAGCGAGGAGATGTCCTGGTTGTTCTCGTCGCCCGGTTCGGTCTTGGCAACCGCGATCTGGTTGAGGATCGACGGGTACAGCTTGACCACACGGAATTTGGAGATGTCGCCGCCGAACTCCTGCAGGCGCTTGGTGGCCCAGGGCGACATGATCGAGTTCAGGTAGCGCCGTGGGATGCCGTAGTCCTCCTCGAGGATCTGCGCATCTTCGATTGGGTTGAACAGCCCCAATGGCGACTCGAACACTGGCGAGTCCTTGATTGCGTAGAAGGGCACATGCTCCATCAGCTGCTTGAGCTTCTCGGCAAGCGACGATTTACCCCCGCCCACCGGACCGAGGAGATAGAGGATCTGCTTCTTCTCTTCCAGCCCCTGCGCGGCGTGACGGAAGTAGGAAACGATCTGGTCGATGCACTCCTCCATGCCATGGAAATCCTCGAATGCCGGATAACGGCGGATCACCTTGTTGGAGAAGATGCGCGACAGTCGCGAGTCGACCGATGTGTCGACCAGTTCGGGCTCGCCGATCGCCATCAGCAGGCGCTCGGCGGCGCTGGCATAGGTACCTGGGTCCGCCTTGCACAGATCGAGATATTCCTGGAGGGAATACTCCTCCTGGCGGGTCGCTTCGAAACGTTGTTGGAAGTGGCTGAAAATGCTCATGACTTCACCTCGATCGATGCACGAATAGGCGCGTCATCAGGCACTCTGGAGCACGGCCGAAGTGGCGGCCAGTGGAGTTCCCCCGAACACCTAATGGTCGAAACCCTGAATTCCGTCAGCCGTTTCCCGGCTTCGTTTATTTGGATGGCCTGAACTCAAGGATAGTTCGGATTCGGCAAGATCAAGGGCGGGGAGGGAATTTAGGCGCTGCCGTTCGGCTGTTGATAGCGCCTAGCCCGCGGATGGCGGGCTATCGGGGGGAAATAAATTTTTACGCTTGTTCTTCGCCGCGCTCGACATCGGCCGGATAGGTGTGGCGCCAGAGTTCGAAGCCGCCGTCGAGGCTGTAGACGTCCGAAAAGCCCTGATTGACCAGATAGGCCGCTGCGCTCTGGCTGGAGTGGCCGTGATAGCAGGTGACGATCAGCGGCTGGTCGAGATCGGCGGCGGCAATGAAATCCGGCAGCGAGTGGTTGTCCAGATGCAGCGAGCCGCTGATGTGACCGTTGGCATAGCTGTGCGGATCGCGGATGTCCACGATCACGGCGCCGCTGCTGCGCATGGTCTGCGCCTGTTCCGGTGGGATGCGTTTGAAGTCGGTCATGCGGGTTTCCCGTGTTCACATTCGCAGCGGTGCATTTCGCCGCTGTCGAGGCTCATCAAGGTCATGGCGTTGCCCCAGACGCAGCCAGTGTCCAGCGCGAAGACGTTCGGCTCGTCGCATTGACCCTCCAGCGCAGCCCAGTGACCAAAGATCAGCTTGACGTTGCGGGTCTTGCGATTGGCGTGGCTAAACCAAGGCGAGTAGCCGGCGGGGGCGCTGTCGGCGCCTTCCTTCGCTTCCAGATCGAGCGTGCCGTCGGCCTTGCAGAAACGCATGCGGGTGAAGTAGTTGGTGATCAGGCGCAGCCGCGGCACCCCGTGCAGCTCCTTGTTCCATTTCGCCGGTTGATTACCGTACATGCCGTCGAGGAACGGCATCAGCAGTGCGTCGTCCTGCAGTGCCTGCTCGACTTCCGAGGCGCGCTTGAGGGCTTTTTCCAGCGACCACTGCGGCGGAATGCCGGCATGCACCATCGCGGTGTGACGCGCGGCTTCGTAATGAATGAGCTTCTGCTGGCGCAGCCAGTCGATCAGGTCGGTCCGATCCGGCGCGGCCAGAATTGCTTGCAGCGTGTCGGACTTACGCATGCGCTCTATGTTGTGAGCCACAGCCAGCAGGTGCAGGTCGTGGTTGCCCAGGACGGTGATTGCGGACGACCCGAGATCGTGTACGAAGCGCAGTGCCTCGAGCGATTGCGGGCCGCGGTTGACCAGGTCGCCGGCCAGCCACAGGCAGTCTCGCGAAGGGCTGAAGTCGACGCGCTCCAACAAACAGGTCAGTGGTTCGAGGCAACCTTGCAGGTCGCCGACGGCATAGGTCGTCAATGCAATGCTCCGGGTACGGCCAGGCGGAACGGCGCAATGAGCGCATCGAAACTGTGACCATCCTCGGCCAACATCTCATAGCTGCCTTGCATGCTGCCGACACAGGTGGCCAGCAGCGTTCCGCTGGTGTAGACGTGGTGTTCGCCTGGCGCGATCAGCGGCTGCTCGCCAATGACGCCGGCACCGCGCACCTCCTGCACCTGACCGTCGCCATCGGTGATGATCCAGTGTCGCGACAGCAGCTGCGCTGCCACCTCGCCATTGTTTTCGATGGTTACGGTGTAGGCAAAGGCATAGCGGTTTTGTTCCGGCTCCGATTGCGCGGCCAGATAGCGAGGCGTGACGCTGACGTCGATGCGGTAGCGGTTATCGTCGGACATGAGTCTGCTCGCTGTTGAAGGCAGGGTAGAGACCGAAGCCTCAGCTGCGTTCTGTCAGTTGGTCGGAAAGGCGAACGAAGGCCGCCAGATCCAGTTGTTCGGGACGCAGGCTGCCATCCACATCCGCCGCTGCGATGGCGTCGGCGTCCAGCAGCCCCTTGAGGGTGTTGCGCAAGGTCTTGCGCCGTTGGTTGAACGCCTCGCGCACTACGCGCTCCAGTTGATGGTGATCGCGCGCTGGATGCGGTAGCGTCTCATGTGGCACCAGGCGAACGATCGCCGAATCGACCTTTGGCGCCGGGTTGAACGCACCCGGCCCGACGTTGAACAGGTGCTCTACCCGGCAGTGATACTGCACCATGATCGACAGTCGGCCCCAGTCGCCGCCGCCCGGCAGCGCGGCCAGGCGTTCGACCACTTCCTTCTGCAGCATGAAATGCATGTCGCGGATCAGGTGCGCGTGGTCGAGCAGGTGAAAGATCAGCGGGGTAGAGATGTTGTAGGGCAGGTTGCCGACGATGCGCAGGCTGTTCGGCTCTGCGCTGAGGCGACCGAAGTCGAACTTCAGCGCGTCGCCCTGGTGCAGATTGAAGTTCTCGCGCCCAGCGAATTTGCCCTGCAGGATGGGGATCAGGTCGAGGTCGAGCTCGACGACATCCAGATGCGCGCCGCTGTCGAGCAGTCCTTCGGTCAATGCACCCTGGCCTGGGCCGATCTCCGCCAGTCGCTCACCCGGTTTGGCATGAATCGCCCGCAGAATGCGGTGAATGACGCCAGCGTCGTGCAGGAAGTTCTGGCCAAAGCGCTTGCGTGCGCGGTGCTGATAATCGGACATCGGGGCTCCGGGGCGCAGCTTGAAGCCTGAAGCTCAAAGCTGAAAACGAATAAGGCGCGTATTTTAGCAGGCGAGGGCGGCAAGAAGATCGTTCGAGCCGTGTGGGGTGCGTGCTAGCTCTGGCTGCCGACCATCTGGTAGGCCGTTTCCAGTGCGACCCGCAGGCTGCCAGTGTCGATCTTGCCGCTGCCGGCCAGATCCAGCGCGGTGCCATGATCTACCGACGTGCGAACGATCGGCAGGCCCAGGGTCACGTTGACCGCGGCACCGAAACCCTTGTACTTGAGTACCGGCAGGCCCTGGTCGTGGTACATCGCCAGCACTGCGTCGCAGAACTCGAGATTTTTGGGGGTGAACAGCGTATCGGCTGGCAGCGGGCCGATCAGATCAAGCCCCTCGTCACGCAGCCTGGTCAGCACGGGCTCGATGATCTCGATTTCTTCTCGGCCCAGGTGGCCGCCCTCACCCGCATGCGGGTTCAGGCCGCAGACAAGAATACGTGGTTGGGTAATGCCGAACTTGCTGACCAGATCGTGGTGCAGGATTCGCGTAACCCGCTCCAGGCGCTCCGCGGTAATCGCTGCGGCGACATCCTTGAGCGGCAGGTGGGTGGTGACCAGCGCGACACGCAATCCGTGCGTGGCCAGCATCATGACCACCTGCTCGGTGCGGGTCAGCTCGGCGAGAAACTCGGTATGGCCTGAAAAGGGGATGCCGGCCTCATTGATCACACCCTTGTGCACCGGCGCGGTGATCATGCCGGCGAAGCTGCCGTCGAGACACCCGTTTCCAGCTCGGGTCAGCGTTTCCAGTACGTAGTGGCCGTTGCGCGCGTCGAGCTGGCCTGCGATCACCGGTGCATCCAAGGGAGTATCCCAGACATACAGACAGTTGGCCGGCGCCGGTTGGCTTGGCCAGCCATGTGGCCCGACTTCCCGCAGCTCAATCGTCAGTCCCAGTTGCGAGGCGCGCTCTGCCAGCAGCGAACAACTGGCGATGGCTACCAGGATCTGAGGCTGGGCCCCGCGCGCCAGCAGCAGGCACAAGTCCGGGCCGATGCCGGCCGGTTCGCCGGGGGTGAGAACGAAGGGGCGGGGAGCGGTCATCAGGCTTCTCTCTGCATGGCGTGTGGCGTTCAACCGCCTGAAATGAAAACGGGGTGGCGACCCTTCGGCCATCACCCCGCATTCCTGTTGCTTGTAGGTACAGCGTGAAGCTTAGAGCTTGATCTCGACGTAGGCTTCGTCGCGGATCTGGCGTAACCACGCCTGCAGCTCTTCGTCGTACTTGCGGTTGCGCAGCAGGCTCAGCGCCTGTTGCTCGCGGAACTGCTCACTGGCATCGGTCGCGCGGCGGCCGAGCACCTCGAGGACGTGCCAGCCGTAGGGCGACTTGAACACCGGGGACAGTTCGCCGCTTGCCGTATTGGCCATGACTTCGCGGAACTCGGGCACCAGAGAGGCCGGGTCGATCCAGTTCAGGTCGCCGCCGTTGAGCGCCGAACCAGGGTCTTCGGAAAAGCTCTTGGCCAGCTCGGCGAAGTCTTCGCCAGCGCTGATGCGATCACGCAGGCGCTGCACCAGCAGGCGGGCCTCTTCTTCGCTACGGATTGCGCTGGGCTTGATCAGGATGTGGCGGACATGCACTTCGTCGCGCACCTGTGTTTCGCCTCCGCGCTTCTCCAGCAGCTTGACCATGATGAAGCCTGGCGGCGTACGGACCGGTTCGGTGACTTCGCCAACCGCCAGCTCGCGCACGGCGGTATCGAAGGGCGGTGGCAGCTGAGCCGCTTTGCGCCAGCCCATGTCGCCGCCTTCCAGCGCGTTCTCGCTGCCAGAGCGCGCGACGGCCAGGCGAGCGAAGTCTGCACCCTGCTGAAGCTGCTGGTAGGTATCCATGGCAGCGCGTTCGGCGGCCTGGATGGTTGCGGAATCCGCAGCTTCTGGTACCGGGATGAGGATATTGGCCAGGTGGTATTCCTCGGACAATTGCAGCTTGCCGAGGTCGGAGGCCAGGAAGTTCTGCACTTCCTGGTTGGACACCTGAATGCGTTCCGCCACTCGACGCTGGCGCACGCGGCTGATGACCATCTCGCGACGGATCTGCTCGCGGGCCGTTTCCAGGCTCAGGCCGTCGCGCACCAGAGCTTCACGAAACTGCTCCGGCGACATGTTGTTGCGCTGGGCAATGGTGCCCATGGCCTGATTGAGTTCTTCATCGGAAATGCGTATGCCGGAGCGCTCACCGATCTGCAGCTGCAGGTTCTCGGTGATCAGGCGCTCCAGCACCTGCTGTTGCAGGACGTCCATGGGCGGCACATCGGCGCCGCGCTTGTCGATGGTCTGCTGAACTTCGCGAATACGCTGTTCGAGCTGGCTTTGCATGATGACGTCGTTATCGACGATAGCCACCACGCGGTCGAGGGGTTGAACCTGGGCGAGGGCTGCAGGCGCGAGGCTCGCGCCGCTCAGCAGCAGAGCGCCGAGCGCGAGCGGGCGCAGTACTTCAGAAAGCTTGATCTTCACGTTCACGGTAGCCTTGGATGCCTTCGTCGAGGAAAGTTTCGGTCGCATTGCCGACTACGCCGCCGAGTCCCTTGAGGACGATCTGCAGGAAGATGCCGCGGTCCGGCTCGTCGTTGCGGTCGGGGTTGAGGCTGGTCTCGTCGTAGTCGATCCAGTAGCGATTGATCAGGCGCAGTTTCCAGCAGCAGCTGTCGTACTCGAAGCCACCGAAGGCTTCCAGAGTACGGCTGCGGCTGTAGTCGTGCTGCCAGCGGGCGATGACGCTCCATTGCGGGACGATCGGCCAGATGACGGAGAAGTCATGCTGGTTGATCTTGTAATAGTCCTTGATGTACTCCGGCGTGCCGGGGGTGCCGTAATCGCCACCATAGGTCCACTCGCCAGTTGCCTGGTCGAAACGCATGGTGTCGTTGCGATAGCGATAGCCGACGTTGACGATCTTGCCGGGATTGTCCGCTGGCTGGTAATGCCACATGGCACTGCCGGAGCGGGTGCTGTGGCTATCCGGATCCCAGTTGAAGGTCGAGGTGAAGCGCCAGTCGCGGTTGTAGCGATACATGTATTCCAGCGCATACGGCGATACGTCGGAGGTGGCGTTGGAGCGGGTGCGGTAGTCGATACCGCGCAGCTGCACCTTGCGATCCTCGAAGTAGAACGCCTGGCCGATGCTCAGGCGCTGGCGCTCGAAGCCGTTGGGCTCGACCCAACGACTGGTTACGCCAAGCGACACCTGGTTGGCATCGCCGATACGGTCCTTGCCGGAAAAGCGGTTCTCGCGCCACAGCGAGGAGTAGCTGAAGCTGCTTTCGCCGGTATCGAAGAGCGGAATGTCGTCCTGATCCTCCTCCGGAACATAGAGATAGAACAGGCGCGGTTCCAGTGTCTGGCGATAGTCCTTGCCGAACCATTGGGTGTCGCGGTCGAAGTACAGTCCGCTGTCCACGCTGAAGATCGGCACACTGCGATTCTGGCTGCTGTCGAACGATTCGTAGTTGGCCAGTGTGCTCTGGCCACGGTCATCCAGATCCAGGTCGTACTGCGTATAGGCATATTTCAGCGAGGGCTTGAGGAAGCCCCACGACCAGTTCAGCGGCAGGCTGACGCCCGGCTCGAGATGTATGCGCTCGCCCTCGGCGCGCGTCAGGCCACGCAGGCGATCGTCGTACCACTGCTCTGGGTTGCCGTCTTCGTTGATGAAGTTGCCGTCGCGCAGGCTGCGCTGGAAGCTGACGAACTCGGTCTTGTAGGCGAAGTTCAGACCGCCTGGCTGGAACGGCAGGCGTCCATCCAGGGTTAGCTGCGGCAGTCGCTCATACGGGGTGATGTCGGCGACGGTGGCGCGCTCATAGGCGTGCATGTTGAGGCGTGCGGTATAGGTATTGCCGCGGTAGGTAAGCGTACCGCGCTGATCGAGGTGATCCGGCTGATCGATATCCAGATTGGTGTCCAGATCCTGGAAGTAGTACGGATCGCTGAGATCGGTGTAGTCCACTTCGGCGAGCCAGCGCGAGTCCAGCCCGGTACGGTTCTGCCAGCTGTACATCCAGCGCTGGTCTTCGTACTCGGACTGCAGTTCGCGGTCGTCGTTGCTGTCGTCCAGGTAAGCCGCGCCGAACTGACCCTCGCTGCTGCGGGTCAGGTAGCGGAACTCGCCTTCCATCAGCAGGCCGCGGTCGGTCATCAGGTGCGGATACAGCGTCGCGTCGAAGTTCGGCGCCAGGTTGAAGTAATAGGGCGTCTGCAGCGAGAGGCCGGTATCGCTGGACGAGCCGATGCTCGGCGCGAGAAAGCCCGATTGGCGACGGTCGTCGATGGGGAAATGGATGTAGGGGGTGTAGAACACCGGAACATCCTTGACCCGCAGCGTGACGTTGGTGGCCGAGCCGAAGCCCGTGGCCGGGTTCAGCGTGACGTTGTTGCCTTGCAGGTGCCAGCTGTTTTCGCCGGGCTCGCAGCTGGTGTAGGTACCGTCCTTGAGGCGAATGATCGCGGTTTCTTCACGCTTGGCGTATTGCGCGCTGCCACGCACCTTGCCGGAATGCACGACGTACTCGGCGTTTTCCACCTTGGCTTCGCCGCTGTCGAGGAAGATCTCGGCGCGATCGCCGACCAGCAATGCATCGCGGTCGCGGAAGCGCACATTGCCGGTCAGCTCGCCGCGATTTTCCAGCTGGTGCAGGCTGGCTTCGTCCGCCTCGACCTGAATGCTGCCCTGACGCAGCAACACGTCACCGGCGAGGGTGGCGACTTCCTTTTCCTGCTCGTAGCGGGTGGCTTTGGCCGACACATAGGTCGGCGCTTCGCTCATCGGGGTGGTGTCGAACTTGCCGGGACGGTCGGGCTCGACATAGGTACCGGCGCAGTAAGGACCGGTTTCGGCGAGCTGAGCCGGGGTCAGCTGCTCGCGCGGAACCCAGTCGAGATGGCTGTAATCGGCGCTGCGAGAGGCGAGGGCGCGGCCCTTGCTTTCGGTGACCAGCTTGGTCGTCGCCGTTGGCGCTTGCGCCTTGCTGGTCGTCGATTTGGCGGTGCTCGATGTGCTCACGGTGCTGCCGCTGTGTACCGGGCGCGGTGGCAGGGTCTGACTGGCTTCATTGGACGCGCAGTTCCAGCCGCCGGAGGCGTCGGGCTGGCAGGCGAACTGTTCGGCTGCGAAGACAAAAGGTACAGCTACCGGTTGCAATGCAAGCAGACCGCCAGTAACCAGTAGAGGGAATTTTTTACGAAACGCGGGGTATTTGACTGCCATCTTGTTTTTTGGTCCGTGCTTGCGGCGAGCCATCGGCCGGCTGGGCCGCACGCCTCTCGATGGGCTGAGAAAGATGCAGGATAATAAAGCATGACCCGCCTATCGGCTAGCGCCGTGGAGACCCCCTGGATGCCGCATCAAGATCAACGTCTGCTGGACCTTAGCGCCTGGCTGGAACAGCAATTACCCGAAGTCTTCGTCCGTTGCGGCTGGGGCGAAGTGCCGGCGGCGCAGCTCACTGCGGCCAGCAGCGATGCCAGCTTCCGCCGTTACTTCCGCTGGCAGGGTGGCGAGCGCAGCCTGATCGTGATGGACGCACCGCCGCCCCAGGAAGACTGCCGACCCTTCGTCAAGGTCGCGCAGATGCTGGATCAAGCGGGCGTCCATGTGCCGCAGATACTGGCCTCCGATCTTGAGCGCGGCTTCCTGCTGCTGACCGATCTGGGCCGCCAGACCTACCTGGATGTCATCGATCAGAGCAATGCCGAACAGCTGTTCGAGGATGCCGTGGAGGCCTTGCTCAAATTCCAGCTGCATCCGGTGACGCAGCCGATGCCAGCCTACGACGAGACCTTGCTGCGCCGCGAATTGCAGCTGTTCCCCGAGTGGTATGTGCAGCGCCATCTCGGCCATACGTTAACTGAAGCACAGCAGGCCGCGTGGGAGCGTATCTGTCGGCAACTGATCGACTCGGCGCTGGCGCAGTCACGGGTGCTGGTGCATCGCGACTACATGCCGCGCAATCTGATGATCAGCGAGCCGAACCCTGGTGTGCTGGATTTTCAGGACGCGGTGCTCGGCCCGGTCAGCTACGACATCACCTCGCTGTTCAACGACGCCTTTCTCAGCTGGCCCGAAGCGCAGGTGCGGGCCTGGCTCGAAGGCTACTGGCACAAGGCGCGCGCTGCTGGTGTGACGCTGCCCGAATCGCTCGACGAGTTCCTGCGTGCCAGTGACCTGATGGGACTGCAGCGCCACCTCAAGGTGATCGGCATTTTCGCGCGAATCTGCCATCGCGACGGCAAGCCGCGTTACCTCGCTGACGTGCCGCGCTTCTTTGCCTATATCGAGGCCGTGCTGGCGCGCAGACCGGAGCTGGCCGAGTTGCAGCAACTGCTGGCAGAGCTGCCGCAGGCGCCGCACGCATGAAGGCGATGATTCTGGCCGCCGGCAAGGGCGAGCGGCTGCGCCCGCTGACGCTGCACACGCCCAAACCCTTGGTTCGCGCCGCCGGCGTGCCGCTGATCGAGTACCACGTTCGTGCGCTGGCCGCCGCGGGTTTCGAGGAACTGGTGATCAACCACGCCTGGCTCGGCCAGCAGATCGAAGACTATCTGGGCAACGGCAGCCGTTTCGGCGTGACCATCCGCTATTCGGCCGAGAGTGAACCCCTGGAAACCGGCGGCGGGATTCACCGGGCGTTGGAGCTGCTCGGCGATGAGCCGTTCCTGGTGGTCAACGGCGATATCTGGACCGACTACGATTTCGCCCGGCTGAGACGGCCGCTTCACGGGCTCGCGCATCTGGTGCTGGTGAACAATCCGCCGCACCACCCCCAGGGCGATTTCAGCCTGGGCGAATCGGCCGTCACGGAGCCCGAGGTCAATGGTGACGCGCTGACCTACAGTGGCATTTCCGTTTTGCATCCTGCGCTGTTCGATGGCTGCCAGCCGGGTGCGTTCAAGCTGGCGCCGTTGTTGCGCCGCGCCATGGCAGATGGGCAGGTGTCCGGCGAGTGCTTTGGCGGGGCCTGGATCGACGTGGGTACCCATGAGCGTCTGGCGGAAGTCGAGCAACTACTGGAGGCGCGACGCTGACATGTTCTGGCCCATCACGCTGTTGGGGCTGCTGATCGGCTGGTTGCTGGCCAGCATTCCGGGGGCTTTGCTCGGCGGTCTGCTGGGGCAGGTGCTCGATCGTCGTCTGGGGCTCGATTCCTGGACCAGCCTGCGTGCGCGCCTGGCCGGCAAGCCGGTGCTGCAAGGCCGGGATTTGCTGTTCTTTCTGTTGGGGCGTCTGGCCAAGAGTGGCGGTCGCGTGAGCCCGGCGCATATCCAGGCCGCACGTGACGAGATGCGCCGGCAGGGGCTCGATGCCGCCGCGCAGCAGCAGGCCATCGCCGCCTTCAACCGCGGTAAGTCGAGCGGTGACGGCCTGCGCGATACCCTGCAACGGCTGCGCAGCCAGCGCGAGGAAAGCCGCCGCCTGATCCAGGCCTGCTGGCGCATGGCACGTGCGCAGGGAAGCATGGGCGCACGCGAGCACGAGCTGGTGCTGCTCTGGGGCAAGTGGCTGGGTTGGGATGCCGCCGAGGTGGCGGCGCTCGATCCGGGCGCGACCCGACGCAAGGAGGCGCCGGCCGGTCGGGGTGGAGCTTACGAGCAGGCCATGCAGCTGCTGGGTGTGCGTCCGGATACCGACCCGCAGCTGATCAAGCGCGCTTATCGGCGTCTGCTGAGCAAGCACCATCCGGACAAGCAGGCGGGGGCTGGTGCGAATGCCGCCCAGGTGCGCGACGCCACCGAGCGCACCCGCGAGCTGCACAGTGCCTACGCATTGATTCGCGAGCGCCGCGGCTTTCGCTGAGCGGGCGTCACTGTGCCGGCTTGCGCTCCAGCCAGCCCCGCACGCGACGCACCAGTTGTTCCTGGTCGGTATTGCGGTCACCGGTCAGGCCTGGCAGTGCGACCAGGCGGTAGTCCGGGTGCCCGGCACGGCGCGCTGCATTGCGCCGTTGCAGTGCCTGCTGATTTGCGGCTGCTCGGGTGCCCGTATAGAAGTCGCCGATGGCGGCGGGTAGCGTTGCGAGATGGCTCTCCAGCGGCTGTTCCGCCTGCAACGGTGCGCGTGGATCGATCACCACCAGTTGCCCGACATCCTTTGGCTGAAGCTGTGCCAGGTACTGGCTCGCCCAGTAGGCGCCGGTGCCATGGCCGATCAGAACAATCGTCGACGCCTGCAGGGTGCGCGCATGCTCGATGGCCGCATCCAGGCGCGCCAGCATGCGCTCGGCATGAGTTGGTGGCGGCGTGTCCTGCTCGGCTTGTGTCGGCGTAGATTCGTCGTTGTCCGTGGCTGCCGTCTGCTCAGGCAGGTAGCCCGCCGAAGTGGTTTGCGCCGCGGCCGGCTGGGTATCGGTGGCGTCAGGCTCAGCGTTTTCTTCCGTTTCGGGCTTCTCTTCCGCAGCCGGGGCTTCTGGCGTTGGCGGCCGCGGGCCAGGGCTAAGCGCCGGATCAGCGGGTGTCAGGCTGAGGGTATGCCAGCCATGTTCGGGAAGGCCGCGCCGGAGCGGGCCGATTGTGCGTGGCCAATCGGCGGTTTCGCCTTCGCTCGGCACGATGACGAGCACGCCGCGGGCCTTTGCTGTGTTGGCCGGGTGCCAGAGCGCGAGGAATTTGTCCTCGTCGCCTAGCTGCAGCTGGGCGGCGGCCTCGAGCTGTCGTTGCAGCCCTGCGGCCAGCGCCTCGCTACGGGTTTGTGGCGATGGTCGTGGCGTTGCTGCTGGTTCCTCCGCCGGTGCTTCCTGAGGCGCCTCCGGTTCCTGCGCCGCTGCGATGTACGGCACGCCGCCGCCAAGCGCGACGCCGAACAAAAGCACGAAAGCAGACAAACGACGCATGGATTGTCTCCGCTATGGATGCCGGTACCACGCTGGCGCCGGCAGGGGTTATGCATTACAACAGCGTGTCGGCACGCCCATCAATCGCGTGAATATATGTTCGCTCTATCCCTGCGCCTCTTTCTTCTGCTCAGCCTGGCCACGCCGTTTGCCGCTGGCGCCGTGTCGCTGGATGCCGCCAGTCGTGCCTGGCTCGAACAGCATGCCGAATGGCGGGTGGGCGTGGTGATGGGCGCGCCGTATGCCGAATATGACCAGCGTCAGCGGCGCCTGTCCGGATTCCATGTGCAGCTGATGGAACAGCTTGCCGCCGAACTCGGCGTGCGGCTGCAATGGCGCCGCTTCAACGACGAGGCGGCACTGCAGGAGGCGGCGCTGGAAGGCAGGATCGACGTGGCACCCGGGCTGCGCCAGACGCCGGCCGGGTTGCGCCTGTGGCGCTACAGTGATCCTTTCCTGCGCATCCCGCGGCTGATCGTCGGTGATCGCGCTGGTCCACGCGCCGTCGACCTGGAATACCTGCATCCCAGCGAGCTGGTTGCCGCGGCGGGGCCTGGGCCGGTCAGCGAGTTCCTTGCCAGCAACTACCCCAATATCACCGTGCTCACCGCGGCGAGCCAGGCCGATGCCTTGCGCCAGGTACTGGAGGGCAAGGCCAGCTACGCGGTCGTCGACGAGCCGCTGTTCGCTCGTCTGTCGCAACAGCTCGAATACGACGCTCTGGCAGTGGTCGGCGACCTGGGCAACCCGCAGCTGCTGCGGATCGCTTCGCGGCGCGACAGCCCCGAGCTCGCCGCGGTGCTCGACGCCGCGCTGCGGCAGTTCCCGGCTCGGGAGTTCGGCCAGCTGCAGGAACAATGGCTCAAGCCTCGCAGCATCGACCTCGGGCGCGAGGTCGGCTACTGGCGAAGCCTGGCCTTGCTGCTGGGCGTACTGCTGCTGGCCTGCCTGTTGATGCTGGCCTGGCAGCGACGTCAGCATGGCCTGCTGGAAAGTCGGCTGAAGACCGCACGCCGCGACATCGAACTGCGCGAGGCGGCCGAGGAAGCGCAGCGGCTGACGCAGTTCTGTCTCGATCACAGCACTGTCGGCATCCTCTGGCTCAACTGGGACAGCCGCGTGCGCTACGCCAATCAGGCCGCCGAACTGCTGCTCGGGCATTCGTCCGGTGGCTTGCTCGACCTGCCGCTGGAAACCTTCGACCCGGCGCTGGGCATGGATGCCTGGCTGGCGCGTTGGCGGGCCGCGCGCACCGGCGAAGACGACCGCCAGGTGCATGAATGCGAGTGGCAGCGCGCCGACGGCCAGCGCTTTCCGGCGGCGGTCACCTACAGCTTTCTGCGCTTCGGCAGTCGTGAGTATCTGGTGGTATTTCTTGCCGATATCACCGAGCGCCGTCGCGCCAGCGCTCAGCTGCAGGAGAGCGAGGCGCGGCTTAAGGCCATGGCCGGCAACGTGCCGGGGCTGGTGTTCCGCCTGGAGCGCGACGGGCCGCAGGCCCCGGTGCGCGTCGCCTACATCAGTGAGGCCAGCCAGCGTCTGGTGGGCTATTCCGCCGAGCGCCTGTTGCAGCCGGGGCAGGGCATCCGCAGCCTGGTGCACGCCGACGACGAGGCCGGCTACTGGGCCAGTCAGCAGCTGGCATTGGAGAAAAGTCAGGACTGGCGCTGGCAGGGGCGCATTCTCAATCGCGATGGCGAGGTGCGCTGGGCCGACATCCGTGCCTCCGTGCGCGGCCAGCCGGATGGCCGCCAGGTATGGGACGGCATCGTCTGGGATATCACCGACAACAAGCGCATCGAGCTGGAGCTGGATGCTTCGCGCGCGCAGCTGCGTCAGCTAGCCGCGCACCTGGAGACGGTGCGCGAGGAAGAGAAGGCGCATATCGCCCGCGAGGTGCACGACGAGCTGGGCCAGGTGCTGACCGTACTCAAGCTGGAAACCTCGATGTGCGAGCTGGGCTTCGCCGACCTCGACCCGGCCCTGGCGCAGCGGCTGGAAAGCATGAAGCGGCTGATCGCCCAGCTGTTCCAGCGGGTGCGCGATGTCGCCACCGCGCTGCGCCCGCCGATTCTCGATGCCGGCATTGCCTCGGCGGTGGAATGGCAGGCGCGGCGCTTCGAGGAGCGCAGCGGCGTGGCCTGCCTGGTCGAGGTGCCGGAATGTCCGCCACTGCTGGGCAACGCCAAGGCCATCGGCCTGTTCCGCATTCTTCAGGAGTCGCTGACCAACGTGATGCGGCACGCCCAGGCGCAGACGGTCAGCGTGCAGTTACTCCTCGAAGGCAACATGCTCTGTCTGCGCGTCAGCGACGACGGTTGCGGTTTTCCTGTGGCCGCGCGCGGCGCCGGCAGTTCGTTCGGCCTGGTCGGCATGCGCGAGCGGGTGCAGATGCTCGGCGGGCAACTGATAATCGACAGCCAGCCCGGCGAGGGCACCACCATCACGGCGCGGGTTCCACTGGACCCGGTGCCGCTTCCATCAGCCGCAAGCACTGGAGCATTGCCGTCATGATCAGGGTCATGGTCGCCGAAGATCACACCATCGTCCGCGAGGGCATCAAGCAGCTGATCGGCATGGCGCGTGACATGCAGGTGGTCGGCGAGGCTGCCAATGGCCAGCAGTTGCTCGACCAGTTGCGCCAGATCAGTTGCGATGTGGTGCTGCTGGACATCTCCATGCCCGGCGTCAACGGCCTCGAGGCGATTCCGCGGATCCGCGCGCTCATCCAGCCGCCGGCGGTGCTGGTGCTGTCGATGCACGATGAGGCGCAGATGGCGGCGCGGGCGCTTAAGATCGGCGCGGCCGGCTACGCGACCAAGGATAGCGAGCCAGCGCTACTGCTTACCGCCCTGCGCAAGGTCGCCGGTGGCGGGCGCTACATCGACCCGGCGCTGGCCGATCGCATGGTCTTCGAGGTTGGCCTGACCGATTCGCGGCCGCCCCACGCGCTGCTTTCCGAACGCGAATACTCGGTGTTCGAACGGCTGGTGCAGGGCGATTCGGTAAACGACATTGCCGGCAAGCTGGCGCTGAGCAGCAAGACCATCAGCACCCACAAGGCCCGCCTGATGCAGAAGCTGGCGGCGCATTCGGTGGCCGATCTGGTGCGCTACGCCATGGAACACAAGCTGGTCTGAGCGCCAGCCACCGACCCGCCGTGTAGGGCGTTCCCTACACGCGACTCTCCCTCACGCCTAGGCCAATCGCTCCGCTGTACCGATTTTTCCGCCGCCGCTGCGCTTCTACGCTGTGGCCACGGTTCAACGGTTAGGCAGGTGCAGCAGCATGGTCGAGTCAACGACGAACGATATCCTGGTGAGCTTTCGCGGCATCCAGAAGAGCTATGACGGTGAGTCGCTGATCGTCAGGGATCTGAACCTGGATATCCGCCGCGGCGAATTCCTCACCCTGCTCGGGCCGTCCGGCTCGGGCAAGACCACCAGCCTGATGATGCTGGCCGGTTTCGAGACGCCCACCGCGGGGGAGATTCTCCTCAATGGCCGGGCGATCAACAACGTGCCGCCGCACAAGCGCGACATGGGCATGGTGTTTCAGAACTACGCGCTGTTCCCCCACATGACCGTGTCGGAAAACCTGGCGTTCCCCCTCAGCGTGCGCGGCATGGCCAAGCCCGACATCAAGGAGCGGGTCAAGCGCGCGCTGGCGATGGTCCAGCTGGAGGGCTTTCGCAACCGCTATCCGGCGCAGCTTTCCGGTGGCCAACAGCAGCGCGTGGCGCTGGCCCGCGCGCTGGTGTTCGAGCCGCAGCTGGTGCTGATGGACGAACCGCTGGGCGCACTGGACAAGCAGCTGCGCGAGCAGATGCAGATGGAGATCAAGCACCTGCACGAGCGCCTCGGCGTCACCGTGGTGTACGTCACCCACGACCAGGGTGAGGCGCTGACCATGTCCGATCGGGTGGCGGTGTTCCATCAGGGCCAGATCCAGCAGATCGAAGACCCGCGCACCCTGTACGAAAAGCCGTTGAACACCTTCGTGGCCAACTTTCTCGGCGAAAACAACCGCCTGCCGGCGCACCTGCTGGAGCGGCGTGGCGAGAGCTGCACGGTCAAGCTCGGCCGCGGCGAAACCGTCGAGGCGCTGGCGGTCAATGTCGGTGCGACGGGGTCGCCGGTCAGCCTGTCGATTCGTCCCGAGCGGGTGCTGCTCAACGGTGCCAGTGCCAGCTGCCCGAACCGCTTCACCGGGCGCGTTGCCGAGTTCATCTACCTGGGCGACCACATCCGCATCCGTCTCGAGGTCTGCGGCGTCAGTGATTTCTTCGTCAAGCAGCCGATCGCCGAGTTCGACCAAGCCCTGCGCGTGGGCGACGTGGTGCCGATCGGCTGGCATGTCGAGCACGTTCGTGCGCTCGACCCGCTGCAGGCGGCCTGAGCCACTCCCGCAGCAACCCCAAACAACTGCATCAAGGAGCGAACTGTCATGAGCAACTACCTGAAACTGTCCGCGCTGGCGCTCGGTCTCGTCTGTGCCGGGCAAGCGGCTGCCGAGAACCTCACTGCGGTGAGCTTCGGCGGCGCCAACAAGCAGGCCCAGGTGAAGGCCTTCTATCAGCCGTGGGAAGCCGCCGGTCACGGCCGCATCGTCGCCGGCGAATACAACGGCGAAATGGCCAAGGTCAAGGCGATGGTCGACACCAACAGTGTGTCGTGGAACCTGGTGGAGGTGGAGTCGCCGGAGCTGGCGCGCGGTTGTGACGAGGGGCTGTTCGAGGAGCTCGATCCGGGCGTCGTCGGCAATCCGGACGATTTCGTCGAGGGTGCGATACAGCCCTGCGGCGTTGGCTTCTTCGTCTGGTCGACGGTACTCGCCTATAACGCCGACAAGCTCAAGAACGCGCCGTCCGGCTGGGCGGATTTCTGGGATACCGAGAAATTCCCCGGCAAGCGCGGCCTGCGCAAGGGTGCCAAGTACACCCTGGAATTTGCGCTGATGGCCGATGGTGTGCCGGCCAAGGAGGTCTATCAGGTGCTGGCCACCAAGGACGGCCAGAACCGCGCCTTCAGAAAGCTCGATCAGCTCAAGCCGCACATCCAGTGGTGGGAAGCCGGCGCGCAGCCGCCGCAGTTCCTCGCCTCCGGCGACGTGGTAATGAGCAGCGCCTACAACGGCCGCATCGCTGCCGTGCAGAACGAGAGCAACCTGCAGATCGTCTGGAGCGGCGGCATCTACGACTTCGATTCCTGGGCCATCCCCAAGGGCGCGAAGAGTCAGGAGCAGGCACGCAAATTCATCGCCTTCACGGTCGAGCCGCAGCAGCAGAAGGCTTATTCCGAGAACATCGCCTACGGCCCGGCGAACACCCAGGCCGTGTCGTTGCTGGATGAAAAGCGCCTGGCGCAGATGCCCACCGCACCGGAGAACATCGCCGATCAGGTGGCGATGGACGTGACCTTCTGGGCCGACTACG
>DAMCQE010000055.1:0-18845 GCA_032105665.1 Pseudomonas sp. | reverse complement strand
GCTGAAGCTTGCGGATTTTGCGGCCCTCTATGTCAAACTATATTCTGGGCATCCAGCGTGTTGTTGTTGCGTAAAGCAAAGGCCCTGCGGGGCCTTTGTGCTTTCAGCCGTATTCGCAGTCGTGTTCCAGCGCGGCAGCTTCAGCGAACAGGGCGAAGGTCTGTTCGGCGGCGAGCAGCATCGGTTCCCAGGCGTAACTGGCAGCATGCTGTTCAAGACGGGCGAGGAAGGCCGGCCAGAGCCTGGCGACCTCACCATGCTCGAGGTAACGAATGGGGACGGTCTGGTTGGCCTGACGTACACGCCGTGCGAGAACGCGGCCACCCAGGCGTGACCCTTCCAGCACGTAGGCGACGCCCCAGCAGCTGGCGAAATCGTTCAATGACGGTATCGACAGCGCTGCTGGAGACGGGCATTCCAGTTCGGCCAGATCGGCCCATAAGGCATGACGGCGCACCCGCATCGGCCAGTCGTCGAGCAGCGCCGCGAAACCGGCGCGCTCCAGCGCGATCTCCGCGGCGCTGAGGACCCGGCTGTGAGCACGCAGGAAGCGACGATAATCGTCTGGCTGCTCGAGGCTGAAATCCGAGAAGGCGGCATCTACTTGCTCATGCAGTGGCGCCGTGGCCTGCCTGAGGCGTGCGCGCAGCTCAGCCATCGGTCAGGCTGCCTTCGTTCAAAGCCAGATGAATCTTGCTCGCCAGTTGTTCCTCGCGGAACGGTTTCTGGATGATCGAGTAGCCGGCCAGACCCAGTTCGCACAGCTCGGCGTAACCGGTCACGAAAATCACCGGCAGCTCGGGGTAGCGCGTGCGCACGGTACGGGCCAGTTCGCCGCCGTTCATGCCGGGCATGGCGAAATCGGCCAGCAGCAGATCGACCTCGATATCACCGGCCAGCAGCTGCAAGGCATGGTCGCCGCTGTCCGCTTCGGTCACTGCGAAGCCGAGGTCCTGCAGCATCAGCGCGGTCACCTCACGCACGCTGGGATCGTCGTCCACCAGCAGGATGCTGTGCTGTGCATTGTCCTCGCGCGTCCCGGCGCTCACCGCCAGGATCGGCTCCAGCTGCTGCGGTGCCGCGGTGCGCGGCAGGAATACCTTGACCGTGGTACCCACGCCCTCGCGGCTTTCGATACGGGCACCGCCACCGGATTGCTTGGCGAAACCGAAAACCTGCGCCAGCCCGAGGCCTGAGCCCTTGCCGACTTCCTTGGTGGTGAAAAAGGGCTCGAACGCCTTGCTCAGCACTTCCTCGTTCATGCCGGTGCCGGTATCGGTCACCGAAAGCACCACGTACTCGCCTGGGACGGGATCTTCGGCGCGCAGTGCCGGTTCGCTGATCACCACGTTGCGCGTGCCCAGCGTCAGACGTCCGCTGTCACCCATGGCATCGCGGGCATTGATCGCCAGGTTGAGGATGATCATCTCGATCTGGGTCGGGTCCACCAGCGCGTGCCAGATGTTGGCCTGGGTGTCGGTCTCGATGCTGACGCTGCCGCCGAGGGTGCTTTTCAGCAGGCTGAGCAGGCTGACCAGGGTGTCGTTGAGGTCGATCGCCGCGGGCGTGAGCTGCTGGCGCCGGGCAAATGCGAGCAGCTGGCTGGTCAGCGTGGCACCGCGTTCGCCGGATTCACGGATGTACTGCAGACGTCGCAGGCTGCGTTCTGCCGGGGCGCCCTGCTCGAGGTCGCTCTGCAGAAAGCTGGCGCTGGTGAGGATGACCGTCAGCAGGTTGTTGAAGTCATGGGCGACGCCGGCGGTCAGCTGACCGACGGCTTCGAGGCGCTGCATCTGCTGCAGCGTGGCCTCGACGCGTTCGCGCTCCTGGATCTGCGCGCGCAGCTCGCGGTTGGCCTCGGCCAGTTTGTCGACCGCGGCGATTTCGCTGGTGATGTCCCGCGCCGCCGAGTAGATGCGACCGCCATCGGCGACCACCGACCAGGACAGCCAGCGATAGCTGCCGTCGCGATGACGCATGCGATTGACGAAGCGGTTGGTGACCTTGCCTTGGCCGACACGGGCATTTTCGTCCTGGGTCGCCTGCAGATCGTCCGGATGCACAAGCCAGGTCAGTGGGTGCTGCATGAGCTGTTCCAGCGGCCAGCCGAAAGCCTCTTCCCAGATCGGGTTGAGCGCGACCGGCATCATGTCCAGGCGAGTAACGGCCAGCAGGTCGCGGGACAGCTCCCAGGTGCGGTCACGTTCGCGGGTGCGTTCCTGCACGCGCTCGCCCAGGGTTTCGTTCATCTGCCTGAGGGTCTGGGTCGCCAGCTGTTGTTCGGTGATGTCCATCACCACGCCGACGAAGCGCGAGCACTGCTCGCCTTCGAAGAACGCCTGGCCGCGGGTTTCCATCCAACGCAGGCTGCCGTCATCGAAGAGCACGCGATAGGTGGTGCAGAATTCACCACCGTCTTCACCGGCGATGGCACGGGCGATTTCCTCGCGTATCCGCTCGCGGTCCTGCGGGTGGCAGAGGCGTTCGAACAGCGGCATGTCCACCGGGTCCTGTGCGCCGATGCCGAGCATGGCCCGGCAACGCTGGTCCCAGATCAACGTGCCGCTCTGCGGTTCGTAGTCCCACATGCCCAGGCGTGCCGCGTCGATCGCCAGGCGTGCGCGTACCTCGACTTCGCGCAAAGCCTGCTCGGCCTGCAGGCGGCGGCGTCGTTCGTTGACTTCGGCCAGGGCCCGTTCCACTGCCTTGGGCAGAAAGCCGAGGTTCTGCTTGAGCACGTAGTCGACGGCGCCGGAGCGCATCATGTTGACCGCATGCTCCTCGCCGAACACGCCGGAAAGGAAGATGAAGGGTGTTTGCGGTGCCAGTCGACGCGCTTCCTGCAACGCCTGGCTGCCGGAGAAGCCTGGCAGGATGAAGTCAGCCAGGATCAGGTCGAAGGCGCGTCGCTGTAGCGCTTCCACGACGCCGGCATGGCTGTAGACCAGTTCGGTGTGCAGGGTGTAGCCACTGCGCTCCAGCGCCAGCTGGGCGAGTTCGGCGTCGTGCGGGCTGTCCTCGATGAACAGGACGCTGATGTTCTTTGACGCTGGCATATCCATCCTGTCGAGGAAGCAGGAATCATCGAGACGGCCCGCCAGGCGCGGGCCGGCAGTGCTCGTTCAGTTCTTTTCGTCTTTGTTGCGCGCGCGCTTGAGTCGCAGGGAACCAGGTGGCGGCTCGTTGAGAACGGCCCAAAAGATGCCGAGGTCGGAGATTGCGGCGACAAAATCTTTGAATTCGACCGGTTTGACGACGTAAGCGTTCACCCCGAGCTCATAGGCTTTCATCAGGTCGGGTTCTTCCCGCGACGAGGTCAGCATGACCACCGGAATGCTGCGCAGCTCGGCGGTCTCGCGGACGGTCTTGAGCACTTCCAGACCGTCGACCTTGGGCAGCTTCAGGTCCAGCAGCAGCACTGCCGGATTGCCATCGGCGCGATCGGCGTAGGCGCCGGTGCGCTGCAGGTAGTTCAGCGCCTCGGCGCCGTCACGCATGATCACCACTTCATTGGCCAGCTGGCTGCGCTCCAGCGCGATCAGGGTGAGTTCCAGGTCGTGGGGGTTGTCTTCGACCAGCAGTATCGGTTTCAGCATCAGATGTCTCGGTCCAGGAGGGACGATGTGTAAGTCAGTTTAGGCAGTGCGAAATAGAAGGTGGCGCCCTTGTCCAGCTGGCCCTCGGCCCACACGCGTCCATCGTGGCGCTCGACGATGCGCCGCACGCTGGCCAGGCCGATGCCGGTGCCCTCGAACTCTTCCATGCGATGCAGGCGCTGGAATACGCCGAACAGCTTGCCGGCATACTGCATGTCGAAGCCGACGCCGTTGTCCCGCACGTAGACCACGACCTCGCCCGAGCGCTGTTCTGCGCCGACCTCGATGACCGCGACGTCGCGGGTGCGGCTGTACTTCACCGCGTTGTCGATGAGGTTGCGTAGCACCATGTGAATGAAGGCGGCATCGGCGACGACGATCGGCATCGGCAGCAGGTGCCATTCGATCTGCCGACCTTCGCAGTCAGGCGCCAGCTCCTCGCGAATGGAGGCGACCAATGCACCGAGGTCGACATCCGACAGCCGCAATGCGGAGCGGCCCATCTGCGAGAAACTCAGCAGGTTGTCCACCAGCGTGCCGGCAAAGCGCGCGGCGTCGGCAATGTTGTCGAGAAAGCGCATGCCGCGTTCGCTCAGTTGCTTGCTTTCCATCTCGCTGAGCAGCTCGGTATAGCCGGCGATATGCCGCAGCGGAGCCCGCAGATCGTGGGAAACGCTGTAGGAGAAGGCCTCCAGCTCCTTGTTGCTGGCGCGCAGTTCGCCGGCCAGCTGGGCCATCTCCTCGGCTTTGCGCAAGACAATGCCGAGCACCGCGTTGCGCAGTTCCAGCGCGCCTTCGATCACCACCTGATCCCAGGGCTGCGCATAACCGCGCAGGGTTTCCTGCCATTGTTCGAAGCTGTGCCGCGGACTGAGAGCGCCGCTCTGACGGTCGATCTGTTTTTCCGGCTGACCGGCCCAGTTGACGGTCTTGATCTGCTCGTGGCGGAACCAGATCAGATAGTGCGCGTGCAGGCGCGAGATGGAGATGGCCATGACCCCGGCACAGTGCTCGGCGAGCGCCGGCATGTCGGGAATGTCGCGGCTGATGCAGTCACTGTGAAACACCAGTTCGTCGCGCCGCTCGCCCAGCCACTGCGCCAGCTGCAGAATCTGTTCATGGTCCGGTGTGTTTCCGACGGTTTCGCACTTGTCCGCGGAGATGATCGCCGCGCCGTCGGCCCCGGCGAAACCCAGCACCACCTCAGGGAGGTGACGAAAGCCCTCGACCACGCTATCGCGATCGGCCATGGCCGAGAGCAGATGGACGATCTGGTGGCGCAGTTCCAGCTTACGTTGCGCGAGGGTCTCGCTTTCCCGTGCCTCGATCTGCAGCGAGAGGATACGACCGAGCAGCTCGCAGGCGGTGCGCGTCTGGTAAGTGACTGCTCGCGGTTCGGCATCATGGCAGGAGATCAGCCCCCACAGCCGATCGCGAATGACGATGGAGATCGACATCGACGCCAGCGTGCCCATGTTGCGCATGTACTGCAGATGCACCGGGGAAACGCTGCGCAAAGCGGCAAAGCTCAGGTCGAGCGGCGCGCCGGAGCCTGGATTGAGCGCCGGTATCAGCGGCGAGGGTTGATAGTTGGCGTCCTGAATCACCCGGATCAGGTTCTCGCGATACAGCCGGCGCGCCTGTTGCGGGATGTCGGCGGCCGGAAAGCACAGACCCAGATAGCTCGGATAGCCGGGGTCCGCCGCTTCGGCCAGCACCACGCCATTGTCTTCAGCATCAAAGCGGTAGGCCTTGACCCGGCCAAACCCGGTGATGCGTTTGACCTCCCGAACCGCCAGCTGACAGAGCGCTTCGAGTTCGCGGCTGTCCTGCAGCTGGGCGACGAAGGTGCGCATCAGCGGATACAGGGTGTCGTAGGCCTGGGCGGGGTTCTCCGCGCGTTCGAATTCGAGAATCAGCTGTCCGCGATGGCGATGGCCGAGCAGGGCGAACGTCTGGCCGGCGGCTCCGGCCAGGCCGATGCTTACATCGCTCAGGTGAAAGGGATTGTGATCATCTGCGCTCAGCGCCTCGAGACCGGCTTCAATGCGCGCGGTGGGCAACAGGTCCGACAGTGGTTGGCCGAGCAGTGAACGAGCGTCGATTCCGAGCCAGTGCTGAACGTTTTCGCTGGCCTGCTGCACCTGTAGCTCGGGTTCGCTGACCACCAGCAGGAAACCGTGGGGCTGGATGCTACCGGGGATATGGATTGGCTCGTCGGCGCATCGGTCGATGGCCTGTAGCAACTCCTGGGCTTCGGTAGTGGTCATTGTGTGTCCTTGTTCAGGTCCGAGTGGACCGGAGGTGACTGGCAGGCACCAATGCAAGCTGCTACCTAATGTCTGCAATCGTGCAGGTTGAAACGGGCAAGTCGCCGTGAATTTATTAACCGAGCGTTTCGCTCGGCCATGCACTTTAACGCGACAGAACTGGCTCGCCAATCCGACGGGCTGTATAAACGGGGCCTTGCCTGGGGGCATACGACAGGAGGTGGGTGTGGAAGAAGTCATCGAACAGCTGCGCGAGCTCAACGAGCCGGTACCGGTACCACTGGAACTGCCGGACGACGATCTGCTGGTGGAGATCGAAGAGCAGCTGTTGATCAACCTGCCGTTCGGCCTGCGTGAGTTCCTGCTCCAGGTCAGCGACGTGATCTACGGGCGCCTCGAGCCGGTCACCGCCACCGATCCGCAGTCACACACCTACCTGCCGGAAGTCGCCGCCAATGCCTGGGATGCCGGCGTGCCGCGCGATCTGATCCCGATCTGCCAGGACGGGCGCGACTACTACGTGGTCGATCTGGAAGGCGAAGTCACCCTGTGGGACGGCGACGACTGCGAGCTGACCGATGAGGAAACCTGGGAGACCGTCTGGCATTGGGCGCGCGACGTCTGGCTGGAAAGCTGAAGCAGATATACGACGGTATCGACACGGCGGCGCCGCGACGGCCTGTTAAGCTGTGCGCCCGCCGGACACTTTCCATTACTTCATGCTGACTCTGAGCAATCTGTTTCTGTTCATGCTGCTGGCTGCCGCCGGCGCCTGGCTGTGGCACTCCCACGGTATTCGCGAGCGCGCCCTGCAGGCGGTGCGCCGGCACTGCCAGAAGCTCGATGTGGAATTGCTCGACGGCAATGTGGCCTTTCGCAAGCTGACGCTGTTGCCGGATGCACGCGGCCAGCGCCGGCTCGCGCGTATCTACGGTTTCGAGTTCACCGTCACTGGTGAGCAGCGCCACCCCGGCACCATCATCATGTTCGGTGCGCAGGTCGGTCGTATCGAACTGGCGGCGCATCCGTTTCAGCCCGCCGACGAGCCGGGGAGGGTGATTCAATTGGACGACTGGCGCCGCCCCCGCGAATGACAGGTCATTCGTCGATAAGGCACTCGACCATGCCCTGTTGCAGTTCCGCCTGCGACTGAGGTTCGCTGAAAATCAGCTCTATCCTTGAGTCCCGCCGCCATTCGCTGCTCCTGAAGACCAACGCCCGGCCGTCCAGTGCGTTGGCTGACTGCCAGTTGCCGCGGCCGTGAATTACCAGCTTGGCGCGACGCCAGGGCCAGCGCGCCAGCCATTGCGAGAGCTGGCCGAGATCGAAACGCTGGCTCGGGTGCCAGCGCCAGCCGATGCTCCAGTGCTCTGCTGTCGCCTGAACCTGGCAGATCGGCTGGCGCGGATCGAGCCACACCTGCGCCAGCTTCGCCGAGCCGGAGGGCAGGGGCGTCGCTGGCGTTGCTTCACTGGCGCGAGCGCCGATACCGGGAAGCTGTTCGAGGGGCAGCTGGCCTTGCGTGGTCCAGTAAAGCGTTTGCTCAGGCAGCTGCTCTGCCAGTCGGGTACGGCTGGGTTGGTCCAGCGTTTCGCTCTTGTTCATCAGCAGCAGGCCGGCTTGGACCAGGGCCTGCTGCTGGCTGTCGGGCAGGGGTTCGCCGCGGCTGAGGGCGGCGGCATCCAGTACCAGCACGGTTGGCTGGACGCTCAGCACGTTCTGCCATGGCGGTAGCCTGAGCTGCCGCAGCAATTCCGCCGGGTGGCCCAGGCCGGAGGGTTCGATCAGCAAGCGGTCTGGTTTTGCCTGACGCAGCAGGCGCGCCAGGCCGACCTGGAACGGCACGCCGTTGACACAACACAGGCAGCCGCCGGGGATCTCCGCCAGGCTGATGCCGTCTGCTTCGGTCGTCAGTAACGCGGCATCCAGCCCGATCTGGCCGAACTCGTTGATCAGCACCGCCCAGCGTTCGCCGGCTGGCTTCTGATCGAGCAGATGGCGAATCAGGCTGGTTTTGCCGGCGCCGAGCGGGCCGCCGATGAGATGGGTCGGGATATGTTCGAGCATGGCGGCTATGGTGCGCATTTTGCGCTGGGTCTGAAAGGGGCGGGTGGCTCATGTTAAAGTCGCCGGCGATTCTCGGAGAGGTGAAATCGTGCGGTTACCGTTCTTGCTGACAGCCCTGTGCGGCCTGCTCGTCGCTGGCGATGTGATGGCCGAAGCGTGCGTGATTAACAGCCACGACGACCGCGTGGCGGTGAAGCTTTGCCAGGCGAACATCAACATTCCCGCAGAGTTGTTCCGCACCGGCTTCTGTCAGCCGCAGTTGAAGGATCACGAGGTCGAAGTGGATTTCGTCGATCAGTGCCCGGACGGGGCCTTCGGTGTCTGCCGCAGCGCGCAGGTGTCGAACATGCCGTACCGGCAGGACATTCACTATTACGGCATCGCCAGTGATGCGCGCTTTCTCCAGCCCGCTTGCGAGCAGAACAACCAAGGCAGTTGGGAGAAGAACTGACTTCCGCCCAGTAACCATGGGGGTTTCACGTGGAACTCTGCTGATTTCCCGGTTGCCTTCTACCGAGCCGGTTTCAATGCGCCGCAATCGTCCGCTATCCAGCGCGCGTGGGATTCGATTCGCGAGGTACCGGTCTCGGTGCCTTGGCGGTATTCACTTTCCACGTTACTGACGAACTCCTTGTCGCTGATGAAGCGCGTCTCGCCCTGACCTCGGGCATCAGGGCACTCGAACCTGAATTTCCACAGCTTGTCGCCACGCTCGGTGATCTCCTGGGTACAGGCCGGGTCATCTTGGAAGGGCAGCTCATCGGACTCCACCTGAGCCTTGCTCAGACAGATTTGTACGCCCTTGCCGCCGAGTTTCACGCCCTGCGCGGCCAGCATCTCCTCCATCATCCGGCGCTGGTCGGCGGGCAGGTTCTCCATCTGCGCCAGCATCGCGTCCATGCCCGGCATCTGCTGGCCATCCACCTGTATATCGCCGCTGCTGAATTCCCAGAGGCCCGGCAGGATCTGCTGCGCATGGGCGGGCATTAGCGTCAGGAAGAGGAGCGCGAAAGCGGCCAGACGTGGCAGTTGGGTCATGAGCGTGCCTCCGGAGATGGGTTGTTCCTTCAGCCTAGTCGAGCTTTTTCTGCACCGTGCTCGAACGGACGTCGGTCGACAAAAGAACGCGATACAGCGATTGCCGATGGATTTTTGCTGTTGAGAAGCGTTAGCATTAACGCTTGCAGCGCTCATGGGAGGCCGCATGGCAATTGAAGGTATGGTTCGACAGCAGATGCTGCATCGGCTCTATGCCGAGCATCACGGCTGGCTTAACGGCTGGCTGCGGCGTCAGCTGGGCTGTAATCAGAGGGCGGCCGACCTCGCGCAGGACACCTTCGTGCGGGTGATGACCAAGGATCAGGACATGGGCGCCATCCGCGAACCCAGAGCCTACCTGCATACCATCGCCAAGGGCCTGTTGATCAACCATTGGCGGCGCCGACAGATCGAGCAGGCCTATCTTGATGCGCTGGCACTGCAACCCGAGCCCGTGGCGCCATCGCCGGAATCCCAGGCGTTGATCGTCGAAACCTTGCTGCAGGTCGACGCCATGCTGGCCCAGCTGCCGGCGAAGGTGCGCAGCGCCTTTCTCATGTCGCAGCTGCAGGGCATGACCTACGCCGCAATCGCCATCGAACTCGGCGTTTCCGAGCGGATGGTGAAGAAGTACATGGCTCAGGCCATGTTGCATTGCCTGCTGCTGGTGGCGGAGGACTGATGGGCATCGATTACCGCGTGCTGCAGGAAGCGGCGAAATGGTTTGCCGTGTTGCAGTCCGGTGCGGCCAGCGCTGGCGAGCGCCAGGCCTGGAACGCGTGGCTGGAACAGCCGGAACATGCCCGCGCGTGGGCCAAGGTCGAACGCATCAGTGGCCAGTTCCAGCCGCTGGCCGACGATGCCGTCGCGCGCACTGCCGGCGCGATGTTGCACAGCCGCCAATCGAACCGTCGCCAGGCACTGAAGGTGCTGTCCGTGCTTTGTGGCGGTGCGGCACTGAGCCTGGCCGGCGGATCGCTGCCCTGGCGACAGTGGACGGCCGATGAGCGGACCGCGGTTGGTGAGGTGCGCGATCTGCGCCTGGCTGATGGCTCGCAGCTCTGGCTGAACACCGATACCGCGGTGGATATTGCCGATGACGCGACCGCGCGCAGGCTGGCGCTTTACCACGGTGAGCTGCTGGTCGATGCCTCGCCCAGCCAAGGCGGGCGGCCTTTGCTGCTGACCAGTCGTGAAGGTCGCGTGCGTAGCGAGCAGGCCGCGCGTTTCTCGCTGCGCCAGGAAGATGGCCATACCCGGCTGAGTGTGTTCGCCGGCGTTGTGGATATCCAGCTGGACGGCTTAGGCATCACCCGTGTGACGGCCGGGCAGCAGACCGATTTCAGTCGCCGCTACATCGCCCCCCTGTCGGCGGCGCGCGCCGAACATCAGACCTGGGCGAGCGGCGTATTACTGGCCGACAACCAGCGGCTGGAGGATTTCCTCGTCGAACTGTCGCGCTATCGACACGGCTATCTCGGCTGCGATCCGCGTATCGCCGATCTGCGGGTGGTCGGCGCCTTTCCCCTCGGTGACACCGAGCGTGTGCTGGATGCACTGGCGGCGACGCTGCCGGTGCGCATCGAGCGGCGCATGGCCTGGTGGGTCAGCCTCGAACCTGCCGCGGCACGGGGTGGCGTGTAGTTCGTTGCGGACACGAATAAAAAATATTCGCATCTTCAGTTCCCTTTCTTCGATCTGGTTGGGCATAGGGCTAAATCCGTCACTCGAACAGGAACACCCATGCGCTCGACCGCCTTGCCGTTCATTCCCAATCGCTCCCGCGCCTTGGCGCTCGGCATTCGTGCCGCGCTGCTGTGCCTGCCGCTGGCCAGCATCGTGCCCGGCGCTGCCATGGCGCAGTCTGCTACCCAGCAGGTGGTGCGCAGCTACGACATTCCCGCCGGCCCGCTCTCCAGCGCACTGAGCCGTTTCGCCGGTGAAGCAGGTGTGCTGCTCTCGGTGGATGGCAGCCTGCTGCAGGGCCTGGACAGCAACGGCCTGCAAGGGCAGTACGGCGTTGACGACGGTTTCGCTGCGTTGCTGCAGGGTAGCGGCCTGCAGGCCGTCCGCGACAGCCAGGGCAACTACTCGCTAGCGCGCCGTAGCGCGCAGACCGATGCCGTCGAACTGCAACCGATGACCGTCGAAGGTTTCGCCCTGGGCAACGCGCTGGGTTCGATGGAAGGCTACAACGCGACCCACAGCAGCGTGGCGACCAAGACGAGCATGCCGTTGGCAGAGACTTCGCAGACCGTTTCGGTGGTCACCCGCCAGCAGATCGAGGATCAGGGTTCACGCTCGATCGCCCAGGCGGTGCGCTACACGCCGGGACTGATGAGTACGCCGTACGGTGCGACGACGCGCTACGACTATGTAGCCATGCGCGGCATCACCGATGGCTCGGTCGACAATCTCTATCTCGATGGCCAGAAGCTGCTGGGCGACAGCGGCACTTACAGCAGTCTGCAGGTCGATCCGTACTTCATCGAGCGCATCGACATCCTCAAGGGACCGTCCTCGGTGCTCTATGGCCGCAGCCTGCCGGGTGGCCTGGTGGCGATGACCAGCAAGAAGCCGCAGAAGGAAGCCAGCCGCCAGCTGCAGTTCTCCTACGGCAGCAATGATTACAAGCAGGCAGCGTTCGACTTCACCGGGCCTCTGGATGACGAGCGCATCAGTTATCGATTGGTCGGCGTGGCCAAGGATGCCGACAACCAGGTCGATGGAATCGAGGAGCAACGCTTTGCGGTGATGCCCTCGGTAAGCATCGACTTCACCGAAGACACCCGCCTGACCTTGCTGGCGATGCTGCAACGCGATCCGGAGAGCGGCTACCACGGCGGATTACCGGCCGAGGGCACGGTGACGTCGCGCAACGGTCAGCGCATCTCGCGCAGCTTCTTCGAGGGCGACGAGGACTACGAGAAGTTCGAGCGCGACCAGCAGATGATCGGCTATCAGCTCGAGCACCGTTTCAACGATGTCGTTTCGGCGCGGCAGAACTTCCAGTACCTGGACTCCACCGTGGACTCGGGGCAGGTTTATCAGTACGGCTACGTGGCCCCAGGTTCCGATGAACTGGTGCGCTACTACACCGGGGCCGACGAAGCACTGCATGCCTGGACCATCGACAACCAGTTGCAGTTCCTCTTCGATACCGGCGCACTCAGCCATACTCTGGTGACCGGCCTCGACTACCAGCGGCGCAAGGCCAAGGTGGTTTACGACGCAGCCTACGGCCTGCCCTCGGTCAATCCCTACACCGGTGCCGTAGGTGCGGGCAGCCCGGTGTTCTACCACCAGTACGACGAAACCCGTGAGCTGGAGCAAACAGGCCTCTATGTGCAGGACCTGATCAGCCTCGGCAACTGGCGCTTCTCGCTGGGTGTTCGCCAGGATTGGGTGGACGTCTCGTTCGATCACACCAACGATGCGAGCTACGGCGATCAGTCCGATAGCGCCAAGCTCGAGCAATTCACTGGTCGCGTTGGTGTGCTCTATGCCTTTGATAACGGCCTGTCGCCCTACGCCAGCTACTCCGAGTCGTTCAATCCCAACGCCACTGCGGCCTATAACGCGAATGGCAGCGGCGGCTTCGACATCACCTTGCTCGATCCCACCGAGGGCGAACAGTACGAGGTGGGCCTGAAGTATCAGCCGCTGGGCACCGATGATCTCTACACCATCTCCTACTTCGACTTGAAGCAATCGAACCTGGCGAACAAGGATTCCAACGAGAACTTCTACCGCGCGGTGGGCGAACTTACCTCCAAAGGCGTGGAAGTCGAAGCTCGTCTGCGGCCGCTGGAACAGGTCAATGTCATCGCCAGCTATACCTACATGGACGTCGAGTATTCCAAGGACTTCACCGGTGCTGCTGGCGTCAACAATCGCGGCAACACGCCCAACGCGGTGGCGCGCAACATGGCCTCGCTGTGGACCGACTACACCTTCGACCGAGGGCCGTTGGCCGGTTTGCAGGTGGGAGGTGGCGCACGCTACTTCGGCAAGAGCTGGGCTGACGCGGAGAACATCCTGCGCATTCCGTCCTACACGCTGTACGACGCCATGCTTGGTTATGACCTGTCTCGCGTCGGGCTGCAGGGTGTCGGCGTGCGTCTGAATCTGAACAACCTCACCGATGAGAAGTACGTCGCCGCGTGCAACAGCCTGAGCCAGTGCTACTACGGCGAGGAGCGCAATGTCATGGCTACCGTGACCTACGACTTCTGATCAACGCTGAACTGCCGCCGGCCCCACAGGGCCGGCGGCTTTGTGCTTTCTGAAGGACGGACAACCGACGATGCGTTCCATTCTCGTGCTCCTGCACCGCTACATCGGCCTGGCCACGGCGATCTTCCTGTTTCTCGCCGGCATTACCGGCAGCATCCTGGCCTTCCATCACGAGCTGGATGAATGGCTCAACCCGGAGTTCTACCACACCACCAGTGAGGGCCCGGTGCTGGCGCCGGGGACGCTGGTGGAGCGCGTCGAGCAGGCCAACCCGCGCATGCAGGTCTGGTACATGGAGTTTCCCAGCGAACCCGGCCACGCCGCGCTGATGGCGCTGGTGCCGCGCGACGATCCGGCGACCGGCAAGCCCTATGACGAACGACCCGTGGTGCATTACCTCGATGCGGTGACTGGCGAGCCGGTGGGTACGCGCTATTGGGGCGAGTGCTGCTTCTCGCGCAAGAACTTCGTGCCCTTCATTCTCGAGTTCCATTACAACCTGTCGCTGCCGGGCAACTGGGGGCTGTGGTTGATGGGCATCGTGGCAATCGCCTGGGTAATCGATTGCTTCGTCTCGCTGGTGCTGACCTTCCCTCGCGGCCGGCCGTTCTTTTCCAAGTGGTGGACGGCCTGGAAGATCAAGCGCCAGCGCATGAACCACGACGTGCACCGCGCCGGCGGCCTGTGGCTGTGGCTGCTGCTCACGCCAGTGGCGGTCAGCAGCGTGGCGATGAACCTGCCGGAGCAGGTGTTCAAGCCGGTGGTCTCACTGTTCTCGCCCGTTGAGCCGAGCGTCTACGAGGCCCGCGGGCGGATGCCGGCCGAGCAGTTGGGCACTACCGCCTACGACTTCCACCAGGCGTACGACTACGCCATGCAGCACGCCGCCGAGCTCGGCCTAAGCGAGGCAATCACCGAGCTGTACTACAGCTTCGAATACAACTTCTACGGCGCCGGCTTCGGCGAGCACGACAGCAACCAGGGCAACGCCTGGCTGTTCTTCCATGGCACCGACGGTCGTCTGCTGGGGCAGGAGATTCCCGGCCAGGGCACGCTGGGGCAGCAGTTCCATCTGCTGCAGCCGGCGATCCATGGCGGGCGCATCCTCGGCCTACCAGGGCGCATCCTCATCGCCGTGCTGGGCGTGGCGATCGCGGTGTTGTCGGCCACCGGTGTGGTGATCTGGTGGCGCAAGCGACGAGCACGCATCAGCGCGGTGCTGCGTGAACCTCGCAGGGGAAGCGCGGCGTCGGTAAGTTCGGTCGGTGAGCCATGATGGTCATGAGGTGAAGCGTCCCCTCGACCCTATGCTGGGCGCCCCAGCCGTCTCCCCGGAGGGGCGAGGGGGTTGGATCGCAGAGGTATCTGAGTATTACGGCAGTGTTCGATGATTGTGCAGCCAAAGATGGTTGCTGCGCCGTGCTGACGTCCGAAGCGTGCCGCCTCTGGGCCGGGTGTTGATTCGCCAGAGCCTGCGTCACCATCGAACAGTCCCCTCGCCCCCTTGGGGAGAGGGCTAGGGAGAGGGGGCGGGCTTCCAGGCCCAGCGCCAGCCATAGTCTGTACACCGCGAACGCCAACAGGCTCGCTTTCCTCACTCCGCCTGCTTGACCAGCTCAGGCAACTGCTCGGCCAGTTTCTGCACCCGCAAAGGCGAGCGGATAAAGCCCTGCTGCCGACCATCCGGGCCGATCAGGACCAGGTTGCCGCTGTGGTCGACGGTGTAGTTTTCCTTGCTGGTATCGCCGGGTATGAAGGGGATGCCGACGCCGTTGGCCAGGGTCTGGATATCGTCCAGCGGGCCGGTCAGGCCCTGGAAGCCGGCGTTGAAATAGCCGAGGTATTCCTTGAGCTGCGCGGGCGTGTCGCGGTCCGGATCGACACTGACCAGTATGGTGCGCAACTGGCCGCGCACCGTCTCCGGCAGCATGCCGTTGAGCTGGCGCAGCTCGGCCAGGGTGGTGGGGCAGATGTCCGGGCAGAAGGTGTAGCCGAAGAACAGCAGCGTCCATTGCCCCTTCAATGCATCCAGCTGCACCGCTTCGCCGTCCTGATCCGTCAGGCTCAGCGCCGGCACCGGGCGGCTCTGCGGCAGCAGGACGATGCCGGCATCCAGCAGCTGGGTGGGGTCGAGCTGGCGCTGGCTGTTGAGCACCTTGGAAACCGTCAGCCCGACGACCAGCGCGATCAGCGCAACGAGGATGAAGACGGTTTTCTGGATGCGGGTCATGAACGTCCTTTGGGCGACTATCTAGAAATCGAGCAGCAGATAATGATCAACCAGCAGCGCGATGAACAGCGCGAACAGGTACCAGATGCTGAATTTGAACGTCTTGATTGCCGCATGTGGCCGGCTGTCGCGGTACAGCGCGATGGTCCAGTAGAGGAAGCGCGCGCCCAGCAGCACCGCGGCGGCCAGGTATAGCGGGCCGCTCATGTGAATGGCGAAGGGCATGAAGCTGACCGCCAGCAGCATGGCGGTGTAGAGCAGGATGTGCACCTTGGTGTAGTGCACGCCATGGGTCACCGGCAGCATCGGCACGTTGACCTTGGCGTACTCGTCCTTGCGGTGGATCGCCAGGGCCCAGAAGTGCGGCGGCGTCCAGGCGAAGATGATCAGCACCAGCAGCAGCGGTTCGGCGGTGACCTGGCCGGTTACCGCGACCCAGCCGAGCAGGGGCGGCGCGGCGCCGGCCAGGCCGCCGATGACGATGTTCTGCGGCGTGGCACGTTTGAGGAAGCCGGTATAGATCACCGCGTAACCGATCAGCGAGGCCAGCGTCAGCCAGGCGGCGAGGGCGTTGGTGAAGGTCAGCAGCAGGGCCAGCCCGCTGACGCCGAGGACGAAGGCGAAGGTCAGTGCCGCCGCCGGCGAGACCCGGCCTTCTGCCAGTGGCCGCTTGTGAGTGCGGGCCATCACCGAATCGATCTGCCGGTCCACCACATGGTTCACCGCCGCCGCGCCGCCGGCGCACAGGGCGATGCCGAGGTTGCCGAATAGCAGCACCGTCCAGGGCACGCCGGCGCGGGTGGCGAGGAACATGCCCACCAGCGAGGTGATGAGCATCAGCAGCACCACCTTCGGCTTGGTCAGCTCCAGGTAGTCGCGCCAGCTGGCCTGGGCGCCGCGTTCGCTGAGTAGAGTCGCCATGGGGTTCTCCTTGTGGTCATGCGCGGGGCAGATCGAGCTGCCCCGTCGTGTTCGAAATCGATGCTGGCTCGGTTTGCCGGGCGGCATGTGCAGGCTGGCGCAGCCGGTAATTGACCAGCACCAGCACCAGCAGCAGCGCGGCACCGCCGCCGTTGTGCGCTACGGCGACCGTCAGCGGCAGGTTGAGCAGCACGTTGCTGATGCCCAGCCCGACCTGCAGCGCCAGCGCGGCGATGAGCAACCCGGCCAGTCGGCCGAGGCCGCGGCGCATGAGCATGGCAGCGAGCAAGAGCAAGACCAGCGTCACGCACAGCGCGCCGATGCGGTGGGTAAGGTGGATGGCCGTGCGCGCCTCGCCATAGAGCAGGCCGCCGAGGTAGTTGGGGCCGATGTCGTGATGGGTCAGGTTGAAGGCGTTGGCGAAGTCCATCCGCGGCCACCATTCGCCATGGCAGGTGGGGAAGTCGGTGCAGGCGACGGCCGCATAGTTGCTGCTGACCCAGCCGCCGAGGGCGATCTGGACGATCACCGCGAGCATGGCGATGCCGGCGAATTTGCGCAGACGACCGTCTACGGCCGGCAACGGAGCAAGTGCACCGGACAGCCGCAGGCACAGCAAAAACAGCAGGCTGAGGGTGGTGACGCCGCCGAGCAGATGCGCGGTAACCACCTGCGGCCAGAGCTGCAGGGTCACTGTCCACATGCCGAAGATCGCCTGGGCGATGACCACCGCGAGCAGTAGCAGCGGCAACTTCACCGGCTGCCCGGGTTGGCCGCGACGGCGTATCGCCTGCGCCGCCATGGCGAGAATCACCAGCCCCAGCGCGCCGGCGAAATAGCGATGGATCATCTCGTTCCAGCCCTTGATCACTTCCAGTGGCGCCTCGGGAAAGCGCAGCGCGGCGAGGTTCTGCTTTTGCTCGCTCATGGGCACGGCGAGAAAACCGTAGCAGCCTGGCCAGTCAGGGCAGCCGAGGCCGGCGTGGGTCAACCGCGTATAGGCACCGAGCAGCACGACCACCACCGCCAGCAGCGTGGCGATCAGGGCGAGGCGGTATCCGGGTTTGGCCATCGGTTTCTCCTTGGGCGGCCAGTTTGGGACCCCAGCGAAGCGGCAGAGTGCGTCAGCCGATCTGCGAGATCTTCAGCAGGTATTTCAGGTCATCGAGGATTGCCTTGCCGTCGGCGCCGGCGTCGTAGCGCAGCACCAGGTTGCCGTGCGGATCGACGATCCAAAGCTGTGGCGTGGCTGGCGCCTCGGGGTTGCGGGCATAGGCGGCGGCGTCGAGACCATGGCGTTGCAATTGCGGGTATTCGCGGCGCAGGCGCTGCTCGTAGGCTTCGTCCAGAGCGGTGGCGCTGGCCAGTGCGTGGCTGGCGCGGGCCGCTTCGCGGGCCAGGCCGATATTGATCTGGCGGGCCAGATAGACCAGCTGCTGGCACTGCGTTTCGCAGCCCTGCGGGGCGGTGACCAGCAGCTCCCAGCGCCGTTCGGAGTCGGCTGCAGTCACGCCGATGGCTGCGCGGTCCTGGCCGTTGGCGATCAGCACGCCGTCGTAGCTGCGGGTCTGCGGTACCCAGAAGCCGAAGCGATACATGGCCGAGGCCAGGAGCATCGGCCCCAGCACGACGCCGAGAATCAGCAGCAGTTGCAGCCGGCCACGACCGCGCTTCGGCTCACGGCCGGCAAGGGTTGGATTCATCGTCGTCACTGTGCTTCTCCCGTGCCTGATGCACGCCGAAGTAGATGAACAGCGCCAGCAGGGCGGCTGCCATGGCAAACCACTGCACGGCGTAGCCCAGATGCTGCGACGGGCGCATGCTGGTGATCGCCCAATCGGCGCGGTAGGCGCTGGGGCCGGGCTCCAGACGCAATTCATGGATCACGCCTTCGCGGCCGGCCTGCTGCCACATCGCCTCGATGTCGACGTGGTTGATCAGGCGCGGCCAGCCCTCGGCCGTGCGGTGGCTGAAGATGAACGGCTTTCCTGGCGGTACGTAGACCCAGGCAGCGAGCTTCAAAGACTGCGCTGGTGTGTCGAAGGCCGGCGGCACGCGGCGATCGGGCCAGGGAATCCAGCCGCGGTTGACCATTACCCAACGGTCGCTGAGCTCGTCATGAAAGGGCTGCAGCAGCTCTACGCCAACCTGGCCGTCACGGGTGCGGCTGTCGAGCAGGAAGCTGTGCTCGGCATCGAAACGACCCTGCAGATGCACGCGGGAAAAGGCCGGCTGGGCGCTGCTTTCGATCTGCTCCGGTGACAGCGGCGCAGCTTGCTGCCTCGCCTCCTGGCGTGCCAGCAGATCGCGCTTTTGTTCGCCGCGCTCCAGCTGCCAGAAGCCCAGCCAGACCAGTACCGGCAGCATGGCCAGCACCAGCAGGGTAGGCAGCAGCCCCGGCCTGAAGCCGCTCATGCCCGGCAGCCTGATGTGTCGATACGGCTGGCTATACTCCACCCCCAATACCCCTGTCGTGGAATCGCTCAT